>CAIVWH010000031.1 GCA_903909605.1 uncultured Micrococcales bacterium | reverse complement strand
GTGGTCGGGCTCGGTAATCCCGGGCCCGACTACGCCGGCAATCGCCACAACGTCGGCCAGATGGCCTTGGATGTGCTGGCGAATCGAATTTCAGCGACCTTCAAATCACACAAGAGCAACGCGCTCGTGGCTGAGGGTCGCATTTCTATTGGTGGCCCAAAAGTGATTCTCGCCAAGCCGCTGAGTTACATGAACACCAGCGGCGGCCCCGTTTCGTCGCTGATGAAGTTTTACGAGATCCCGGTTTCGCGGGTTCTCGTGGTTCACGACGAGCTCGACATCGACGCTGGGCTGGTGCGGGTGAAGGTTGGCGGCGGTCATGCGGGGCACAATGGGCTTCGCGACATCATCGCCGCGGCCGGATCACCCGATTTTGCGCGCATCCGGGTTGGCATTGGTCGCCCGCCTGGTCGCCAGGATGCCGCCGACTTCGTGCTCAAAGACTTCTCGTCGGCCGAACGCAAAGACATGCTGCCGCTACTGCTTGAGACCGCGGCCGATGCGATCGAGGCCGTTGCCTCAGTCGGCGTGCTCGAGGCGCAGCAGAAGTTCAACGTTCGTTAGTTCGCTTTTTCGTAGTCAACGATTGCGATGGTTTTGTTGAAGGCCAGCAGCAACCTCATCATGGTTCTAAGGGTCGGGTTTCCTTGCCCATTTTCGATTCGTGTGATCTCGCGCTGTTGAATGCCAACTTTTTCTGAGAGTTCCATCTGGGTCATGCCAGCGGCTAGGCGCAGCTCTCTCAGGTTCCAACCCAAAGTAAATGCGTGAGCCTCCGCGGTGCCTTCGAGACCACCGCGATAAGCCTCGGCTTTCTGCTCAGCCGTGTAGTCCTTCTCGACGTGCGCGAGCATTTCTGCTGGGGTTACAAATCGTTTGGCCACCGAAACCGCCTCTAAGTGTTGTTTCACTTACTCTATCTCCGTCCTGAAATCTCGTCAACGATTCGGCGAGCAGCCTTGATTTCGCGTCGCTGCTTCAAATCACTTGGATCTCGCTTTTTGTTGTAGCCGCCAACGATGACTAGACGGCTTGGATGAATCAGAGTGAAGAAGATTCGAACCAGCAGTTCAGGATCTCGACGAATTCTCAATTCGAATAACCCGCCACCAAGTGATTTCATGTGATTGGTTCCCAACAGATTGAGCCCCTGTGTCTCGAGGCGATGCAATGCCTGCAGCACGATGAAACGAAATTGACCTGCACTAACTTCTTTGCGCAGGTCATCGAGTGACCCCGCCTCGAAGTATTCAATAGTCCAAGTCATTGCTCGAACGTATTTCGAAAACCACCCTCTAAACGAAGGGGCCTTACATCTGTGGAAAACTCCACGTAAACTGACCCCCATGAGCACGACAAACTCTGAGGCCCTCGCACGCCTTGTCGCGCTCACCGGCGAGGGGTATCCCTTCGCAAAACTTCAGAAACGCGCGTCAGACCGCAGGGTAGACGTGGTTGCTCCGCTGGGGGCGCATCCCAGCATTCTCACGATTCTCAGCCAGTACCGCCGCGAGCGAAGCCTCACGCCTGTGCAGCTGGTCATAGTCGCCACCGGCCGCGAGGCCGAAGAGACCGCCGCGACCTTGCGAGCCCTAGACCCAGGATGCGAGGTTCTTGAGTTCCAATCTTGGGAAACGCTTCCTCACGAGCGGCTGAGCCCGAGCGCAGAGACCGTGGGCAAGCGCCTTCAGGTGCTGCACCGGTTGCGCGAGCTGGGCGAGAACCTAGATCACAACGTTTACGTGCTGTCGAGCATCCGTGCGGCTTTGCAGCCAGTGATTGCCGGCCTGGCCAACCACCCGCCGCTGGTGCTCGAGCGCGGCAAGCAATACCTACTGCCCGAGCTTTCGCTCAAGCTGGTTGAGCACGCGTACCACCGCGTCGACATGGTCACCCGTCGCGGCGAGTTTGCCGTGCGCGGCGGCATCCTGGACATTTTTGCAACCACCGCCGACCACGCCGTGCGCCTCGAGTTTTTCGGCGACGAGCTCGATGAGATTCGCCTGTTTTCGGTGACCGACCAGCGCTCAATCGAAATCGTGAACGCCGATACCGGCGAGATCACCTCGCAACTCGACTCAATCGAGCTCTATGCCGCCCGCGAAATCATCATCACGCCGGATGTCGCAAACCGCGCGCGCCAAATGCACCACGAGTTTCCGAACCTGAGCACGATGCTCGAAAAGATTTCGCAGGGCATTCCGGTCGACGGCATGGAATCGCTCGCGCCGGTGCTCGCCGAACGACTGACCACGCTCAACGAATACCTGCCAGCCGGCTCGCTGGTCACCATGCTTAGCCCCGAGAAGTGTGCGGCTCGCGCGCAAAACCTGATTGACACCAACGAAGAGTTTTTGCACGCCGCCTGGGATGCCGCCATCGAGGGGGCGAGCGCACCGATTGACCTGAGTGCCGGTGGCTTCAAAACTCTCGACCAGTTCAAAACCGCAATCGCCGACAAACAACTTTTCACGCTCAGCCAGTTCGGTGCGGACGACGAGACCCTCGTGAATCTCGAGATGCTCGAGATCCCGAACTTCGCCGGCATCGATGCAACCCCAATCGAGTGGCTGCAAGATCAGGCCAAGAACGGGCAGCAGATCTTCGTCACCGCCGAGGGTCACGGCACGGCAGAGCGCATCGGCGAGCAACTGACGGCGGCGAGCATCCCAGCCACCATTGCCCAGGTGCCACTTCGCAAAGGTTATGCCGCCCCGCGCAGCGACCTGATCGTGCTGACCGAGAGCGATTTCTATGGTCGCAATGCCAGCTATGTGACCCCGCAGCAGCGAAAACTTGCCGCCAAGCGTGGTGCGGCGGTCGACCCGCTGACCCTAAAGTCGGGCGACTACGTGGTGCACGAGGTGCACGGCATCGGGCGCTTCAAAGAGCTGGTCACGAGAACCATGGGCGTTGCCGGTTCGACCCGCGAATACCTGCTGATCGAATACGCGCCATCGAAGAAGGGCCACCCGGGCGACACTCTATTCGTGCCTACCGATCAGCTCGACTACCTGACCCGCTATGTCGGCGGCGAGGCCCCGGTGCTCAGCAAGATGGGCGGCGGCGATTGGTCGCGCACCAAGGCCAACGCTCGCAGGGCCGTGCGCAAGATTGCCATCGACCTGGTCAAGCTCTATTCGGCGCGAGTGAAGTCGAAGGGCCACGCCTTCGGGCCAGACACCCCTTGGCAGCGCGAACTCGAGGAGGCGTTCGCCTTCGTCGAAACCCCAGACCAGCTCACCACGATCGACGAGGTCAAGCGCGACATGGAGTCGCAGGTGCCGATGGATCGCCTGCTCGCCGGCGACGTTGGTTACGGCAAGACCGAGGTGGCAATCCGTGCCGCGTTCAAGGCGATTCAAGACGGCACCCAGGTGGCCATGCTCGTGCCAACCACGCTGCTGGTGCGTCAGCACGTCGAGACCATCACAGATCGCTTCGCCGGCTTTCCGGTTACCGTGCGCGCGCTCAGCCGTTTTCAAACCGATAAAGAAGCCAAGGATGTTCTCGCCGGCCTCGCCACCGGCGCAATCGACATGGTGGTTGGCACACACCGGTTGCTCAGCAAGAACGTGAAGTTCCGCAATCTCGGCCTCGTTATTGTCGACGAAGAGCAGCGCTTCGGCGTCGAGCACAAAGAGCTGCTCAAAGAGATGAAACAGAACGTCGATGTGCTTTCGATGTCGGCCACGCCGATTCCGCGCACACTCGAGATGGCCATCACGGGCATCCGTGAAATGTCGACCCTTGCGACCCCGCCAGAAGAGCGCCACCCGATTCTCACCTACGTCGGTGGCTACAGCGAGAAGCAGGTTGCGGCGGCGATTCGCCGCGAACTGATTCGCGAGGGTCAGGTCTTCTTCGTGCACAACCGCGTGCAGAGTATCGACAAGGCGGCCAGCGATCTGCGAGCCCTAGTGCCCGAGGCGCGCATTGCCGTTGCCCACGGTCAGATGAACGAGCACCAGCTCGAGCAGGTGGTGATCGACTTCTGGCAGAAGAAGTTCGACGTTCTAGTTTCGACCACAATCATCGAAACCGGAATCGACATTCCGAACGCCAACACCCTGATTGTGGATCGCGCCGAGAACTTCGGCCTGAGCCAGCTGCACCAGATTCGCGGTCGCGTCGGTCGTTCGCGCGAGCGTGCCTATGCCTACTTCTTCTATGACCCGTCGAAGACCCTCACCGAAACTGCGCACGACCGCCTTGCCACCATCGCCACCAACAACGAGCTCGGCTCAGGCATGCAGGTTGCGCTCAAAGACCTCGAGATTCGCGGTGCCGGCAACTTGCTCGGCGGCGAGCAGAGCGGCCACATCGCGGGCGTCGGCTTCGACCTCTATCTGCGCATGATCGGCGAGGCTGTTGCCGAGTTCAAGGGCCAGAAGATCGAGGCCCCTGCCGAACTCAAGCTCGAACTGCCCGTGGATGCTCACATTCCGGTCACCTACGTCGACAGCGAGCGACTGCGTCTCGAGGCCTACCACAAGCTCTCGGCGAGCTCGGGCGAGAGTGGCACGCGTGAGCAGTTGCAGGCCATCCTGGCTGAATTGGTTGACCGTTATGGTCAGGCGCCGCAGCCGGTGCTTAACCTGATCGAGATCACGGCCCTGCGCCAGCAGGCCAACCGCCTCGGCATCAAGGAGCTCACCATGCTCGGCACGCAGGTGAAGGTGACGCCGGTCGAGCTGACCCCCGAGCGTCAGGTTGCCCTGTCGCACCAAATTTCCGGTCTTCGTTACATGGCCGGTTCCAAGACCGTGACCCTGCCGCTGCCGTGGTCGCCAACCGGCGAGCAAGTGCGCGATCAGGCGGCCATCGACTTCGCCTGGGGCACGCTTGCGCGACTGTTCGATGCAACTCAAAGCGCCGAGTAACGCGCAGCAATTCCGAGCACCTCGAACAGGCCATGCAGCAGGCTCAACGGCGGATCACCCCGCCCCTTTTCAATTCGCTTGATGTCTTTGGCGCGCATCCCGGTGAGGCGAGCCAATTGACCGCGAGTGAACCCTTGCTCGCAGCGCCGCTCGAACAACAAGTCACCGATTCGCCCGCGTTCAGCCTCGAGGCTCAGGGCAAGCGATAGCAGGCGGTAGTGCTCCCAGTCGGCTTTGGTCCATCCGGCGGCAAGTTCGGGTTCGTCAATCATGCCGTCAACCTAAACCCCGTCAGAAAACCCCGCTCGGGTTATCAACAACTAGGCTGCGGCAGGTATCTCGAAGACAGTTCGGATGCCAAGCGCACTGAACAATTTGTGTTGCGTTGCAAGCGTCGGGTTTCCTTTGTGATTTTCAATGCGGCAAATTTCCCGCTGCTGAACCCCAGTCAGCTCAGCCAATGCTCGCTGGGAAAGCCCCTTCGCCAGGCGCGCAGTTTTCACTAACTGCCCAAGACGAACTCTCTGAACTTCGAATTGCAATGCCTGCATTCCTTGGTTGTAAAAGGCCCACTCAGCCTCTGACCAGCTGCCCTTAATCGGAGCCCAGATTTCCTCATGCTGTCCCACAATTACCTCCCAGTTCAATGATGTAATAAAACACTTCACCTAGCAAGGTTCGACTTACACAATTCCGCCCTAAGGTTGGCCAGTCGAATGGCGGCTTGCTGCGTTGCACGAGATCGATCCTTTTCTTTGTCGTAGCCATTCAGAATGACGATGTTCGGCCCCGACTCAATCAGGTAGATGCGAATGAGCATTGGCTCACTAGGTGTGCTTAGCGAAAGACCCAAACGCGAACCAACCACCTGTCTTGTTGGCCCAATTCGCACTTGGATTAGGTCATCTGGCAGAGTCTTGAACCATCGGCCGTCCACGTCAGGGCCGTACTTAGCCAGGGTGTCCAGAAACATGGCAACCAGGATTCGGTCCTCAGTTTCTAGCGACTCTAAGAAAGCACTGAATTCCATCGCGTCGAAGTACTGAATTGAAGGCACTCAAGCATCTTGCCAACCGCTGCAATTACCCGCCCCAGTTGTGCACAACCCCAAAATCGCTCTGCCAAACTTGTGCCATGAACGCAGAGATTCCCGCAAACCACCAGGTTCCGATCAAGTCTCATCCCAAGTTGGAATACCTGATTGCAGTAGCCCACAAGCTGCGCAGCCCGGGTGGCTGCCCCTGGGATGCCGAGCAGACTCACAACAGCCTCACCAAATACTTGCTCGAAGAAACCTATGAGCTAATCGATGCCATCGAGAGTGGTGACCGCGACGAGATCATCGAAGAACTCGGCGACGTGCTCTATCAGGTCATCTTTCACACCGACCTTGGTGCCACTGGCAGCGTTGGCGAACCGTTCAACATCGAGACTGTCGCCGAGGTCAGCGCTCAGAAGATGATGGGGCGGCATCCACACGTTTTCGGTTCACCCGAAGAACTCGAGCGATACGCGGCCAAGACCGGCGACGACGTAATGCTCAACTGGGATGCCCACAAGCAGCGCGAGAAGCCAGAGCGCGAGAGTGTGCTCGATGGAATTCCTCAGGCTCTGCCTGCGCTGGCGCTTGCCGACAAGGTGCTTGGCAAGGCCGAGAAGCTCGGGCTGATCGATGCCTCTGACACCCCGGCTATACCCATGGATGACGAACGCGCCCTAGGCAAACTACTCTTAGCGATCGTCTCGTCGGCTCGTGCCGCCGGTCTCGAACCAGAGCGAGCCCTTCGTGAGGCCACTCGCGAACTTCAGGTTGAAATTCGCTCGTTCGAGCTCGACTCAGACAATGATGCTGGGGTTATTGGTTCTTATTAGTAGCAAAATCCATTAGCACAAGTGCTACTTGATCCTATTTCTCAACATTTCCCGTGCGGCTATGTCGTGTGAGATTGAAATTGATTGAACACTTCCATGGGTCATCAATGGCAGGTGTTGTTTTCAGGGCTCGAAGTTGGAAAAACCGTTGGAGCAAGTAGCTTCATGGCTTACAACTAATTGAGCGAATCAATCCATTCCGCAAGCAAAATCGGATTATTGACGCCTTGGCTTATGAGAATTTCTGCAACATCGCGGGCGGATATCACAATAATCGGATGTGAATCCGAACGAATTTCCTCATAGGCCTGTCGGTCTAAAACTGAAGTCGTAACCAACACCCCAAATTCTCTGTGCTTTAATCGAGAAATTAACCGGCTTGTTTCTTTGACCCCAACGCGAGTGGTCTTGCCGTAAAGTTTTGCTTCAAGCGCAAAGTGGACCTTGATAGCATCTGATTTCGGGCCGAGCAGAAGGTATCCGATTGCGTCTCGCCCTCCATCGCGATAACGTTTGGTCATTTCAAACTCCATTGGTGTCGGGCTAGACATGCGCCAAATTTCAGCTGCAATTGGTTCGAAAGCATATGGGTCTGATGCAAAGGTTTCTCTGATTTGTTCAATTAAGAAAGTTTGAAGACCAGGAAGGGGCATCTGATCTTCAGGAGACCGAGTTTTGATCGGTTCTGACATCAGGGGTTGAATCTTCCCTGATTCGACCCAGTTTCGGTAAGCCAAAGGCGTTCTCTGGTCATCAAGATTTATGGCACGTGAAGTAAACACTTCGCGAATCCAAGAACCTGAAATTGAGCCACAATCCAAGATTGTGAACATGGCTTTGTAGTTTTGAAATCTTTGCCCTCCAAAAGATTTCCAAATAGCTACTAAATCTTCACGTGGACCTAACTGGCGTGTGCCAGGAACCGCGAGACCACGAAAAACCATATCGCGACCTGTGCCGACAGATTCAAAAATCAATATCAAAGGACATCTTGCCCGCGACTCGGAATCGCCATGGGCCAATTCGAAAATTTGTGCAAGAGTCTTATTTCCACCGGGTTTAGTGTCGTGAAGATCTTTTCCTGGCGTGCGATTGTCGCCAAAATATGTGTAGGTTCCGGTGAAAGGGTTTAGCTCATCAGGCCAGTCAGGTTCATTACCTGTACTTGTCAGTACAAGACCGACAAAGTTTTCACCGAGCCCCTTGCGTTTTCTAAAACCACCCTGGGTACCAAGACCAGGCATTAGGTGGTGCAATGGTTCTCCGCCATAAGACGACGTCGACCTATCACCCTCATAAATAGCGTCGATAACTAAATCTGCAGTCGAAAGTTCTTCAAATTTGTACTTTTTCACTGGGTCCCCTCATCAACACCTTATGGCAAACTTGACCCATGGCTAAAGACGTGAACCCTCCAAGAGGCATGCGCGACTTCTTGCCAGCCGAGAAGGCCAAGCGCGATCGTGTGCTCGGGACTATCCGTGAGACATAGAAGAGTCACTGATACCAAGAGATCGAAACCCCGACCCTCGAAGACCTCAGCCGCCTGACCAGTGGTCAAGGTGGCGACAACGAGAAGCTTGCCTACCGAGTCATGAAGCGCGGCGAAGAGCTTGAGCGCGCACTTGTCGACACCAGCGAAAAGACAACCTTGCCGACCTCAGCCTGCGCTTTGACCTGACTGTTCCGCTGACTCGCTACTACGCCACCAACGCAGCCAAGCTGCCACGAGTTTTCAAGGCCATTCAAACCGGGCCAGTCTGGCGTGCCGAGCGCCCGCAAAAGGGTCGCTACCGTAGTCGGCGAACTTGAAATCGAATTAGTGACGTTTCAAGTCGCGCTTTCCGTAGAGAAGGTATTCGAGAGCACCGATCACGATGCCATGGAGTGGGTCAAGATCACCGATTTACTGAACTGGCAGATGGTTTCCCCGGATATCCCCGCTGTTAAAAAGTTGCAACTACTTTCGAAGTAAGTACGTTTCAACATCGCCACCAACAGTGCCATCCCCGCGGTAAAAACTCGAGAGGGACTGGATAGTGACCATGGCCTTGGCGAACTCCGCCAGGCTTTCGACCGACTGGTTTCGCAGGGCATCCCACATCGGCTGCGAGAGCTCATCGCGCGCTTGGCTGAAAGCCTGGTGGGTGGTGGAGTGAACTGCTGAACGAACATCCAAGTCGGGGTGTGCCTCGGCAAGCTTCTCGCCAAAGGCCTTGCCCAGCGCCTTGTCGACGGTTTCGAGAGTCTGCGGGTGGTAGCCCATCATGAATGAGTTGATGGCGTCGTTCTGCGAGGTGGTCCAGCAGTCGATGCTGTTCTCTTTCTCGCCAGGGCCGACCTGCGGCCCGAGTTGAAATACGCCAGCCACGAGTTTGCCGGCATATTTGCCGCGCACGATCGCCTTATGGAGTCGGGCATAGCGCTCGGTTGTGCCAAAGCCGACAAAGTGCAGGATCGAGTCTGACGGTGCGCTGTCTTGCTTGAGCAACACATCGGCCATCATGCCCTTGAGGGTTGAGGTCTGAGCAGTTGAGATCGGGATCTGCGCAAAGGCCTCAGCGAAATACTTGTTGAGGTGCTTCTTGAGTGGGGCCATGGCGCGGGCGACGCCCTCGCGGGTCAGACCTTTGAAGGTAGGCGCTTCCTTGTAGAAGGCCTTCATCTCAGACAGGTGCTGAGCGATCGCCTTGCGCGCGGCGGCGATGTTCTGCTTGTCGGTGAGCTTAGCGTTGAAAGAATTGCGCGCACTCTTGCCCAGGTGGCGAGCCTCCACATCGATGAATGACTCAAGAACCCACCGCACGACGCCTTGGCCGGTGGCATTTGGCACCATGACCTTGTCGGCGTTGCTGAAGCGCACGTAACTGTCGACGTAGTCCTTGACCGTGGGTAGCGCCTTGCTGAGCGTGGCGACCCACTGGCGAATCTGCCATAGGTGCGGCACGTTGTTGATGTTGGTCATGCCTGCATGCAGAATCGCGACCTTGTGCGGCTCAGGCAATCGGATGATCTTGCTCTCGAAGCCGGCGTTCTGCAGGCTGTTTTCGGTGCGTTTGGTGACGGCTGTGTCAGACGCTACGGCGACGCCTTGCAAGTTCATGACGATGATTTGAGAAGTCATAAGTCCCTCTTTCGGTGAGAGAAAGAAGGTAAATCAGGCCTCCGACATTCGAATGTCGGAGGTGGGCAATACCTTCGTTTTCTGAAGAACGGAGGGCTCATGGCAGATCAAGACTTGAGCAGATGGCAGCGGATTCTCGATTACATCGGGTTGAGCAGCGGGCCGCGCCAGTATGACTCCGAACACGATTATCCGGGGCACATCTGTGGCATCGACTGCTTGGTTGAGCCAAAGGTGGCTTGGTACAACGACCCTAAAAGGTTGACGCGCTACACGATGTACTTCCTCTTTTTCGGGATGTCCTGGTTGGCGCCTAAGGCACTTTCTTATGTTGTTCCACTCGAGTGGCAGACTCGGCCCACGCGTTTGGTCTTGCCTACGCTCTTGACCCTGTTTATTTGGCTAGGGGCGCGGCGTCTTGCCAAGCGCATCGCGGATCACAGCCAGAATGAAGCAAATCGTTTGTTGTTTGTGGCCAAAGGTGCCAAGTTTGCGACTTACCTTTTGTTCGGCAGCGCAGTCGCTTACTACCCCGTGTTCTGGTTGATTGAGACAATCCAAGGCTGGTTTGGGGGTCACTGATGTTCGCCTATCTTCGACGCTTGGGTGAGTTTTTCTCTGACTACATCGGCTATGAGGACGACGAGATACATGACCACCCCGGCCATTTGTGTGGGATTGACTGTGATCGCGATAACGCCGATGGCATCTTCAAAACAACCAGGCACCGCGCCTTTGCTTATTCGGTCGTTCTGTACTTTTCGCTCGGCGAGTTGACTAATTGGGTCATCGACTGGGTGAAGCCTCCTTTCGACATCACTGATGACTCTCGGAATGCCATTTGCGAAGTGGCTCTAATCATCATTTGGTTAGCTATGGCGCGCTTAAGTCGCTGGGTTGCCGATTCAAGTCATCGAGTTGCAAACCACCTGGTTTGGATGTCGAAAGCCACCAAATGGACCGCCTGGATCGCGCCCGCGCTGCAGGTCCTTATTACCTTGCTGGTGGGCCTGCTCGCCGCACTTCACATTTAGGAGCAAGAAATGAAAGAGTCGGTCTGGAAATTACTTAGTCGCCGCTGGCGGTTCACTTTGACTGCCGGCGTGATAACTCAAGTAGCGCTTTGGCTGCTACCACTCGATCGCTTCTGGTTCGAGATCTATTGGGCCAACGGTAAGAAAGCAAACACCTACTACTGGTTCCACGATTATTGGATCGCCGACCGGACAGTAGGCGCATTCATTTTGGTGTTCGTGCTTATGGCAACTTGGAACATCTATGGGATCGTGGCGTTCATTCGCGGCAAGCAAAAAGAAAGCAGGAGGCACTGATGAAACTTGATGCAGATTTGCTCGATCGCGCTCGCGGTGCGCTTGTTGGTCAGGCCGTTGGCGATGCGCTTGGCCAGTCGTACGAGTTCGGACGTCCCCTGGCGCCGAGCGCCGAGGTGGTTATGAAGGCCGGGCCGATGTTCGGTCTAGGCGAGTGGACCGACGACACTGACCAGGCCGTGGCCATTGGTCGAGCTGGGCTAGCGCATGGCTTTTCGAGTGACCGTGCTTTGCAGTCGGCGGCCACTCAGTTCTTCGAGTGGCAAAAGTCGGCCAAAGACATCGGCATTCAGACATCGTCTGTTTTCGCGCGAATCATGGCCAACGAGGGCGACCCTGAAGAGCTGTTCCGCGAGATGATGCAGGCAACCCGCGACTACGCCAGTGCTCACGAGCGCCACCACGGAAATGGCAGCCTGATGCGAACCAGCCCAATCGCACTTGGTTTTCTCGATGGCAGGGCAGGGCTGCTCGAGGCGGCCAAGTCGTTCAGTGAGCTCACTCACTCGGCCGACGAGTGCTGGCAGGCCTGCTACATCTGGTCAGAGGCTATCCGTGGCGCGGTCTTGAACGGCAACTACGACGGGCTCTGGCACGGCATCGACCAGCTCGATCCGGTTTCGCGCGAACTGTGGCGAGAGCGCATGAAGGCCGCCGAGAAGACCGACCCTTTCGAGTTCAACCCGAATGGCTACGTGATTTCATCGATACAACTAGCCTGGGCAGCCATTACCCAGACTGCCTACGAGGGCCGCTATCAGTTCAAGGCGGCCGTCGAGCTCTGCGTGCGGGTAGGCGACGACACCGACACCACCGCGGCAATCTGCGGCTCGTTGGTCGGCGCTCGATGGGGCGACTCGAACATTCCTGCCGAGTGGTCGAGCATTGTTCACGGATGGCCCGACTACAAAGTCGACGATCTGCGCACTCTTGCGACCAACCTGGCGCTGTCGAGTTTCGGGAACTGATAACAGAACAGATTTTTCCCTCATATGTGTACGGACATTTTCGAAACTCTGGGAACTAATAAGTCAGGGGACAAATTCCCCCTGTGTATATAGGAGAAAGATTTTCGAAAAAGTTTCTGACATTTAGAAATAAAGTCTCAAAAATCTTTGTTTCTTAGGTTCCAATGCCATAGGAGGCCCATGCAAACTCACGTCTCAAAGCAACTATTGAAGATCTCGCTGCTCGAACAGATTCTGCCGAAGGATGCACCGCTAAACAAGAAGCTGCGCTGCTACCTTGCGATGACCACCAACGACCGCACATACACCAAGGAATACCGCGACCAGCGGCACACAATGGCGATGCAGGCAATCAATCTCGCGAACGACGGTTTCGGTTGGCACACCACAATCCGTGAATATGCTGATGGCCCGGGTTCGCCATTCGTCGAGGTGAGCATCGGTCACATCATCGATCGCTACGAGCTGATTTGGTTTGTCGACAACACGCCTAAAGATGATGGCGCAATGTCGGCGCCTGGGTCTAATCTTTCGTCATAACTAAATAGCTATTCAGACACAGAGGCAAGAGCCATCTCTCTGTGCGACCTCGAAGCGGTGACAACTTCGGGTGAGGCAACCGGCCCCCACGGGCATCGGTGCAGGAGGCAAAGCAGTAATAGGGCCGCAAGGCAAAACAACAGTGGGGCATAGCCCCAGAAAGGGGCATTTTTTATGCCTAAGTACTACGCGCCGCTTCGTAACGCGGCCAAAACCCTCGCCCGATACGAGCGCCTCGAGCGCCAGAAGGCCGAGACCCCGCAAGAGAGATACGGCCGCTGGATGTACTCCCGCCGCTCGAGCGAGTGGACCGAATACGTCATCGATCAGATCCAGGGCATCCACGATGTCGCGCACCACTTAGACGACGAGATCGAAGTCTGCACCTGCGGCCTGATTGCACCTAATTCCGAAACCCAGGTGTACCTCGCCTTCGGCCATCTGCAAGGCGGCGAGGTCGCCACGCTGCTGATTCACAATTTCCAGGATGGTCGTGGCCACGAGCTCTACTGCCAAAACTGCTGTGGCCGTTGGGCTGTAGTTCGTCGCGAAGACGTTGCCGGCGATGGCCAACCACTGATCGATCTTGAAGCGACACTCGCGCAGCATCCAGGATGTGTGCGTATCGAACACGTTGAAGGAAGTGCCGAATGAATCCGAAGTATGACAAATCACAAATCGATGCAAAGGCTCGAGTTGAGGGGCTGATTGCACAGTCGACCAACCCACAGACGCACTGGTATGCCCAGTGGCGCAGCCGGCTCAAGGCGGGTGAGCTGACCACCGCCGTGCATTTCCAAGAGCGCGGCGTCCATGGCATAAAAAAGTTGATGATGACGGGCAGGCGCTTTGTTGGTGTGGTCTGATCTCGAACTCATCCGGCGACTTGATGCTTGAACACGGGCACTTGCACAAGGGTGAAATTGTCACGATTTTCGACTGGCTGGTCACCCTCATCCCGAAGCCATACGGCAAGACGACCGTGATCTGCCAGAAATGCACCGAGCAGTGGCCTTACGAAACCTACCGGGCCGATGGCGGCGAGCATGTGTGCCGGCTTGCGGCCCGAGGCTGAAATGTCGGCGGGGCGCCGTACCTTTCTTTTCTCATCAACGAACGTAAGGAGTAACAAATGTCACACCGCAACCACAAGCGCACTCAAGAGGCCCGACGCAGCCGTTTTCCTCGGTTCTCTGAACTAGACCACTGCTCGGGCGATCGCGACAAAGTGCGTTACCGCGACAAGAAGATGGCGATCCAGTTCCTGCACAGTTTCCAGAACAAGGCAGCCGTTCAGATTGTCGAGCTGGGTCACACCAATCGCAAGGAGTGCCGTGTCTACCAATGCGGAACCTGCAAGGGGTGGCACACGACCTCGCAGCGCGACTGGGTGCTCGGCGCTTAGTCAAAGTTGAATAAATTGAAGGGGGCTCAATTGAGTCAAACATGTAGCAAGTGCGGGTTTGCCGAAAACGAATCGGCAATATGCCTAAGGTGCGGATGGAACTCGACCGCGCAATCTCAAAATGAGCTTGCCTGGGCTAGCTGTGCAGAGCCGGCAGACAAGCGGCTTTTCCTGCAAGTTCGGGTGCTGGCAAATCTCGATGAGGTAGCTCTCAAGATTCTTTTCGAGAAGCTTGCTGAGGTGAAACTATTCGGCCTCGAGCCGAGCGTGCCAAATCGAGAGCGTTGGCTTTATTACGCCTCTGACCAAGAGTTTGACGATGAAGTCTTAATACTTTGCGGAGAGCTGGCCGCCCGAGAGTTGGAGCTCTCAAATATCGTCAGTGAGTCAGCGGTGAGTTTTCGAGAGTTCATCCAGGGTGACTACCTATTCAAACTCGTGAAACAGGGCAAGGTTTCGCACAAGACGATCAACCGATTCATTCAGCGACACTGGCGCTTAGATGAAAAGGATGGCAGCAAGTTCTGGGATCGTCAGTACGTTACCTTTCTGCGCAAAGGCTTCCGGACCTACTTGGAAGACCTGGTCGAGGAGTTCATCGAAATTGCCGGCACTGACTGGCCCGATTTGGGTTGGGAAGAAAAGGCGGAGATTGCCTCATACTGGGCAGGCCCATCTGGTTATGACGGATACAGGGCTCGTAGTTGGAAGAATCGATGGACCCCGTAAAGCCCGAGCAAGGATAATCTGACTCCAGGAGGGGAACATGACTGTACGCGTAAAAGATGGAGTCTGGCACATCTCGGCCCGCGACTTCTTCTTGAGTTCTTGCGAGCACTGCTACAAACTCGCGATGGCGGTCGGTGCCGGGTCTCAGTGGGCGCTCAACGCAGTGGCCGACTTCATCGAGCCGAAAGAGAAGTTCATCTTCATCCAAGGGCGAAAATACGAAGAATTTCGCCTGGCGGAAATCAAGGCGAGTTTGCCGGAGGGTGATTTCATTGAGCTGCCGGAACGTGCCAAATTTGACCAAACCCTGGATGCATTGCGGGCTGGAATCCCAGTAATTGCGCAGGCACGCCTCGAATACGACTACTCGGGCATTGTCATGACCGGCTATGCCGATCTTTTAGTTCGCCAGGACTATGAACTTCGATTTGTCGACTCCAAACTGGTGGCCGTAAAAATCGCCGAAGACTCAACCAAGTACCGAATCCTCGATATCAAGAACAGCACAGAACCGGCTGACCTCTATTGGCTGCAACTTGCAACCTATTTCGAGGCGCTCAAGGATGCGGGCTTTGCCTCGAGTCATGAGCTCGGAATTGTTGGCAAGAGTGAAATGGCTTACCTGGAAATCGACACTGCGCTTGAAAAGTTGAAGTCTCAGCGGGCCGACATGCTCTCGCTGCTTCTGGCTACTTCGCCTGCCGAGGCCTCGCAATGGCGAGACCTGGTGAAGCATTGTCCGAAACCAGGTGTCTGTGACGACATTTACTGCACATACCCGAAACTTTGCGATCACGACCGCCTCGAACTCGACCTATTCACTCAGATGTATAGAAACGCCAGCTCGTTGCCGAAGAAACTTGAGCCTCATGGCATTACAACCGTTGGGCAGGTTGCAGCTTTGCCTGACGATGCTGACCTGGCTGGTGTTCCTCGAGATGCCCTGCGCGAACTTATTCTCGAGGCGCGAATGATCGGCAACCAGAAACGAGGGTTAGACCCGAAATATGTTTTGCGAGCCAGGCCCACTCTCGTACTTCCCGAGCCAAGCGCCGGCGATTTGTTTTTCGACCTCGAGTGGTACCCAGCCATGTTTGGCAAGAATTTGAATTACATTTTCGGTTCTGTTGATGTGACGGGGCGGTTCATTTCTTTTATCGCCAACTCATATGAAGAGGAACGCCAAGCCTTCGTTGATTTCATCGACTTTGCATTGGCTCGGCGGGTTGAACATCCAGACATGCACATCTACCATTGGAGCTCCCCTGAGCCGAATGGGCTGCGCGACCTGGCCGAGTTTTATGGTGTCTACGAGTTCGAAGCCGCTCAGGTAATTGAATTCATGGTTGACCTACTTAAGGTCGCGCGCAATTGGCTTTTGGTTGGCTGCGGTGGCTATTCGCTCAAGCGGATTGAGAAGTATTACCGCGAGAATCAGCCACGTGAAACCAACACCGGCGATGGCGCCGACAGCGTTTGGCAGTACTACAACTTCCTGAAGGCACGCGAGGCCGGCCAGGAGGCTGAGGCTCAGAAGATCATCCAAGACATTTATGCGTACAACGAGGATGACTGCCTCTCGACGCTTGGGGCCTACAACTGGCTACGTGGCATTGCCGAGACATCTGGGCTGACTTTGGCGTAGCGGCGGGCTTTCTGCCGGGCATCTGGCAAACTTGAGCCATGGCTAAAGACGTGCACCCGCCCCGCGGCATGCGCGACTTCCTACCCGTCGAGAAGGCAAAGCGCGACAGGGTGCTGGATACCATCCGTGACACATATAAGAAGCACGGATACCAGGAGATCGAGACCCCGGCCCTCGAAGACCTTGACCGACTGACATCGGGGCAGGGCGGCGACAACGAGAAGCTGGCTTACCGCGTGATGAAGCGCGGCGAAGAGCTCGAGCGCTCGCTGGTCGAGCCAAACCACGTTCTCAACAACGACAGCCTCGCCGACCTCGGCCTGCGCTTCGACCTGACCGTTCCACTCACTCGCTACTATGCGACCAACGCATCCAAGTTGCCGCGCGTGTTCAAAGCGATTCAGGCCGGGCCGGTTTGGCGAGCCGAACGCCCGCAAAAGGGTCGCTACCGTCAGTTTGTTCAGTGCGACATCGACATCATCGGCGACTCGTCGATCTTGGCCGAGGTCGACCTGCTGGTTTCATCGCTCGATGCGCTCGCGGCTATCGGCCTGGGGGATGCGACCATCCGAGTGAATCACCGCGAACTGCTGAACGAATTGCTCGATAACTTGGGCGTAGTGCAAGCAGATCGAGGCAAAGCGATGATCATCATCGACAAGCTCGACAAGATTTTTCCGTCAGGTGTTACCGCAGAGATGACCGAGAAGTTCGGCGCAGAGGTGGGGCAGAACACCGCACTCTGGCTGGGCAGCAGCGAGTCAGTCGTTGCCGGAACTTCTTTGGTTCCGGACAAGCTGGCCGAGCTCTTCGAGGCGGTCCAGTCGCGTCACCCAGGTAAGTTGCGTTTCGATCCGACGCTCGTGCGTGGCATGGGTTACTACACCGGAACAATTTTCGAGATCGAGCACCCTGAGTCGGGCTCGTCGATTGGCGGTGGCGGTCGCTATGACGGTATGGTCGGTCGCTGGACTGGCAATGATGTTCCGGCCGTTGGCATCTCTATTGGTTTCGAGCGCGCTGTCGACCTGGTTGACGAAGGTCTCGGCGCAGACGAGCACGCAGTGGTTTTGGTTCTTGAATCGGACTCGGCGAAGACCGTGGCCAACGCCCTTGCCGCACAGCGCGACCTAATTGCGTTGGGCCACTCGGTTCGCCTCGAGCTGCGGCCGAAGAAGCTCGGCCTGCTGCTCGAGCAGCTTGCTGAACAGGGCATTTCGCGCTGGGCTTCAGTCGACGAGTCGACCGAAGCGCCAACGCTCAAGCCCTTGAGACCCTAGGTTTTTAGGGCCTTTCAGCCAAGGTGAGCGCCCCGCGGTAGGCGCATCCGTTCGGTTACCAGATTGTTACCAAATCTGGTCTGCGCCCCCCACGGCGCCCGAGTATTTTTAGCAATAGTTCCTGTTCAAAATTCATTGATTTGGAACACACCACAACCAAAAGAAGGGAAACCTGTGAAGAAATCTTCGCTGTTTTCAGTAGTTGCAATCGCTTCGGTTGCAGCGCTTGCTTTGGCTGGCTGCTCATCAACTAGCAGCAGCTCGAGCACTCGCGCATGTGTAATTCTCCCAGACGCCGACAGCGGCACTCGCTGGGAGCCAAATGACCGTCCTGCCCTTGAAAAGGGTCTGACTGACGCTGGATTCACTGCTGACATCCAGAACGCTCAGAACGACACCGCAAAGTACGCAAGCCTTGCTGACGCACAGCTCACCAAGGGTTGTGGCGTTATGGTTCTCGTTGACCTCCAGGGTGCAGGTATCGAAGTAGCAAAGAAGGCAAAGGCTCAGGGCGTTCCAGTTATCGCTTACGACCGCCCAATTGCTGGCGCTGACTACTACGTATCGTTCGACAACACCAAGGTTGGTGCACTCGAAGGTCAGTCGATCCTCGATGGCTTGACCGCTGCTGGCAAGGACCCAAAGACTGCAAGCATCATTTACTCGTCGGGCGACCCAGCTGACGGCAACGCAAAGATGTTCCTTGATGGAGCACTTAGCGTTCTCGACCCAGCAGGCGCAAAGGCTGCATTCACCATGGCCGGAACCTGGGATGGACCAACCGCTGGAACTGAGTTCGAGCAGGCGTTCACCAAGGTCAAGGGCAAGGTTGACGCTGTCTTGGCTCCAAACGACAACAACGCTGCTGCGATCATCGCGATCCTCGACAAGAACCACATGACGGTTCCTGTTTCGGGTCAGGACGCATCTGTTGCTGGTCTTCAGAACGTTCTTCTGGGCAAGCAGACCGCTACCGTTTACAAGCCATTCCAGCTTGAGGTTGCAGCTGCTGTTGACGTAATCACCAAGTTGCTCAAGGGCACCAAGGTCACTGCTGACCAGACCCTTGCAGACGGCACCCCTTACATCTCGGTCGTTCCAGTATTGGTTGGCCCAGACAAGGTTGAGACCGTTGTAACTGACGGCAACGCAAAGGCTGCAGACATCTGCACCGCTGCAGTTGCAGCCGCTTGTGCAAAGTACGGCGTCAAGTAAGCAATAGGTAGTAAGCAGTAAAAGCTGTGCGCCAGCCAAAATCGGCTGGCGCACAGCCTTACTGAATCAGTTTCAAAGCAATTTAGATCCGAGGCAAAACATGTCAATCCCAACCGTTCAACTTTCTGGTGTCAAAAAGAGTTTTGGTCCAGTCGATGTTCTGAAGGGAGTTGACCTAGTTGCCTATCCGGGGCAGGTCACCGCTCTAGTCGGAGACAATGGCGCGGGCAAGTCCACCCTGATCAAGGGTCTTGCCGGAGTGCAGCCATACGACGAAGGCGAAGTTCTCTTCGAGGGCCACCCAGCAAAGCTCCACACACCTCGCGAGGCCTCATCGCTAGGCATCGAGGTGGTCTATCAAGACCTCGCGCTCTGCGACAACCTCGACATTGTGCAAAACATGTTCCTCGGCCGCGAAGAAGTTTCGCAGCTCACTCTCGACGAATCGTCGATGGAGTATCAGGCGGCTCTCGCGCTGCAAAGCCTGTCGGTAAAGACCGTGAAGTCGGTTCGCCAGAAAGTTTCCTCACTCTCCGGTGGTCAGCGCCAGACCGTTGCCATCGCTCGAACAGTGCTTCGATCGGCAAAGCTCGTCATCTTGGATGAACCGACCGCGGCTCTTGGCGTCGCGCAAACCGAACAGGTGCTGAACCTAGTTCGCCGCCTTGCCGACCAGGGGTATGCAGTCATCATGATTAGCCACAACTTGGCCGACGTGTTCAAAGTGGCAGACAGCATTGCCGTGCTGTACCTCGGCAACATGGTTGCCCAGCTCAAGACCAAAGAAACCACATACAACGATGTAATCGGTTACATCACCGGAATCAAGCAACAGGTAGGCGAATAAATGTCAGATTTGACTCTCAAGACCGGCCAAGAGGGCAGCACCTCTGAACAGTTCAAGGCTTATTTCTCCCGACTTCGTGCCGGCGAGATGGGCGCACTTCCAGCTGTCGGCGCGCTCGTGTTCCTCGGCGGCCTTTTCGCAGCGCTGAGCCCATTCTTCCTAACTCTTATCAACTTCACGAACCTTTTCGTGCAGTCGGCAACTCTGATGATGCTCTCTGCGGCACTCGTCTTCGTATTGTTGCTCGGCGAGATTGACCTGTCTGCCGGTGTCACCGCCGGAACCGGAATGGCAATCTTCGTGCAGCTCACCAAGGGCGGCATGAACTGGGTGCTTGCACTCATCTTGGCGTTCATCCTAGGAATCTTTATCGGTTGGGTGATCGGAACCTTCGTGGCTCGAATCGGTGTGCCATCGTTCGTGGTTTCGCTTGCGTTCTACTTGGCGCTACCTGGCGTGATGCTTATGGTTCTTGGCGACGGTGGAATTCTGCGCGTCGAAGTTCCTGAGATTTTGGCAATCATGAACAACAACCTTCCGCTTTGGGGCGGCTGGGTGCTGTTGGCAATCTGTGCCGCGACTACCTTTGCCATGGGGCTCTGGGATCGCGCTCGTCGCCTGAAGGCCAAGCTGCCTGCGCGACCGCTGACCTTCCTTTACATCAAGACTGTTGGAGTAATCGTTCTCGGTGGCGTCACCGTTTATCTGATGAACCAGAACCGTTCGCAGAGTTCGATTCTGCAAATCACGGGCGTTCCAATCGTGATTCCAATCGCACTTGCGATTTTGTTCGTCGCAACCTTCAGCCTCGACCGCACTCGCTTTGGTCGTTACCTGTATGCGGTCGGTGGCAACCCCGAGGCGGCTCGTCGTGCCGGAATCAAGGTGGCTCGCATTCGCACCACCGCCTTCATCATCTGTTCGAGCCTGGCAATGGTCTCTGGCGTGTTCAACATCAGCCGTATCGGCAACGTTGAGTCGAACGCCGGAAAGTCGATTGTGCTTTCGGGGGTAGCAGCTGCCGTGGTTGGTGGCGTGAGCCTTTTCGGTGGCCGCGGCCGCCTCGCCCACGCAGCCATTGGCGCCTTCGTTATCTCGATCATTGACAACGGACTGGGCTTGATCGGCATGCCTGCCGGAATCAACTTCATCGTGACCGGAAGCGTGCTTTTGATTGCGGCAACCATCGACGCCTTGGCTCGCAAGCGCAGTGGCGGGTCGCTGCTTCGCCTCTGAGCTAGTTACTCGGCTTCAACTAAACTGAAGCCTGGAACAACGAGGTTTTCAGCCCCGGCACGAATGCCAGGTGGCTGCGCAGTATGCAGGTGGCTAGCGGTTGACGTTCGCCGCATCCCATCCAAGCCCCAACTAAGAGGAGTAACAGTGTCAATCATTGAAGCCGTAGGCGCACGCGAGATTCTTGACTCGCGCGGAAACCCAACCATCGAGGTCGAGGTTCTTCTCGACGACGACAGCTTCGGTCGCGCAGCTGTTCCATCAGGCGCATCGACCGGCGCATTCGAGGCGCACGAGGCCCGCGATGGCGACAAGGCTCGCTATGGCGGCAAGGGTGTTTTGAAGGCTGTTGAGGCAGTGCTCACCGAGATCGACGAGCTGCTAGTTGGCTTCGATGCACACGACCAGCGCCTCGTTGACGCAGCCCTCATTGCGCTCGACGGCACTCCGACCAAGTCGCGCATTGGCGCAAACGCCATCCTTGGTGTCAGCCTTGCAAACGCTCGCGCAGCCGCAGACGCAGCAGGCTTGCCGCTCTACCGTTACCTTGGTGGCCCAAACGCACACACTCTGCCTGTTCCACTGATGAACATCATCAACGGTGGAGCACACGCTGACACCGGTGTCGACATCCAAGAGTTTATGATTGTGCCAATCGGTGCCAAGACTTTCAGCGAAGCACTTCGTTCGGGCGCAGAGGTCTACCACTCGCTGAAGGCGCTGCTGCACAGCAAGGGTCTCTCGACCGGCCTTGGCGACGAGGGTGGTTTTGCCCCTGAGCTCGAGCACAACCGCGCTGCTCTTGAGCTGATCAGCGAGGCGATCGAAAAGGCCGGCTACAAGGTCGGCGTCGATTTCGCGCTCGCCCTCGACGTTGCCGCAACCGAGTTCTACGACGAGGCA
Source organism: uncultured Micrococcales bacterium (assembly GCA_903909605.1). Taxonomy (GTDB): domain Bacteria; phylum Actinomycetota; class Actinomycetes; order Actinomycetales; family Microbacteriaceae; genus Rhodoluna. The sequence continues at coordinate 47,774 of CAIVWH010000031.1, read as the reverse complement.
ACCGGCAAGTACAAATTCGAAGGCCAGCAGCGCAGCGCAGACGAGATGATCGCCTACTACGAGAAGCTCGTTGCCGACTTCCCAATGGTTTCGATCGAAGACCCACTGGCCGAGGATGACTGGGCTGGCTGGACCAAGATCACTGCCGACCTTGGCGACAAGGTTCAGCTCGTTGGCGATGACCTTTACGTCACCAATCCTGCCCGCCTGCAGAAGGGCATCGACCTGAAGGCTGGAAACGCGATCCTGGTGAAGGTGAACCAGATTGGTTCGCTCACCGAGACCCAGGATGCCGTTGCCCTGGCTCAGCGCCACGGCATGAAGGCCATCATTTCGCACCGTTCGGGCGAGACCGAAGACGTCTTCATTGCCGACCTGGCCGTTGCCACCGACGCGGGCCAGATCAAGACCGGCGCCCCTGCCCGCAGCGAGCGAGTTGCCAAGTACAACCAGCTGCTTCGCATCGAGGAAGAACTGGCAGACGCCGCCTACTACCCAGGTGTCGCTGCGTTCCCTCGCTTCAAGAAGTAAGACACTTATTAGATGTCAAGAACCCCGATCCGTCGACCTGCGCCGCGAGGCGCACAGCGCGCGAAAGCGAGCAAGTCGGCTGGTCGGGTTTCTGCATCTGTGGCCGACACCCGCGAGTGGATGCGCAACTTCATCAACTGGGATGCGCGCACCGCGACCATCCTGGTTATGTTCGTTGCCGGAGTTCTCACGCTGGCGCCCAACCTGCAAAGTTGGTTCACCTATCGTCAGCAGATTGCCGACATGCAGGCGCAGGTGAATGCCGCGAAGCAAAACGTGAGCGACATGACGAATGAGCGCAAGCGCTGGGACGACCCCGTCTACGTTCGTGCTCAGGCGCGCCAACGCTTGTACTACGTGCTACCTGGTGAGGTTTCCTATTTGGTCATGGATGCCGGAAGCGTGAACACGAGCGACTCCTCGGGCACAGTCGGAGCGGCTCTTGCCGACACTCGCAACACGACTCAAATCTCAAGCAAGGTGACTGCCACAAGCGATAACTGGGTAGACATTATTGGCGGTTCGGTCATCCAAGCCGGAACCACTCAGCCGGCCACTTCAGCTTCGGGCACGAAGAACTAATGCCGCTCACCCCAGCAACACAGCTTGACGTTCAGGTTGTCTCGAGGCAACTGGGCCGGCCGGCTCGCGACATCGTGGCAATTGCGGCGCGCTGTGTTTGTGGCAACCCGCTGGTGGTGCAAACCAAGCCGCGCTTGGCCGACGGCACCCCGTTTCCGACTCTGTATTACCTAACCCACCCGGCCGCCACCGCTGCCATTTCAACGCTCGAGGCCAGTGGTTTGATGGCCGAATTACAAGATCGCCTGGCAGTTGACGAGAAGATGGCGGCGGCCTACCTCGCGGCCCACCAGCAGTACATCGCACAGCGCGCCGAGGTTGCCGCGGCTGCCCACCTTGAGCCGGTCGATGAGATCGACGGCATCTCGGCGGGCGGCATGCCAACCCGCGTCAAGTGCCTGCACGCCCTCGCCGGCCACGCGCTCGCGGTGGGCCCTGGCATCAACCCGGTTGGCGATATTGCCCTCGAGCTTTCGACCTGGCAGCCAACCAAGTGCGAGTGCGACCCAGCCTGGCGAGAATAACTTTCTCAATCGCGCTTGAGCCCACGATTTACAAGGGGTTCAGCCAATAGGATATTGCTCATGCCTAACAACTCTGCTGGTGCCGCTGCGCCAAAAATCCTGATCGTCGGTGGCGGTTACGCCGGTTTCTACACCGCAAAGAAACTCGAGAAGTCGCTTCGTGCCGGCGAGGCCGAGGTCACGCTAGTCGACCCGCTGCCATACATGACTTACCAGCCGTTCCTGCCAGAAGTTGCTGCCGGTTCGATCGAGGAGCGCCACGCAGTTGTTTCGCTGCGCCGCCACCTGAAGACCACCAAGGTCATCACCGGCAAGGTCACCAGCGTAAACCACGCCAAGAAGACCGCAACCATCTCGGTCGAAGGCGCGCCTTCATACGAGATGAAGTATGACCAGATTGTCGTGACCGCGGGTGCCGTTTCGCGCACCTTCCCAATCCCGGGTGTTGCCGACCAGGCAATTGGCATGAAGAACATCGAAGAGGCAGTAGAGGTTCGCAACCGCGTGCTCGGCAACTTCGACAAGGCCGCTAACTTGCCGGCCGGCCCAGAGCGCGACCGCCTGTTGACCTTCGTGGTCGTCGGTGGTGGCTTCGCCGGCATCGAAACTTTCGCAGAGCTTCGCTCGCTTGCCACCTACCTGCTGCGCTACTACCCAGGTCTCAAGGCCTCGGATGTTCGCTTCCACCTGATCGAGGCGATGGGCCGCATCATGCCTGAGGTTTCGCTCGAGACTTCGAAGTGGGTGCTTGCCAACCTCGACCAGCGCAACGCAAAGGTTCACCTCGACACCCAGCTCAAGTCGGCAGTCGATGGCGTCATCGAGCTTTCGACCGGCGAGAAGTTTGCCTCTGACTGCATCGTCTGGACCGCCGGCGTGATGGCGAACCCTGTGGTTCGCGCAACCGACCTTCCACTGGATGACCGTGGCCGCATCACCGCACACGCATCTCTTCGCGTGATCAGCGGCGACAAGATTGTCGAAGGAGCTTGGACCGCAGGAGACGTGTCTGCAGTTCCTGACCTTTCGGGAGGTGGCGTTGGTGGCTTCTGCGTGCCAAACGCTCAGCACGCCGTTCGCCAGGGCAAGTTGCTTGCCAAGAACATCCTTGCGAGCATCCGTGGCGGAGAAATTCAGAACTACTTCCACAAGAACATGGGTGCGGTCGCCGGTCTCGGTGTTGGCGTCGGTGTTTACCAGTGGCGCAACTTTGCGGTGAAGGGCTTCTTGGCCTGGTTGATGCACCGCGGCTACCACGGCCTCGCGATTCCAATGTGGGAGCGCAAGCTTCGCGTCTTCACCGGCTGGGCCTGGAACTGGATCGTTCGTCGCGACATCGTTTCGACCAGCGCGGTAAAGCACCCGCGTCTTTCGTTTGAGACCTATGCTTCGCGCCCGGGTGCTGCTCCTGCAGCTGCACCTGCTGCAAAGCCTGCTGCGGCCAAGAAGGCTGCCGCGCCAAAGGCCGCTAAGCCTGCCGCCGAGAAGAAGGCTCCTGCTGCCAAGAAGGCTGCTGCAAAGCCAGCAGCAAAGGACTTATCGAAGAAGGCCGCGCCTAAGAAGTAAGACTCTTTACTAACAAAAGGCGCCGGCTCAATTGAGACGGCGCTTTTTGCCCCTCTATCCCAATGGCAGAGGAAGACGACTTAAAATCGTTTCAGTGTCGGTTCGAGTCCGACGAGGGGCACCAAAATCCTTGTTCGCTAAGGGCTTTGCCCAGAACCCCGCGGGAGCACTGAACGTCGCTGGGCGAGCGTAAAGTGAAGGCATGAACACCAACACTCTTTACATCCTGATCGCCATCATCGTCGTTGTCGGCCTTGCCTTCTGGGGCACCTACAACAGCCTCGTTCGCCTCAATGTGCGCATCGACGAAGCCTGGAGCGACATCACCATTCAGCTCAAGCGCCGAGCCGACCTGATTCCAAACCTCGTTGAGTCGGTCAAAGGCTACGCAAAGCACGAGAAGTCCGTCTTCGAAAACGTCACGGCTGCTCGCGCGGCTTCGATCTCACCCGAAAACCTGAAGTCGCCGGCCAAGTCAGCAAAGGCCGAGGGCGACTTCCAGTCGGCCATGAAAAGCCTGTTCGCGGTGGCAGAGGCCTACCCGCAGCTGCAGGCTAACGAGGGCTTTCTAAAACTCCAGGATGAGCTCAGCGACACCGAAGACAAGATCATGGCGTCGCGCCGCTTCTACAACGGTGGAGTTCGCGAACTCAACATCAAGATCAAGCAGTTTCCTGCAACCTTGTTTGTTCGCAGCCTCGGCTTCAAAGAGCGCGAGTTCTTCGAGGTCGAAGACGCAGCCTCCATCAAGGATGCACCACAGGTCAAGTTCTAGTCGCACCTGAGGTGCGAGTTCAACCAGGGGTTACATGTATTCGGCAATAGCAGCCAACAAGCGCAATACCTTCATAATCGTCGGTTTCTTCGTCGCCATTCTCGGCGGTCTGAGTTATTGGTGGGGGCAGGCATCCGGCAACGGGTCAAGCGCGGCACTGATCATCGGCTTCATCTTGGTTTACACGCTGATTCAATATTTCTTTGCTGGCAACTTTGCGGTTGCCGCCAGCGGTGCGATCGAGATTCAAAAGTCAGACAACCCAAGACTCTGGCGCACTGTCGAAAACTTGGCCATAGCTCAGGGCATGCCCATGCCGAAGGTCTACATCATCAGCGATGAAGCCCCAAACGCATTTGCAACCGGCCGCGACCCGCAGCACGCCATCGTCGCAGCCACCTCGGGCTTGCTCGCCATCATGGACGACAAGGAACTCGAGGGAGTCATGGCCCACGAAATGGGTCACGTGAAGAACTACGACATCCGTGTTTCGACCATCGTTTTCGGCCTGGTTAGCGCGGTCGGCTTGCTTGCCGACTTTGCCATCCGCATGGCTTTCTGGTCAAACATGGGCAATAACCGCAACCGCAACAACAACGACCAAGGTCTCGGTCTGGTTCTCGTTCTGGTTGGCGTGGTTGGCTCAATCATCGCTTGGTTCATAGGCCCGTTAGTTACCGCCGCGGTCTCACGTCAGCGCGAATACCTCGCCGATGCCACCAGCGCCGAGATCACCCGCTACCCAGAGGGGCTCGAGAGCGCGCTGGCAAAGCTCGGTCAGTACGGCAGACCCATGCGTCGTGCATCTAAGTCGATGGCGCACATGTACATCGCAGACCCGATTAAGCCAGGTCTCATCGAGCGTGCGTTTTCTACACACCCGCCGATTCCTGACCGCATCGCGCGTCTTAAGAAGATGAGCTCAACCTTTTAGATATCCTTTAGGGGCGCTGGTGGGCGTTGCTCGTCTGCGGTGCACCAATTGCGATTGGTCAGGCACTAACGAATTTGAGCAGCAAGGGCAGCCGAAAGGTTGCCCTTTTGCTTTACCTCGATGGTCTTGCAGCCTTGCCACTTGGCCATCTCTCGCAAGTGCTTGGCAAGGTCTTTCGCGAGGGCGGGCATATCTTTCTCGCCTAGAGCCAACCCCGACTTCACATCGGATGCACTTCCGAACTCTTCGTGCCACGCACTTTGCACAAGCAGGGTTTTGCTCTGCCGATCGTTTTTGAGATCGACGCGACCAACGACTTTGCCGCGCCAAAGTAGTGGCAGCGTGTAGTAACCGTAAATGCGTTTTGGCTCAGGGGTGTAAATCTCGATGCGGTAGGTGAAGTTCCACAGGCGCTCTGCGCGGTCGCGAAACCAAACCAGCGGGTCAAATGGGCTCAGCAGGGTAGTTCGGCTGCTCTTGCCGACCTCGGCAACGGTTGCCGCTACATCCAAAGATGCGGGGATGTAGGCCAAATCCTTCCAGCCCTCGACCTGGGCAGGCACCAGCTTCTTTTCGGCCACGAGCTCTGCCAGCAGTGGCTTGACCTTTACGAAGTTCTGTCTGAAATAGTCGGCAAGGTCTTTGCCGGTGGCAACCCCGAGCGCCTCGGCAGATTTCACAAGAAGTTGTTTGCGAGCGACCATTGGGTCAACCTGCTTCGCCATGAGCCTCTTTGGAAGCACCTGTTCCGGCAGCGCATACAGGCGTGAAAAACCGTCGCGGCCACCGCTGACCAGTTCGCCATACATGAACATGTATTCGAGGGCGTGCTTCACATCGCTCCAACCCCACCACGAACCCTTGCGCTCGGCTCTTTCGTGCTCGAAGTCGCTGGTCGATAATGGTCCGCGGGTGCGGATCTCGCCCTGGATCCAGTCCAGGAACTCGCGATTTTTAGCCGCCCAGATTTCCCAGCGCTCCCTGGTTCCACGCTGGTTGTACTCCTGGCGGAAGCCGAAGAGCGGGTAGTGCTCGGTTCGAATGAACGATGCCTCGTGGGCCCAGTACTCAATCAGCACCGGGTGCTTGCCACCGTGCAGGTTGTCGAGCTCAGCCTTGTCGTATGCCCCGAGTCGGGAGAACAGCGGCATGTAGTGAGCGCGTTCGAAGACGTTCACGCTGTCGATCTGCAGCACGCCCAGTCGGTCGATGGTCTCAATCACCGAGGTGGGGGCGGTCGACTCGTGCAATCCGGTGGCGTGCAGCGCGAGCATCCTGGCTTCATGCAGCGAAATCGATATGGAAGGCTTCGGGTTCATCAAACTAAACTTTAGCCTTATGACCAACACCCACGTTCCGACCCTCGCCGAGTTTGAGCAGGCGCTAATCAATGTGCGCCAGGTTGCCGTGGAGACCCCGATTTTGCACTCAAACTATTTGTCACACCTGGTCGGTCACGACGTTTTTCTGAAGGCCGAGAACCTGCAGCGCACCGGTGCATACAAGTTGCGCGGCGCCTTCAACCGCATGAGCAAACTCACCAAGGATGAACGCAAGCGCGGAGTCGTTGCGGCCTCGGCCGGCAATCACGCCCAAGGTGTTGCTCTCGCTGCCAAGAAGCTCGGCATCAAGGCCACCATTTTCATGCCGGTCGGTGCCAGCCTGCCTAAGTTCGAGGCCACCAAGAGCTATGGCGCGAATGTAGTGCTTCAGGGTGCGGTATTTGCCGAAACTCTCGAGGCCGCCAAGGTGTATGCGGCGAAGAAGGGCGCAATCTTCATTCCGCCCTACGACAACCTCGATGTAGTCATCGGGCAGGGCACTGTCGGTCTTGAAATTATGCATGAGCTAGACGATGTGAAGACCATCGTGGTTGCAATTGGCGGTGGCGGTCTTGCAGCCGGCGTTGCTGTTGCTGCCAAGCTCGAGGCCGCGAAGCGCGGCAAAAAGATTCAGGTCATCGGGGTGCAAGCCGAGAATGCGGCGAGCTACGTGGCCTCGCTCAGGGCTGGCGTGCCTACTCAGATCAGCACCAGGGCAACCATCGCCGACGGCATCGCGGTTGCAAAGCCTGGACAGATTCCGTTCGATCTAATCAAGACCCACCTCGACAAAGTCGTGACGGTCAGCGATTCGCAGATTGCTCAGGCCATTGTGGTTTTGCTCGAACGTTCGAAACTTGTTGTCGAACCAGCAGGCGCCGTCTCGGTAGCCGCACTGCTCAGTGGCAAGATCAAGCCGAAGGGCAAGACAGTTGCTGTTCTCAGTGGAGGCAACATCGACCCGATGTTACTTCAGAAGGTGATTGGACACGGTCTCGAGGCCGCCCAGCGCAACACCACCATCAGCGTCAAGCTTCCAGACCGCCCGGGTCAGCTCGTGAAGACCGCCGAGGCAATCGCCAAGGCTCACGGCAACGTGGTCGAGGTTGTGCACACGCGCCACGGCGGCGGTTTCGATATCGGCGAGGTAGAGCTCAAGCTCTCGGTTGAAACCTCAGGTGCCGCGCACCGCGACGAGGTCATGAAGGCGCTCAAGGATGCCGGACTCAAGGCCCGCATCGCCAGCGAGGAATAAACAGAAACCTCTGCGACTGTTCTCAGCGTTAGTCCAGACTCGCTGAACAAACTGATTGCAGTTTGACCATCCTGAAAGGGGCATCAATGTTTCTCACGTATCTGCTTCGCGAGCTGACCAAGCGTCGCAAGCAAACTCTTTTGATTTCGTCGGGCATGGCGGTGGCCATCGCCCTAGTGCTCATCGTGAGTGGCCTCGGCAACGGCATCAAGTCGGCCCAGGCGCAGGCGCTCAGCGGGCTTTACGGTGTCGGCACCGACATCTCGGTCTCGAAGACCCAAGCTCCTGGCACTGGCGGGTTCCGTCAGCGCTTCCAGATTGGCGCCCAGGATGGCACCGCGATTTCGCAGCGCCGCACGTTTAGCCGCAGCAACCTGCGCACCCAGTTCGGCGTTGGTACTTTGACCGATGCACAGGTCAAGGCAGTTCAGGCTGAATCGCTCGTAAAGGTTGCCGTTGCGACCCTAAAGCTCAACTCGACTAACTTCAGCGGAACATTGCCGACTTTCAACCAAAGCTCGGGTTCGACATCGGGCAACTCGGGTTCAGCAAACGGCGGCACCGGCGCAGTGCCAGCACCTGGCGCGACCGCACCCACTTTCGGCAGTGGCCAGGGCGGCTTCCGCGGCGGTTTCGACGGCAACGGCGGATCACAGTTCGACGTGAACTCGATGTCTGTCGAAGGTGTGCCGACCGATGTGCTGACGGCTGGTCCGCTCAATGGCGTGAACGTCACCTCGGGTCGCGTTTTCACCGCGGTGGATGCAACCGCATACAACGTTATTCTCGACCAGACCTATGCAACCGGTCAGGCGCTCAAGGTTGGCAGCACCCTCACCATCGCATCGAAAAGTTTCACAGTAATCGGGATCGTTCAGTCGAAGTCCGAATCGTCAACTTCATCGAACGCATACATTCCGCTATCACTCGCGCAGACACTTTCGTCGAACGCCGGTGTGGTCAGCAACATCTATGTGACCGCGAAAGACTCGTCGCAAATTTCAACTCTTAAGGCAGCTATCAAGAACGACGTTTCCGGTGCCACGGTTTCAACCCAGGATGACCTCGCCTCGAACGTGTCGGGATCGCTCGGCACAGCTGCCGACCTCACCAAGAACATGGGTGGTTGGCTTGCAGCAGTCGTTTTGCTTGCGGCATTCCTCACCGCGATTCTGTTCACTACCTCGGGAGTCAACCGACGCATCCGTGAGTTTGGAACTTTGAAGGCAATTGGCTGGCGTTCGAACCGCATCGTGCGACAGGTTGTCGGTGAGTCGATTATCAACGGACTCATCGGTGGCGTGTTTGGTGTGGTGCTCGGCATGGTAGGCGTCTGGGTGATCAATGCCTTCGGTCCAACCCTGTCGGCAGGTGTGGCTCAGGCCACCCGCGGCTTTGGCGGCTTTGGTGGGCCTGGTGGCTTCGGCCCAGGTCGCGCCTCGACCGCCGCGGCAACCAGCATTCAGTTGACAGCCTCAATCGAGCCATACATGTTTGCGCTTGCAATCGGCTTTGCCCTCATCGGTGGTCTGGTTGCCGGGGCCGTTGGTGGCCTTCGCGCGGCAAAACTCAGCCCAGCAGAAGCCCTTAGGAGCGTGGCTTAAGTGACTAATTTCAAGACCAACAACGAGGGTTTCGTCTACACGCTCGAGAACGTTTCGAAGAGCTACAAGACCAAGCGCGGCGCTGTCGACGCTCTCAAGGATGTCTCACTCAAGATCAAGAGCGGCGACATGGTTTCGATCCAGGGCCCAACCGGAGGCGGCAAGTCAACGCTTCTGCAGATCCTCGGTGGCCTTGACCGTCCGAGCGAGGGCCACGTGCTTCTCGACGATGAAGACCTCTCGAAGAAGAATGACGCCGCGCTTGCCGACATCCGTGCAGACAAAATCGGTTTCGTTTTTCAGACCTTCAACCTGATTCCGACTTTGAGCGCGCAGGAGAACGTCGAGATGGCGCTTGTTCCTCTAGGTGTGTCTGACCAAGAAAGACGCGACCGAGCCGCCGCAGCACTCGCGTCGGTTGGTCTGGCCGAGCGGGCGGCGCACCTCCCAACCGAACTTTCTGGTGGACAGCAGCAGCGCGTTGCAATTGCACGTGCGCTGGTGAAGTCGCCAGAGGTGCTCCTTGCCGATGAGCCAACCGGAAACCTCGACGAAGAAACTCGCGACGAGATTGTCGGTGTGCTCGAGACTCTGCACAAGCAGCAGGGCATCACACTGGTGATTGTCACTCACGACTCGGTCGTTGCTAAGCGAGCCAAGACTCATTTGCGCATCGAGGCCGGCAAGGTCACCGTAATCAGCAAGTAACGCATTCCAAGTAATCCAACTTTCTCCTTGTTGAATTACAAAAAGACCGAGGCAGTACAGCCTCGGTCTTTTTTCTTAAGCGTTCAGTTAGCCAACGAAGGTTTCTACGTTCAACACCTTGACCGCGAAAGTCTTGCCGTTAGGCGCGGTGTAAGAAGACTCTGAGCCGATTTCGAGACCAAGGATGGCTTTGCCAAGCGGACTCTCTGGGCTGAATACGGCAAGCTCATCCTGGTCTTCTGCTACCTCTTGACTGCCAAGCAAGAACTTCTGCTCGTTGCCGTTTAGGGTGATGGTCACGACGGTGCCGGCCTCTACCACGCCGCTTGCCTCGCGCTCCTCGTCAACGGTCGCTGTTGCAAGCAGCTCTTCGAGACGAACAATGCGAGCCTCATTCTTGCCCTGCTCTTCGCGGGCGGCGTGGTAGCCGCCGTTTTCCTTGAGGTCACCCTCGGCGCGAGCCTCAGAGATCTTGTGCGCGACTTCCTTGCGGCCGGCGCCCTTGCGGTGCTCGAGTTCGGCGGCGAGGCGGTCGTAGGCCTCTTGGGTGAGCCAGATTCCTTGTGATTCAGACATAGTTTGAAAGTTTATTTCACCCAGCAGGCTTTGACCACGCCGGTCACAGCCTTCGAAATGGTGTTCACCAGGCTCGTCTGCTGGGATGCACCTGCCGCCAAATCGACCTCCCGCTCACCGACAATCACATACTTCGAGTCGAGGGCCTGCAGGTCGCAGGTGATCGCCCGGTTACCGGCGTTGTTGACGCTGTAGGTCACGCTGACCTGTTCTGACGAAAGCACCTGATAAGACAGGGTGTTGGGCGAGGGGGTGGTGGCGTTGGTCTGGGTCACGAAGATGCTCCAGACCAGAAAGCCCAGGGTGGCGACAACCGCCACGGATGCGCCAAAGATGAACTCACGCCGGCGCGAGCGCTTCGTGCGGCCGTAGCGCTCATCCAAGATTTCTTGCTGGTTCATCGCCTTAAGGCTAACCGAGGCGGCGATACTAGATGCATGCATTTCGCCATCAGTCAGTTGATTCACGCGGCATCAACCCCGAGCCCAACCTCAACCACCGACCCCGCCAACACGTTTTATAGCCCTGGCACCGTCGGCTTTTTGGCTACATTCTTCGTCACGGGTGCTGCCATTGCGCTGATCTTCGACATGGTTCGTCGAGTTCGTCGCGTGCGCTACCGCGAGGAGATTCGCCTCAAGCTCGAGGCTGAGGCTGAGGCTCAGGCCGCCGAGGCGAAAGCTAAGAAGCCTGCGCCAGCCAAGAAACCTGCGGCTAAGAAGCCGTCAACCACCAAGACTGCCGGCAGCGGGGCTAAGCGCAATAAGTAGCGATGCTGTCCAGTGGCACATGAATGCCACAACTGTCAGCGCGTGAAATATCTCGTGGAAACCGAAGTGACCCGGAATCGGGTTAGGTTTCTTTAGCCCGTAAATCACTGCACCAACCGAGTAGCACAGCCCTCCAGCGAGAATGAGAATCATCATCGCGGAGTTGGCGGCGAAGAGGTCAGCGATAAACGCAAGGGCAGACCATCCGAGAAGAAGGTAGATCGGAACATAGAGCCAACGCGGAGCGGTGATCCAGAACACGCGGAACCCGACACCCAAGATCGTTAGCGCCCAAATTGAAATCAACAGCCAAAGGCCGCGGCTTGCCGGCAGTGCCAACAGTGTGATTGGCGTGTACGAACCTGCAATGAGCAAAAAGATGTTGGCGTGGTCAATTCGCTTGAGCGCCTTTTTCACGCGGGGCTGCCAGTTGAAGCGGTGGTAAAGGGCCGAGTTGCCGAACAGCAGGAACGAACTTGCAAAGAAGACTGCGGATGCGGTCTTTGCGACCCAGCCGTGGGCCAGCACGATCAGCACCACTCCGCCGGCGATTACCAGCGGCAGAACGCCTGTGTGAATCCAGCCGCGCCAGGTCGGCTTGACCTCTTGTTCGGGAGTGCTGAAACCGTCGCTAACTGGGATGCCCATGTCTCAACCATAACCGCTGCCTGCCCGCTGAGGGTCTGTGGGGTTTGGCGCACCTGCCTTGGCTAAACTTTGCATCGTGCGCAACCTTCTGTATCGAATCTACGAGCAACGCATCGAGCGTCACCTCGTGGGTGCCGACTTGCCACAGCACATCGCCGTGATGCTGGACGGCAACCGCCGTTGGGCCGGGCGTTCGGGAGCCCCTGCTGCCAAGGGGCATGCGGCAGGCGCATCCAAGATTTTTGAATTTCTAGATTGGTGCGATGAGGTTGGCATTCGCAACGTCACCCTCTACCTGCTGTCGACCGACAACCTGGTCAAGCGTTCGGATGACGAACTAAGCGAACTGCTAAAAATCATTGGCGATGTTGCGGGCGAGATGGCGAACCGTCAGCGCTGGGTGGTGAAGCTCGCGGGTAACCGAGAGGTGCTGCCGAGTGAACTGCGCTCGACAATCGAGCAGGTTGAGAATGCAACCAGGACGCTCGATAAACCAACCGTGAACCTCGCGGTCGGCTATTCGGGGCGCACCGAAATTGCCGATGCGGTCAAGAGCATTTTGAAGCAGCACCTCGATCGAGGAGAGAGCATCGAGCAACTCGCCGAGGCGGTGTCTCCCGAGATGATTGCCGAGCACCTTTACACCGGTGGTCAGGCAGACCCAGATCTGATTATTCGCACCTCGGGCGAACAGCGGTTGAGCGGCTTCTTGCTTTGGCAGTCGAGCAACAGTGAGCTCTACTTTGAAGAGGCGCTCTGGCCAGACTTCCGCAAGGTCGACTTCCTGCGAGCCGTGCGCGCGTTCGCAAGGCGCAACCGCCGTTTCGGCGCTTAGCCGCCTGGCCCTTGCTGATTACACTCAGGTAAACATTCACGCGTTCGGGCGTGTCGAACCCCGCCGGCAAAGGCAAGCAGGCGTAGTTTCAGCCTCAGGTAAAACACAAGGAGCGCCGTGGCCCGAACCGCTAGCACCCAGAACAAGACCTCGAAGCCTGAAAGCTCGAAATCTAAACCGGATGCTGCGACAGCGACGCGCACCTACGTCATCGACACATCCGTGCTGTTGAGTGACCCGAGAGCGATCTTCAAGTTCAAAGAACAAGAGGTCGTCATTCCGATCATCGTGATCAACGAACTCGAAAAGAAGCGTCACGACCCCGAGATTGGCTATTACGCCCGCCAGGCACTCCGAAACCTGGATGACCTGCGCGCAGAGCATGAGCGTCTCGACTTTCCGATTCAGGTGGGCGATGGCGGAACCCTGCGAGTGGAGTTGAACCACATCGACCAGTCGGTGCTGCCGAGCGGTTTTCAATTGGGCGACAATGATTCGCGCATCCTGGCCTGTGCCTTCAACCTGGCCGGCGAAGGGCAGAACGTTACGGTGGTTTCGAAGGACCTGCCGATGCGAGTCAAGGCCGCATCGCTCGGCATGAACGCCGAGGAGTATCGCAACGACAACGCGGCCGACAGCGGCTGGACTGGGATCACCGAGATTGACCTTTCGGGCGATGAGCTCAATGACCTGTACGAAACCGAGGTCATCAAGCACGCCGGGGTTGCCGGCATGCCGGTAAACACCGGCCTGGTAATTCACTCTGAGCGGGGAAGTGCCCTCGGTCGAGTTGAGGAGGGTTCGAAGATCAAGTTGGTTCGCGGCGACCGTGACGTCTTCGGTGTTCACGGTCGCAGCGCCGAGCAGCGCCTGGCCATCGACCTGCTGCTCGACCCTGAGGTTGGCATCATCTCAATCGGTGGTCGCGCCGGAACCGGTAAGTCCGCGCTGGCACTCTGTGCCGCGCTTGAGTCGGTTCTCGAGCGTCGCCAGCACAAGAAGATCATGGTGTTCCGCCCGCTATTCGCCGTTGGCGGTCAAGAGCTCGGCTACCTTCCTGGCAGCGAGGCCGAAAAGATGAACCCTTGGGGTCAGGCGATTTTCGACACATTGAGCGCACTGGTTTCGAAGGAAGTCATCGAGCACGTAGTCGACCGCGGTCTGCTCGAGGTGCTTCCGTTGACGCACATCCGTGGTCGTTCGCTGCACGATGCCTTCGTCATCGTCGATGAGGCTCAGTCGCTCGAGCGCAACGTGCTGCTCACCATGCTCTCGCGAATCGGTCAGAACTCGCGCGTGGTGCTTACACACGATGTTGCCCAGCGCGACAACCTTCGCGTGGGTCGTCACGACGGCATTGCCTCGGTGGTCGAGCAGTTGAAGAACAACAAACTTTTTGCTCACGTCACGCTCACTCGCTCTGAGCGCTCTGCCATTGCCGGTCTGGTCACCGACCTGCTCGACAACTAGCCTCGGCTGTAGATATTTTCTGATCTTTAGTCGCAGAAGGGCTTTGAGTGGAAGCGTAGGAAGTTCTCCGTTGTCGGCCTGGCCCAACTGATAGCCTCAGAGACATGACAAAGCGTCTTCTAGCACTGGTTTCACTGGTGGCCCTGGTCTTCTCATCTCTTTTGGTTAGCGCCCCTGCGCGAGCCGATGTGACTTTTTCAACGGCTTGTAATCCCTCGCTTGGAGATTGCCCCTCCGCGCAAATCCTCACTGCCGGCACCAATGTTTCGGTCGACCTCGACAACTCTTCATTTTGTGACTCGAACCTGGGTGCCTCGGATTTATCAGGCCTAAGTGTCGTTGACCTAGGCGGCGCCGGAGGGTATTCGTTCGTCGATCAAAGTTTTGGAACCACCGGGTATCACATAGGTACGGTTGTCTTCGACCACACTGGAACCTTCACTCTCGGATTCCGAGTCCAATGTGCATACAGCTCGGCTTTTATCGGCACCTTCCTTATTGAAGGCGGGATAGATGCCACCTTCACGGTTTCGGTTCCAGCTCCTACCGCGTCACCCACAGCGACACCAACGCCAACCCCAAGCCCGTCCTCATCGACGCTAGGCCAAGTGCAAAATGTCCAGGTCACTCCACGTGACGATGGTGCTGACCTGACCTGGGATCCGGTGCCTCGAGCCACTTCTTATGTGGTCTGGCACTCGGGCATTTGGGCATGCCAAGGCGCAGCCACATCGTGTTCTGTCTCGGGACTTACATATGGCTCACTTGAGTCACAAATCGCAGTTCAAGCTTTCACCTCAAACTCGAGCGATACGCCAACCAATGTTCCTCCATTTAGAGTCGCTCAACAGATTGCGCTGTCTGGCTACCTGAGTGGAAGCATGCAGGTCGGCTCAACCTTGAAATTTGTGCCAGTCAAATCAGGAACCGTTGCTCACACTGACCTGCTCTGGTTCAGCTGTATCGCGCCGGTGGCCTCATCGCAGTCACAACCGAATTGTGACCAAATCGCCAATGCCTCTGGTGACACCTTGACCGTGAGCTCAGCGTTTTTGGGAAAATACCTAACCCCTTTCATCCATGCAAATAGCCCATGGTCAGACGCGATGTTCACTCTCGGTAGCAGCGTGGCTGTCGTGTCAGCGTCGGCCCCAGCTCCTGTTACGCCTGGCGATCAGGGTGGCAAGCCAACGATTACTGAAATCTCGAACCATCAGGTAACGAACGCCGGTGGTGAAGTCATCACGGTTAGCGGTAGCAACTTGTCTGGCGTGGTCGCGGTTGCCCTCAACGGGGTGGCCGCCAAATTCACGGCAGCGAACGACACTTCGCTTAGCTTCACGGTTCCGGCAAGTGCGACCTCGGTTGGCCTGGTTGACCTGACTCTTGTGAACACGAAAGGAAGCACAACGCTGTCAAAGGTAATCAACTATGTGAAGGCGCCTACAGTTTCCTATCCGAGTTTGAAACTGATGGTGCCAGGTTTTGCGACCGGTAAAGTCGCACTTAACTCTGCACAGAAAAAGGCAGTGGCGAAATTCATTGGCTCGAAACCTGATTATCTGAAGCTGACTTGCACAGGCAGCACGACCGGCTTGGCCAAGTCGAACGCGCTGCTTTCACTTGATCTGAAGCGTGCCAAGGCTGTTTGTGCTTATGCAGCATCACTGAATAAATCACTCATGTCCATGTCGAATGTTGTTTCAGGCTCTAAGGCCGGAAAAGTAAGTCAGTTCGTCGCGTTGACACTCAATCACTAGTTGTAACAAAGGGTCATTGCGCTTGCAGCGGTTAGACAGGCTCAAGCTTGGCGCTTAAAATTGACCCATGACTGCACGCATTTATAACTCAATTACCGAAGCCTTTGGCAACACCCCGCTGGTTCAACTAAACCGAGTAACCGACGGAGCAGGTGCCCGAATTCTTGCGAAACTCGAGTTCTATAACCCTTCA
This sequence comes from uncultured Micrococcales bacterium, assembly GCA_903909605.1. GTDB lineage: Bacteria > Actinomycetota > Actinomycetes > Actinomycetales > Microbacteriaceae > Rhodoluna. The sequence goes on along the minus strand of CAIVWH010000031.1, from coordinate 31,721 downwards.
AGCAGCGTGAAAGACCGCCTCGGCATCGCCATGGTCGATGCGGCAGAAGACGCCGGGGCCCTTCAGCCTGGCGGAACCATCGTCGAGGCAACCTCGGGCAACACCGGCATCGCCCTTGCCATGGTCGGCGCAGCCCGCGGCTACCGCGTGGTCATCACAATGCCTGAGTCGGTCTCAAAAGAGCGCCGTGCGCTCATCCGTGCTTATGGAGCCGAACTTGTTCTCACACCTGCCCCAGAGGGCATGAAGGGCGCTGTCGCCCACGCAGAAGAGCTTGGCAAGAAGCCAGGTCACGTTTTGGTTCGTCAGTTCGAAAACCTTGCTGGCCCGGCGATTCACAAGCGCACCACGGGTGAAGAGATCTGGCGCGACACCGACGGCAACATCGATGCCTTCGTAGCCGGCATCGGCACGGGTGGCACGATTACCGGCGTAGGCCAGCTGCTTCGTGAGAAAAACCCAGACATCAAGATCTTTGGCGTCGAGCCAGCCGCCTCACCGATTCTCAACGGCGGGGCTCCCGGCCCACACCCGATCCAGGGAATCGGCGCAAACTTTGTTCCTGACGTGCTCGACCGCAATATCTATGACGAGGTCATCGACGTTTCGAACGAAGATGCCCTCAAGTACGCGCGCAAGCTCGCAACCGACGACGGAATTCTCGGCGGCATCTCGGCCGGTGCAGCGACCTGGGCAGCCATCCAAGTTGCAAACCGACCAGAGTTCGCGGGCAAGACAATCGTTGTTATCCTTGCTTCGTTCGGTGAGCGTTATCTCTCAACCGTTTTGTATCAGGACCTCTTAGATCAGTAGGAACCTTTGTCTATTTTGAAACGCGTAATCGAAGACCTCGACAGCGCTATCAAACGAGACCCGGCGACCTCCAGTCGTTTCGAAATGTTCGTAACCTCTGCTGGTCTCCACGCTGTTTGGGGGCACCGCGTCGCCAAGTTTGTTTATTCAAAGCTGCGGATGCGCATCCTTGGTCGCGTAATCGCACAGTGGGTGCGTTTCTGGACCGGCATCGAAATTCACCCGGGTGCAACCATCGGTCGGCGCATGTTCATCGATCACGGCATGGGTGTTGTGATTGGTGCAACTGCCGTGATTGGCGACGACGTGCTGATGTATCACGGCGTGACCCTCGGCGGAAAGACTCTCGAGCGAGGCACAAAGCGCCACCCAACCATCGGCAACAACGTGATTCTTGGGGCGCACTGCATCGTGCTTGGCAACATCACGGTTGGTGATGGTGCGCGGATTGGCGCTGGGGCCATTGTTACCAAGAACGTGAAGCCTGGGGCTACCGTCGTAGGAACGGTTTAACAAGCCACCCGGAACAGCCAGTTTTGACGGTTTGGCAATTCAGATTGCTTCGCTCGCGCTCTCAAAGTCTTGCCAATTCCGCCAACACTGGCTGTGCAAAACTCGAACACCGTTCCTCCGACAAGCGCAGACTGAGGGGCATGACGCCCCAAATCCTCGCCGCACTGCTTCCTTACCTGCCGGTGGGGTATTTGCTGGCTGTGGCGTGGCCGCTGGCCAGAACCGACATTCGGGTGCATAGGTTGCCAAACCGGCTGACCCTTCCCGTCTTTCCCGTTGCGCTGGTTGGTCAGACTCTGGCTGCCGTTTGGTCGGGTCAGTGGTCTCATTTTGGCACTGCACTCGGAGGCGCCATCCTGGCGCTTTTCGTCGGCCTCGCGGTGAATCGAACCGGCGTTCTGGGCATGGGCGACGTGAAGTTGATCACCGGAATAACCCTTTGCCTGGCTTGGTTCAGCCCTTTGCAACCCCTGATTTGGTTGACCATAAGTTTCGGTCTAGCCACTGCAGTTGTGTTGTTTCTTTTTGCCAAAAGAAAAATGAGTATGGGCCGGAGCATTGCTCTCGGCCCATACTTATTGGTCGGTTTTGTTATAGCCCTGGCGCTGTCATTCTGAAAACGTCGAGCGCCTTGTCGAGCTGCTCCATGGTTAGCTTTTCGCCATCCACATAGCCGAGCTCGATGGTTGCCTCTCGAACCGTGAGGCCCTTGGCAACAGAGTGCTTGGCGATCTTGGCAGCGGCCTCGTATCCGATGTACTTGTTCAGCGGGGTCACGATGGAGGGGCTCGACTCGGCGAGTGCGCGAGCGCGCTCGACATTTGCTTCGAGACCATCGATGGTCTTGTCTGCAAGTAGGCGCATCGAGTTGGCAAGCAACCGGATTGACTCGAGAAGCGCATTGCCCATCACAGGAATTGCCACATTGAGCTCGAAGTTTCCGGTTGCGCCGGCCCAGGCAACAGTTGCATCGTTGCCGATTACGCGAGCGCAGACCATCATCACGGCCTCAGGAATAACCGGGTTTACCTTGCCAGGCATGATCGACGAACCAGGCTGCAGGTCTGGGATGTGGATCTCGGCGATACCCGCATTCGGCCCAGAGCCCATCCAGCGCAGGTCGTTGTTGATTTTGGTGAGCGAAACGGCGAGCACGCGAAGTGCACCCATCGCCTCGACCAGACCATCGCGCGCACCCTGTGCCTCAAAGTGGTTGCGGGCCTCGGTGATCGGCAGCTTGGTCTCGGCTGCAAGCAGGCGGATGACCTCCTGCGGGAAGCCGGTCGGGGTGTTGATGCCGGTGCCAACTGCGGTGCCGCCAAGCGGAACCTCGGCAACGCGAGCAATCGATGCCTCAACGCGCTCAATGGCATAGCGAATCTGGGCTGCGTAGCCACCAAACTCCTGGCCGAGGGTGACCGGGGTGGCATCCATCAGGTGGGTGCGGCCGGCCTTGACCACGGTCTTCCAGGCCTCGGCCTTGACCTCGAGGCTCTTGGCCAGGTGGTCTAGGGCAGGCAGCAGGTCGTGAATCAGGGCAGAGGTGACGGCAACGTGAATCGAGGTGGGGAACACGTCGTTTGACGACTGCGAGGCGTTGACGTGGTCGTTCGGGTGAACGGCCGAGCCGAGGTGCTTGGATGCCAGGTTGGCGAGCACCTCATTCATGTTCATGTTTGATGAGGTTCCTGAACCGGTCTGGAAGATGTCGACCGGGAATTCTCCGTCGTGCTTGCCAGTGATGACAGCGTCGGCACTAACGGCAATCGACTCGGCGACCTTGGCATCCAGCACTCCGAGTTTTGCGTTTGCCTGAGCGGCCGACTTCTTGATCTGCGCGAGTGCGGCGATGTGCGCGCGCTCTAGCGTGGTGCCTGAAATCGGAAAGTTCTCGACAGCGCGCTGGGTCTGTGCACTGTAGAGGGCGTCCTTTGGCACTTTAACTTCGCCCATGGTGTCGTGTTCGATGCGGAATTCCACAATTGCCTTTCGTTGCGTTTTGACGATTACTTCAGGTCGCCGACCAGGAAAATGGGGTGGATTTCACCCTCGATGAGTTTGTAGTTTGCGCCGACGATGCCGAGACGTCCGTTGCTGACGGCATCCGCGATGATTTCGCTTCGAGTGATGATTTCGTTGATGGTTTCCTCGATGTGCAGCACGGTGATGTCGTCAATCGCGCGAAGACCACGTTTGTTCGCCTCGCGAACGGTTGGCTCGATGCGGCTGACGATGTTCTTGATGAATTCACCCTGCGCGGTTAGCTTGCCCTCGGTCGAGTCGATGGTGGCGCGAATGGCACCGCACTCGTCGTGACCCAAAACCAGGATGAGCGGAACCTTGAGAACTTCGACCGAATACTCGAGTGAGCCCAGGATTGTCTCCGCGATGACCTGCCCTGCGTTGCGAATTACAAAAAGGTCTCCGAGCCCAACGTCGAAGATGATTTCAGCACTCAGGCGACTGTCTGCACAGCCGAAAAGAGCCGCGAATGGGGTTTGTGCTGCGGCAAGTGCCTCGCGGCGGTCGATGTCCTGTCGCGGGTGGGCAAGCGACCCGCTGACAAAGCGCCGGTTGCCCTCGACCATGGCATCCCAGGCGGCCTGGGGCGTGTTTGGGCGGGAAATTGTCATGTCGACCTCTCTGGGGTTAATTGAACCCGAAACCGAGAAGGTTTGCGAACTGGGCCACCTCGGCCTTGCTGGCTGTGGAATTGACGATGATGAAGTTGGTTGACGAACCGTTGGCGACTTCGTTTGCCATAGCAACTTGGGTGTAGACCCAGATGATCTGGCCCTGGGTGGCCGCGGTTTGACCGGTGAAACTCTGCAGACCCAGCTCACGGCCAATCGGATGTCCATCGTTGTTGGCTAGGTAATCCTTGGTTTGTTGCACCAGCCAGGTCTGGTTGGCGGCAAAGCCTTCATCGAAACCAACGTATTGGTTATTCGGGCCAACGAAACCAATGTGCCAGGTCTTGACGCCGTCGCTTGGCTGATCGTTGAACCGAGCCGCATTGACCCACCAACCCTTGGGCAGATTTGCCGGCGCTGGAACGTCTATGCCAGTTGATTGCTTGATGTCGGCGACCACCGACTTGTAGTCAACGGGTTGAAGCAGAGATTTGTTGTCGCGTGGAACTGCGGCGACAATTACCAACACGATGCCGAGAGTTGCCGCCAGGGCCAGAACCAAATTGATTACGGTTTGACGCGCGCGGCGCTTGGCAGCTGCATCTTGAGGAGCGTCTGACAACTACTTCGCCTTCTTGGCGATGACGTCGTCGAGCTTCTTGCGCGCACCGGCAAGCTGCTTTTCGCAGTGGTCGGCGAGGGCTTCCGCGCGCTCCCACATAGCCATCGACTCATCGAGCGAAGTGTTACCCGATTCGAGAGCCGTCACAACTGTGTGCAGTTCATCTCGCGCCTGTTCGTAGCTCAAGGTCGAAACCTCTGCCAGTTTCTTTTCGCTCATAATCTCCAGCCTACTTTCGCTTCTGTTTTCAAAACTCGGATGTTCGTGCCGCTAGTCGGCCGTCGCCGTGGTCTCGCCCTTGGCCAGTCGCAGGCGCAACTTGGTGCCGGCCTTGATCTTGCTGGCATCGCGCAGCACCTCGCCGGCCTCGGTGCGAACCACGGAATAGCCTCGATCTAGGGTCGACTGAGGGCTGAGCGAGACGGCCATTCGGCGGGAGTGCTCGACATCTTTGATCTCGCGCTCGAGGAGGTTGCCCAGCCAGTCGCGCGCCGAGCCAATCAGGTCAGCGACCTCGACCTCGTGCATCTCGATGAACGTGTATGGGTTTGCCAGCACCGGGCGAGTGCGCAGCCCCGCGAGCATGGTGGTCTGGTTCTCGACAAAGGTAGTCAGGCGCATGAAGCCACGCTTAAGCAGGGTGTCGATGTCTTTGCGTTCCTGAACCACGTCTGGCACAACGCGCTTAGCGGCATCGGTCGGGGTGGAGGCACGCAGGTCGGCAACATCGTCGAGCACGGGCCTATCGTTTTCGTGGCCGATCGCAGAAACAATCGGGGTAGTTGCCGCGGCTGCAGCGCGCACTAGCGCCTCGTCGCTGAACACGAGCAGGTCGCCAAATGCGCCGCCACCGCGCGCGACGATGATGACGTCGACCTCGGGGTCTGCATCCAGGGTTTGAATCGCACGGATGATTTCAGGCGCGGCGGCGTCGCTCGACACCTTGGTGTAAATCGTTTTGAACTGAACTTCGGGCCAGCGCAACTTTGCATTTTGCAAAACATCTTTTTCGGCATCCGAGTCGCGGCTAGTAATTAGGCCGATGCAGTTCGGCAGGAAAGGCAGCGGCTTCTGGCGTTCGGGCGAGGTGAGCCCCTCGGCAGTGAGTTGTTCGCGCAGGCGCTGAATGCGCTCGAGCAATTCACCCATGCCGACTTTGCGAATCTCATAGATCACGTGCGAGATGCGCCCGCTCTTTTTCCAGTACTCCGGCTTGATCAATACTGCAACGCGATCGCCGTTTTCGAGGCCGGCTGGCAATGCGCCGCCAAAGCGGTGAATGGCGATGGTCATGTCTTCTTGAAGGTCGCGAAGTTCGGCGAAGGTGTTGGTGCCCTGGCGGCTGATTTTGGCCAACTGGCCCTCGACCCAGACTGTGCCCAGGCGCTTGATGAAGTCGATGAGGCTGAGTGCGAGCTGTGATACGGGCCAAGGATTGTCAGACGAATTGGTCTTGTTGACCAGAATCTCGTCTCGACTGTCTTCCATAACCTCTAGCCTGTCTCGTCGCCCCGACATTTAGACTTGAGGCGTGACCGTTCTCAAGGATACCCCGACCCATTTGCCCGAAAACTCGGGCAAGAAAGTACTGTTGGCGTCTCCGCGCGGTTATTGCGCAGGCGTCGACCGAGCCGTGATTGCGGTCGAAAAGGCCCTCGACCACTACGGAGCGCCGATTTACGTGCGCAAGCAGATTGTGCACAACAAGCACGTGGTCAGCACCCTGGAACGCCGCGGGGCGATTTTCGTCGACGAGGTCGATGAGGTGCCGGAAGGCAGCATCCTGGTGTTTTCGGCACATGGCGTGAGCCCGGCCGTTGTGGCAGCCGCAGAGGCTCGCAACCTGCAGACCATCGATGCCACCTGCCCGTTGGTCACCAAGGTGCACCGCGAGGTTCAGCGTTTCGCCAAAGAGGGTTACGACATCTTCTTGGTTGGCCACGAGGGGCACGAAGAAGTTGAGGGCACGGCTGGCGAGGCTCCGGATGTCGTGCAGATTGTCGACCAAGACGAATCCATCGCATCGACCAAGATCAAAGACCCCGAGAAAGTCGTTTGGCTTTCGCAGACCACTCTTTCTGTCGACGAGACAATGACCACCGTGCTCAAGTTACGCGAGAAGTATCCGACCATTCAAAACCCGCCGAGCGATGACATTTGTTACGCCACGCAGAACCGCCAGGTTGCAATCAAGAAGGTTGGTGCCTCGAGCGACTTGGTGATCGTGGTTGGTTCTGCCAACTCGTCGAACACCGTTCGTCTTGTCGAGGTGGCTAAGCTCGCCGGTGCCAAGCAGTCATACCGAGTCGACTTCGCTTCTGAAATCCAGGATGACTGGTTCGACGGAGTTGCCACCGTTGGTGTCTCGTCGGGTGCCTCGGTGCCAGAGGAGCTCGTCGACGAAGTGCTTGCCGACCTAGCCCGCCGTGGCTTCGGCGATGTGCGCACCTTGCAGACAGCAGAAGAAGACGTTCAGTTCTCGCTGCCGAAGGAACTTCGCAAAGACCTCAAGGCCTCGGGCGAAAACACCGAAAACAAGAAGCAGCGCTAAGCGCCAAAATCTGTTTCTTTCACCAGTCGACCATCGCGGGCGAAGGTTTTCCAAATGCCAACTTGGCGATCCTGATCGAAACTGCCTGAGCGCATAAGCGAGCCATCTTTGCGATAGAACTCTGAGCGCTCTGGCATTGCTGGCCCCGGATTAGAGCGATAGCGACTTGCCGGCCGAGCCCAGCTCGGTAGCAGCCTCGACAACGCGAGCAGACATGCCGGCCTCGCCGACCTTGCCCCAGGCGCGTGGGTCGTATGCCTTCTTGTTGCCAACTTCGCCGTCGACCTTGAGCACGCCGTCGTAGTTGGTGAACATGTGTGCCGCGATTGGGCGGGTGAACGCATACTGCAGGTCGGTGTCGATGTTCATCTTGATGACACCGTGGCTGACAGCCTCGGCAATCTCTTGAGGGGTCGAGCCCGAGCCGCCGTGGAACACAAGGTCGAATGGCTTGTGCTTGCCATACTTGGCTCCGACAGCCGACTGGATCTCTCCAAGCAGTTCAGGCTTGAGCACAACGTTGCCCGGCTTGTAGACGCCGTGAACGTTGCCGAAGGTGAGGGCAACCATGTAGCGGCCGTTCTCGCCAAGGCCAAGTGCCTCCGCGGTTGCAAGCCCGTCTGCTGGAGTGGTGTAGAGGTGCTCACCGTGGCCGCCCTCGACGCCGTCTTCTTCGCCGCCGACAACGCCGACTTCGATCTCAAGAACTGCACCGATGCCGTTGGTGAGCTTGAGCATCTCCTGCGCGATCTGCAGGTTCTCTGCCATCGGAACCGCCGAGCCATCCCACATGTGCGAGTTGAATAGCGGGTCTTCGCCGCGCTTTACGCGCTCCTGCGAAATTGCAATAAGTGGGCGCACCAACTTGTCGAGCTGGTCTTTTGCGCAGTGGTCGGTGTGCAGAGCAACAGTGATGCCGTAGTTCTTGGCAACCTCGCGAGCAAACGCGGCCATCGCCGCAGCACCCGATGCCATGTTCTTCACGGTTGGGCCCGACCAGTAGTCGCCGCCACCGGTGGTCACCTGGATGATTCCATCCGAGCCTGCTTCCTGCAAGCCAGCGAGCGCTGCGTTCAGGGTCTGCGACGAAGAAACGTTGATTGCCGGGTAGGCAAAGCCGTTGTTCTTTGCGCGGTCGAGCATCTCGAGGTACTGGTCTGGGGTTGCAACTGGCATGACGAATCTCCTAAAAGGCGTCGTTGGGGGCTTTCGGTTTAAGGTTAGTGGATGAACTTAGACCAAGTCGGCGCACCGACGCTTGATCTGCTGACCGCGACCGTGGCTGCTGCCGCGGCCGCTTGGCCGTTGGTTGGGGTCGGCAACAAGCTCGCCGTCGACCAGGCCGCAGTCGATGCGATGCGTGCCAGTCTGCGCGATGGCGATTTCACCGGCGTGGTGGTGATTGGCGAAGGAGAGAAAGACGAGGCTCCGATGCTGTTCAACGGCGAGGTGGTCGGGGCCATTGGCTCCAAGCCCCGCTGGGACATCGCGGTTGATCCGATTGATGGCACCGCTTTAGCCGCTCATAACGTTGAAGGCGCTGTCAGCGTGATTGCCGCCGCCGAACGCGGAACCATGCTCGACTGCAGCAACGTTTTCTATATGCAGAAACTGGTCACCGGGGCCGATGGCATCGACGTTTGCGACATCGACCTGAGCGCAACCGAGAACATTCGTCGATTGGCCGAGGCCAAGGATGTTCCGGTGACCGACATCCGCGTTGCTGTGATCAACAAGCCACGCAACGCCGAGCTAATCGCCGAGGTCGAGGCCAGCGGCGCAACCTGGGTTTCGTTCGACGAGGGCGATGTCGCCATGGCGGTTGCTGCGGCTACCGACGACAGCGGCATCGATATGCTCATCGGCATCGGCGGAGCACCAGAGGGTGTTGCAACGGCTTGTGCCGTGCGCATCCTGGGTGGTCACATGCAGGCACGTCTCGCACCTGGCGATGTTGATCAGCTCGCTCGAGCACTCGAGTCGGGCTATGACCTTGAGAAGAAATACGAATTGGAAGACTTGGTCGCCGGCGAACGCTTGGTATTCATCATGACCGGTTTGACCGATGGATTGTTGGTGCGAGGCATCCGAGAAAAGCGCGAAGGCGTTCTCGACGTGCAGGTCTTTTTGCTAGACAGTGACTTGGATGACGGTCAGGTCATCGACGTGCGCGTAGAGCGCAACAAATAGTTTTTAGCTTTGGCCGCGCTCGCGGATTAGCTAGGTTTGCCGATTGCAGGCTCGTCGAGCGGAGTCGAGCGCTCTGGGTTTTCATAAAGGTATGAGGTCGGCAGGTTCTCGACCGAGGTGAGGCCTGAGGTTGGCTGGGTCACAGCCAAAGCACCCCACTGAACCGCAGTCTTCACGCCGAGTGCAACGTTGTAGTCGAGACCGTGGTCTAGTTCACCAGCGGCAACAGGGTTCTGAATCACTGCACAAAGGAAGCCAGCGAGGGTTGCGTCGCCAGCGCCTACGGTGTTGATCACTCGAACTGCGTCGGTCTTCGATGACCAGGCTGAATCCTTGGTGACTGCAACCATGCCGTCGGCCCCGAGGCTGGCAAGAACAAGCTCAACGCCATAGCTGTTGACCTCGCGTGCCGCGTCGATAACGTCACCGATAGTAAAGAGGTTGCGACCAACGATCGATGCGAGCTCTTCGGTGTTTGGCTTCATCATGGTTGCTGCGCCACGCTTGGCCCAGTGGGTCAGTGCGTCGCCCGAAGTGTCGAGTGCAGTTTTTACGCCGAGCGACTTCATCTTTTCGAAAAGTGGCTGAAGTTCAACAGGAGTGCCGGTCTCTTTGTAGGTCGGAAGAGCACCTGCGATGACCAACCACTTCGCTCCGCTTTCGCGAACGGTCTTCTCGGTGAGCTCGACAACTGCGTTCCAGTCGTCGTGGCTCAGTGGGCGAGGAGTCTCGTTGATCTTGGTAGTGGTTCCACCGTTTTCAAGGATGGTGGTTGAAACGCGAAGCGTTCCGTCGACCCAGAGTGGGTGCAAGAAGTCTGATGATCCGGTGCGGGCGAGAACTGCTGGGTCTGCGTTTCCGATTGGAACGATTCCGATGTTCGCGATGCCTGCAAGGTGGAGTCCGCGGCTGACGTTGATGCCCTTGCCTGCGAGTTCTTCACCAACACTGTCGGCGCGGTTTACGGCACCTGAGACGAGGTTGGTTACGAAGTAGGTGCGGTCAAGGGTAGGCGCAGGCGTCAGTGTGACGATGTGTGAGGCGGTCGCGGACATGCACTTACTCCTAGGTTGCTTTCATAAAAATGGCCCCAAGCGTTTAGGTGGGGCCTTTGAAATCAGCGAACTACGTTGTTTGCCGTGCTCGGATTAGTTTAGCCAAACACCATCGGGCTTTTCGAACCTTGGCGGGTAGCGAAAAGGCGCCTGCCCCCGCAGACGCCTTTTCAACCACTAGACAGAAAGGGAGAACTAGTGGGCTTCATCCCCCGAAGCCTCGGCGGTTAGGAGCGCCGGGTCAGAGGTGAGCTCTGGCTTTTTGAATGAGCGCGCTTGGGTCTCAATCGCGCTCGGATCCTCGATTTCACCCGAGCGGCCTAGTTTGAGGCCTTCCTCGGTGAGCTTTCTGGTTGTGCCCAAAAGATTGGTCTCGATGCTGCCGACCAGGCTGTTGAAGTGCTTAACACTGGTGTTTAGGCTCTTGCCCACGCTTTCGACGTGACCGGCGACGGTCTTGAGACGCTCAAAGAGCTGGGTGCCAAGCTGCACGATCTCGCGAACTGAGCTCTCTTGAGCCTGGTGGCGCCACATGTAGTTAATGGTGCGAAGCGCACCAAACAACTGCATTGGTGAAACCAACTGAACCTGACGCTCGAAGGCGTAGTCGTAGAGTGACGCGTCGTGAGAAAGCGTGTTGCTATAAACCGACTCAACAGGGAAGAACATCATGGTGACTTCTGGTGACTCGCTGAGATCTTTGGCCTCGTCGAATCCGGTGAAGTAAGTCTTCTTATTGATGTCGTCGATGTGCTTCTTGACGGCTTTAATGTGCTCGTCGAGAAGTTCGACGCGGCGTTCGGCTTCGCGAGCACTCGAAGTGTCGGTGATTTCCATTGCCTGCTCGTAGTAGCTGAAAGGGAACTTTGCGTCGATGACGACGAAACGCTTGTTTGGGTAACGCACGATGTAGTCAGGCTTGATTGAACGGCCATCCTCGTTTTCAAGAACGGTTTGCTTCAAGTAGTCGCGACCAGCCTGAAGACCGCTTGCGTTCAACAGGTTCTCAAGTTGAACTTCGCCCCAAGCGCCACGCTCCTGGTTGTGGCCGAGCATGCTCTTGAGAGCTGAGGTGGTCTGTTCGATCTTTTGGTTTCGCTCCTCTTGGTTTTTCAACGAGGTGTTGATCGAGCCAAAGCTAGAGGTTGACTGAGTCTTTAAAGCCTCGAGCCCCTGGTTCATCTGATCGACCATGTTCTTGATCGGGCCGAACTCCTTGAGGAAGGTCTTCTCTTCTTCGTCAGCCTTGGCTTTGGCTGCCTCGAGCTCAATGATGCGGGCATCGACGACTGACTTCGCGCCTTGCAGGGCCGTTAGCTTCTGGTTCCACCAAAGGATGCCGATTACTGCGCCAACAACGAGGCTGGCGATCATGAGAACGATAGTTGAAAGATTCATGGGGCAACTATCGCACCCACCACCGACATTTATGCGGCGGGCTTAGCCACCGGTTTCAGCACCTGTTTGGTCTCGCTGAGTAGGACATCCAAGGTGTCGGCCCCGTTGCGCTTTGCCGCATGAATAATGATGTGCGCGCAGGCGGTCGAGTCGGCAAGGGCGTCGTGGTGGTCGAAATCCTCGAAACCGACGGCATAGGCCACCGCAGGCAAGCGATAGCTCTCTAGATGATAGGTCTTGCGCGAGATGGCCAGCGAGCAGGCGTAGTGCAGCTCGGGCAGGTCGAAACCGACCTCGGCCGCTGATCCGCGCAGAACCCCCATGTCGAAAGGGGCGTTGTGGGCAATCAGCACATCGCCATCGATGAACTCGATCATCATGCCCAGGGCCTCGGCCAGGCTCGGGGCACCCACGACATCCTCAGGGTTGATGCCGTGAACGCCTATGTTTCCCGGGTGCCAATAACCCACGGATGCCGGCGGCTGAATCAGTGTCTCGAATGTGTCGACAATCTGGCCGTCGCGAACCTTTACCAAACCAACGGCGCACGCGCTCGCGGAGCTCGAGTTGGCCGTCTCAAAGTCGATGGCGGTGAAGTTCAAAGGCACCAGACCATTAAACTTGGTTCTCGTGGCTCTTACTATCGGAATCGTCGGTCTCCCAAATGTTGGCAAGTCGACCCTGTTCAACGCACTGACCAAGAACAACGTTTTGGCGGCGAACTACCCGTTCGCGACGATCGAGCCAAACGTGGGAGTAGTGAACCTTCCAGACCCTCGCCTCGCCAAGCTCGCCGAGATCTTCGGCAGCGAGCGCCTGTTGCCGGCCCCGGTTTCATTCGTCGACATTGCGGGTATCGTGCGCGGGGCATCCGTGGGTGAGGGGCTAGGCAACAAGTTCTTGGCGAACATCCGCGAGGCTGACGCAATCGCTCAGGTGGTGCGCGGCTTCACCGACTCGGATGTCGTGCACGTCGACGGCAAAGTCGACGCCGCGAGCGACATCGAGACCATCAACACCGAGCTGATTCTGGCCGACCTCGAGACCCTCGACAAGGCCCGCACCCGCTACGAAAAAGAAGTCAAGGGTAAGAAGCTCGAGCCGGTGGTGCTCGAAGCCGCCGACGAGGCCAAGGTCTGGCTCGATGCAGGCAAGCCGCTGTCGAGTTCATCAATCGACCTGGCCCCAATTAAAGAGCTAGGTCTCCTCACGGCAAAGCCGATCATCTATGTGTTCAACGTCGACGAGTCGGTCCTGACCGATGCCGCAAAGAATAAGGCCATGGCCGACTTGGTTGCGCCTGCCGAGGCCGTGTTCCTCGACGCCAAGGTCGAGAGCGAGCTAATCGACCTCGAGCCTGCGGAGGCTGCAGAGCTTCTGGCTTCACTCGGCCAGGATGAATCGGGCCTCGACCAGCTCGCGCGCATCGGTTTCGACACTCTCGGATTGCAGACCTATCTGACTGCCGGGCCGAAGGAAGCTCGCGCCTGGACTATCCGTAAAGGATGGAAAGCTCCTCAGGCTGCTGGCGTGATCCACACCGACTTTGAGCGTGGCTTCATCAAGGCTGAGATTGTTTCTTTCGAAGACTTGGTTTCATCGGGAGACATGAACGCCGCTAAGGCTGCCGGCAAGGTTCGTATGGAAGGCAAGGACTACGTCATGAAGGATGGCGACGTGGTCGAATTCCGCTTCAACGTTTAGTTGGTTGCGGCTTTGATCTGATCTCTCTTTGAGCTGCTCAGGTAGACCACCGAAGCCAGAATCGCCAACAAGAAAATAATGCTCGTCGTTGTTGTGCCGAGTCCCATTCCGCCATCCTGAGGAGCTTGCGCCAGCAGGTCGCCGACCGATGCCCCAAGCGGCCTGGTCAAGATGTAAACGATCCAGAACGCTGTAATTTCGCCAATGACTTTGCGCTTCCAAAGCAGACCAATCACAGCGATGACGGCAAAGTAAGAAACGGCTGACAAGCCATAGCCAAGGCCGGCCGCCTCGGCAAGCCAGTCTCCGGATGCCGTGCCAAGGGCAAAGGTGAGCAAGACAGCCAACCAGTAGAAGGCCTCACGCTTTTTCGAGACGATGCTCTTCATGGCAAGAGTTTTTTCTTGACGGAACCAAATCAGGAAAGTCACCGCAAGTAGCACACCGAATACCACGCAGGAAATCCAGAGTGGAACGCCGAGGTTGTCGGTGAGGTTATCGGTGATCAAAGTGCCGGCAACGCTGATGAGAACGATTGTGAGCCAGTAAATCAACGGCACGTATTTTCTGACCGAAAATTGAACGACTAGGCAAACCAGCAGGGCACTGCCCATCACCGCTGAAGTTCCTGTCAGGCCCAAATTCAAGTTGGTATTGATGAAATCAGCGAACGTCTCGCCAACGGTTGTGGCTAGCACCTTGATGATCCAGAAGAACGCCGTGATAGCGGGAACTTTTACCAAGAGGTCATTTTTAGTCAGGCTCATCTTCATGAGGCTACTAAATTGACCCTTTCTGGGCGTTGGCTGTGTGAATAACCTTCCGGCGGCTTTGCCTCCGGGGTTAGACAGAGTTCGCTACTTGCCAAGCAGGATGACGATGTCCTTGCCCTCTTGGCCGAGTGACGCGCAGGTTCCGATCATGATTGTGCCAGTTGGCGTGTTGCTCGGACGACCGGTGTATTCGCAGGCCTTGGTCGGCACGTATCCATCGATTGAACCGGCTGGTCCTTGCGGGCCAGTTGCACCGGTTGCGCCCGTCGCGCCTGTTGCACCGGTTGCACCCGTCGCTCCAGTCGCGCCTCGAGGGCCGGCGATTGTCGCCGTACTTTGAGTAGTGCCGTCAGGGAACTTGATTCCGTGTGCAAGCGCCATCCAACCGGTGTCGCCCGCTGTTCCAATGGTGATGTCTTGGGTGCCGAGCACAGAGGTAATTCCGGTGGCGGTAAATCGAATGTTTCCGATACGCAGACCGTCAACGCCGTCGATCAGCATGGTGCCACCCGAGATCGTGATTCCCGCCTGCTGGCCGGTTTGGGTGTCCTGAATGTAGAGAGTGCCAGGGCCGAGCTGAAGGTTTTTCCAACGCATCGCTTGCGTTCCGAGTGTGTAGGTGTTGTCGGCTGCAGGGATGAGGTCACCAGCGAGTGCGGCCGTGTCCAATGCGCTGCAACTTCCCGGTGCTCCGTCAACTCCGTTGGTGCCGTTGGTGCCAGGGGCGCCGCTCGCGCCAGGCGCACCGCTCGCTCCTGGGGCTCCGCTAGGACCGGTCGCTCCAGTTTCACCGTTGGTGCCGTTGGTTCCATTGGTACCGTTCGTGCCATTGGCGCCAGGGGCTCCGCTTGCGCCTGAGCTTCCTGTGGCACCTGAAGCACCAGTTGCTCCGGCTTTACCTGTGCTTCCGGTTGGGCCGGCAATTGGAGTCACCGATGGCTTAGGTGTCGCGGTGATTGTGACGACTGGTCCGGGTGGTCCGCTGGGGCCGGCAGGGCCGCGCGGGCCAGTTGCGCCAGTGGTGCCCGAACTAGGCGAGGGGCAGAAACCAATCGCCCGCAGGGTCTTGCCCAGAGTCGTGCTCGAACTTTGGATGCTGTCAGAGAGATAGAAGCCACTGGTTATCGAAGCGAGAATCAAAGCGACCACAGCAGTGATCAGTGTTCCCGTCCATTTGATTGCTTTCAGGTTTGCCCAAAAACTCTTCATTTCATCCCCGCATTCGATCGATGTGGCAACTATGCCTGCTACGTTTCACGAAACTCTGACGGAGTCTTCACAAAAGACTCACGACTTGCCCCCGCTTTGTTGGCTAACATTGCACTATTGAGTGCCCTGCATTCGGATTGGTTCCAAATGAACGAAGCACTGAGCCCGCCAAAGGCGCTACTCATCGAAGATGATGGGGCAAATCGCCTCAATGTTCGGCTGCAGCTCGAAGTCATGGGTATTCACGTTTACGACACCGCAAATTTCGCCGAGGGTCGCGATGTTTTCGCCGAGCGTAGTTTTCAGGTCGTGCTCATCCATTTGGGGTCTGAGCCGTTGAAGGGGCTCGAACTCTGCCGCATCATCCGTGCAGAATCAAACGTGCCAATTATCGCGATGACCGATCACGACAATGTGATCAATGAACAGATGTGGATAGCCGCTGGCGCCGACGACTACGTGTCGTTGCCGGTCGACAGTAAGTTGCTCGTGTCGCGTGTGACACAGCAGCTCAAGCGCGGTGCGAGCCAGCGAATTCCGACCTCTGAGATTCTGCAGTGGGGCGCGCTCAAGATGGACCTCGGCATGCACGAGTTCTTCGTTGACGGCAAACCGCTTGCGCTTACAAACACCGAGTTCCAGATCGTGCAACTGCTGATGGAACGCCCACTTCAGGTCTTCAGCCGCGAGCAGATTCTGCAGGCGATTGGGTCGATGAAATCCCCGATGGCGCCGAATGTGGTCGACACACATGCCTCGCGCATCCGTTCAAAAATTCGAAACGTCGGCGGGCCTGAGGTGATTCGAGTCATTCGCAGTGTCGGATTCAGGCTTGCTTCTGGGGTCTCCTGACTTCTAACGAGCGTCTGAGGCTTGCGCTAGCGTAAGACAGGTAAACCTTGGGGAGGCAAAGTGAAAAAGTCGGGTTGTTCTTGCGGAGCAATCGCAGCCGCGGTCGTAGTGCTCTATGTCATTGCACAGATATTTTCCAACTGGTCCAGTAACTCTGGGCTCTCCTTTTTGCTCATCCTTGCGCTGGTTTTCTCGGTGGCCGTGGCCATTTTGGTGTCTCAAGCCGGCTCTAAGAGGGCAAGCACGGCACATGCCAACGAATTCCAACAGACTGTCAGCACCCTCCAGACATGGATTGACTCAGATTCGAAAAAACTGGCGGCCGACATCGCGGCCAAAGGTGAGCAGAACCTGTTCGAACTTCCAAACATTCAACTCATGGAGTACAAGAGCAATGGGACCGAGTTTGTCGCCGGTCATGCAGGTGTGAGTTTCCCCATCGTGGGTCGAGTGCGCGGTTATACCGGTGGCACACGAGGTGAGTCGGTTAGGAAGCCAGAGGTGCTGACCCAGATCGACGCAGGCAAAGTGCTAATTAGCAACGAGCGCATAATTTTCGTGGGCGAAAAAGAAACCGACGAGTGGAGTTGGGACAAGCTGGTCGATGCACAGGCAGGCGATAACGGGCTTTGGATCAAACTGGCGAGCTCGAAGAGGGCAAAGAATGCTTTCTTGCAGCACGAAAAGCATGATCAACTACCCATCGCAATGGCCATTGGAATCGCGAATGAGTGGTTCAAGGGTGGACAGGGTCCGGCCGTGGAATATGCGAAGGGGATCGTGTCTCAGATCAATAGCGCCCTCGCCAACGCAGATACCAGGCGTGGCAGTTCTAAAAGGTAAGGTCGAGACATGAACTTTTCAATTTCTAGCCTGAATTTCTTGGCAGTCTTTGTGGCATCGCTACTCTCATTTGCGATCGGCGCTGCCTGGTTTGGTCCGAAGACTTTTTACCCGGTTTGGATGCGCGCACTCGGCCGCGAAGTACCAACCGAGCGAATTCAGATCACAGGCGCGCAGACTCTCCTTATGTTTGGCGGCACATACCTTGCCTCGTTGATTCAGGTTTTGACGCTTGCGATTGTTATCGCGATTGCTCGCTCGGCGGGGCCGGTATCGGTAGCCACCGGCGCATTGTTCGGTTTCATCTTCTCGGTAGGCCTTGGAGCGTTCGCCTCTCTGAGTCACCGCATGTTCGCCCAACCTAACGGCGATGTCTATCGCTCGCTCAAGGTTTGGCTAATCGAAGTCAGCCAGGATGTGGTTTGCGTGACCCTCGCAGGCGTAATCCTTGCGGCTTGGGTATAGCTCGCGCCCTGATCAAATGAATAGGTTCAAGGATTGGGTTCAAGGTTTAAACCCTTGGCTCCCCTACATCCTGACCACCTTCGTATTTCAGGTAATTCGTGGGTCAGTAATTGACTCGATCATCTTCGGGGTGGCATCCCTGCTGCTGATTGCCGACTGGAAAAAGCTCATCCCCTGGCAATTGCCAGAGCGGCCCAAATACCGAACCTGGATGGTCGCCACCGGCATGGCCTTTTCGGCGATTGTGCTTTTTGTATCGCCACGAGCCTCGCTTGCCGACGCTGTCTTGCTGATCGTGATGGCACCAATCGTGATCACCCTGGTTTACTACCGAGACCACGGCCCGCTGCCGAAAAGTGATTCGGCCATGAGGCGCTCGGTTCGCCTATGGATGCTCGTGGTCGTGTCGATGGCCCTGTTTGAGATGTTCGCATTCATGTGGGCAAGCGTCTATCGCGATGACAAGCATTTTCCGACTATCTCGGTGATTGTGAACCCGGTGCTCAATAACTCGGTCGGCCGCACGATTTTTCTGGTGCTCTGGATGTTGGCTGGCGCTTACGTGTTCGGCTTGTTTAGGGGGAAGAAGAAGTGAACCTTTCGATTCCCGTAATTGAGTATTTGGCCGCGATTGCAATCGCCATTGGGCTTTGGCTTTCGGGGAGGCGCTGGCCTGAAAGACTCGCACCAATCAGCAAGGTAGTCAATCGCTTGATGCACCGCCGCGGTTCGCGCCTTGCTGTGGTCATCATCTGGTGGTGGCTGGGCTGGCACTTCTTCACGATGTAGTCCCAAACTCAGCCGGGGCCCGCCAGTATGGTTGAGGCATGAGCGAAAACCTGGAGTTGCACCCAGATCGCAACCTAGCAATGGAGCTGGTTCGAGCAACCGAGGCAGCGGCCATCCGTGCTGTAAAGCACATTGGCAAGGGCGACAAAAATGCCGCCGACGGTGCCGCTGTGGATGCCATGCGAGCATTTCTGGGAACCGTGAACTTCGAGGGCCTGATCGTGATTGGCGAGGGCGAAAAAGACAACGCACCGATGCTTTTCAACGGCGAGATTGTTGGAAACGGCAACGGTCCGAAGTGCGACATTGCGGTGGATCCGATTGATGGAACCTCACTAACCGCAGCGGGGCGCCAGAACGCAATCTCGGTGATTGCTGTGAGCGACCGAGGCACAATGCTCGACGCATCTGCAGTCTTTTATATGAACAAGCTCGTGGCAGGCCCTGAGGCTGTCGGCGTGGTTGACATCCGCAAGCCAATCGGCGAGAACATCCGCGCTCTGGCCAAGGCGAAGGGCAAGCCCGTCGACGAGATGGTGATTGCCGTTCTGGACCGCCCTCGACACGAGGCGCTAATTGCCGAGATTAGGGCGGCCGGTGCCGGAACTCGACTGCTATTGGATGGGGACGTGGCCGGCGGCATCCACGCTGCCCGCTATGGCTCGCGCATCGACATGTGTGTCGGAATCGGCGGGAGCCCCGAAGGTATTGTGACCACCTGCGCGGTCAAGGGGCTCGGCGGCATAGTTCAGGGCACCTTGCATCCTAAGGATGGGGCAGAGCGTGAGCGCGGCGAGGCCGCCGGGCTCAAGTTCGACCACGTCTATGAGATGGACGAGCTGGTGCGCAGCGATAACACCTTCTTTGTTGCCACCGGGGTGACCGATGGTGGGCTGCTGCAGGGTGTGCGTAAGAAGGGGCCGGTCATCCTGACCGAGTCGATCGTCATTCGTGGCAAGACCGGAACGATTCGCCACGTCGAAGCTGAATATCTTGCCGATCGTTGGCAATAGGGAAATTGGAAAGTTATGACTCTGCCTGTAGTTGGCCACTGGATTAATGGAAACGAATTCGAAAGCAAGTCAGGCCGCATCGCTGATGTTTATGATCCGGCCCTAGGCGAGGTCACCAAGCACGTTGCGCTCGCAAACCAGGATGAGACCAAGCTGGCGATCGAGTCAGCTGCTGCCGCCTGGCCGGCCTGGCGTGATTTGTCACAGGCTCGCCGCCAAGAAATTATCTTTAGGTTCCGAGAACTGCTAAACGAGCGAAAGCCTGAGCTCGCCGAGATCGTCACAAGTGAGCACGGCAAGGTTTTGTCTGACGCCCTAGGCGAGATTGCGCGCGGCCAAGAGGTCGTCGAGTTCGCCTGCGGCATGCCGCATCTGCTCAAGGGTTTTTACACCGAGAACGCTTCGACCGGAGTCGATGTTTACTCGACCCGCCAGGCGCTCGGCGTTGTCGGCGTCATCAGCCCGTTCAACTTTCCGGCCATGGTGCCGATGTGGTTCTTTCCGATCGCGATCGCCGCGGGCAACTGCGTTGTCTTGAAGCCATCCGAGAAAGACCCGAGCGCAGCCATCTGGATGGCGAAACTCTGGAAGCAGGCCGGTCTTCCTGACGGCGTCTTTACTGTGCTCAACGGTGACAAGGAGGCCGTTGACGGGCTGCTCACCCATCCTGAGATTCAGGCGATTTCGTTTGTTGGTTCGACCCCGATTGCTCAGTATGTTTACGAGACCGGTTCGAAGCACGGCAAGCGCGTACAGGCCCTCGGTGGGGCCAAAAACCACATGTTGGTTTTGCCGGATGCCGACCTTGACTTGGTTGCCGACTCGGCAATTAACGCGGGCTTTGGCTCGGCAGGCGAGCGCTGCATGGCCATCTCGGTGGTTGTTGCGGTTGAGCCCGTTGCCGACCGCTTGATTCCCAAAATCGTCGAGCGCATGAGCAAGCTGCGCACCGGCGACGGCCGTCGCGGCTGCGACATGGGCCCACTGGTCACCAAAGCACACCGCGACAAGGTCGCCTCGTACATCGACGTGGCCGCGGCCGATGGGGCCGAAGTGCTTGTCGATGGCCGAACCCAGGAGTTCGACGGCGATTCGAAGGGTTTCTGGCTTGGGCCAACTTTGCTTGACCGTGTGCCGGTGACATCCAAGGTTTATACCGAAGAGATTTTTGGCCCGGTTCTCTCAATCGTGCGCGTTGACTCATACGACGATGGGGTAAACCTCATCAACTCAGGTGCATTCGGTAATGGCACCGCAATCTTCACAAATGACGGAGGGGCTGCGCGTCGATTCCAAAATGAGATTCAGGTTGGAATGGTCGGCATCAATGTTCCAATCCCTGTTCCGGTTGCTTACTATTCGTTCGGTGGCTGGAAGAACTCGCTGTTCGGCGACACTAAGGCTCACGGCGTAGAGGGCGTGCACTTCTTCACTCGTGGCAAGGCAATTACCTCACGCTGGCTCGACCCAAGCCACGGTGGCATCAACCTGGGCTTCCCGCAGAACTAGGAAGTTTCGAAAGCCTTCTGTGCCAACTCGTGCAGCTTGCCGTTGGTTGCAAGAGTCGAAGATGTAGTTGCACTCAAGTCACCTGACAAATCGGTGAGTTTGCCGCCTGCTTCTTCGACGATCGGCACGAGGGCTGCGATGTCGTAAATCTGCAGTCCGTGCTCGGCCACGATCTCGAGGGTTCCTTCGGCGAGCAACATGTATGAGTAAAAATCGCCATAGGCGCGGGTGCGCCAAAGCCTTCGACTGAGTTCAATCAGCTGGGGTAACTTGCCCGATTCATCCCACAACCGAAGGTTGTTGTAAGAGATGCTGGCGTGCTCGAGATCTGCGATGTTCGAAACCTGGATGAGGCGCTGCGACCCATCGATATCGCGTGTGTATGCGCCTTGGCCGGCGGCGGCCCACCAGCGGCGGCCGAGCGCTGGGGCGCTGACCACGCCAACCACGGGCTTACCATCGACGACTAGCGAAATTAGGCTGGCCCAAATCGGCACCCCGCGCATGTAGTTGGCCGTACCGTCGATCGGGTCGATAATCCAAGTGCGTGAGGCGGCGCCTTCGCTGCCGAATTCCTCGCCGATGATGGCATCGCCCGGTCGAGCCTCGGCCAGACGGGCCTTGATGGCACGCTCGGTAGCGCGGTCGGCATCGGTCACCGGCGAGGCATCCGGTTTGGTTTCGACCTTGAGGTCTAGGGCGCGAAAACGCTCGAGTGCAACGGCATCTGCAATGTCAGCAAGCTCGAGGGCGAGCTTAAGGTCGGCTGCGTAACTCATTCGTCCAACTTACCCGCGGTCGAAATCGAAATCATTAGGCGACGAAGTGAATCGACTCTGAGTGATCCGGTTTCTCCGAGTCGTCCATCCGAGATGGCGGAATCAAGTTCACAATCGGGAGAGTCGGCAGCGTGCGAGCAGTCGCGCGGACAGGTTTCGATTACCGCGTAGAGGTCTTCGAACGAGCGCAGAATGTTTTCGAGGTTCACGTGACCGAGACCGAAACTTCGCACACCGGGGGTGTCAATGATCCAAGCGTTGCCGAAATCGCTCGGCAGGCGAATTGCGCGAACTGATGTTGACGTGTGGCGACCACGACCGGTGACTTCATTAACCACTCCGGTTGCTCGCAATGCATCCGGCACCAGTGCATTCACCAGTGTCGACTTGCCAACTCCGGAGTGACCAACGGCCACCGTGATTTGATCGCGCAGCACATCGCGCAGCGGTGCGATGCTGGGGTCGTCGCTTCGAGTCAAAACCACAGGGATGCTCAGGCCTTCGAAATTCTTCAGGAACTCACTTGGGTCGGCTAGGTCAGTCTTGGTAATGCAGAGAATTGGCCTGAGGCCGGCATCGAACGCGGCGGCGAGGTAGCGGTCGATGAGCCGGGCACGCGGCTCGGGGTTGGCAATCGAGGTAACAATCAGCATTTGCGTTGCGTTGGCAACGATCACGCGCTCGACCTGGTCGCTGTCGTCTGCGCTTCGGCGCAGCAACGAGGTTCTTGGCTCAACTCGGGCAATGCGAGCCAGGGCACCTACGGTTTCGCTGGTGTCACCGGCCAGGGCGACTCGGTCGCCTACAACGGCACCTGCCTTGCGCATTTCTTTGCCCATGGTGGCATCGACGATGCGCTGGTCGTGGTCAAGCAGCACTCGGTAACGGCCAAGGTCTACCTGCAACACCATGCCCATCGGGGCATCGTCGTGGGTTGGCCGAATCTTGGTGCGAGGTCGATTGCCCTTGGGGTTTGGGCGAACTCGAACATCGCTCTCGTCGAGGTCGTGGCCAGAGCCATCCGGCTCGTAGAGCCAACTCAAGCCTTGCCGCCAAGCATATTTAGCCAGAGCTTGTCGAAGTTCGGCATGGTCTTGGCCGTGGTCGAAATGTCTTCGATCTCAATTGCCGGGATGCGCAAGCCGATGATTGCGCCAGCGGTTGCCATGCGGTGGTCTTCGTAGGTAGCCCAGTGGCCGCCGGTGATGCCCGGACTCGGTTCGATCTCGAGGCCATCCGAGGTTTCGCGTGCAATGCCGCCGATTCGATTGATTTCGGTGGCAAGTGCGGCAAGTCGATCGGTCTCGTGGCCGCGAAGGTGGGCAACACCGGAGATGCGAGTCGGTGAATCGGCGATTGCCGCAAGGGCCGCAATTACGGGGGTCAGCTCGCCACCGATGGAGAGGTCGATGGTGATGCCGTGAATCTTGCCGCTGCCTTCGATGGTCAAGCCGTCTTCGTTGCGAATGATGTTGGCACCCATCTTCTGCAAGATGCCGGCGAACTCGTCGCCGACCTGGTTGGTTTTTGCCGGCCAATCGGGAATGGTCACTGAACCACCGGCAACCATCGCTGCTGCCAGGAACGGACCGGCATTCGAAAGATCTGGTTCGATGGTTACCTCGCCACCTGCAATTGGCCCAGGTTCAACCCGCCAAACGGTTGGCTCGGGGTTCGAAACCTTCACACCGCGAGCGCGCAGACATTCGAGAGTCATCTCGATGTGCGGCAGCGAGGGCAGGTGTTCGCCGACGTGGCGCAGGGTGAGTCCCTGCTCGAAGCGCGGGGCCGCCATCAGTAGGCCCGAAACAAATTGCGATGAGGCCGAGGCATCGATGGTGATTTCGCCACCCTGGATGCGCCCCTCACCGCGAATGCTGAACGGCAGGTGGCCCTCGTCGTCATCTGTGACGAAGACACCGAGGTCGCGAAGGGCCACCAGAGTGGTTTTCATCGGGCGGCGGCGGGCTGCCTCGTCGCCGTCGAAGTCGATTACCTCGCTCGAGAGGGCGGCCAGCGGCGGCACGAAGCGCATGACAGTGCCAGCTAGGCCGCAGTCAATAGTGGCGACACGATCGAATGGGGCTGGCGTAACCAGGATGTCGCCATCCGGGAGAATTTCGATCTGGCTGCCGAGTGCTCTAAGGGCCTCAATCATCAGGTTGGAGTCGCGACTTTCCAGCGCGTAGTGAATCAGGGTTGGGGTCTCGGCAAGGGCCGAGAGCACCAGTTCGCGGTTGGTTAGCGACTTCGAGCCCGGCAGGCGCACGGTTGCGTGAATTGGGCCTTCTGCGACCGGGGCAGACCAAGGGGCCAGAGCTCGGGAATTATTCGCTGAAGTCATTGGTTTCAGGCTACCAGCCGAACTCGAGGCCCAAAAGGCTGAGACTGGAAGGGGAGTTTTGACCACGATCACTGGATTCACCCGAAACACCAAGTTACCCAAGGCCCGCGCGAAGGTAGGCTCGAACTCGATGAGTCAATTGCCAGATGCAGCACTAACCGCCCTGTTCGAACAGCAGGTGCTGCCGCTTACCAATTACATGTATGCGATGGCGCTCGGAATGACCCACAACCGCACCGACGCCGAAGACCTGGTTCAGGAAACCACGATCAAGGCCTACCGCTCATTCGCAAGCTTCGAGCAGGGAACCGCACTGCGGGCCTGGCTTCGCACAATCATGCGCAACACCAATAGCAACATCCAGTCCAAGAAGAACAAGCAACTGGGCAAGACCGCACTGGATGAGCTCGAGGATTGGCAGATTGGCTCGGCTCCTTCGCTGACTTCGGTAGAAAATCGCTCGGCAGAAATCGAAGCGATTGAAGCGATGAACACGCCAGAGATCGAACGCGCGCTCGCGGAGCTTCCTGACACTTGGCGTCAGGTTCTCACCTACCGTGTTGTCGAAGGCATGTCTTATGCCGAAATCGCTGAGGCGCTAGATATGAAGCAGGGCACCGTGATGAGCAGCCTGCACCGCGCCAAGGCACGTTTGCGCGAACTGCTGCTCGAATATGCAAAAGATGAGGGCTACTCATTTACCGGAAAGGATGCGGCTGATGACTGAGAACATGAGCTGTCAAGAAATTAAGCAGAAGGTACACGAGTATCTTGCGAACGAGCTAAGCCCCGAGCAACTCGAGTTCATCACCGAGCACATCGCCAACTGCGACACCTGCGATGCCGAGTATGGCCTCGAGGATGCGATCAACCGCAAGATCGAGGAATACTGCAATGTGGTTCCGCCAGAGAGTTTGCTTGATGGAATTAAGAATCGCATCCGCCAAATTCAAGTGGGCGAAGAGCACTAGAGCTCGACTGTCTCAGCAGTCAGCGCAGGTTCTGGTTATTCGGGCGACTCGATGCCGAGCCACTCATACCAGCCGCGGTTGAGCACCAACCAGGCAACCAACCCGTGACCAATTTGCCCAGGTCGACCGTGCTCGGCGCTGGCCAGTTCCGAGTTGAAATCTGGGTGCTCGACCAAGGGCCTAAAGCAGTCAATGAATGTGATTCCGCGGCGGTTGGCAACATCTTCGAAGCCGGCAACCAGGTGCTCGATGTCTGAGTTCAGCTGAGGGTTGTGGCTAGGCCATGGGCCAACCAGGAGGCACGAGATGCCTGCCTTAGCGGCCTCGTCGAGGATGGTCGCCACGTTTAGGCGCGATCGCGAAGTCGAGATACCGGCGGCCAGATCGATGTTCGGTAGCGCCAGCACGAGTCGGTTGTCGGTCTCTGACGAGAAGCGACGCTGCACTTCTTGCACCCAGCGCTCGGCCAGCATCGAGGTATTCTCCGCGGGCGCCGGCAATGCAAATATGTCGATTCTTGGATGCGCGGCAGGAGTCTTGGCGGTTACGCGGCCGACCCATCCCATGCCGCGTTCGTCGCCCGAAGCACCAACATGCGAATCGCCGAGGATGACGATTCGAATGTCTTTGCGCGCTTCGGCCAAGGGTTAGGCCTCGAAGGCTCGCTGGATCAGGTCTGCCTGTTCCACTGCGTGAGTCTTGGCCGAACCGGTTGCTGGCGAGGCCGATGCCGGACGCGAAACCAACTTGGCAACCTGTCCGTTCATGTAACGAGGCAAGAACAGACCGATGTAGGTCCATGGTCCCTGGTTTGCAGGTTCGTCCTGCACCCAAACCAACTCGGCGTTCGGATACTGCGCGTATGCCGCTTTGATCTCATCGACCGGAGTCGGGTAGAGCTGCTCAACACGAACGATTGCGGTGGTTCCGTCGCCGCGCTTTTGGGCTTCGGCAAGCAAATCCCAGTAGACCTTGCCAGAGCAGAGCAGCACGCGCTTGACATTGTTTTTGTCGAGGCCCTGCTGGTCGTCGATCACCGGTTGGAAGGTTCCGCTGGTGAAGTCTTCGACGCTCGAGGATGCGGCCTTCAAACGCAACATCGACTTTGGAGCGAAGATGACCAACGGGCGCTTCGGTGTCGAGTAGGCCTGACGGCGAAGCAGATGGAAGTGCGATGCTGGAGTCGAAGGCTGAGCAACGGTCATGTTGTTCTGCGCGCACAACTGCAGGTAGCGCTCGATGCGGGCTGACGAGTGGTCGGGGCCCTGTCCCTCATAGCCGTGAGGCAGAAGTAGAACTACGCCAGAGTACTGACCCCACTTTTGCTCTGCCGATGAAATGTATTCATCGATGATGCTTTGAGCGCCGTTGGCGAAGTCGCCGAACTGCGCCTCCCAAAGCACCAGGGCGTCCTTGTTCTCAACGGCGTAGCCGTATTCGAAGCCCATGGCTGCGTATTCGCTGAGCAGCGAGTCGTAGATGTAGAACTTGCCCTGCTCGTTGGCGAGGTTGCGCAGCGGCATCCACTCCTGACCGTTTTCGCGGTCGTGGAATACCGCGTGACGCTGCACGAATGTTCCGCGGCGGCTGTCTTGGCCGGCCATGCGAACGGTCTTGCCCTCGATGAGCAGCGAGCCGAAAGCCAGCAACTCGCCAAAGCCCCAGTCGATGCCACCTTCGCGGCTCATCTCGACGCGCTTGGCAAGCAGCTGCTGCAGCTTCGGGTGCACCGAGAAACCAGGAGGAACGTTGCCGTGTGCGTTGCCGATCTGCTCGACAAGTGCGCGCGAAATTGCCGTCTCGTGTTCGATGACGGCGTTCTCGGTTGCCGTGGTGCCGATGCCAACTGGGCGAGGAACCAACTCGACCGGCTTTGAGCTTGCCTCGTGAACCTCAATAAAGGAGTTCTCGAGACGAGCCTGGAAGTTAGCGTTCACCTGCTCGAACTCTTCGCGGGTGAGGTCGCCTCGACCAACGAGTGACTCTAGGTAAAGGGTGCGAACCGAGCGCTTAGCCTCGATGAGGTTGTACATCAGCGGCTGGGTCATCGATGGGTCGTCGCCCTCGTTGTGACCGCGACGGCGGTAGCACACGATGTCGATGACAACATCCTTCTTGAATTCCTGACGGAATTGGAAGGCCAGCTGAGCAACTCGGAACACTGCCTCTGGGTCGTCGCCGTTGACGTGGAAAATCGGCGCCTGGAAACCCTTGGCGATATCGGTTGCGTACATGGTGGAACGTGAGTCGCGTGGCTGAGTTGTGAAGCCGACCTGGTTGTTGATCACGATGTTGACCGTGCCGCCAACCTTGTAGCCGCGCAGGTATGCCATGTTCAGAACTTCAGGAACAACTCCCTGACCGGCGAATGCTGCGTCGCCATGAATCAGAACCGGCAGAACCGGGAAGTTGTTGTCGTTGATGGTGTCGGCGCGGTCAATCTTGGCGCGCACGATTCCTTCAAGAACCGGGTTGACGGTTTCGAGGTGCGATGGGTTTGCGGCGAGTGAAACATGCACGCGCTTGCCCTCGAGGCTGGTGAAATCGCCAGAGGTGCCGAGGTGGTACTTCACGTCGCCAGAACCTTGCACGGTTGAGGTGTCGGTGTTGCCTTCGAACTCCTTGAACACCTGGCCGTAGGTCTTGCCAGCGATGTTGGTAAGCACGTTGAGGCGACCGCGGTGGGCCATACCGATTGCAACTTCTTGCAGATCTGCGTTTGCCGCACACTGCAGAATCTCATCCAAGGCTGCGATGGTCGATTCGCCGCCCTCGAGCGAGAAGCGCTTCTGGCCGACGAACTTTGTCTGCAAGAAAGTTTCGAAAGCCTCGGCCTCGTTCAACTTTTCAAGGATGTGCGCCTGCTCTTCGCGGGTCGGCTTGCTGTATGGGCGCTCGAGCTTGTCTTGGAACCACTTGCGCTGCTCGGGGTCTTGAATGTGCATGTACTCCACGCCAACGGTGCGGCAGTAGCTGTCGCGCAAGATCTTCAGGATGTCGCGGAACGGCGCCTCTTTGACTCCGCCGAAACCGCCGGTCTTGAAGGTGCGGTCGAGATCCCAGAGGCTCAGGCCGTGGTTCAAAATGTCGAGGTCAGGGTGCGAACGCTGCTTGTACTCGAGCGGGTCGATGTCTGCCATCAGGTGGCCGCGAACGCGATAGGCGTTGATCAGCTCCTGGATGCGCGTTTCCTTGTTGCGGTCATCCTCGCTGTTGCGCTTGAAGTCTGTGACCCAGCGAACTGGCTCGTAAGGAATGCGCAGGTCGCTGAAGATTTCGTCGTAGAAGCCGCGCTCGCCAATAAGCAGCTCGTGCACCTTGCGCAGGTATTCGCCTGAGCCGGCGCCCTGAATCACACGGTGGTCATAGGTCGAGGTGAGGGTGATGATCTTGCCGATGCCCTGCTTGGCCAGTTCGGCCTCGTTCATGCCCTGGAACTCGGCAGGGTACTCGAGAGCGCCGGCGCCAATGATTAGGCCCTGGCCCTTCATCAAACGCGGAACCGAGTGCACGGTGCCGATTCCGCCGGGGTTAGTCAGCGAAATGGTCGAGCCGGCAAAGTCGTCGGCTGCCAACTTGTTGTCGCGAGCCTTCTTGACCAACTCTTCGTAGGAGGCCAGGTATTCGGCGAAGTTAAGTTTCTGCGCGCGCTTGATGTTCGGCACCAAAAGCGCGCGAGTGCCATCGGGCTTTGGAATGTCGATGGCCAAACCGAAGTTGATGTTCGGTGGCGTGACCACCGAAGGCTTGCCGTCAATCAAGTCGTAGAAGACGTTCATCGAAGGCATCTCTTTGAGTGCACGGATGAGCGCATAGCCGATCAGGTGCGTGAACGAAACTTTGCCGCCGCGGGTGCGTGCAAGGTGCGAGTTGATCACGATGCGGTTGTCGATCATTAACTTTGCGGGAAGTGCGCGCACCGACGTTGCGGTTGGAACTTCGAGCGATGCATCCATGTTTGCGGCAAGTGCCTTGCCCATGCCCTTGAGAGCGTCTACTCGGTTGGCTTCGTCGCTCTCGGCGATCACGTTGATCGCTGTGGTGGCAGGGGCCTGAGCGGGAATCGGTGCAGCCTGCGCCTCGATGCGAGTTGTCTTGGCAACCAGTGGTGCGTCGGCGGCTGGCGCTGCTGCCACTGGGGCGGAGGCAGGCGTTGCTGCGGGAGTTGCCGATGAGCCGGCCAGGTGCGAAGTGTTGGTTGGTTGGTACTTTTCGAGAATTGGCCACCAAGACTTGTCGACAGCATCCGGGTTTGCCACCCACTTGGCATACATCTCATCGACCAACCAGTCGTTGGCTCCGAAGGTGTTGTCGTCGCTTGGGTTAGACAAAATGACCGCCTTTTAGCTTGTCTGTACAAATCCATCGTCAAGCCTACCTGCTCGAAAATACCCGCCTGTATGCTGAATTCCGATGGAAAACTCAGGTTCTGGCCATAAACGGCGGGATGATTAAGCCCCGTGTCAGACTCACTAATGCTGCTGATTGCGGCGCTGCTCAACGCTCTTACCGGGGTATTCGTGGCCAGCGAGTTTTCAATGGTCAACCTTGAGCGCAGCGACCTCGAAGCCCGAAGCGAACGCGGCGAAAAGGGGCTTTCGGCGAGCATCCGTGCCCTTGCCCGCACCTCAACCCACCTCTCAGGCGCCCAGCTCGGCATCACTCTGACCACGATGCTCACCGGCTTTCTGGCCGAACCCGCGCTCACCTCGGTTTTGACCCCACTGGTGGCGCGTTTTGGCTGGTCGACCGAAACCACTCACGGCTGGGCCTTCGCCCTGGCGCTGCTGATTGCCACGCTTTTCTCGACACTGATCGGCGAGCTGGTTCCTAAAAAGTTGGCGCTGTCGATTCCGATCAAGGTCAGCAAGGTCGTGGTGAACTTCCAGCTCGGTTTCACCTGGCTGTTTTCTTGGATGATCGCAATTCTCAACCGCGTCGGAAACTCGGTGGTTCGCGCATTCGGCATTGAGCCGAAAGAAGAACTCTCATCAACTCGCTCGGCAGAAGAGCTCGGCGCGTTGGTTCGACGCAGCGCTTCGCTCGGTGCCTTGGATGCGCAAACGGCAACTTTGCTAACCAAAACTCTCGCCCTCAGTCAGCTAACTGCAACCGACATCATGACCCCGCGTGTTCGAGTTGCACTCATCTCGGTTGATGACAGCGTCGCCGATCTTGTTGCCCTGGCAATCAAAACCGGGCACTCGCGTTTTCCTGTGATTGACGGTTCGAGCGATGACGTGATCGGCGTTGCGCACGTGAAGCATGCGGTTTCGATTCCGCGCGCTAAGCGTGCATCCGTGAAGGTGAGCGCGATTATGGTTGCGCCACTTCGAGTGCCCGAAGTGATGCCGCTCGAGGCGCTGATGGTTGAACTGCGCTCGAAGGGGCTGCAGATGGCTTTGGTCGTCGACGAGTACGGCGGTACCGCCGGAATCGCAACCCTAGAAGATTTGGTCGAGGAACTCGTTGGCGAACTCGGTGACGAACACGACAGGGCTCGTCCCGGCGTTACTCGCGGTGCCAATTCCAGCATTTTGTTTCCCGGCATGATTCGCCCGGATGAGCTCAAAGAGATGGCGATTCAGGTTCCAGATAGCGGGGCATATGAGACCGTAGGCGGCTACATCATGGCCGTGCTTGGCCGCATTCCCAAGGTGGGCGACAGCGTCGCAATCGATGGCGGCTCGCTGCGAGTAGAGCGCATGGATGGCCGCCGAGTCGACCGCGTGCGCTTTAGCCCCGAGGAGGCCGGCGATGAGTAGCGCCTGGGCCGGAATCGGCTGGTTCGCCTTGCTATTGCTGGGCAACGCCTTCTTCGTCGGTGCCGAATTCGCCGTGATGTCTGCCCGTCGCGCTCAGATCGAACCGCGCGCCGAGGCCGGCAGCAGGCCCGCCAAGCTGACCATCAAGGCCATGGAAAAGGTCTCGCTGATGCTGGCAACCACGCAGCTCGGCGTGACGATCTGCTCGCTCCTCATCCTGTTGATTGTTGAGCCGAGTGTTCACCAATTGCTTCAGCCGCTGCTGGTTTCATTCAGCAATGAGACCGCAGACACCATCGCCTTTATCGTCACGTTGATTTTGGTTTCGTTTTTGCACGTGGTGTTTGGCGAAATGGTTCCAAAGAACATTTCTTTCTCGGTGCCCGAGCGCGCCGCTCTGATTTTGGTGCCGCTGCTTTACGGTGTTGCGCAGGTGGTTCGCCCGATCGTAATTTTCTTGAACGCTGCCGCCAATCTTTTCGTTCGGATCTTCGGAGTGAAAGTTCGCGACGATGCGAACACCGCCTTCACTCTCGATCAGGTCGAAGACATCGTCGAGCACTCCACTCGCGAGGGTGTCTTGCAAGATGCGACCGGAACTCTCTCCAACACATTTGAATTCACCGAAAAGAGGGTCAAGGACATTGCCATTGCGGTCAAAGACCTTATTGCATTCGATGAGTCGGTGACGCCTGGCGAGATTGAAGCGGCGGCGGCCAAGCACGGTTTCTCGCGCTATCCGCTAACTTCGGATGGCGAAATTGTCGGCTATGTGCACCTCAAGGATGTCATTGACCTGCGAGACGACGAGATGGACAAGCCGATGCCAGCAAAGCGCATCAGGACTTTGATTGCACTTCCAAACCAAACTGAGCTCGAAGACGCGCTGGCATCGATGAAGCGAGTCGGGGCACACATGGCCAAGAGTTT
>CAIVWH010000030.1 GCA_903909605.1 uncultured Micrococcales bacterium | reverse complement strand
GTTTCTAATTGGGTGCAAGTTAGTGGCGATACTCAAGGCGATTGGGCCTAGCAGAATTGGCGACAACATCAACCAACCAAAGAGCACTGGAAGTTTTGAATTATCGCGGCGCTTGGCGAAGTAGTAAAACAGCACACCGAAGGAGAGCGACAGGCCGAACCCTAGGCCGTCGATGATACCCAAGACACCGTAGGGCCAACCTTGAAGCAGACCTAGCAAAAGTGGGACTGCAGCCACCAGATAGGCGGTGGTCGCAGTTGACTTGCCGAAACCATCTGGCCCGCTTACGACAATCGGCGACGGGCTTGGGGTTAATCTAGCGGGTGTCTAGGCTTGGCACTATGCAGCGCAGCCGAATCTATAAGAACGGGTCTCTTGCCGAGACCAACTTCGACATCGAGCGAATCAGCGAGCTCAAGAAGCAGCGCTCGGTGTTCTTCTGGGTCGATTTGGTAGCGCCATCCAAGAAGGAATTGCAGCACGTCGCCGACGAGCTCGGGCTCAGCGAATTTGCCGTCGAGGACGCCTTCAAGGGCCGCCAGCGCCCGAAGCTCGAGCATTACGACTCACACCTCTTTATCAACGCCTATTCGTCAAACTTTCACCCAGACACCGCCGAGCTACACACCCCCGAGATTGCGATTTTTGTCACCAAGAACGGCCTGATCACGGTTCGCGACGATGAAGAGTTCGACATCCAAGGGGTTATGAAGCGCTGGGATGACCAGGCCGAGCTTGCGAAGAACGGCATCGCGTTTTTGCTCTGGGCGCTGCTCGACCAGATTGTCGACGGCTACTTCGAGGTGATTCAGCAGCTTGACGCTTCGCTAGAAGAAATCGAAGACCGCATGTTCGACGACGTCACGCGTCAAGACCTTGTGGTTCAGCGCCGGTCTTACGAATTGCGCAAGGCACTTGTGCTGCTTCGCCGAATCGCGGTGCCGATGCGTGAGGTACTGAACCCAATCATCAAGCGCGATGCCCAGGTAATTGGCGATGGCATGCTGCCCTATTACCAGGATGTCTATGACCACATCATGCGAGCCGCCGACTGGACTGACTCACTGCGCGACCTCGTGACCTCGTTGCTCGAAACCAACCTGACCATTCAGGGCAACCGTATGAACCTGGTTATGAAGAAGGTCACTTCGTGGGCGGCGATCATTGCGGTGCCGACGGCAATCACCGGTTTCTATGGGCAAAACGTTCCATACTTGGGCTTCGGGCAACCACTTGGCCTCTGGAGTTCGAACATCCTGATTGTTGGGGTTTCAGGCGCGCTCTACTACATCTTCAAGAAGCGCGACTGGCTCTAGGTCGGGTTAGTAACCGACTTAGGCTTAGGTCAGAGAAGTTGCGCAACTAAAGGACACCCGTGGGATCGCTAGAGCTTTACAGCAAGGCCGCCAGGCACAGCGCTCGCTCGGTAATTGCCGACTACTCGACCTCGTTTGGGCTGGCCACCAACCTGCTGCCCACCCCCACCAGAAGCCACATCAAGGATGTCTACGCCCTCGTGCGTGTGGCCGACGAGATTGTCGACGGCGCCGCCGCCGAGGCCGTTGGCAAGAAGAAGGTAAACCCGCGTCACGCGCTCGACGCCCTAGAGGCCGAGGTCTATTCGGCGCTCGAAACCGGCTTCTCGGTGAATCTTGTAGTGCACGCCTTTTCACTGACAGCAAACGAGGTCGGCATCACTCGCGCAGAGATTGCACCGTTCTTCGAGTCGATGCGCATGGACCTCACCAAGAAAAAGCACACTCCCGCCTCGTTCAAGAAGTACGTTTACGGTTCGGCAGAGGTGGTTGGGCTGATGTGTCTGCGAGTGTTCATCGCGGGTCGCGAAAAGAATTACACGCCGATGCAACTCGAGTCGCTCGAGCTCGGTGCACTGGCTCTTGGTGCCGCCTTCCAGAAGATCAACTTCTTGCGCGATCTGCACGCAGACTTCGCCGAACTCGGTCGCTCATACTTTCCCGACGTGACGGTCGAGACTTTCAACGAAGATCAGAAGCAATACTTGGTCGACGACATTGCCGCCGACCTGATCGTCGCGGCGAATTCGATTCGCCTGCTGCCACGCGATGTTCGCCCAGCGGTTAGCGCAGCGCAGTTTTTGTTTGGCGACCTGACGGCCAAGGTCGCCGCAACGCCAGCTGAGGTTTTGATCACCACGCGCATCCGAGTTTCAAACCCACGTAAGGTGTGGTTGCTCGCCAAGTCACTGCTAGGAGCAACGCCGCGATGAAAGTTGTAGTTATCGGAGGAGGCATTTCGGGCCTCGCCACCTCTGCCCTGCTGGCCAAGGCCGGCTGTGAGGTTGACCTGTTCGAGGCGCGCGAGCGCGTTGGCGGCCGTGCTTACACGATCAAGGATGGCAAGTTCACCTTCGAAACCGGCCCGAGCTGGTACCTCATGCCAGACGCCTTCGATCAGTTCTATCGCCTGATGGGCACCACCGCGGCAGAGCAGCTTGACCTGGTGCAGCTCGAACCGGCGTACAAGACCTTCTATGAGGCCGAGCCTGGCAAAGCGCCGAGCGAGCCGATTTTGATTCACGATCTATTGGGCAAGAACATGGAGGTCTTCGAGTCGGTCGAGCCTGGTGCCGGCGAGGCCCTTGGCCGCTATGTCGCCAGTGCCCAGGACGTCTACGACCTGTCGATGAAGTACTTCTTATATACGAACTTCGATTCGGTGAAGCCGTTTCTGAAGCCCGAGCTGCTCAAGCGTGCCGGAATGTTTTTGAGCCACCTGTTCAAGTCGCTCGATGGTTTCGCCGGTCAGCACGTGCGCGATGAGCGCCTGCGCAAGATCCTCGACTTCCCTGCCGTGTTCCTCGGCGCATCGCCATACAACACCCCGAGCATGTACCACCTGATGACTCACGTCGACATGAACGTTGGCGTGTTCTACCCGCAGGGTGGTTTCTACAAGATCATCGAGTCGATTGCGAAACTCGCCAAGGATGCCGGTGTGCGCATTCACACCTCGTCGCCGGTTTCAAAAATCATCGTCAAGGATGGCGCTGCCGCCGGTGTTCTCGTCGGCGACGAAGTAGTTGCCGCCGAGGTTGTGGTTGGCACCGCCGATTTGGAATTCGTTGAGACCAAGTTGCTCGAGCCGAAACACCAGACCTACAAGCCTGCCTACTGGAACAGGAAGCAGCCTGGGCCATCGGCGCTTTTGGTGATGCTCGGCGTCAAGGGCAAACTGCCTGAGCTCGAACACCACACGCTGCTGTACTCGAACAACTGGAAGAAAAACTTCGACAAGGTTTTCAAGAAGGCCGATGGCAAGTCGCAAATTGCGAACCCTGCATCGCTCTACATCTGCAAGCCAAGTGCCACAGACAAGTCGGTTGCACCCAGCGGCCACGAGAACCTGTTTGTGCTGGTGCCAGCAGCGCCAGATGTTGCACTCGGTGGCGAAGGCGACCCAGCCCTCGAGGCCGCAGCCGACCGCATCGTCGATCAGATTGCCGATTGGGCGGGCATCCCAGATTTGAAATCGCGCATCGTGACCCGGCACATCATGGGCCCGGCCGACTTTGCCAAGAACCTGAACGCCTGGTCTGGCACCGCGCTTGGCATGGCCCACACCCTCGGCCAGAGCGCGTTCTTCAGACCGCGCAACAAGAGCAAGAAGGTCAAGGGGCTCTACTACGCGGGTCACAACACCCTGCCCGGCATCGGACTGCCGATGTGCCTGATTGGCGCCGAGCTGGTTTACAAGCACCTGGCCGGCGACAAGTCGACCACGCCGACCGAGACTCTCAAGCCGCTTGCCGTCAGGGCGGGCAAGCCAAAGAAGGCGCGCTAGTGCCTGGCATCTACCTTGGGCTGTTGCTGATTTCGCTCGCCGGATTGGCGCACATCGACAACCGCCAGCGACTGGTGTTCTCCAAGGCCGGCAGACCTCGATTCAAGTTCGAATGGCAGCAGCTGATCGTGACCGCGCTGGCGGTTGCCGTCTTCTCACTCTGGGACACCCTCGGCATTGCGCTCGGAATCTTCTTTGAGGGTCAGCAGAACTTTTTGATTGGCATCAACCTGTTCGGCAACTATCCGGTGGAAGAGGCTTTCTTTCTGACATTGTTTGTCTACTGCGCTCAGTTGACACTTGCAGCCTGGATGCGCGTGAGCGCGAAGGCGCAAGCTGAAGAGGCCGGTGCCAAGTGACCTACCTGAACCTGAACACGTTTTTTATTGCACCAATTTTCATCGCATACTTTTTGCGCTACCGAACCACTCGCCTGTGCCGCGACCGCATGCCGGTTTTGTTCATGGTTCTTTCCACCGCGCTTTTCGACAACCTGATCGTGCTCTCGGGCATCGTGGCTTACGACCCAACCAAGCTCAGCGGCATCTACGTGTTGAACGCGCCAATCGAAGACTTCGGGTACGCGATTGCCGTGGTCCCGCTGGTTGTGCTGATGCGCGATTTGGTTGGCAAGTTGACTAAGGGTGGCGCATCCAAGAAGGCAGGCAACTAGTGGCTCGTGAACGCTCGGTGGTAGCACAACTGATTCAGTCTTCGCGCCCGGTTTCGTGGATCAACACCGCGTTCCCGTTTGCCGCCACCTACGTTTACCTGACTCACAACCTCAACTTCGCGGTAATAGTCGGCACGCTGTTCTTTTTGATTCCCTACAACCTGGCCATGTATGGCATCAACGACGTCTTCGATTACGAGAGCGACCTGCGCAACCCGCGCAAGGGCGGCATCGAGGGTGCGCTGCTAACCCCAAGGATGCACCGCATCACGCTCTGGGCATCTGCCATGGCCTGCCTGCCCTTTGTGCTCTACCTGTGGGTGGCCGGCAACCAGAGCCCGAACCCAGTGGCCACCAACTCGCTGCTGGTCTTTGCCCTGTTCACCGTGGTTGCCTACTCGGCCAAGGGCCTTCGCTTCAAAGAGAAGCCGGTGCTCGACTCGCTGACCTCAGCCAGCCATTTCGTGAACCCGATGCTCTACGCCGCGGTCTTGGCCGGTCACTCGCTGCTCGAGCCGGTTCTGCTGCAGAGCTGGCTGGCCTTTGTTTGCTGGGGCGCCGCCTCGCACGCCTTTGGCGCCGTGCAAGACGTGAAGGCCGACCGCGAGGGTGGCATCGGTTCGATCGCCACCGCCTTTGGCGCGCGGCTGACGACTCGCATTGCGTTTGCCCTCTATGCGCTAGCGGGATTGCTGATGTTGACCGCCGGTTGGCCCTCAATGCTCGCGTCTGTTGCCGCACTGCCATACCTGGGGATTCTCGCGCCTCACCTGAACATCACCGATGCGACGTGCGAGTCGGCCAACCGTGGCTGGCGCAGGTTTATCTGGCTGAACTACTTCGCCGGGTTCGTCATCACGATGCTGTTGATCGTTTCGTCCATCTGATTAGGTTTCGCACGTTGAAGCCCTTGCCGCAGATTGTGCAAGACACCATCTGGGCCGGCTTGCGGTAGCGATAGTGCAGGTGCCCGCGCGGGCAGGTGCCAACCCAAGGCGCGGTCTTCTCGGCAATTTCTTTGCCGGTGAACTTCTCGTTGCGATAGCCAATCGACTTGGCCACCTTTAACCAGGCCTTCGAGTGACCGGCTGCGTGCCCGGCCATCGCGTGAGCGATTTCATGCAGCATCACCTGCAGACTCTCGTCGACGCTGTGAATTTCAACCAGGTATTTGCTGAGCTGAATCTTTTGTTCGTCGTAGTTACACAACCCGGCGCGACGCTTGCCGTTATCGAATTCGAATTTCCAGTTTTCGAGGTCGAGATGCTCGGCCATCTTGCGCTCGGCCAGAGCGCGAACGAAGTCAGCCTTGCTCAGATGCATCACGATGTACTCGAAACCGCGACGATCCTTGCGGTGACGTTTGTGCACGAAACCAAACTTCTCGTATGTCGAAATCGCGCGCGGGTTTTCGACCCACACCTCGAGCTCGAGTTTCTTCAGCAGCAGCTTGTCGAATGCGAACGTGATTACTGCCTCGAGCGCATCAGAGCCAAAGCCCCGGTTGAAATAGTTCGGCCCGCGCAAACAGATTCGCAGCCCCATCTGCTGTCGCTGCAAAACAAAATCGCTAAGCACAATCTCGCCAACGAACTCGCCGTTGGCCGAATCCAGGATGGCCCAATCCAAGCGACCTTCAGCCAGTGGTCGAGAGTTCAACCAGTCGACGATTTTTTCGCGCGTAAAGCCCTTTGTAGTGGTGGTTAACCGGTTCGATTCTGGGTCGGCGAGCATCTCTAGGTAGGGCTCGAGAAAACGCTCATCCAGCGCCTCTAAATCGACCGAACCCTTGTGAAGATAAGGGGCTCGGCGGGCCAGCCAGTCGGCCATCGATGCTCCTTACTCGAAACGGTTATCTCAATATTCACTCGAAATCCCCATTCTGGTTGTTGTCATTTAGCCGCCTGAAAGTTCGCTAGATTTTCCAGCATGGCTAACACAACCTCAGGCTCTGCTAAGGCAACCTCAATCGAAGTAAATGA
Source organism: uncultured Micrococcales bacterium (assembly GCA_903909605.1). GTDB lineage: Bacteria > Actinomycetota > Actinomycetes > Actinomycetales > Microbacteriaceae > Rhodoluna. The sequence goes on along the minus strand of CAIVWH010000030.1, from coordinate 96,613 downwards.
TGTATCTCCGATCTCCGCAGGTGAACGTCACGGTAAAGCGTGGCATTTGTTTACGGTTTGGTCGTCACCTAACCTCGAGTTCGCAACCGTATATGTAGGCGCCCTAGGCGTTCTCTTCTTCGGCCTAAACCTTACTCAGGCAATCCTCGCTGTCGTCGTTGGTAACGCACTGGCAGCTCTCACCCACGGTCTGTTCAGCACCTTTGGCCCTAAGGCCGGATTGCCTCAGATGGTGCTCGGCCGCACTGCTTTCGGAAAGCTTGGCAACCTGATTCCTGCTGGTCTCTCGACCCTCGTTGCAGGTATCGGTTGGTTCGCAGTGAACTCAGTGTCCGGTGCACTCGCGCTTAACGCGCTGACCAACATCCCAGTTGCCGCTTCGCTCGGCATCGTGGTTGTTGTTCAGATCGCAATCGCATTCATCGGTCACAACCTGATTCAGGTATGGGAGCGCTACACATCGTACGGTCTCGCAGTTGTCTGGATCATCGTCACCTTCTTGGTGCTGACCGGTGGACACGCACACTTCGCAGACGCATCGTTCAACATCGGTGGTTTCACTCTTGCTGCAGGTGCCGCATACGGCTACACCGCCGGATGGACCCCATTCGCATCGGACTACACCCGCTACCTGCCTGAGAACACCAACAAGCGCGCACTTGGCTTGGCTGCCGGTCTCGGCAACTTCTTCAGCACTTCGGTTCTGATGGTTGTTGGAGCCGTTGCATTCTCGGCAATCGGTATCGTTACCAACCCAACCAAGGGCTTCACCGCTCTGATCGGAAACGACTACCTCGCAGCTTTGACTTTGCTGGCAATCGCTGTCGGTTCGGTCTCGGCTAACGTGCTGAACGTTTACTCGGGTGCAATGTCGTTCTTGTCGATGGGCTTCAAGCTCGGCTTCAAGACCCGCCGCGCAATCATGGTTACCCTCGCGGGCATCCTCGGCGGACTCGTTGCCTACGATGCAGCAGTTCTCGACCCTAAGGGTCTCGGTTCGAGCCTCGAGAGCTTCCTGCTCGTGGTTTCATACTGGGTCGCTCCTTGGGTTGCCATCGTGCTGGTCGACTACCTCATGCGTCGCGGCCAGAACCTTAGCGAGATCGCTCTCAGTGGCAAGGAAAACTTCGCAGGCCCAGTGGCCTTCGTGGTTGCAACTGCCACCTCGATCTACTTCTTCGCTAACCAGTACCCTGCCTACGTTGCACCGCTGGCGACCTCGGGCTCGTTTGCAGACAACTTCTACATGGCTGACGGCGTGAAGATCATCGAAGGTGGAGACGCAACCGCAATCGTCGGTTTCGTTATCGCCGCCGTGCTCTACTACGTGCTGGCAACCGCACTGAAGACCACCAAGAAGAACTAAGCAACTAGAAACAAAGGAGTTCAGGCGATGAGTGACTACCCAGAACACTTCGAAAAGGGACAGGTCTTTGCGACCGACCAGGAGAAGCTCTCTGTAGCCATCGCCGAGGCTCACCTCGGACTCAAGGAGGGTGGCATCCCTATCGGTGCCGCCCTCTTTGACGACGAGGGCCGCCTGCTCGGCAGCGGCCACAACCTGCGCGTTCAAGAAGGCGATGCCTCAATGCACGGCGAAACCAGCGCGTTTCGCAATGCCGGCCGCCAGCGCAGCTATCGCAAGGTAACCCTTGCCACCAGCCTTTCGCCCTGCTGGTACTGCAGCGGCCTGATTCGCCAGTTCGGCATTGGTCGCGTGCTCGTAGGCGACGACAAAAACTTCATGGGCGGTCAGGATTGGGTCGCCGAACACGGAGCCGAAGTGCACGTGATGAATGATCCAGGGCTCATCAAACTAATGGCAGACTTCATAGAGGCAAACCCGACTCTATGGAACGAAGACATTGGCGAGGACTAGACGCAGACGCGAAGCCACAAAGTTTGAACTTTGGCTCGAGGACTTTGAACTACCCGGCTGGGTTTTCAAATACATTCTGAAACCACTGGTCTGGATCTCGGTTTTCGTTCTCGGCGCATTTCTGCAATTGCAGTTTCCATTTCTCAGCATCGACTCGCCTAAGCCCAACTACCACGCAGCCAGCCTCACCGCGGATGAGGTCTGGAAGGTCAACAATTACACCTGCCAGTCGATGGAGCGCCTGCAGACTGTGATGCAGCAGGACAACCCAGACCCGGCAGCTCTGATGAGCCTGGCAAGGCAAGAGTCGCGAATCATTTCGACCGTGCTCGACCCTTGGAACACCTACCCGAACAAGCAAGAGGGAACTCGAGACTGGCACGAGAACGCCGCTGCCGTTTGGCAACGACTGATGACCTTCATCCCGCTCTATGAACATCGAAACGAAGCCTGGTTCATCAAGGCATACCCGAAGTGGGGCGGGCAGGAAGACTTCCACACCTACCTCGCCGTGATACTCGAAGAGCGCGACCCGACCAGGCTCAGCGACTGGATGATCTCGCTGAAGCACTGCGTTTACGCACCGATTGAACCAGCTGCCACGAGCATCCGTGTGCAGCACTCGAGCGACGACGCGCAGTATTGCGCGATTTATGCGGCCCTTGGCAAACAGAACTTCGACAACCCTGCCGCCGTTGCAGCTTGGGCCGGGCAGCAGAAAGCAAACGTGGATGCCCGTGGCACTTTGTCGCTCGACTGGACTCAACTCGAGTCGTCGCTGAGTTCCTACCTGGGGTTCGCCGCCGACCAACAGTTGCCGTTTGCCAACACCGCCCAGTGGAACGCAGCGAACGCTGCCCCACCGGTCGCAATTTTGCGAAACCGCATCGACTTGCTCTGCGGCTGAAAACTAGAATTGGGCAATGACTAAGCGCCAGCGCCCATGGGGTTACCAGGACCCGCAGAATGCACCTCAGCCCAACTGGCAATTGCACCCAGACACGATTGGCGTTCGGGCCGGTCTGAATCGCACAGGCTTCGGCGAGACGAGCGAGGCGCTGTTTCTGAACTCTGGCTTCACCTACGACTCTGCCCAGCAGGCCGAATCGGCCTTCTCTGACGAGACCGAACACTTTCTCTATTCGCGCTTCGGCAACCCAACCGTAGAGACCTTCGAGCAGCGCCTGGCCGCCATTGAGGGCGCAGAGGCGGCCTTCGCCTCCGGCACCGGAATGTCCGCCGTTTTCTCGGCCCTCGCGTCTCTGGTCTCGAAGGGCGACCGAGTGGTCGCATCCATGGCGATGTTCTCGTCTTGCTATGTGATCATCACCGAGTTCTTGCCAAAGTGGGGCGTCGAATTCGAGCTGGTTCAGGGCAACGACCCAGCCGACTGGGCTGCAGCTCTCTCTAAGGGCGCGAAGGCCGTTTTCATCGAAACCCCAAGCAACCCGATGATGGAAATCGTAGACATCGCCATGGTGAGTGAACTCGCCCACAAGGCCGGCGCTTTGGTAATCGTCGACAACGTTCTAGCATCGCCGGTTCTCCAGAAGCCACTCGAACTTGGCGCCGACGCCGTCATGTATTCGGCAACCAAGCACATCGACGGTCAGGGCCGAGTGCTCGGTGGCGCGGTCGTTGGCTCGGATGCCTACATCAACGGAATCGTTCGACCATTTACGCGTCACGCCGGCCTTGCCATGGGCGCATTCGAGGCGTGGGTGCTCACCAAGTCTCTCGAGACCATGTCGCTTCGGGTTGCTCGCATGACCGACAACGCCTTCGAGGTCGCGCTTTTTCTAGAGTCGCATCCCAAGATTGAGCGCGTACGCTACCCGTTCCTTCAGTCGCACCCACAGCACGAACTTGCTAAGCGGCAGATGAGCGGCGGAGGGTCGACCGTTTGTTTCGCATACAAGGGTGACAAGACCGCGACCTACGAGTTCATGAATGCGCTGCAGGTCATCGACATCTCTAACAACCTCGGTGATGCCAAGAGCCTGATCACTCACCCAGCCTCTACCACTCACCGTCGACTCGCACCAGAGGTTCGAGCACAGGTTGGCATCACAGACTCGACCCTGCGCCTTTCGGTAGGGATCGAGTATGCGGGCGACCTAATTCACGATCTCAAGCAGGCCCTCGGCTAGTAGTCTTGCCCGATTCGGGCATCGGGCATCGGGCATCCGGCATCCGGCATCCGGCAAACTACTTTGCGACCGCCGCAATGCGCGAGATAGCCTCGGCGATGTTCTCGTGGCTGGTGGCAAAGTTGAAGCGCACAAACCCCTGGTACTGCTTGCCAAAGTTGGTGCCCGACTCGAGCCCAACCCTGGCGTGCTCGAGCAGATAAGCGGCCGGATTTTCGCCAAAGCCGCAGTCGCTCACATCAACCCAGGCTAGGTAGGTGGCCGCTGGCAGGCTCATGCGCGCCTTGGGAAGCTTCTCAGCGAACTGGCTGAGTGTGAAGTGCCGATTGGCATCCAGGCTGGCGAGAGTCGCGTCAAGCCAGCCCTCAGAGTTGTCGTATGACTCAACCATCGCGAAGGCTCCCAGCAAGGATGCGCGCCAGTGCATGGCCTCTGGGGTGCGGCTAACCACCTGCTGCATTTCGTCGCTTGCGGTAACGACGATGGCAGCCTTGAGCCCAGCAGTGTTCCACGACTTGCTCGACGAGGTGATTGTGATTCCGGTCTTGCGGGCGTTCTCGCTGACGGCCAGGTATGGCACGAACTCACTGTCGCCGTAGGTTAGCGGAGCGTGGATCTCATCGCTAATCACCACTGCCGAATACTTTGCCGCAATGTCGGCGAGTCGACTCAGCTCGGCGTGAGTGTGAACGGTGCCGGTTGGATTTTGCGGGTTGCACAACAGAAGCACCTTTGCACCGTTTGCGAATGCCGCATCGATGACATCCAGGTCGAGTCGCCAGCCAGATTCGCGTTTCAGCGGGGCATCCTCGATGATGGCACCCACCTCGGGAATCCAGGTGTGAAAGTTCGTGTAAACCGGAGAGTTGACCATGACCTTATCGCCAGGCTTGGTAAGGACTCGGAAAAGTTCGACGGCGGCAACGCCAACGTCAGTGGCGAGACGAATGTGATTTGGGTCGATGGTCCAGTTCCAGCGGCGCTTGGCAAAGCCTGCCACTGCTGCGTTTAGTTCGGGGATTGGCCCGAGATAGCCGAGGTCAGACTCGGTAACCATTCGCGCAAGCGTGGCACGGATGTGCGGGGAAATTTCGAAATCCATCTCGGCAACATGCATCGGCAAAACGTCATGCGAGAAGCGTCGCCACTTTGAGCTGTGGCGGTGCTGCAATTGCGAAAGGTCTGGAATTTGACTGGTCATCTCTACTCCGTAATCTTGTCGAGCACGAGTTTGCGCTCAACCGACTTGCCCTTGGCTATTTTGTAACCTCCGGCCAACGCCTCGATGGATCGTTCGAAGCGTTCTTCGTCGTCTGTGTACATGGTCAGCAGAGGCTGGCCCTTGGCCACACTATCGCCCTGCTGTGCATGAAGTTCGATTCCCGCACCGGCCTGAACAGCATCTTCTTTGCGGGCACGGCCGGCTCCAAGTCGCCAGGATGCGATGCCTACAGCCAGGGCATCCAGGGTCTCGAGGGTTCCGTCTTCGTCGGCAAGGATGGTGTGGCTGTGCTTGCCGCGGGTCATTTTTGCCTCTGGATTGCCGCCCTGAGCCGAAATCATCTGGCGCCATTTGTCCATGGCTCGGCCGTCTTTGAGGGCGGCCGCGACATCGACGTCGCCCTTGCCGGCAAGCTTAAGCATCTCGCGGGCTAGGGTCACGGTCAGCTCGACAACGTCGGCCGGGCCGCCTCCGGCGAGCACCTCCACAGACTCTTCAACCTCTAGCCCGTTGCCAATCTTGCGACCGAGCGGGGTCGACATGTCGGTGAGAATGGCAGAAATCTTGACCCCTGCATCCTGGCCGATGCCAACCATTACCTGCGCCAGCTCGCGGGCTCGATCGAGCGTCTTCATGAAAGCGCCCGAGCCGACCTTCACATCGAGCACCAGCGCACCGGTGCCCTCAGCAATCTTCTTCGACATGATCGAACTGGCAATAAGCGGGATGGCCTCGACCGTGCCGGTCACATCGCGCAGGGCGTAGAGCTTTTTGTCGGCCGGGGCCAGACCCGAGCCCGCCGCGCAGATGACCGCGCCAACTTTTTGCAGCTGTTCGAACATCTCCTGATTGCTCAGGGATGCACGCCATCCTGGAATCGCTTCGAGCTTGTCGAGTGTGCCACCGGTGTGGCCGAGGCCACGACCGCTGAGTTGCGGAACCGCAACGCCGAATGCCGCCACCAGCGGGGCAAGCGGAAGAGTGATCTTGTCGCCGACGCCGCCGGTCGAGTGCTTGTCTGCTGTATGCGAACCGAGGTGCGAATAATCAAGGCGCTCTCCCGAGGCAATCATCGCCATGGTTAGGTCTTTGATTTCGCGACGGTTCATGCCGTTTAGCAAGATGGCCATGGTCATTGCACTCATCTGCTCATCGGCGACAACCCCCGAGGTGTAATTCTGAATCAGCCAGTTAATTGCCTCGGTTGAGAGCTCGCCCCTGTCGCGCTTTTGCAGAATTAGTTGAACTGCGTCGAAGCTCATTACTTGCGCTCCTCAAGATCGCGCGGGCCAAAGGCATCCGGCAAAACTTCGTCGATAGTCTTGAACCCCGAGACGGTTTCGAGCACCATGCCATTTGCCGAGTGTTCAAACAGCAGCTGACGGCAGCGACCGCAGGGCATCAGCACGTTTTCGTTAGAGTCGCAGCAGGTGAAGGCAACCAACTTGCCGCCGCCGCTTGCGACTAGTTGCGAAACCAGCCCGCACTCTGCGCAGAGGGTTAGCCCGTATGACGCGTTTTCTACGTTGCAACCCGTGATGATTCGGCCGTCTTCGGTAAGGGCGGCTGCCCCAACCGGAAACTTTGAATAAGGGGCGTATGCGCTCGTCATCGCAGCGCGCGCGGCGGCCCGAAGTTCATCCCAGTTGATCGACACCGATTACTCCTTGACGTATGGCTTGCCGCTGGCGGCTGGCCCGGTGACCTTGCCGACCAGTCCGGCAACCGCAATTACGGTCAGCACGTATGGCAGCATCAGCAGGAACTCGCTTGGCAGCGGCGAACCGATGATAGCGAGGCCATACTGCAGGTTCTGGGCAAAGCCAAATAGCAGAGCTGCGCACGCCGCAAGAAGCGGGTTCCAGCGGCCGAAGATGAGCGCCGCAAGGGCGATGTAGCCGGCACCGTGCGTGATGCCCTGGCCGAACGAACCAACCTGACCGAGGGTGAAAAATGCCCCGCCCAGGCCTGCCAGCGCGCCGCCAAGGACCACCGATACATAGCGAGTGCGATAGACGTTGATGCCCACGGTGTCTGCCGCCTTCGGGTATTCACCAACGGCACGAACCCTAAGCCCCCAGCGGGTCTTGAACAGGGCAACGAAAACAACGACCAACGCCAGATACATCAGGTAGACAATCGGGGTCTGGTTGAACAGCACCGGCCCGATTACCGGAATCTGGCCGAGCAGCGGCAGCGAGAACTTATCGAAACGCGGCGGCTGGTTAAACAGCACCGGGTTGTCGCCCATCAATGTGCCGAACAAGAAGTTGGTTAGACCAACCACGAGCATGTTCACAACAACACCGACAATGATCTGGTCGACTCGATATTTGATTGAGAACACTGCGAGAATCCAGGCAACCAGCGCTCCGGCAACCAGCGAACCGAATAGCCCTGCCCAGAGGCTGTGGGTCATGGATGCGATCATCGCCGATGCGAATGCACCAAACAGTAGCTGGCCCTCAATCGCGATGTTGACCACACCGACACGTTCGCTCAGCACACCGGCCATCGAACCGAAGATCAGCGGAACCGACAGCGCAAGCGAACCTTGCAGCAGCGAGGTGATTGTCATGTTGTTGCCGTGATACAGATAAACCAGAGCAGAAAGAGCCATCGCGAAGAATGCGACTCCGGTGATTGCACCGGGCACCTTGCGCCTCGCCAGGAACAAGAAAGATCCGGCACCAGCGGCCAACAAAATGTTGAGCGCCGCGCAGGTCCAGACCACGATGGTCACCGAAACGGGGAAATCTGCGATGTGGAAGAAATCGGTGTCGCTGGAAACATTGATGGTGGTGATGTCGTGCGGAGCCACGGCTGCGAGCAGCAGGGTCAGCAGAGCAACCACTGCAACGGTTACGAACGGGCGCTTAGAAAGCTTCAACTTCGGCCCCCTTTCGGATGCGATAGATCGCTCGAACCAAAGGTGGGGCCGCGATAAACAGCACGATCATCGATTGAACGACGGTCACGATGTCGACCGGCACGGCCTGTTCGGCCTGCATGGTCACAGCTCCGGCGCGAAGACCGCCGAACAGAATGCCGGCTGCCAGCACTCCCCAAGGGTTCGAGCGGCCGAGCAGTGCCACCGTGATGGCGTCGATGCCGAAGCTGGCCGAGACACCGATGGTTAGGTGCTGCTCGGTGCCAAGAATCTGCGTGGTTCCGGCAAGACCGGCCAGCGCACCAGAAACGGCCATCACGGCCACGTAGGTCAGGCCGAGGTTGATGCCGGCAACCCTTGCGGCGCGGGGGTTGTGGCCGATGGCACGGAACTTAAACCCGATTGAAGAGCGGTTCATCAGCCACCAGGTGAAGACCACAGCAGCCAGCATCACGAAGAACCCCCAGTGCAGGCGGTTGGTGTCGCCGAAAAGCAGCGGGTACTTCGCGGTGTCTTGCACGGCAGGCGAAATCGGATTCGCGGTGTTTGGCGCCTGAAGCAGCGGGGTCTTCAGCAGGTATTGCAGCAAGAGCCCTGCGATGTAGTTGAACATGATTGTGACGATTACTTCATTGGCGCCAGTGGTTGCCTTCAGCAAGCCAACAAGGGCACCGAAGAACGCACCACCGATTACGCCAACAACAATTGCCAGCGGCAGGTGAATCCAGAATGGCAGGTGCACATAGATGCCAACCCAGCCGGCGAACATCGCACCGAAGATGATCTGCCCGGTGCCACCGATGTTGAACAAGCCCGAGCGGAACGAGATGGCAAGCGCCAATCCGGTGAGCGTGATCGGGGTTGCAAAGGCGAGGGTCTCGGTTAGCGGCTTGAACATCAACGCAACATCAGAAGCCTGATAGTTGAAAATCGAACCGCGGAATAGTGCATCGTATGCGCCACCGACGGTTTGACCGAGGGTAGAGAAGAAGGTTCCCGGAGCGCTGAAGATGTTGCCGGCGGCGGCCTGCACATCTGTGTTGGCAATTGCAACCAGGATGCCGCCAACAATTAGCGATGTGACAATTGCCAGAACTGGAATCAGCGCGTTGCCGCGAATAATCGATTGCCAATCGACCTTTAGCCGTGAAGTCTTTTCGGTGCTCATGCCACTACTCCTGCCATCATTTGGCCTAGCCTGGCTCGCTCGGTGTCAGCGGGAACGATGCCAACAATCTTTCCGCGATACATCACAGCGATTCGATCGCCGAGCTGAGTCGCCTCATCGAGTTCGGTCGCAACAATCATGACCGGCAACCCCTGGTCGCGAGTTGCCACAATCTGCTCGTGCACGAACTCAATCGAACCGACGTCGAGGCCTCGGGTTGGCTGCGAAGCAACCAGGATGCGCAACTCGCGAGACAGCTCACGCGCGAGCACCACCTTCTGCTGGTTTCCACCCGAAAGAGCGCCAGCGCGCTGGTTGATGCCCTGGGTGCGAATGTCGAACTGCTTCACCTTTTCGGCAGCGAACTCGGCCAAATACTTGAGCTGCAGCAGCAGCCCCTTGGCAAACGGCTTGCGGTCACTGCGGTCGAGCATCAGGTTCTCGGCGATCGAGAAATCTGCGACCAGCCCATCCAGGGTGCGGTCTTCTGGCACGAAACCGAGCCCCCAGTCGAGCCGGTGCTTCACCGACTGACCAATCAACTCGTGGCCGTCTAAAACAATCGAGCCGTGCACTCGGGTGTGCAAACCGAGAATCGCTTCGGTTAGCTCGGTTTGGCCATTGCCCTGCACTCCTGCAAAAACCAGGATCTCGCCCGCGTGAATATCGAAGGAGACATCGTCGACCACCTTCTGACCAAGGTGATTGAACACCTCGAGGTTCTTGACCGAAAACTTGACGTCGGCTGGCTTCGCCGGGGTCTTATTGACGTCGAGGTCGACCGCGCGGCCAACCATCATCGAGGCAAGTTCAGCCTGAGTGGAGGTGGGCTTTGCCTCGCCCACTACTTTGCCAAGGCGAATCACAGTGATTTTGTCTGCAACTTCCTTAACCTCGCGAAGCTTGTGAGTGATGAAGACAATTGCCTTACCCGCATCGCGCAACTGCTTCATGATGGCCATTAGCTCGTCGGTTTCCTGTGGGGTAAGCACTGCGGTTGGCTCATCGAAAACTAGAACCTGGGCATCGCCGATCAGTGCCTTGATGATCTCGACTCGCTGCTGTACACCGACCGGCAGTTCGCCGACGATTGCATCCGGGTCAACATCGAAACCGAAGCGGTCGCTGATTTCGCGAACTCGCTTGCGCGCCTCATCCATGTTCAAAAAGCCGAGCGCTTTGGTCGGCTCGTGACCAAGAATCACATTTTCGGCAACAGTAAAAACTGGGATGAGCATGAAGTGCTGATGCACCATGCCGATGCCTGCAGCCATAGCATCGCCGGGGCCAGAGAATTTGACGACCCTGCCGTCGATGAGGATTTCTCCCGCATCGGCCTGATAGAGGCCATACAGGACATTCATAAGGGTGGATTTGCCTGCGCCGTTTTCACCGAGCAGACAGTGGATCTGCCCCGGTTCGGCTACGAGGTTCACCGAGTCGTTGGCAACCAGCGAACCGAATCGCTTGGTGATTCCCTTGAGTTCAAGCCTCATTGCTTTGACTGCTTTCTAATGCTTCTGGCTCAAATCTAACCCAATAAGACAGGCCCCGACTTTCGCCGGGGCCTGCCTTGTCGCGCCTGGGCGCTAGGTATTACTTGTTGTACTGCGAGGTGACCTTGATGGTGCCAGCGATGATCTGTGCCTTCAGGTCGGCAAGCTTTGCAGCAATGCCGTCTGGGTACATTACGTCGTGCTGGTCAGCGATCTGAACGCCACCGTTGGCAAGGGTGCCAACGTACTGGTTTACGTCGCCGCCCATGAACTTGCCGTTCACGCCATCCTTGATAACCGACTCAACAGCAGCCGCCATCTTCTTCTCGATCGAAGTCAAGATGTTTGCCTTGTATGCAGCGTGTGCTGGCAGGTTGTACCAGTCGCTGTCAACACCGATAACTTCGGTGCCTGGCTTGTCGAGGGTTGCCTGGCCTGAGCCGATGCCTACCGGACCAGCTACTGGAAGCACGATGTCAGCGCCCTGTGCGAAGAACTGCTCGGTTAGAGTCTTGCCCTTCGACTGGTCGTTGAAGTCGCCAGTTGCTGCCCACTTCGAGGTGTCGGTGCCCTGTGCACCAAGCACAACAACGCTCTTGCTGTTCTGCTTGTTGTAGTAGTCAACACCCTGCTTGAGGCCATCCATGAAGATAGTGACAGATGGAAGCAGCATGCCACCGTAGGTCGCGATCTTGCCGGTTGCGGTCTTAGCAGCAGCCAAGTAACCAGCGAGGAACGCAGCCTGTGCGGTGTCGTACTGGATTGGCTTTACGTTGTCGAGGCTGAGTGCCGAGTAGTCATCGTTCGACAGAGCCGAGTCGATGAGTGCGAAGTCAACCTTTGGGTTTGCCTTCGCTGCGTCGCGAACTGCAGTTGCCAGGTTGAAACCAACACCAATGATTAGGTTGCACTTTGCGTCGATCATCGACTGAACACCAGTGACGTAGTCGGTCTGGGTTGCGGTCTCTGGTGACTGAACGGTTGCGACCTGAATGCCGAGGTCCTTCTTGGCGTTCTGGAGGCCGTTGTATGCCTCTTCGTTGAACGATGCGTCCTTGAAGCCACCTGCGTCTGAAACCATGCAGGCCTTGTAGCTAGAAGACGTTGATGCAGAGCATCCAGTCAGCGAAAGCGCTGCTACAGCAACGAGTGCTGCCGACTTGAATGCGAAGCTCTTTGTCAGCTTCATTCTTTCCTCCTTGATAGAAGCAGCGGGAATTACTGCCCCTTTGCGTTCAGCATAAACCCAGATTTCGACACAAAATGACGCAAAGAAAACTGTTCACTTTAAATCGATATCGGTTCTATTTAGAACTCTGAACCAGCGGTTGAAGGATTCGAACGCGAATTGATTAGGCGAGCTGCTTGACGATGCCGATGTCCTTTGGGGTGAAGCCGGGCAGGATGCCAGAGATCTTGTCGGCGGCGATCCCACCGCGATACTTCATGACCTCGGCCAACACGTGACGGTAATCAAGGGTCACCTTTAGGTCGCCATCGCGCAGGTCACTCAGCCCAGGCCAGCTGGTTACCACCCGGCCTCCCTTGACCCCGCCACCCATAACGAACATGGCACTGCCCCAACCGTGGTCAAATCCCTGGGATGCGTTTTCCTGCAGCCTGCGACCGAACTCGGTGATGGTCACCACAGTCACGTTGCCCCAGAGGCTGCCGATGTCATCCTTGAATGCCTGAATGCAGTCGCTCAGGTCTTTGAGGTCGCCAGCCGTTTGGCCATCGATGATGCCGGCAGCTGAGTGAACGTCGAAGTTGCCGGCGAACTCGATGTTTGCCGTCTTGATGTTAACGCCGTTTTTCATCATTGCTGCGAGTGTCGAGAAGCGGCGACCGTTTGCGGTGTCAGGGTATGTGGTCGGTATCGTGCCGCTAATTTCACGGATGCGCTCGCTTGCCGAAATTGAATTGATGGCCGTTTGCTGCCAGTTGGTTTTGCCGTCGGCGTGCAGTTTGAACAGCGCATCCAGGTAGTCGGCACGATTCATCGAGTTGAAGTTTTCGATTACGACATCGTTCATGTCTTCGAAAACCGATGTGCCCTGCGGGCCCTTGAGCGAAATTGGAGTTTGGTAGCCGGTCGAGTAACCCGAGAATACATCGGTCGTGCCGAGCGCCGAGAGGAATCTGTTTTGCCAACCGGTTGCGGTATCCGGGTTGTTGTAGGCGGCATACTCGAGTGCCTTTTGATCATCGAAGTGGCTACGAGTGCCTACCGGTGTTCCCACCGATTGCAGCACGACCATCTCGCCCTTGTCGTAAAGACCCTTCAAACTCTTCAGCGATGGATGCAGACCAAAGTGATTGTCGAGCGCAAGGGTTTGGCTGTCGGCTAGGTGCTGCGTTGGGCGAAGCTGGGCAAGAAGCGGGTCACCCAAAACCGGAACCGCAAGCAGTCCATCCATTCCGCCGCGCATATAAACCGTGACGATTGTGTCTGCTCGCGAGTCACCCACGGCGGCTGTTGCAACCTGAAGCCCCTCAATCGACGAGAGCACCAAGCCGCCACCGAGGGCCAGAACCGAATTCACAAATGTACGGCGAGTTAGCCCGCGCGAAAGTTCATCGAACTCCGGACATGCCTGCGCCTGTAGCGGTTTCGAGTTCATCGGCGGTTCCATTCTTCGGTTGCGAACACCAGAAGCGCAGCCGCCTGCAGGCGCTGACCATAGAGGGCTTTCGTGTTGGTTGATTTGATTAGCGAAACGCCAGCGATCACATTTGCCCGAGATGCGCTGGTGAGCTTTCGGCCCAAGATTTTGGTGGCAGCCGCATCCACGATTGTTGCTACGGTGTTGGCCGGTGCACCGAACAGCACGCGCAGGTCTGGCTGATCAAAACCGTCATAACCCATGATCAGGTTTACCGCGTTGTTCCAACGCACCACCTGCCCCGCCATGTTGGTCCAGGCACTTTCGGTGTCAGGAAAACCATTCGGGAAGGGCCAGTTGAACGGGTCGTGACCGCCCTTCATGGTTAGCCACCACACGGTGTTGAGCAGGCTGCCCCGCCAATAGTCGTCGAAATTGCTGGTGTTTCCGGCGTTGATAGATCCGTTGATGTTCATCTCAAGGGCGCGCATGGTCGAAATTAGGTGCTCGGTTGGTCGCTTCAGTTTGGCTCCGGCTGAGGCCATGAAGCCTGGATGTTTGGCCATGGTCTTGACCACCTCTGGGATGTTCGCCCCCGAGGCCAGGTAGGTAGTGGTCATCGCAGTAACGATTGAGCTCGACGGGGTGTCACTCACATAGCGCTTTGCCATGCGCAGCGAAAAGGCCCTGGCTGTCTCTGGGAGCTGAGTTAGGTATTTCACCAGTCCGCGCGCTGTGTTAAAAATCTGATCGGGGGTTTTGCCAGGGTTAGGGTCGCTCCAGCCAAGAACTTTTACCTGACCCTGCCAGTGGCGGTTTGGGTCGGCGAAGTTTTGCATGTTCACGTTGTCGAACGAGATGCCAGAGAAGACTCGAGCGGCGTTGACAACATCATCCTGAGTGTATGAGGTTGCCGTCGTTACCGTAAAAAGTTCGAGCAATTCGCGCCCGTAGTTTTCATTGGGGTGGTTTCGCTCATTCGAGTATCCGTTTAGAAAAGTGAGCATCTCGGGGTGAAGCGCAGTTGCATAAAGCAGGTCGGTGTAGTTGCCCAAGGCATTGGCGCGGATCGCGTCACGGTCGTAACTTAGGCGTTTGACCTGATCGTTATAGAGCGGCGTCGGCACTAGGTCTTGCAAAAACTCTACGAGGGTTTCGTAAACCTGGCGCGACGATGCGAACCGGCGATAGATAGTTGTGAGTGCGAGCTCATCCGAGACTTTGCTGCTGTTCACCGAATAGGGCAGCGTGTGTTCGATGTCATACTGCGAAAGATTTTGTGCACGAAATTGCCCAAGGACGCCCTTGGTGAATTTATCCTCAGCCTTGTTCGGGTTTAGCTGATCATCTAGCCATTTGTCGAGCCCGAGTTTGTTTAATTCGGCGCGGGATGATTTGGTTGGCCCGTAGGTGAGCTTTGCCAAAACGGCATTTTGCAGAGTCACGCTTACGGCCATGAATTAACTATCTATCTCGGATCGATTTCGGCCTGAACTTCGGCGATGTATTCGAGCGCAGTTTTGCCAGGTTTACCGGTAAAGGTGCTTTCGTCGTAGGTGCCGTGCAGGCCGGGCGGCAGCGAAACCTTGAAGCCTTCGGCGCGGGCGCCAAGCGCAGTTGAGCGCACGCAATTCTCGCTCTGGCAGCCGACCAGCTCTAGTTCATCGATGCCAGCGGCACGCAGGCGGTCTGCCAAGTCTGGGTTGGTCTCGAAGGTGTCTTTGGTGGTCTTATTGACCAGCCACTCATCACCAATTGGCTCGATCATCACGGGCCAAAACGGCCCGCCGGGTGCATCGAGCTCGCCCTCTGGGGCATCGTTTTGCACATGCACGATCATCTCGCCATTCGCACGTGCAGCTTCTACTCGCTGCTGTATCCGCTGCAGCAACGCCTCGGAGTCGGCCACCTGCCAGTTGCCGGTGAATCCCCATTTCTGAACGTCGATGACCATCAGTGCTTTGCTCATGGCTTGAGCCTAAACCCGACAGCACCGCCTTACCACCACTACCCTTTAGACATGCAGCTGAAGTTCACCGGGGAAGTCTTCGAGTGGCGCGGCCCTGCACCCTTCTACTTCGTCAAAGTGGCAGACGCTGCCGCCGCCAAGATCAAAGCCGTCGCGGCTCTCGTAACGTACGGATGGGGAGTCATCCCCTGTGAGGTTGGCATCGGAAAGACCCGTTTCACCACCTCGCTCTTCCCCAAGGATGGCGGCTACCTCGTGCCGATTAAGAACGTGGTGCGCATCCCAGAAAAAATTGAACTTGGCCAGCGGGTAGCAATTACCTTGTCACTCAACCTAAACGGGGTGGCATGAAGTCCAAGTTGCTAGCCGCCGTTTTCGGTCTATTGATGGCGGTCATCCCAGCAATTTCAGGCGCGGATGCGTCGGTGCTGATGCCAGACACGCGAGGCGCGATTGTTGTCGACTTCACGCACGGGGCACCTCGGGTTACTGGCTCAAACATGTATGCCGCGACGATTCACCGCGCGAACCTGAATGCGAAGCAGCAAAAACTAGTTTTTGTCACGCCCGACTACACCTATAAACCTCTGCTTACCACAGCTAAGCCAGTCGTTTCCTCAGCCCGAAACCACTCCACCACCACCCCGGCCACTGGCAATCGTTGGTCATACACACAAATTCGTTCAGATGAAGCAAATGCCCTTGGCTTTGATGGCACCGGAATCAAAGTTGCCTTTCTCGACACCGGAATTGAGCCAGGTTCGCCGGGAGGCGTTCTCGAAAATAAGGTCATTGCCAGCGCTGACTTTGTCGACAATGTTCCGGGGCCGTCATTTCACGGTACTTCCACAAGTGGAGTGGTTGCCGGTGCCGTTGATGTCGAATCGGGAGCCGGCGGGGTCGCGCGCGGTGTATCGATCATGAACGCTCGGGTGTGCGCCAACTACCCAATCAATTGCCCAGGACTTGCCATTGATCAGGGGTTGGCCTGGGCTATTAGTCATCACGCCGATGTAATAAACATGAGTCTTGGAAGCGCCGTCAATACTGACAGCGGCTGGGCGGCAATGATTTCCTGGGCCACCACTCACAACATCTCTGTTGTGGCTGCTGCTGGAAATGATGGTTGCAGTGCAGAAAGTTCTGGTGGCGTGCTGCAAAACCCGTGGAACAACAACTGCAACAACTATGCCAATGAAAGCTATCCGGCCGCATTCAAGATTCCCGGGCTCATCGAGGTCGGCGCACTTGATCGAACGATGGCTAGAGCCGAATTTTCAAGCTGGGGGCCGAACCTCGACATCATGGCTCCCGGCGTTGATGTCATATCAGCCGGCCCCGTCGACTTCGAGTTTGAGTCGGGAACCTCTTTGGCCTCTCCATTGGTCGCTGGCGCAGTTGCTCTGATCAAACAGGCGGCGCCGAGTCTAAGCCCACAGCAGATTCAAGCCGTGATTCAGGCAAGCGCTCAGCCAGTAGTCGAGACAAAGCCGAATCTATGGCATGCCTGCGCATATGACTCTGTTGCGATGCAGTGGACTTGTGACTATTCAGCGCCTTCGACCCTGCCTCAAGCCGATTTCACCGCCGCGGGATGCATCGATACGGTTGCCGCCATCCAACTGGCACAGCA
Organism: uncultured Micrococcales bacterium; assembly: GCA_903909605.1. GTDB lineage: Bacteria > Actinomycetota > Actinomycetes > Actinomycetales > Microbacteriaceae > Rhodoluna. The sequence continues at coordinate 79,600 of CAIVWH010000030.1, read as the reverse complement.
GGTGGCGGCAAACTCGCTTCGAAGCGCCCCAGTCATAACGACGCTGAGCTCATCCAGCACCGTCTCAAGCGCTCAAGTGAGCTGGGGTGCCGTGGCAGGGGTCACGGACTATTCGGTTTTGGAAAATCAAAAAGTCGTTGCCACCGCAACCGCTCCAACAACCACCGTTACCCTGAGCGGATTGGTCAGTGGCTCGTCTGGTGCGATTCAGGTCAGAGCAAATGGCGGAAGCTCCTCTGGCACGGTGACTCAGCCGGCTTTGCTGCAAACCTACGACAGTGACTTCAGCTCGATGCCGACGATTGTGCAAACCACCGTCTCGGATGGAAACTTTTACCTAAGACTCGCAACACCCTACGCATTGCCGTTACCGTTTACACAAATTGTTGGTGCAGCGGTATTGAGCGACGGTCAGGGTGTCAATTGCCAAATCTCGGCGCAATATCTCACGCAGGTTAACTGCGGCACATTTACGTCCTCGCCGAATCTGACTGCGCAATTTGCCTGGGTAACCCAGTCAGGAACCATTGGCGCGCTTTCGTCGCCTTTCAATGTTGGCGTTAGTAGTGGTCAATCTGCCAATTCCCAAAACCTAGTGGTAACAGACAACCACGATCAATCAGCAACGATTAGCTTTCCCTACGCACAGCCAAGCTCAACGGGATATAACTACCAACTTTCGCCGTCTACCAATGGCTGGGTTTGGACCGCTGCCTCGTCTGTGACAATCAGTAATCTCTCGTATGGATTGCCCTATAACGCAATCGGGTGCAAATCGACGGCAATCGGAAGCACATTTAACCAAGCCGAATGCACGCGCTCGCGCACTGTGATCCTTTTCCCGACTGAGCTTGGAGCGGCATCGAACTTGGCAGTCACCTCGAGCACGACAACCCGAATTGACTTTTCGGTCACCCTGCCTGCCAATACTTGGGGCTATAACGTCTACAGATCCGATGGCGTAAGTTTCGGTGGCAATGGAGGAACCTTCAGCGATGTAGATTCCTCCGGCACTTCAGCGGGTAAGACCTTCCGCTACCGAGTGTGGCCCTACCGATACTTTGGCGGCGCAACATATTTGCAGTTCGGGACACCTTCGGCCTGGTTCTCGGCTTCATTCGCAAGCAACTCGGCTCCACCGCCGCCGCCACCGGCTCCACCTGTGACGCCACCGGCCTCGAGCCAGAGCCCCACGCCGACCCCATCGCCATCGGTGACGCCACCGGCCTCGAGCCAGAGCCCCACGCCGACCCCATCGCCATCGGTGACAGCCTCGGCCAGCGCCACCCCAACGGCGCCGCCAGCCTCGGCCAGCGCCACCCCAACGGCGCCGCCAGCCTCATCACCCTCTGCGAGCCCGACTGCGTCGCCAACCCCTTCGGTTACCGCTGCCAAACAGCCATTCGCATTGCCGCGATTGCCTTCATCCTTGAAGGTTGGAACAACTTTCAACATCACCACGGGAAACAGTTCAACCTCGATCGCAAAAGTCTCTTTGACTCTAAGTGCCTCAAGGTATTGCTCGTTGCTGACTAGTTCATCCGGTGGGTATGTGAAGCTTTACACCGTGAAGGCCAGTACGTATTCGACCGCTGGCTGTGACGTTACGGCCAAGGCAAGCGTGCCGTCCGGAAATAAGTCTTGGATTAGTTCGTCGAAAACGGTACACATTCGATTGGTGAAGTAGGCGCTTACGCGTCTTCGACTACGAAGTGCCACTTCTTGCCAACATCGCTTCGCGGCTCAAAGGCATCGCTGAAAAGTCGTCTAGCTTCGGCCTCATCGATCTCTTGGTACCAATCGCCTTTCACTCTGTAAGTCCAGAGGTTCGCTTCTAGATCTGGGTGCCACCGGCGTTTGTATTTGCTGTACATCCAGGTAGATGACGGGTCTGCCGAAGCGTTGGTCTTGAACAGTTGATAAGCCTGGTGAGGTTCATCCGGGTATTTGAACCAGCGTGGCACGCCTCGATTGCCCCACTCGGCCATGACACCGAGCGTCTCGACACCCTCGGGATGCTCGATTGTCGCGGCGTTTTCGATCGCCTGATTGTTCAACTCGTCGAGCTTCTGCCCGAGGTCTTCCGGTTCACTCTTGTCTGCCATATCTGCAGGTTAGGTGCCGCCACCGACAGTAAAAAAAGACCCAAACTCGTGAGAAGTTTTGGGTCTTTTTGTGCGCCCCCCGGGACTTGAACCCGGAACCCACTGATTAAGAGTCAGTTGCTCTGCCGATTGAGCTAGAGGCGCGAGTTGGCTTGACAGCACAACAAGCGTCAAGAATAGCAGGTTTCGTGAGGCCAGCGCCAACGACGGCCATGGGTAAACTCACCTCTAGAGGGCTTCGGCCCGAACATCCATGGAGGCAAAAATGACTGAAACCCGTCTCAAAACCGGAACCAAGGCCCCAGCATTCAAGATCCCAAACCAGGATGGCGAGCTGGTGTCACTGGCCGACCTCAAGGGCCAGAGGGTGATTCTGTACTTCTACCCCGCGGCTCTCACCCCCGGTTGCACCAAGGAAGCGTGCGACTTCAACGACGCCCTGACCCCTTTCAAGAAGGCCGGCTACACAGTTCTAGGCGTCTCGCCAGATGCCCAAGCCAAGCTGGTCAAGTTCCGCAAGGAAGAGAAGCTCAAGTTCGACCTGCTCAGCGATGAATCGCTGAAGACACACAAGGCTTACGGAGCCTTCGGCAAGAAGTCGATGTACGGACGTGAGTATGAGGGCGTGCTGCGCTCAACTTTTGTGATTGATGAAAAGGGCAAGGTCGCTCACGCCCTCTACAACGTCAAGGCCACAGGCCACGTTGCAGCCTTGCGCAAGTTGCTCGAGGTCTAACTGGGATGCCGCATCAGCGGAACCTGATTTAGTCTCGATCAACCTTCTCGGTGGTTGCTTCAATAACATCGCGCGAGAAGAGTGCGTAGAGTCCGACAAGCGAAGAGGCGATTAGCCACGCACCTATGATTTTGCCGATGTTGTCGCCACTGAATGAGTTGATGGCGAAGGCGATTTGAATGATCTGCCAATAAACCGCAGAGCTTCTTGCCCAACGCTTTTGATTCAACAGCTGTCTTGCAGTGAAGAATCCGAACAGGGCCGAGACGAGAAAAATCGCGTCGATTGAGATGTAACCGCCAACCCCGATTGCAAAGATTTTGGGTTTGGTAATCGAGTCGATGATGGTGCCAGCAATAAACACTGCAGTGGCAAATATTGCACCGATTGATTCGAGCAGCAAAACAACTACCGCTATTTGATGCTTTTTAGCAAGGTTAAAAAAGCGATTTTTCAAGGTGTTTTAAGTCCTTTTTTGGGTATTGCCAAACGGGGTTCCGAGTGGAATTATTGCCTGAGACAACCACCAGCCTAGACGGATGGCGAAGCCCCCGAATAGCCCTGGAAGCCAGTATTTACAAGGGAATAACCAAACATGGATATGCAGTGGCTCAATGAATCACGATGCCGAACCGAAGACCCAGAAATCTTCTTTCCGGTAGGCAACACAGGCCCTGCAATCGACCAAATTGAACTCGCAAAATCAATCTGCCGCGAGTGCCAGGTTTCGAACCTTTGCCTCGAATATGCGATCAAAGAAAACCAGGATGCTGGCGTTTGGGGCGGCATGAGCGAAGACGAGCGCAAGTCGCTCAAGCGCAAATATGCTCGCGCTCGTCGCGCATCCTAGTTTTTTGCGTGCAACAGTTTCCAAGTTGAATTTTGCAGCCCGCCGAAAGGCGGGTTTTGCATTTCACTGGGTGCCTAAAGCGGAATGCTGATTGACACCTTGGTGCCACCATCCGGCGGACTAAACCAGTTGATTGTGCCGCGAAGCTCACCCTCGATGAGCGTGAGAATGATTTGAGTGCCGAGACCATCGCCGAGCTTGCCACCTTCGATCCCGCGACCGTTATCGCTCACCGTGATTTCGAGTTTCTTTGGTTTACGTTCGGCATTCACGTGCACTGCCCCGCTGCGTTCGCCGAGTCCGTGTTCGACGGCATTGGCGACGATCTCGGTTAGAGCAACCGCGAGCGGTGTTGCAATTGAACCAGGCAGCTGCCCGAACTTTCCATCGATGATCGTATTCACGTTGGTGTTGTGAATGGTCGCAACCTCGGCCGTAAGAAGAAGCACGCGATCAAAGACCTCGTCGAAGTTGAGCTCCTGTGCTGTTCCTTCAGAAAGAGTGTCGTGCACCAGCGCAATTGCCGAGACGCGACGCATGGCTTGATCGAGGGTCTCGCGCACCTCATCGTTCTTGCTTCTGCGCGACTGGATGCGCAGCAGGCTGGCTACCGTCTGCAGGTTGTTTTTCACTCGGTGGTGAATTTCACGGATGGTTGCATCCTTGGTGATCAGCTCTTGCTCCTGCCGGCGAAGCTCTGTGACGTCGCGAATCAGCACTATTGCGCCGGTGCGCTTATTGCCGTGCCTAATCGGAATGGCGCGGATCGAGAGGGTGACGGTTTTGGCCTCAATGTCTGTGCGCCACGCTGCCCGGCCAGTGAGCACAAGCGGCAGCGATTCGTCGACTGAGCCAAGCTTCAGGGCGGGTGTAACGGAGGCCGAAAGAGATTGACCTTCGATGGCCCCGGAAGCACCAAAACGGTTCAGGGCCGAGACGGCGTTTGGGCTGGCAAACAAGACTTTTCCGTCTTCATCAAGTCGCAGCACGCCATCGTTGGCTCGCGGTGCGCCGCGGCGCGAAGCGGTTGGGGTAGAGAAGTCGGGATACATGCCGTGTGCGACCATTTCGAGCAGGTCGTTGGCAGCCTTCACATAGTTGATTGAAATCTTGTTTGGGGTTTGAACGTAATCGAGCTGAGTGTGACGCGATAGGAAGGCAATTGGCTCAGCCACCTCGTGCTGGTCGGTCGTGGAGGCGACCCGTCTAACCGGAACCACCTCTAGCCGGGTGTTAATTGAGTCAAAGGTGGTCTTTGGCGAAAAGAAGATCAGGCCGGTGTCGCGAGCATGCTCTAGGCCAGCAAGCCACTGCTCAGGAACCACCTCGCCGGTGATGTCACGGTAGAGAATTGGTAGCGCCGAAGCGGGGCGGGCACTCGCCACTGCGATGTATTCGCCCTGTGGGTTGCGCACCCAAAGCACTAGATCGCCCATGGAGAGGTCGGCTATCAGTTGCCATTCGGCAACCAGCATGTGCAACCATTCGATCTCGGCAGCGGCAGAGTGACCGTGCTGCTTGAGGAGCTCTTTTAGGGTCGACACCTAACCGAGTTTAGCCACGCGACCCCGCGGGCCAGAAGCCAATCACGGTGGCAGTAGTTGCGCTCGGGTAAAGGCCGAAATGGCCTGCTTCACACTCGAATTGCGAGGCACCAGGTTGATTGGCACCGACAACTCGGATGCTCGAGCAAAAAGCGCCTCGTCGCTGGCCAGCCGTGCGTGCGCCTGAAGCCCGGCCAAGCGATGCAAGGCGTTCTCGGCTTCGATGACAGCCCTGCCCGAATCTGGAACTCGATTGAGCACCGTCTTTATCTTCTGGCCGTGGCCTTGCAATTTCACCTCCTGAATGGCCCAGACATATCGGGCAAGGCCAATCGGGTCTGCGAGGCAAAGCCCAACAATGTGTTCAACCCGGGTGAGGGCTGCGATGGTTACGGCGTTTCGTTCGGCCAACGTGCGCTGGTCAACCAACTCCCGCTCGATTGACGATGAGAGGTCGAGCACGACCCAGTCGAAGTGTTTGCTAGCAAAGTCGATCAGCTCGATGGTGGGTTCGAAGCCGAGCTCTGGCCAGCGGCTGACCAGGTGTAAACCAGGCAAAATCGAGAGCTTACTTTTTGGCATTTCGTAGTCGAGCAATAGCGCTTGCAACGAATCCGCGGTCATCTCGTCACGCGAAATCAATCTGCAGGCAGAGGCGATTCCGATATGGTTTTCGCCAAAGCCAAACTGCTGCAGTTGCGACGGCGAGTAGACATCGGCGTCGATTAGCAGAGTGCGGTAGCCAAGCCCGGCGAGCTCGACGGCGATGGCTGCCGCGACCTGAGAACGACCCGTTGAACCTTGAGCAGACCAAACCGCGACTGTTCTGCCGGGTTGCCCTGTTGGCTGTGGGCTACTACCCCTGCGCGATGACACTGAGATTTCCGTCTTGAGCCTGGATGGCAATAATTGCCGGCACCAACTGAGGGCTAACCTCAACTTCGAGTTGAGTCTTGGTTGACCCAATTGAATCGCTGTTCTTGCTGATTTGCAGAACCTGGATGTTGGAGGCGATCAATCCGGCTGATGTGGCCGGACGAGAACCCGCGGTGGGGTTTGTGTAATTCGATTTAGGCATAAACCAGATAGAAACCTCCGAGCCGACTCGAACATCGGCTGCGAGCGGAAGGGTTGGGTCAAGCGCCAATCGCACCAAGCCCAGATGACTCTGCGGCGCCAGGTCGGCCGAGTTGAGCAGTTCGCCCTGACGTAGCGAATGGGTAAGCGCCTCCCCCATCGGTAGTTCGGCTAGGTAACCAGCAGCCTGACCACCTAGCTTTGCCGAGATTGAAGTGAAGTTCGCCGAGGTCAAGACCATGCCGGCGGCCAGATCGCTGTTTGCAACTAGCACTCGGGTGCCCTGCGATGCCCGCAGCAAAAGGAAGCCAAGGGCCAGAGCTGCGGCGAGCAGCGCAGCTGTCAGGGCCAACGTAGTGCGACGGCTCATTCGCACGGATGCCCTCACGCTGCCACTTCCAGTACCTCGCGGTCTGGTGCCTCGAACAGTGCAAACTGCGGCTGGGCTGCGAGCGGCACGGCAGTGACACCGGTCGCATTTGCCAGGATGGCCCATCCGTGTGCAAAGGCGCGCACAGATAGCAGCTGATCGCCAACGAGCACGCGAGTTGGCGTTGGGAGTCGCGAGAGGAAGTCGACAATGCCGCCTGGCTGCAGCCGACAATTCGGCAGCCCGCTATCGGGTTGCGCAGTCGCAACCAGCGATTCGATGTGCTGCTGTGCAATGCAGAGCCACCGACCACTTAGCTCATCGATGCCGGCAACGAAATCGGTGCCGATAATTGGCGCAACCAAAGCGATCGCCGGATGACTGTGGGTGCGGATGGCGAGGCGTTGCGTATTGGCAACAAAGGTAAACAGGTTTTGCTCTGCGCAATGTTTAGCAGTTGAACTCATGCAGCGATTATTCGACAAATAACCGCAACCCAAAATAGTTATCCACAGTTCTCTGGTTGGTATTTACCTGAAAGAACTCTGGGCGTATGTTCAGGACTATTGCAGTGGAAATGGGGGAAGCAGCAGTCATGAGAACCAAGGATTCACAAGCCAGAGAATCGCGAAGCAGAAATTCGGCAACAGGCGATGCGAGCAAAACTAAACCGAGCAGCAAAGACACGCGAAAGCAAAGCAGCAAGGCGCCGGTTCGCAAGATTGTTGTTCGTAACCCGCGCGAAGAGGCTGATTTCTTTGGCGAGCAGTACAGCTCAACGATCGAATTGGAGGCACCCGAGCCGCTACTTAGAATCCTGGCCACTGCGATTGTCGAGGTAATGGCCGGGGTTCGAAACATCAATCAGCTGGGCAGCTTGCTGAGTGAAGATGTCTACCTGCGGCTTCGCGAAAGATCGATTCGCGTTGCCCAGCTGCGGGCAAGAAATGGCGAGCCAACTAGAGCCCCGCAGTTGCGGGTTTCTGACCTGCATGTAGAGCATCCGAGGGATGGGGTTGTCGAGTCGGTAGTGCTGGTGCATTCACCCACCAGAACTCGGGCCGTTTCGATTCGCCTTGAAGGCGTGAATCGGCGCTGGCGAGCTCAGGCGATCTCGGTCATCTAGCCGCAGAAGGGGCCTGCGACTTCTGCCTAGCTGCGGAAGAACGACGAACCCGGCTTGTTTTTGCCGTCTTCGCCCTTCTTTGGCTGCTTTGCAGGTGCGGCGCTCGAACCCTCGTGGATTTCGGCCTGGCCATCCTCGTTTGGTGAGGTGTAGGTGAGCTGACCCTGTGCCGGTTGAACCTGCACAGCGTCGGCAGGCTGAACCTGAACCTCGAGGTTGAACATGAAGCCGATGGCCTCTTCCTTGATGGCGCCCATCATCTGCTGGAACATCGTGAATCCCTCGCGCTGGTATTCAATCAGCGGGTCACGCTGCGCCATTGCACGAAGGCCGATGCCTTCCTTGAGGTAGTCCATCTCGTAGAGGTGGTCGCGCCACTTGCGGTCGATCACCGAAAGCACCACGCGACGCTCAAGCTCGCGCATTGCTGCCTCGCCAACCTGCTCGGTTCGCTTGGCATAGGCAATCTGTGCATCCGAGAGCAATTCTCGAGCGATCCAGGCACGAGTGAGCTTGTTGCGGTTTCCCGCTTCGGCCAACACTTCGGCAATCTCGAGCCCCACCGGATAGATGGTCTTCAGATCTGCCCAAAGCGCCTCGAAGTCCCAATCCTTGCCTGTGCCTTCGAAGATGTGGTTTGAAACGATGTTCTCGATTACATCCTCGAGGAAGGTATCGACGCGCGATTGAATGTCGTCGCCTTCAAGGATGTGACGACGGTCGTTGTAAATCGCATCGCGCTGGCGCGACATGACGTCGTCGTATTTCAATACGTTCTTTCGAATCTCGGCGTTGCGAGCCTCAACCTGCGACTGGGCAGATTGAATCGCGCGGCTGACCACCTTCGACTCGATAGCGGTGTCGTCTGGCACACCTGGGCGGTTCATCAAAGCGGCTGCCGCACCCGAGTTGAACAGGCGCATCAAGTCATCGGTGAGTGAGAGATAGAAGCGCGACTCTCCCGGGTCACCCTGGCGACCAGAACGACCACGAAGCTGATTGTCGATTCGACGTGACTCGTGACGCTCGGTTCCAAGCACGTAGAGACCGCCCACCGCGATGACCTTTTCGGCCTCCTCGGCCACGCGAGCCTTTACGGCCTCGAACTCGGTTGCCCAAGCTGCCTCATATTCTTCGGGGCTCTCATCGGCGTGTAGACCCCGCTTGTTCAGGGCTTCAACGGTAAGGAACTCGGAGTTTCCACCGAGCATGATGTCTGTGCCTCGACCGGCCATGTTGGTGGCGACGGTTACCGCACCTAGCCGACCGGCCTGGGCAACGATGGCGGCTTCTCGAGCGTGGTTCTTAGCGTTCAGCACCTCGTGACGCACGCCGCGCTTAGCAAGGAGGCGCGAGAGGTACTCGCTCTTTTCCACGGATGTGGTTCCCACCAACACCGGCTGCCCCTTGTCGTGGCGCTCAGCGATGTCTTCGACAACCATGGCGAACTTGATCTCTTCGTTCTTGTAGATCAGGTCTGACCGGTCGAGGCGAATCATCGGCTTGTTAGTTGGAATCGGAACGACACCGAGCTTGTAGGTGCTCATGAACTCGGCCGCTTCGGTCTCGGCCGTTCCGGTCATGCCAGAGAGTTTGCTATAAAGACGGAAGTAGTTCTGCAGCGTGATGGTGGCGAGAGTCTGGTTCTCTGCCTTAACCTCGACGCCTTCCTTAGCTTCGATTGCCTGGTGCACGCCTTCGTTGTAGCGACGACCGGCGAGGATTCGACCGGTGTGCTCATCCACGATGAGAACCTCGCCATTCATCACGACGTAATCTTTGTCGCGCTTGAACAGCGACTTGGCACGAATGGCGTTGTTCAAAAACGAAATAAGCGGAGTGTTTGCCGATTCGTAGAGATTGTTGATGCCGAGGTAGTCCTCAACCTTGGCAATTCCTTCTTCTAGGATGCCGACGGTGCGCTTCTTTTCGTCGACTTCGTAGTCGATTACTGGTTGCAGCTTTTCGGCAATCGAAGCGAACTCGGTGAACCAGCGGTTTGCCTCGCCCGATGCCGGGCCAGAAATGATCAGAGGGGTACGAGCCTCGTCGATGAGAATCGAGTCAACCTCATCGACGATTGCAAAGTAGTGACCGCGCTGAACGAGGTCGGCCTTTTGCCAAGCCATGTTGTCGCGCAGGTAGTCGAAACCGAATTCGTTATTGGTGCCATAGGTAATGTCGCAAAGGTATTCCTCGCGGCGCTGGGCTGGCTCCTGCCCGCTCAGAATGCAGCCGGTGGTCATGCCGAGGGCGCGGAAAACGCGACCCATGAGCTCAGATTGATAGCCGGCCAAGAAGTCGTTGGTGGTGACGATGTGAACGCCGCGACCTGGGATGGCGTTGAGGTAGGCGGCGGTCGTGGCGACCAGGGTCTTACCTTCACCGGTCTTCATTTCGGCGATGTTGCCGAGGTGAAGGGCGGCACCACCCATGAGCTGAACGTCGAAGTGGCGCATTCCGAGGGTGCGCTTTGAGGCTTCGCGGACAGCCGCGAATGCTTCAGGCAGAAGATCGTCGAGGCTTTCGCCAGCGGCATAGCGCTCACGCAGGGTCGCGGTTTCACCCTTGAGTTCGTCATCGGTCAGCGAGGCAAACGACTCTTCGAGCTCGTTTACCGACTTGGCGTAGTTGCGAAGCTTCGCGAGCAGTCGGCCTTCGCCGGCGCGCAAAACTTTGTCGATGATATTGGCCAAAATCGCTCCTAAATGGGTCTTTGACCATCTTAGGCGAGGCAGAAGGCCCGATTCAGGGGCTATTCAGGCCCTCCACAGCCAAATGGGGGCTTGGGTTGTGCCTCAGCGAGGTCTGGGCAAGGGTCGAGAAACCAGCCACGGATGCGCCTGCCGCTCTGCATACCGCGGCAAGCTCGGCCAGGGTCGAGCCCGTTGTAGTGATGTCGTCGACCAGCCAAACCGTCTTGCCGCTCAGTGGCTGGCCGACAGCCATGGCCCCCGCGAGATTGCGGCGCCGCTGATCGGCGCTTAGGCCGGCCTGATCGGCGACCTCACGCACCAGACAGCTCTCGAACACCGGCAGCCCCCAAGCCCTGCCAAGTGTGGCGGCTATCACCCCGGCAGGCACAAAACCGCGGGCACGAGTTGCCTCGGCAGAGGAAGGTGCGGCAACCAGCAAATCGACCGTTGGCTTGGGTTGCAGAACGGCCAACCTGGCCGCCAGCGATTGACCCAGAGCGAAGAAACCACCCGACTTGAAGGCGTGCAACAGCGCACTGCCAAGGTCGCCGTATTCGATGAGGCAGAAGCCATCGAGCCCTGCTCGGCTAATCGGGCGAACCGACTCGTTCAAGCCAAGGCGACAGCTCTCGCACAACACAGACGGCTCTCGCCCACACGAAACGCAATTACTCGGCAAGAACATTTCAAAAAATCGCACGGTAAGAGGATTGTCGAGAACAAAGCCGGATGCGCATCCGTTTTGAAATCTGTGGAGAATGAACCAGATAGATCGAAGTTGTTGAAACTGCCAACTAAAGCTGTTGAAACTACCAGCTACAAGTTGTGGACCCCGACTAAAAGTGCAATTGCTTCACGCCGGTTTTGACTAGTTGCCAGGAGAAGCCGCGCAGCTCGAGAACCGAACCGTGCGAGTCAAGAACGAGTTGGCTCGAATCAGTGCCAGAAGCAACGAATTCAACCGCGCCTGGAACAGAGCTGAGCGTCTTTGTGTCTCCACCGATAGTGACAATCATCGGAGTGGTAACCAAACCTTCGACTGCGGCCACAAAACCGACAGAATCCTCACCGACCCAGCCGATTCCGTTGCCAACGATTTTTGCGGAGGAAATTAATAGCGGGTCTGCAATGCCAATCGGCACTCCCTGATAGTCACGGATGATCGCGGCGACATAAGCCCGAGTGTCTGCACCGTTGCGCAACACGACAGCCAGGCGCGACCCCTCTTTGGAAATTGCGAAACTCACGTGTTCAGCCTGTGCGAGCCAGCCGCCGAAGACAAAGATTTGTCTGCCCGTTCTGTCGAATGCTCGCAGCACCGACCCCTTACTGCTGCCCAGGCTGAAGGTGTAACCCTGCGGGTCGATTGCGGGTCGCAGCAGGTTAGGCCGATTGTCCACCAAGGTTGGCGCCGTGGAACCCTTGTAGTTCTTGACCACCGAGACCCCGGAGGCGCTCAGGTAGGCAACCAGGGTGTTCTCGTTGTTTACCGCGAAATCGGTGGCAAGTAGGGCCCTGGCCTGAGAGCTCGCCGCGGCAACGCTATTGGCCCCAGAGAGGTTGCCGAGGCTTCCTTCGCCAAGCTCGTATGGAATTGTGTTGGTGCTGAGTGCAAGTCGGTATGGCAGTTCAGAGATTGATTGCGGCACGTGAACGATTCGAATCACGGTTCCGTAAACCGAGGTCACCTGAGTCAGTGTCGCATTCAGCTGCGCAAGCATGTGCTGCAGCTGATCCGTGGTCGCCTTTGCGGCCGCAGCGTTCAGGTCAACTACGGCAGTGCCATCCGTGATGGGAACCGATTCGAGAGCGAGCTTTGTGCCGTTCGGGAAACTGCTGTATGCGACCTTGCTCAGCCAAGCGCTAGGGCCAGCCAGCAATGCGGAAACCAAACGGGTTCCGGTGGAAGGTCGGGTCGGGAACCAGCGCAGATCGGGAATTAGGTAGCGCATCTGCTGGTCGTAGAAGTAGAGGTTGTAGCTCTTGAACAGCACGTCAAAAACTGGGCGAACCAGGATGGTCGCATTCGGTGCACTGGCAATGCGCCACTGCCCGTTCTCCTTGGCGAATTCAAACTTGAGCTTGTGGGTTTCCGGTGCAGCGAATGACGTGTAGCGACCCTGCTCATCGAGACTGGCCGCAGCCTGAACTTCGACAGTAGCGGCGGCTGTTCCCTGATATGAAATAACCGGGCGGGCATTTTCGACGTAGAGGTTTTTGTTCGGGCTCCAGGCCGACGCCAGCTTGGCTGTCAAGAACTCGCGAGCAACGAGGTAATCGTCTTGCGGCCCAGTGAAAGCATTGATGAAGCCATTCAAGATTTCTGATTGCCCATCACCCACACTCGGGCCATTCGGTGAGTAGTACGTGTAATCACTGGTGACAGTTGAATGGATGTCGCTGCCAACTTGAACCGCGGAATCGGTAGGAATCTGGGCGCAGCCGCTAAGCGCGAGCATGCCCGCCAACAGCGCGACGAGAACTGACTTACGCATCGGCCACCTTCTTCTTTGGTGGCAACGGCAGTGGCGACTGGCTGAATGCGACGCCCTGCCGGCGCGGAAGGGTTAGGCGGAAGCTGGCACCCTCGCCCGGCTTAGCCCATACCTGCAGCCAGCCGTTGTGTAGGGCGGCATCTGCCTGGGCGATCGAAAGGCCGAGACCCGTGCCACCGATGCTGCGCTTGCGGGCGGGGTCTGCGCGCCAGAATCGCGAAAATACGTTGTCGAGTTGATCACGGTTCATTCCAACGCCGTGGTCGGTGACGCTCACTGCCACAGCATTCTTGGCCTCACCGATTGCAACATGGATGGGCTTACCCTCACCGTGCTCAACCGCGTTTGCCAGCAGGTTGCGAATCAGTCGCTCGATGCGTTGCTCGTCAATCTCGGCAATTACTTCGCTCTTCGCGGTCTCCAGAATTATCGCGGTTCCATGTTTCTTGGCAAGCGCATCCACCGAGGCAATTGCAGACTCGACTGTTTCGATCAGGTTGAACTTTTCGAAGCGACCCTGAATGGCTCCGGCGTCATAGCGCGAAATTTCGAGCAGGGCTTCGAGCAGGCGCTCGAAACGAACGATTTGCGAGTGCATTGCCTCGGCGCTTTTCGCCAGTGGCTCGACCATGCTCGAGCGGTTGTCATAGATGAGCTCGTCTGCCATCTTGATTGCGGTGAGCGGGGTGCGAAGTTCGTGGCTAACGTCTGCGACGAACTGCTGCTGGATCTTCGAGACGCTCTTGTAATCGTCAATCTGACGTTGCAGCGAAACAGTCATCTTGTTGAACGAACGCGCCAACTGGGCAAGCACGTCTTCACCCTTTTCAGGCAGACGCTCATCGAGTTCGCCACCTTCGATGCGCTCGGCAACCTCGGCGGCCAGTCGAATCGGGCCAGTGATGCGAGAAGAAACCAGATAGGAAACCAGAGCTATCAGGGCAAGCAGAACCAAACCGCCGATAACCAGCGTGCCCTGCACCAGGTTCAAGGTTTGCTGCTCGGGGTTGAGGTCGTAAACCAGGTAGAGCTCGTATTTACCGGCGAGCGGAATATCGAGCTTCGAGCCGACCACCAAACCCGGATGTCTTGCTGAACCCACAGGAATCGAAACCGACTGGTAGACCAGCTTGTTGTCAGACTGGCGAGCCCGTTCGCGAATTGTCGGTGAAATCAGCGCAATGTCTAGGCTCGACGAGATCGGGCTCTGCAGCAGCAGCGACTGCTGGCCTGGCTCTCGAAGCAGCGCCACCCAGCGGGTCTGGCTCGAGGTGGTGTTCTCAAGTTTCGGCACGACTGAGTTCATCAGGGTCTGCAGGGCCACCTCGTCGGTCGCGCTTGATGCCGAGAACGTGCCCTGGATGTCCCCTACCGCACGCTCCGACTCCTGAAGCACATCCTGAACTCGGGTTTGAAACAAACCGTTGCCGATGCCGAACGAGAGAAAACCACCAAGCACGATGAGCGCAACCGCACTAAGTGCAACGGTTGAAACGACTGCGCGAGCCTGAAGCGAGCGTCGCAGTAACGACGCAAAACGCTTGAACAGGCGAGGCATTGGTTGGCTAGAAGCCGGCCTTATAACCGCGGCCTCGGATTGTGGTCACGATCTGTGGGTCATCCGGGTTGGTTTCGACCTTCGAGCGCAGGCGCTGAATGTGAACGTTGACCAAACGGGTGTCGACCTTGTTTTTTGATTCACTAGGGTCGGGCAGGTTCTTGTGGTCCCAAACTTCTTTCAGCAACTCTTCGCGAGTGAAGGTGTGGTCGGGGGTCTCTGCGATGGTCAAGAGCAACTTGAACTCAAGCGGGGTTAGCGCAATGCGCTCGCCATTGCGACGAACGTCATAGGCGGAGACGTCGATATCGATTGGCCCGATTTTGATGTGGGTGTTCTCTTTGCGCTCAGGTCGAGTCATCACCGCGTTGATTTTGGCAACCAGCTCTTTGCCGCCGTAAGACTTCTTGATGTAATCGACCGCACCGAGTTCCAGTGCACGTTCAACTTCTTCGATGTCGGTTTTGGCGCTGGCCATCAAGATCGGCACATTTGAAATTGCCAGCATCTGCGGCAGCAAGTCAATTCCCTGGATGCCCGGCAGCTGCCAATCGAGAACTACGATGTCTGGCTTGGTCTTCTTGAAAATCTCTAGGGCCTGATTGCCGTCTGTGCAGGTAATTACCCTGTGCCCAGCGTTGCCCAGCCACATTTCGGCCATGTCGAGCACGGGTTGTTCGTCTTCGACGACCAAAATCTTCCAGCTCAACTGTGACTCCTAATAGCGGTAGTGCTCGGGCTTATACGGGCCTTCGATCGGAACCCCGATGTAGTCGGCCTGCAGTGGGGTTAACTCTGTCAATTGAACCCCAAGAGCCGCAAGGTGCAAACGGGCAACCTTCTCATCGAGGTGCTTCGGCAGCACGTAGACCCCAAGCGGATACTGGTCGCGCTTGGTGAACAGCTCGATCTGGGCGAGCACCTGGTTGCTGAATGAGTTGCTCATCACGAAACTCGGGTGGCCGGTGGCATTGCCGAGGTTCATCAGGCGACCCTCGCTGAGCACCAGGATCGAGCGGCCGTTAGGCAGCATCCACTCGTGCACCTGTGGCTTGATCTCGATGCGCCTGGCTCCGGCAAGCTTGGCGAGCCCCGCCATGTCGATCTCGTTATCGAAGTGACCGACGTTCGCAACGATTGCGTTGTGCTTCATGCCGAGCATGTGCTCGACACTGATGACACCGGTGTTTCCTGTTGCCGAGATGAAGATGTCGACCTCACCGAGCACTGCTTCGATGGTGCTGACCTGGTAGCCATCCATCGCCGCCTGCAGCGCGCAAATCGGGTCGATCTCGGTGACGATTACGCGGGCACCCTGGCCGCGCATTGCATCGGCAGAGCCCTTGCCCACATCTCCGTAGCCGGCAACGAGAACCACCTTGCCGCCGATAAGAACGTCGGTAGCTCGGTTTAAGCCATCTGGCAATGAGTGACGAATTCCATACTTGTTGTCAAACTTCGACTTGGTGACCGAGTCGTTCACATTGATTGCGGTGAACAGCAGGTCTCCGCTTGCGTGCAGCTCGTAGAGTCGGTGAACACCGGTGGTGGTTTCTTCGGTGACACCCTGAATCTGCTTTGCGATTTCGGTGTAGCGAGTCGGTGCAGTTGCAACCGAACGCTTCAACACATCGAGGATGATCTTCCACTCATCGCTGTCATCCGCCTTCGCGGTTGGCACCGACCCGGCGAGCTCGTATTCGCGCCCCTTGTGGACCAGAAGCGTTGCGTCGCCACCATCGTCGAGAATCATGTTCGGGCCCTCGGCGGCGTTTTCGCCCCAAACCAAAATCTGCTCGGTGCACCACCAGTACTCTTCGAGGCTCTCGCCCTTCCAGGCGAAGCATGGAACACCCTTGGGGTTCTCAGCGGTCCCGGTTGGACCGACTACAACGGCGGCCGCAGCCTCATCCTGGGTTGAAAAGATGTTGCACGAAGCCCAGCGAACCTCGGCACCGAGCGCAACCAGGGTTTCGATCAGGACCGCGGTCTGCACGGTCATGTGCAGCGAGCCGGCAATGCGAGCGCCCTTGAGCGGCTGGCTAGCGGCGAACTCGGCACGCAGCGCCATGAGGCCGGGCATTTCGTGCTCGGCTAGACGAATCTGATGGCGACCGGCCTCGGCAAGCGAGAGGTCTTTGACTTTGTATGGGAAGGGAGCGTTCATCCCTATTAGTTTAAGCGCGAATAAGTGCGAGCAGCTCGTCGCGAACCGCGGCCATGGTGGCCTCGTTGGCGGCCTCGACGTTTAGGCGAAGCAGCGGTTCGGTGTTCGAACTGCGAACGTTTGCCCACCACCAGTTGCTCTGCGGCTTCGAACTAAGGGTGATTCCGTCGAACTGCTCAAAGCTGGCGCGACCCTCGAAGGCGTCGAGCACGCGCTGCTTTGCGGCGGCAACATCGGCAACCGTCGAGTTGATTTCGCCACTGAGGAAGTATGGGTTGTACTGGCGGGCGAATTCGCTCAGCGGTGCATCCTGGTGACCGAACTCGGCAAGCACGTGCATCGCGGCGAGCATGCCGTTGTCTGCACCCCAGAAGTCCTTGAAGTAATAGTGCGCGCTGTGCTCGCCACCGAAGATTGCGCTGGTGCGGGCCATCTCATCCTTGATCAGCGAGTGACCGACCTTGGTGCGAACCGCGACCGCACCGTCGTTCTCGATGACCTCGCGAACGATGTTCGAGGTCAGCAGATTGTGCAGCACGGTGATTGAACTGCCCGGATACTCGCGACGAGCGCGGGCGATTTCACGGCGAGCAACAATGGCAGCCACTGCGCTCGGGGTAACCGGCTCACCCTTTTCGTCGATGACGAAGCAGCGGTCTGCATCGCCGTCGAAGGCTAGCCCGATGTCTGCGCCGTGCTCGAGCACAGCCCGCTGCAGGTCGACAAGGTTCTTTGGGTCGAGCGGGTTGGCCTCGTGGTTCGGGAATGTGCCATCGAGCTCGAAGTAGAGCGGAACAATCTCGAGCGGAAGGTTCTCTAGGTCGGCTGCGGCGCCGAGCACTGCCGGAACCGTCATGCCGCCCATGCCATTGCCAGCGTCGACAACCACCTTGAGCTTGCGAATGCCGCGCAGGTCAACGAGCTTTCGAAGGTAAGCGGCGTAGTCGGCAAGGATGTGCACCTGACGGAAACCACCAGGCTGCGCAACCGACTCGATGCCGTTTTCAAGATAAATCTCTGCGCGGTCGCGGATGTTGCCAAGCCCGGTGTCGATGCTGATGCCCCTGGCGCCGGCACGCGAAAACTTGATGCCGTTGTAAGTGGCCGGGTTGTGCGATGCGGTAAACATTGCAGCCGGAGCGTTCAGCGAACCGCTGGCAAAGTATGACTCGTCGGTCGAGCAAAGGCCGATTGACACAACGTTGGCGCCGCGAGCGGCAGCACCTTCGGCAAAAGCCTCAGCGAACTCTGGTGATGAGTCGCGCATGTCGTGACCGACCACCACATCCTGGCCTGCTGCTTCGACCTCGTCGACGAACGCTGCGGCTAGTGCGCGCACCATGTCGACTGTCAGCTGGGTGCCGACCAAACCTCGAACGTCGTAGCTCTTGACTATGTCTCTAAGTGGCATCGGTTTGCTTTCGGTTGAGATCTGCGCCGGCGGGGTTGGCACGGCTCCATGACGAATCAACTGCCACCCCATCGGGGCGGTCAGGCTTTTGGCGTGCTTCTCACAGAGGTCGTAGGCGTGCGGCTCGTGCTCTGGGGTGAGCGGGCCGACAACTGCGGTTCGGTCTTCGTGTGAGTAGGTCAGAGTCGCAACCGCGGGCCCGCCGCAGGTCATCTTTGAGCAAGACCTCTGATTCATCGGGTCAAGAATACAATGACCCCATGCGAGCCAGCCGAGCCAACTACCGAGACCGCCACGGTCGAGGCCTGCGGCGCCCCATCCTGGCAGGAAAAGTAACCACGGGCTCGGCCAAGGCCACCCGTTTTGCCGAAACCGTTGCCGTGGTCTGCTTCTTTCTCAAGAACCAATACCCCGACGAGTTCGGCAAGCTGACCTGGGTGGCCCTCGATACCCCCGAGGTCACCGGCGACGAGGTTCGACGCTGGGATGCAGACCGCAACAAGTGTGAGATCACCATTTATCGGGTGCCAATTGAACGCCTCGGACACAGCCGGCGGATGGATGCAAACCACGAGCGCATGCACGTGGAGCAGGCGGTTTTCGAGGCGGCCGGCTATCTGACCGATAGCGACCCCTGGCGTTTCTATGAGCGCTGGCAGCAGGGGCCGGAAGACTAACTTTCTGAAGCCCTAACGAACCAAAACGTCGACCCGGTTGCCCAGGTTTTCGTAGTTCACCACCGGCAGGGCCGCAACCGAACCAGACACATCGACCACCAGCGTTGCCCCAATTGCGGCGCTGCCTGAATCAATCAAGATTGTCTTGGCTGCGGGCACTGCAACCGTGACAGTCGATTGAGCAGCGATAGAAATTGTCGACCCATTTACACTCACGCTCACTGCCGAAGTCGCAGAGTTGGTGATGCTCAACTTCGAGACGCCTGTGGCCGGCACGGTGATGGCATTTGCGCCGCTGAGGTTCTGAGCTGCAGGCAACCAGGCAAAGTCGGTCGCCGGGTTGTGCGACTTGTTGGTGCGCGGCAATCGCACGGATGCGCTAATCGCAGAGTCCGCCTTCACGAACGCGGAGTAGTCGCCATCCTGTAGCCCGGTGATTGTGAAATCTGAAACCGAATTTCCGGGCACGCTGTCGCGAATGACCGTTCCGAAAGTTTTGCTATCTGCGCCAAAAATCTGCGCGACGAAATTGACAGTGGTCGAGCTCGGGTTGTAAACCCGCAGAGTTGGAATCAGATCGAAATAGTCGGGATTTGCCGCGGCAAGTGCGTTGCCATCCTTGCTGCCACGAATCATGATGCCGGGCACCTGCAGCGTTGTCGAAAGGCCAGCGCTTGGTGAAACAAAATCGGCGCCCGCATAGCTAAGGCCGCGCAGAGTTCGCTGCTGCAACCAAGCCGCAACCGCGCTGCCGTGGCTGACCACGTGAACCGCGATTGATTTGGTCTCAGGAAGAATCGAGGAAATCGGCACGATTTGCGAACTGGCCGCGGCAACCGAGACTCCGCTCGATGAAGCGGTGGCTCCGCCTAGGCCCACCGCCGTTACGCTCACGGTGGCCGCGGCATTGCTCGGATTAGTAAGTAGCAGCAGAGTCTCGCGACCGGTCGAGGTATCGCCACCGATCAACCAAAGGTCGGTGCTCGGCGCTTGGCACGAGGCGCCCATCAGGCCGTTGAGACGGGCATTGGCAACGCTTTGCAACTGGCCGGCATTCAGTGCCGTGCTGCCCTGCTGCTGCGAGGTCAGGCCGATGACCGCCGAGCTGGCCGCGCCAAATGCCGGGCTGCCAGTGGTTGTCGAGCCGGCGCCGTTCAGCGGCTG
The DNA here is from genome assembly GCA_903909605.1 of uncultured Micrococcales bacterium. Classification (GTDB taxonomy): domain Bacteria; phylum Actinomycetota; class Actinomycetes; order Actinomycetales; family Microbacteriaceae; genus Rhodoluna. The sequence goes on along the minus strand of CAIVWH010000030.1, from coordinate 59,624 downwards.
AATCGAAGTGTTCGAGCCGCCTGCCGAGCCGAGCACCGCCGCCTGACCAATGCGCGCAAAACTGCCAACGGATGTTCCCGCCGAGCCGCCGCTCAAAATTGCTGCACCCGGGCAAACCAGTTTCAACTCGGCGGCCGCGACCGAAACCGAATTCGTGTCGACAAGAGCACCCGACGTGACTGCAAACTTTGGCGCGAAGAAGACGCTGACCAGAAGCGTGAAGACCGCTGCAAGCAAAATCAGGATGCGCTTGATCACTGGTCACCCTCATCCGTGTCGTAAATAAATATCTCGGCACCCGTTGCCTGCTTGCGACGCGAAGTTGTCGGAATTGCCAGAAGCAGGAAGCCGATTAGCACACCGAGTTGAATCAACTTGGTGATCGACCAAAGCGACTTGTCTTTTGCTGGCGTTGCAACAGCCGCATCACTCTGCACCCGCCACACCTTGCCGTACTCGGTCAACCCGGCGGCCTGCAGGTTGCTCACCTGATCAAGCGATGCGCTGATTGCGGTTGCGTCGAGCGAGTTCGGGTTTGGCACCAGCACGTACTGAATTTGATTTTCGCTGAACGCCGCCGGGTCTGGAGTGTTGCCCGAAACCAAATCGGCGACCAGGGTCGAAACAGAGGCATAACTCTTCGACTGACTCTCGACCTTCGAGAGCGCAAACCGGTATGCAACGCTCAGGTCTTCGAGTTGAACCCCGCTAGCCGGCACCCACTCGCCTGTGTAGCGAGAGCCAGACTTGGAAATGATCAGGACCTGAGCCTGAGAACCGGCCTGCGCCTGTGCGTCGATTAGGGCAGGCATCACCCGCGCGCTGACGTGACTGCCAACCGAAGCAGAGTGCTGAACCGCGAACCCAAGCCCTGGGGCAATCACCGCGAGCAAGACTGCGATGACCGAAAGCCGCAAGACGCTTCGAACCATCAGGGCATCCAGGCAGACAGCGATCGCGCAAATTAGAGCGAGTGACCAGATGCCTTCAAGGGCAAAGGGGTTGCCATTGACCCTGTCGGCGTTCACCGAACCGATGCCGATTGCCACAAAGCTGATGTGAGCCACAACCCAGGCCAGCACGAGTGCCAGAAGCCCGAAGCCCAAGAGGCCGGCGATTCGGCCATACCGGCGTGAAATCAGCCCGAGCAGCGCAAGGAAAACTGTGCCCGAGCCAAAGACCAGACCAAGGGTTGGCCCCAGACCCAGCTGCGAATCACCGAGGATGAACCCGAGGAAACTGTTTGCCGAGGTGGCCACCGGCACCCCCGGGTCGGCCAGGATTGCCAGCGGGCTGCCGATGCCAACCGCAAGATAAAAGGCATACGGTGCAAAAATTGCGGCCAGCGGAAGGCCGGTCCAGATCAGGTAGCCGAAGCGGCGAGGTCGCAGCAGAAACACCAATAGCAAACCGAGAACGATAACCGGGATGGTGTTCGGCGCTGCCGCGGCCACCACCGCAATCGATAGTCCACTCAGGGCAACCCAGCTCCAGGTTTGCGCCTTGGTGCGCACCGAAATCTCGGCGCCGAGCAGCGCCACCCGCGCCACCGTGTAAACCACGAACGGCGCAAAGACCATAGCAACAAGTGACGAGATTCGTAGCTGCTGCTGAGTCAGCGTAAAAGTCGGCCAAAGCACATAGGAGATGGCGGCCACATTTCTCACCCAGGATTTGCGAGTGAAAACCGAGGCGGCTTTGTAGGCAGCAACAAATGCAAGCGCCTTCGCGATGAAGAAGAAGATCGAAACTGAAAGAGATGGCGACCAGAAAGTTAGAGCGCCGAGTGCGGTGAGCACCCAGACAAAAGGATCAGCCGGTGCCACAAAGCCGTGGCCAATTGGATGCCAACTCGCGCCTGCACGAGCAAATAGGTCAAGCCAGTTTTGCGATAGTGGAATCGTGCCGCCGCCGACTAGCGCGACCTCGGTCGGCCAGAAACTCCAAGATGCCGCGAGCAATGTGGCGATGAACCACAGCCCTCCACCGGCAACAAACGACTTCGCCTTTGAAACCTGCCCGAGCAAAATCTGAGCAGTCGTTGTTTCGGTGTCGCCATCGCGACCGGCAAGCTGCGCGTGTGCCTCAACTCGAGCTTCGATCTCGTCGGCTTCGATGTCGCGTAGCCGATCGTCTCGAACCTGCTGCGAAGTCGCATACAAGACTCGCATGGCCTTTCTGGCCGAACCCGAGACAGACCGCCTCGAAGCCAGGCGCGCAAGAATCGTGAAGTAGCCCCAGAATCCGGCCGCTAATTCGCCGGGTAGACGATCTGGTCGCTTGTTGGCCAACCGCCAAATCAGTCGCACCAAGGTGGTCAGCGGCAATCCGAACCAGTATGCGAGGGCAAAGCCAAGCGGCAGGTATGACAGCTGCAGCTGAATCTCCGCCTTGCGCAGGGCCGTCTTGGGGCCGGCCATCGAGCGCAGCACGTGCGCCACACGGGCCTGCGGGGCAACCAGAACGCGGAACCCGGCCGCTCGAGCGCGCATCGATAAATCGAAGTCTGCTGCCAGCGCCGGCATGCGCGGGTCAAGGCCGCCAAATTGGTCAAAGACCTCGCGACGGATGAGCGCACCGGCAGTGCCGACTGCCAGCACATCCGAATCTGCATCGTGTTGAGACTGATCTAGCGCCCCGGTGACACGGGTAAATAGGTTGCCGCGCTTTGTCAGGGTTAGGCCAAGCTGGCGAATGACTCGGGGGTTGTTCCAGTCGACCTGCTTTGGCCCGATGATTGCGGCCGAAGGTGAAACCTCGGCAACCGAAAGCAATTCGGTGAGTGAATCTTGAAGCGGGGCACTGTCGTCGTGCAGCAACCAGAGCCAGGTTGCCTCGGGGTTTGCCGCGCCAGCCGCGAGCGCGACTGCCTGCCCGTAAAAAGTTTTTGGTGCAGACGCATACTTGATTTCAAAATCTGCAACGATGCGATTTTCAACCGACTGCCCCTCGACGGATGTGTCGACAACGATTAGTTCTTGAATCGGTTGTTTAGAGATCGACTCGATGGTGCGACTAAGAAATTGGCTATCGTCACCGACTACCAGCAACGCTGAGACGAAATTTTTCATGGCGCAAATGCCGCCAAAGATTTACGCGCGCTTTTTAAGCTTGCGGCGCTCGCGCTCGGAGAGTCCGCCCCAGATTCCGAAACGTGCATCGATGTTTAGTGCGAACTCGAGGCACTGTGCCTTTACGTCGCACTGTGCGCAGATCTTCTTGGCTTCACGAGTCGAGCCGCCTTTTTCAGGGAAGAACGCTTCAGGGTCGGTCTCTGCACAGAGGGCATCGCCCTGCCATGCCAGTGGGTCGTCGCTGCCGTCGTTGTAGGCGCCCGCAGTGCCCAGCTTGACTGGATCGACAAACCAGTTCTCTGGTGTTCCCCGCTCGACCATCTGTGTTACCCCGTTCTGGCAGAGCAGCGCTCGCCATTGAATACTTCCTTGCATGTAATTACAGCGATGTTATTCGCTCGTGTCAAGTTCGCCAAATCGGGGCTCAACCCCTGACTGAGGCTTTCTGGCGCGGTTTCGGGGCTACCCTTGCCCTATGACTGTTCTGGTAACCGGAGGGGCGGGCTACATCGGCTCGCATGTTGTGCGTCTTTTGCAGCAACAGGGCCGCAAGGTGGTTGTGATCGACAACCTCTCGAGTGGAGTCAGCCAGCGTATCGGCGAGGCCATCCTGGTGACTTTGGACCTGGCGGCCGAGGGGGCCGCCGAGCAGCTAACCGCCCTCATGGCAGAGCACGGCGTCGAGTCGGTGATTCACTTTGCCGCTCGCAAACAGGTCGGCGAGTCAGTGCTCAAGCCCGAATGGTATTTCGAGCAAAACATCGGGGGCATGGCTCACCTGCTCGAGGCAATGCAGCACTCGGATGTTCGCAAGCTGGTTTTCTCGTCGAGCGCCGCGACCTACGGCATCCCGACCGAAGACTTTGTCGGCGAGGACTACGACTGCAAGCCAATCAACCCCTATGGTCAGACCAAGCTGATCGGCGAGTGGATGCTTGCCAATGCTCAGCGAGCCTGGGGCCTTCGCGGTGCGAGCCTGCGCTACTTCAACGTTGCCGGCGCCGGCTGGGATGACCTGGCCGACACCGCGGTGATGAACCTGGTGCCGATTGTTTTCGCGGCACTGCGAGAAGGTAGGGCGCCCGTTGTCTTTGGCGATGACTACCCGACCCCGGACGGCTCATGCGTTCGCGACTACGTTCACGTTCTCGATCTCGCGCAGGCGCACATCTCAGCGCTCGACTATCTGAACCGTGATGATCGCAAGTACTCGACCTTTAACGTTGGCACCGGCAGCGGCTCAAGCGTTTTCGAAGTGCTCGACGAAATCAAAAAGGTTTCTGGCATCGACTTCGCGGTCGACGTGCAGGCTCGTCGCGCTGGTGACCCGCCCTACCTGTGCGCAGACGTTTCAAGAATCAAGGATGAGCTGGGCTGGGTCGCGAAGCACAATCTGAACGACATCATCGAGAGTGCCTGGGCAGCGCGCGGTTAGCGCGGCGGCTCGCAACTAACTAGTCGAGACCGACGCCGACGAAAAGCGTGCCGGCACCGGCAAAGGTGGTCAGGCGTGCATCTGCCGAGATGTAGGCAGCCTCGCCTCGAGATAGCACCTGACGCTCGCCCAGGCTGTTGCTGATCGCCACTTCGCCCGCGGTGCAAATGGCGATTGCGGAACTGCCGAGTGAAACATCGGCAAGCAGATGGTTTGCGCTCGGTTCAACGCGATACAGCACGAAGTCGTCAACCGGAGTCTTGAATTCAACCAGCCCCTCGGCCACCTTTTGCCGAACCACAAGATCGACTGGGCCACCCTCGAAACTAACTACGTCGAGCAATTCGGGCACATCGATGTGCTTCGGGGTTAGCCCGCCTCGCAATACGTTGTCGCTTGAGGCCATAATCTCGATGCCGAGACCACTGAGGTAGGCGTGGACTATGCCTGCTGGCAAATACAACGCCTCACCCGCGCTGAGAGAAATTTGATTCATCAGCAGCGCAACCAAAATGCCCGGGTCGCCCGGGTAAATCTTCTCGAGCTTCGCCGCCAACTCGAAGCGACCGTCAAACTCCGCGAGCGCGGCGAGCGCCACCCCAGAATGCCCAAACTCGCCGCGGTTGGTGAGCAAATGCGAGATCAGGGCCCGCAATGAATCATCGAGCAGGCTGGCCCAAAGCGCGGCGGACTCGTGCAACTCGGGTGCGGCCGGATAGGAGCGAATGTCTTCTAGCAGTTCACGAATCTGCTGCGCGGTTTTGAAACCGGCGAGTGCCTGAAAGTCTGTAAGGGCCACAATCATCTCGGGTTTGTGGTTCGCATCCTTGTAGTTTCGGTGAGCGGCACCGAGTGAAACGCCAGCCGCATTTTCGCGGGCAAAGCCAGCCTCGGCCTGCGCCTTGCTCGGGTGCACCTGAATCGAAAGCGGGCTGTCGGCAGCCAAAATCTTGAGCAAAAAGCTCAGCGGCTTACCTTCACGAAGGTCGAGCACGCTGCGCTCGGCTTGCTCGAGGTCGCTAGTCAACGAACCAGGATGAGTGCCGAACCAAATCTCGGCCATTGGAGAGCCGGTTGCTGTTATGCCGAAGAAGTCGGGTATCAATGTGTGCGAACCCCAGCCGTAGGGCAATGCCTGGTTGGTGATTTTGCGAATCAAGCCGATTTCCTTTCGATTACGGGGTCAAGGCTAGTCAATAGACTTGGGGCAAGCCCCCAGGGGCTAAGGAATTCATGAACTCACAGCAAAAAGCCGACACTGCTCGACTGCAAAGACTCAGCAGTCGTGTCGCCTACGTCGGCCTATTCACGCTGCTAGCCGGCGACGCCGTTCGGTACACCGTCGGCTGGTGGGGTTGGGGCGCACTGCTTGTTCTGCTTCTCGGCTGGACCACCTACCTCTTTATAAAGAGTGAGCCGCGCCGAATCCTGCGCCAGGTTCCGCTGCCGCTGACTCTGCTGTTAGCCCTGATGGCGCTGAGCGCAATTTGGTCGAACTACACCGCGTTCACATTGCTTGCGACTTTCGCGCAACTTGCGACCACACTTTTTGCCTTGTTCCTAGCCGGCTCGTTCAATTGGCGACAACTGCTCAGAATATTCGGCAATACCCTGCGGTTCATCCTTCTCAGTTCTTACCTTTTCGAATTCGTCGCCGCTGCCTTCGTGCGTGGCCCGATCGCGCCAATCTTCAAGAACTACAAGGGCAACGTGCCGCCAGCTCCGGCGTTCTACTGGACTCGCGGTCACCTATTCGACGGCGATCGCATCCAGGGAATCGTCGGCAACTCAAACCTGATTGCATACATCGCAATGCTTGGCCTCGTGATCTTTGCAATCGAATACATCGTCAATGCCAACCACCGCTGGATTTACCTGCTGAGCATCGCGACCACCGTCTTTACGCTCTGGCTGGCAAAGTCGGCAGGAATCAGCTTTGCGATTCTGGCCATCGTGATTGCGGCCGTTGTCGCACTCGGCGTCGAAGGTCGCGACCGAGCCACCAGGCACCTCACCTACCGCTGGGCCTGGGCGATCGCAATTCTCGGCGGCGTGCTGGTTTTTGCCAACCGCAAAGAAGTGTTCGGTTGGATCGGCAAGAGCCCCGACATGACCGGCCGAACCAAGATTTGGAAACTGGTGCTCGGTTTGATCATGCAGCGTCCGGTGCAGGGATGGGGTTGGCTGAGCTACTGGGTACCAGGCGTCAAGCCCTATGCCGGCCTGGTCGTGCTCGACAAGGTGCCCTACTATCAGGCACACAACGCCTACCTAGACGTTTGGTTGCAGGTGGGCATCCTTGGAGTTCTGCTGCTGCTTTGGTTCATCACGGTGAGCTTCGTGAAGCTCTGGCGCCTAGGCGTGAGGCACACCAACCCGCTCTACCTTTGGCCGATGCTGATCTTCTTTGGCACGCTGGCGCAGAACTTCACCGAGAGCCGCATGCTGATCGAGGGTGGTTGGGTGTTGCTGATTTTGCTTGCCGTAAAGGCGAACGATCCGATTGAGACGCTTGAGCTGCAAGAGCCTCGCACGCCGGTGCTCAAAAGAGTTCGTTTGCTCGATCTAGGTCTTCGGCGAAATCAATCTCAACAGCGTAAAGATCGCTGATGTCGATGGCCTTGAACTTTAGGCCATCCTTTTCAATCGCCAGCTCGATGCCGCGTTCGAAATAGTCGTTGTCGCCGGCTTCGTCAAGACGTCGGATGAGCGCATCCTTGTCGGGGCCGGCAACGTAGTTGATTCCAACCGCTTCGCCCAGCCCGCCAACGACCACCTTTGACAGTTCGTCGATGTGACCCGACTCATCGAGGGTGTACTTCACTTCTTCTTCGGAAACCTTCGAGGTGTTTACCACCACAAATGAGTGCGAGTTGGCAATGGCAGGCTTGACCCGTTCGAGTACCTCTGGGTCAAAAACCACATCGCCATTGAGCCAGAGCACTCCACCATCGCCGGATGCCCGAAGGGCCTTGAGCAGACTCTTGGATGTGTTGGTCTGGTCGAACAGTTCGTTGTAAACGAAGGTCGCGGTTGAAAAGCGCTCCATGATCGCTTCGAGCTTGAAGCCGACAACGATCATTGGTCGGTAGTCAATCGAGAAAGCCTTGGTGAGGTTGTCGAACTGCTGCTGCATGATTGACCGGCCGTCGCGAAGAACGGTGAGCGTTTTAGGAAGCGGCGAACCCAGGCGGGTGCCCATTCCCGCAGCGAGGATTACAACCTGAGTCGACATGGGTTCCAGTCTATGGAAGTTTCAAAACCTGACCGATTTTGATGTTGTCGCTGGTCAGTGCATTCAGCGTCTTCAAAACGGCGATGGTGGTCGAGAACTTGTTCGCGATTGTGGTCAGGGTATCGCCGCTGGCGACCGTGTAGCTGCTGGGCTTAGCGGTCGGAGTGGGTCTCGGGCTCGGGCTCGGGCTGGCCGAAGCAGATCTGCTTGGAGTCGGGGTAGGCGCGGCCGTCGCGCTTGCTGTCGGGGTTGGGGTGGCCTCGATCAAGACGGCTGGAGCGGCAGGACCAACAGGTATTTTGGCGGCGAAGGCTGCATCGACGGCTACCGCCGGAAGCATGTCGGTGCGCAAGGCCTCGTATTTGGCAGCCGTGGCAAATGCGCGACGCTTGCCCTTTTGAATTAGCCAATAGGTCTTATCTGGAGTGCGAATGAATCGACCGAACTGAACCGAAGTTTTGGCCAACTGGCCGCAGGCGATGTCACTGAGTGCGAGCGTTGCTCCCGGGTAGTGCGATGCATCGCTGACCGCAATTGGGTAATAGTGCCCGCCAAGCGCAACCAGAACCTGATCGCCGCAGGAGACCTTTACTCCTGCCAGAGTCGCAGCGGTGTTATAGCCGCCAAGGTCGGTGCTGTTAATCGGCTTGATTTTCGCAAGGCCAAACTGTGCGGCATCGGCGCTGGTTGCAATCTTGGCGAGAGTGCTGTTCGAGGTCACCCAGTAGTTCAAGTTCGACTTGGTGGAGTGCAGCACGTCGCCAGGGGCGAAAATCGCAGGACCTAATTGAATCTGTGCGAGCGCGCTTGCCGAAAGCTGAATCACGGCTGCCGAGCTCATACCGGTTGCGAGTGTTGCTCGGTCAGTGGCGCTATAGGTTGGGCGGCGCATCCCAGCATCGAGATAGTAGATGTGCTTGTCGCTGGCAGACTGCACGAAGGCAGGCAACGTAAGCGGCGTTGGAACAATCGGGATGACAGACAAAAGCTCATCTGCAACCAAAGGAGCGTCGTCGACAACATCTGCCGAAGCGACCACCTTGGTGCGGCCATCACCCGTGATCATCCAGGTGTTACCCGCGGCGTCAAGCACGAACGGCTTGACGGTCACGTTGGAATTGATCTTGCTCAGGCCATCGGCGGTCATCGAGTTCTTTGACATGGTGAACCACTTGGCGAAGTTCACATCGGCATAGAGCGCCTTGTCGATTTCGTAGCTGAACCCTCCCACGTAGAGGTCGTAGTTGCCGGTGGTTGAGTTCAAGAACATCGACTTGTCGATTGCAATCGGAGCACCCCAGGGCAAATAGCTGAATGCCGTGATCTGCACAGGGCTCAGCGGCTCTAGGTTCAGACCGGCGGCTGTTGCCGAGTAGGCATCCAGGATTTGTTGCTTCTGCCCGTTATTGATGAAGTAGTCGGTGCCGTCGATTGCGCCAACGTGTTGCGTAACCGGGCCGCCGGTGGGCAGAGAGGAGAGCTGGTTCGCGGTGAGCTGCACGGCTGTGCCGCAGTCGAGACCGAAGGCAATCGCCTGATTGCAGCTGGCGAGCGGGTACTTCTGGCCGCCATCAATGAAGTAGTACTGGTTGGTTACTGCCTTGACCAGCCGATTCAGAGAATTCGGTGCCGTGGTGAAAGAGTCAAGGTAGTCCTGCGAAATCGTGCCGAGCGGCCCTAGTGGGCTCAGCGCCTTGATTAGGTCTGGGTCAGAAACCAGGTACTTGTTGTTATCGACGATCAGGTAGACGGCAGAGGTTGCGCTCTTGAGCAGAAAGCCACCGCCGAGAGGGCTGCCGAACCAGTCGCTGTAAAAGCGCCAAAAGTTTCTGTTGCCGTAGGCGCTGCACGAGTCACCCGAACCATAGAGGTTCTTGAGCGCAGCCGCGTTCGGGGTGTACGGCGTGTAGTAGTAGAGGTCTGCGGTTGCCTGACTCTTGATCAGCACCGGGGTGCTGCCGCATGACGAATTCGGGCTGTACAAAATGTTGCTGGTCTTGCCAACCTTGAGTCGGCTAAACGGCGATGCCGGGTTTCCATACCAGCGAAATTGACCGGCTGCTTTGTATAGCTGGTTGAACAGACCCGAGAAAACTTTTCCGCAGATTGATGGGTCGCTGTCTGGGCAGCCGTAACCGGTGGCCGCGTTGTACATGTAAATGCTCGGATTAGTTGCCTGAACCAGACCCTGCTCTTTTTGCAGCAGCACAATCAGCACGCGCGGATTAATTCCGCAGGCACGAGCAACCTGATAGATCACCGTCGAGGCTTTCACATTTTGCTGCCCCGCGATGCTGGCGCAGTGCCCTGCTGTTCCAACAGTGTCAGGGATGTCAGTGACATAGTCGCGCAGACACTTGGGCTGACCTGCGATTGCCTTGCAGTTCGGCACCTTGCTTTCGAGGAAGTTTTGAATCGCCGCCTCGTTCATCGAACCGAAGTCGAAAAACACCGAGTCGCTGATTATCAATCCCGGATCGAAGCGGGAGGCGTCAGCGGCGCTGGCCGCAGATTGTGATTGCACAGCCGATAGCCCAACGACACCGAACAGCACAGTAAGCGCTGCGGCGAGAAGTTGGGTCAGGCGTAGCTTCATGCAGTGGCTAGTTGATCACGATTGATTGACTAGCCGAGACACCCGAGAAGTTTGCCGAGTCATAGGTGACCGTGATGAGGGCTGTGCCCTTCGGCAGACCAACCGTGTTGAAGTCGAGGGCGTAGCACTGGGTGGTGGTCACATTCGCCGAGGCCTTGGCGGTGACGGTCTTTGAACTGGTGCCGTATTGAACAGTGAGTGTGCAGAGCCCGCCATCCTCGTTGAAGTTAGTGGCCTCGGCCCAAACCTCAAGAATGCCGGTGGCTGGGTCGATGCTCTGGCTGTCGATTACCACCTTGGCAGCTCGCTTGGTGTTGGCCGGAGTCGAGCTGGCTGAAGAACTCGGCTGGCTGCTGCTAGATGGGTTTGCCGAGGCTGAAGTGCCCGGGTTTTGAGTGGTGCCCCAATTTGGATACAGGAGCGAGCAACCCGACAGCGCTGTGGTGATGGCCGCAGCGGCCAGGATGAGTGCGAATTTCTTCATTTCTGCCTCCGAAAGTTGCTTTAAGCCTAACTTTGGGGCTCTCCACAGCCCTTTATTTGAGCCTGAGAGATGTCTGCGCCCTAGTTACCGAAGACCTCAGCGACCACACGTTTCGCGGCAGAGCCATCCTCGAGCGAATTGAAACGCTTTTGCCAAGCAAGATAGCGCGACTGATAGTCGAGCGAAACCTGATCGATTCTCTCTAGCGCACGGATGACCTCGGCAGCATCTTTCAAGATTGGCCCCGGCGCTTCGGCTTCGAAATCAAAATAGAAGCCCTGCTCGTTTTTGTAGCGTTCGAGATCTGGCGCTAGGAACAGCATTGGCTTTCCGGTGATCGAGTAATCGAACATCATCGACGAATAGTCGGTGACCAATACGTCACAGGCCAAATAGAGTTCGGTCATATCCGGGTAGTGGGTTGCGTCAATCGCAGATGCAATTGTGCGGTGCGTCGAGTGCGTGTTGGTGTGACCGCGGAACACCAAGCGGTAGCCGGCCGGCAACTCGGTGTCTGCCTGCAGATAGTTGACCGAGCGCCAGCTGCCAACCGCGTTTCGTTCGTAGTTGCGCCAGGTTGGAGCATAGAGAACCAGCATCGTGCTCTGATCGTGCACACCGAGTTTGCGGCGAATTTCGTTTCGGGCGATGTCGGCTGAGGTGCTGAGGCGATCGTTTCGCGGATAACCGGTTTCGAGAACTTTGCCTCGATAACCGAATGCTCCGATAAATGAATCGGTGAAGAACTTGGATGGCGAAACCAGATAGTCCCAAAAGCTGACCTCACGATCCATCAGGGCGAGATAGCTCTTGGTCACTGAACCGTTCACGATGTCGCGACCGAGCCGCTTTAGCGGAGTGCCGTGCCAGGTTTGCAGGTAGGTCTGCCCGGCAGCCTTTCGGAAATACCAGGGGAAGGTGTTGTTATTGACCAGGTATCTGCTTGTGGCTAGGGCTTCAAGCCACTCGCGCGAACCGTGCCGAACCGCTCGAGATCCAAGTGGCGCCACGGTGTTTGGCCCGGTGGTCCAGATGAATTCAAGGTCGTTTCGAGTTGCCTGAAGTTCGCGGAAGATATCCAGCGGGCTATCGCCCACTACCCTGCCCTCAAAAGATTCGAAAAGCACGGCATCGCGAAGCGGCAGTCTGCCCGGCTTGTACTGCAGCTTGCGTCGCAGGTCAGAGCGACGACGGTTCAGCGCACCGAGCACCCGACGCGGCGAGTAAGCGCTCAGGCGCGCAAGCAGGCTCACTTTTTCGACCTTTGATTTTGTGCATCCCGGTTAGAAACCTTGCCGGTGACTCGGCTGCGATCGACAGTGCCGCGAGCACCGCGGGCATAGCCAACCAGAAAACCCCAGCCCCAGCTCATGTGCATGGTGACCAGCGCGACGACCAGGGCCGCCCTGCCTTTGAGCGTCAGGCCCTGGGCGGTGGCGGCAACAAGAGCGACCACCGACAGGTATGCCGTTGCCGGAATCACGCCGACTGTCAGGCCAAGGGCCAAGAGCACAAGGCCGAATGAGATGGCGACCACTGCGACCGGCGGAACGAAGTAACGACGCGATGCGCGAGCCGGGTCACGACGGGTCAAATCGCCGCGCCAAACTCCGGTGGAGTAAAACTGGCGAACCAGTTTGCTGACCCGACCACGCGGCCAGTAGATCACTCGAAGCTCTGGCGAAAACCAAACCTTGCCACCGGCGGCCTTGATTCGCTGCGCGAGATCCCAATCCTCGCCGCGAACGATTGACTCGTCATAGCCACCAACAGCTTCGAAAAACTTGCGCTGAAAGATGCCGAGGTATGCGCTTTCGGCCTCGCCGGCATCGCCACCTAGGTGATAGGCACCACCACCGATGCCGAAACGCGACTTATATGCGAAAGCCACGGCGCTCTGGAATGCACTCTTGCCCCGCGCATCCATGATGCCGCCGACGAGAGCCGCGCCCTGCTCGAAAAGTATCTCGACCCCGCGCTGAAGGTAGCCGGGGGTTGGCTCACTGTGGGCATCGATGCGCACAATCACCGTGTGCTTTGCCGTCTTGACGCCAAGGTTCATGCCAACGGTAGTGAGCCCGCGCGGGTTATCGATTAACCGAACTCGCTTGTCTGACTTCGCAATCTTCGCGGCGACCGCTGATGTCGAGTCGGTAGACGGACCGAGCACCAGCAGAAGCTCGAGTCCGCCGGAATATTCCTGCGCCAAAATCGCATCGACCGCAGCGGCTAGATGGTTCGCTTCGTTGAGCACGGGCATCACCACGCTCACCGCTGGTGTGAACTTCTTGGCCTTGATGCCGGTTGCTTTTACTGCCATGAGTTTGGCCGTCTTTAGTCGACGGTGGTTGAACCAACGAACTTGTTGTACGCCTTGACGACTTCCTTGGGCGTGCCATCCATGATTAATTCGCCCTTCTCGATCCAGATGCAGCGAGTGCAGGTGTCGATGATCGACTTCATCGAGTGCGAAACCAGGAACACGGTTCCGGCGTTGTCGCGCATCTCGCGCATTCGGGCCTCGCTGCGATTGCGGAACTGCTGGTCGCCCACAGATAGCGCTTCATCGATGATCAGGATGTCGTGATCGCGCGAGGCAGCAATAGCAAAGCGCAACCGGGCCGACATTCCGCTCGAGTAGGCCTTCATCGGTAGGTCGATGAACTCCTCCAGGCCGGCGAAATCGGTGATGGCCTTGGCCGAAGCGTTGATCTCCTTGCGGCTGTAGCCCATCGCCAAACCGCCGAGCAAAATGTTTTTCAGGCCCGAAATAGCAGGGATGAGCACAGCCCCAACGCCCAGCAGCATCGGTCGCGCCGAGGCGTAGATTGCGCCCTTTTCGATTGGGTTGACCCCGGCAATTGCGGTCATCAGCGAGGACTTGCCCGAACCGTTTGTGCCGATGATGCCGACCGAGTCGCCTTCGTAGATGGTGAACGAGACACCCTTTACGGCGTGAACCTCACGCAGCTTCAGGCCGCGCGAAAACATGCCGCCGCCAGCATTTGCGCGACTGGCTCGCTTTCCGCTTGCAAGAACCTTATAGACCACGTGCACGTCGTCGACGATGACAACCGGTTTGCGATCTTCGAGCTTTGGCTTAGATTTCGCGGCCATAGCGCTCCTCCGCTCTCCAGAAGAACCAGGTGCCAGAAATCAGTGCCACGAGAGCCCAGACGATGCCGGCAACCCAATCCTGCAGCGATGCGCTGTAACCCGAGATTGTCACTCCGCGCGCCAACGAGATGTAAACGTAAACCGGGTTGAGCTCTGCAATCTTCAGGGCAACCGGGTAGTGACCAAGCACTCGGGCTGGGCTGAAGAAAATGCCACTCACGTAAAACATGATTCGAGTGATAAACGGGATGAGCTTGCTCAAGTCTTGGATCTGAACCGTGAGTCTGGCCGAGAGAGCGGCTACACCGAAACCGAAAATGATCATCAACGCAACGATTGGAACCAGCAGCAACCAGCTCCAGGAGATCTGCTGACCGGTGAGCAAGAGCGTGACAACCAATAGGCCAAGCTGCGGCATCAGGGCGAAGATTTGTTGAATGGTCGAGTTTGCCGGCAACAGGATGCGCGGGAAACTAAGCGAGCGAACCAAACCAAAGTTGCCGGTGATCGAAGATGCTCCCTGCTGGAAGGCGCTCTGCATAAACGCAAACAGGAAGACTCCGGTGAAGAGAAATGGTACGAAGTTGTGCGGGCGAGAGCTGCCAAGCAGCACTCCAAAAATCAGGCCGTAAACGCCAGCCTGGATGGCCGGCTGCAGGATGAGCCACCAGCGACCGAGGCGATTGCCAGCCATGCTTGCCTGGTTGGTGAATTGAGCCATTGTGTAGGCAAAGTCGCGGCGCAGCCAAGCGTGCTTGAGGTAGCTAAAGAATGGCTCGCGAGCACCGACGCGTTTGAGGCCGTGCTTTGCCGCGTACTCGGCAACGGACATTAGGCCTCCTTAGTTCGGCTGAAACAAAGTTTATCGAGGGCTAGTTGCCCGAGGCCTTGATCAGCGCCTGCTTGACCTGCTGGCGAATCATCGGGAAGTCGGGATGAATCTCGTTAACCATTGGCGGGGTCAGCGGTAGGGCCGCGATGCCGAATTTCTTAGCCTTCATGGCCAGGTCAACATAGGTGCCGAGCATTCCACTCGGGATGTCGGTCTTGACCAACTGCTGACCAGCCTTGGCGATTGACTGGAAGTGAGTCAGCACCGTTACCGGATCCATCTGAGCGAGGATGGCGTTTTCAACCTCACGCTGGCGGGCCATGCGGTCGTAGTCGGTGTGGGTGTGGCGTGAACGGGCATACCAGAGGGCGTGGAAGCCATCGAGTTTTTGCTGACCGATTTCAATCCAGCCATAGGCATCCGAGCCATCGTCGAGCTGACCACCAATCGGCAGGCGCTCTTTCACGTCGATGTTGATGCCGCCGAGCGAGTTGATCAGCGATGAGAAGGCCGCCATGTCGATCAACACGTATGACTGAATCTTCAGGCCGGTCACCCACTCGACCGCGTCGCGGGTGGCTTCGACCCCCGGGGTGGATCCGTGCTTCACGGCATCCGGGTAAAGGTCGGAGTGGTTGTCGGTTACATCTTTATAGATTGCATTGACCAGACAAACTTCGCCGCAGTTCCAGCCGTTCGGGTAAACCTTAAGCATTGGCGATCCGGCGACGAATGAAACGTGCTGCATGTTTCGCGGAACACTGACGAGCACCGATTTGCCGGTGGCGGCATCGATGCTCAGCACACCAATGCTGTCGGGGCGAAGACCGAAGCGGTCCTTACCCGAATCGCCACCCAGAAGCAGGATGTTGTAGCGACCATCGGCCGCAGCGGTAAAGCCACTCTGGTTGAAAATCGTGCCGATGAACCCGGCAGAAACTCCCGCGGTGTTGCCCGCCCAGGAGATGGCACTGGTGCCAAGCACCCCTGCCAGCACCAGGCCGATAAAGGCAATCAGGCGATCGCGCGGAATCAGGTGATTCAGGCGCATCAAACGCAAGGTGTCAAGTGCGAGCAGTGCGAACAAAATCGCAAAGGAAATCAGGAACCCCGCTAGCGCATAGGTGATTGCGGGAATGGTCACGAGGGTGATCAGCCAACCGCGGTTGAGCAGAGCCAGTGCTGCGCCAATCAGCAGCAGCGCATAAAAACCGAGGCTCGCCACGATGCCGACTCGAGCAACTTTTCGGTTGCCCGCAAGCAACTGCGCACTGCCCGGGATGAGCAGGGTGAGCAGCACCAGCCACCAAGCACGCTTGCGCATGTCTTGTTCAGAGGCCCGCTCGAAGTTTCTAAAAGGTGAGCGTGTGACCGATGTTTGGTTTCGCAACTTGCGCGGAACCTTGCGATTTACAGCTGCGATTTCAACTTCGCATTCTTTTCGGCAACCTGCTGCTTGAGCGATTCACCGAAAGCGTCGAGCATTGACGAGAGTTTGTGATCGAATGCACCAAGGATGCGAGCTGCAAGAATTCCGGCATTCTTCGCCCCGTTGATGGAAACCGTCGCAACCGGAATGCCCGCTGGCATCTGCACGATTGAAAGTAGTGAATCCATGCCGTCGAGCTTGGCGAGGGCAACCGGAACGCCGATGACGGGAAGAGTCGTGACTGAGGCAAGCATGCCAGGCAAGTGCGCTGCCCCGCCGGCCCCGGCGATGATGATCTTCAGGCCCCGGCTGGCTGCAGCCTTGCCCCACTCGATCATGCGCTCTGGGGTGCGGTGCGCCGAGAGCACTTCTACCTCTGCTTCGATGCCGAAATCTTTGAGCGCCTGAACCGCATCGGCCATTACCGACCAATCGGAATCTGAGCCCATGACAACGCCGACCAGTGGCTGATTCATTTTGGGCTCCTAACGCTGACCCCTAATTTTAACTAGCCGCGTCGCAAAACCTCGGCAGCGGCTTGCGCGACATCGAGCGCAGCTGCTGAGGTTTGATCAAGCACGGTGACGTGGCCCATCTTTCGTCCGCTCCTGGCGGTCTTGCCGTAGGTGTGCAACTTGGCACTCGGATGCTCGCGCATCGCCTTATCGAAGTGCCTGACGAAATCGTTGCTGTCGTCTACCCCGAGCAGATTCACCATGACGGCAGCCGCAGCTGTTGAGGAGGTGTCGCCGAGCGGCAGATTGGCAACCGCCCGCAGGTGCTGTTCAAACTGCGAGGTGACCGAACCATCAATCGAGAAGTGGCCAGAGTTGTGCGGGCGCATTGCCAGCTCGTTGATCAGCAGTCGCCCATCCGAGGTTTCAAACATTTCGACAGCCAGCACGCCGGTGACACCGAGGCCTTCGCTAATCGTTCGAGCAATCTGCGCGGCGTGATCGAGAGTTGTCTGGTTTGCGTTTGGTGCCGGCGAAATCACAACGGAGCAGACTCCGTTTTCTTGGCGAGTCTCGACGAGAGACCAGGTGGCGAAATCCCCGCTCGAATTGCGAGCTGAAAGTTGAGCAAGCTCCCTGGTGAACGCGACCTTCTCTTCGGCAAGCAGGGCCCCGCCAAGGCGCTCGATGTTTTCAAACCAATCAGCCGCGTCGCCGGATGAACGAATAACGCGAACACCTTTGCCGTCGTAACCGCCGATTGGAGTTTTCAAAATCGCAACGCCACCGTGCTGCGCGATGAACTCATCGAGTTGGGCAGCGGTGTGAATTTCGCGCCAAGCCGGCATTGGCAAGTTGAGTTGGGCCAGACGGGCGCGCATGTGCAGCTTGTTCTGCGCAAAGGCAAGAGCCTTGGCCGGTGGCTGCACGCTGAAGCCCTCGGCTTCGAGGCGCTCGAGGATGGTCAATGGAACGTGCTCGTGGTCGAAGGTAATCACGTCGACCGTCTTGGCAAAGTCTCGAACCACTTCGAATTGGTTGTAATCGCCCACAGCAGTTGCGGCGATGGCTGCAGACGAGCCATCGGTCTCGGCCAGAACGTGCAACTCGAGGCCAAGGGCCACAGCCGGCGGAACCATCATGCGAGCGAGCTGGCCGCCGCCGATTACGCCGATTCTTGGGATTTGCATCTCTTTATTGTCGCAGGTGGCGGCTGACGAAGCACGAAGCGCTGCTGGGCGCCGCGCCTGTTGACTAGGCCCGACCAGCTGCAGCGGCTGTGCGCAACTGCGTGGCAAGAGCCTTGGCGCCTGCGACCTTGGTCAGCTCAAGTGGTCCGTTGAGTTTCAGCGAGGTCAGCACGATGGTTGCCCGACGTTGCTCGACTCCACTGATCTGACTCCAGGCAAGCTCCACGGTTTGACCTCCGAAGAGCCCGCGACGAATTACCAAGCGAGTTGTGGTGAGGTCCATGTAGAAGGCAAGGTGACGAAGCACCGGGATGAGCCATCCGAGAACAGCGATGGCCAGGGCCACCGAGTAGGCGATGTTGAGCTGCCAAACCTCGAAGCGTTTATTTGAGAAGTAGCTGACGATGCCGGCGGCAAAAAAGAGCAGCGCGAACGGAAGTGCGAGCGTGCTCACGCGATGGCGAACCCGGCCGAGGTAAATCTCGGTGGGCTGATTCACGTTTGAAAAACTCATCGTCTAATTGTGTCGCAAGTGAACCACGTCGCCGGCTGACACGGCAAGCCTTTCGCTAGACCCGCGCACCACGAGACGGCCGAGTGCGTCGATGTCATCGGCGACTCCGTGAAAGTCGGGGGCGTTTGGCAAAACCACGCGCACGTCGCGACCAATGGTCGCGCAATTGGCCCGGATGCGCGCTAAGAGATCGCTGCCGTCGAGCTCGCCGCCAAGCGCCTCGAACTCTGCCACATTGTTTTGCAAAGCTGCGAGATAAAGGTGCAGGAGTGCGTCGGCGCTGGCGAGCTCAACCCCCTCGAGCGCGAGCGAGGTTGCAGTTTCGATAGGCAGCTGCTCTCGGGTTTGAAACAGGTTGACTCCGCTGCCGACCACAACTCCGGATGCATCTGACAGCAGTTCGCTCAGGATTCCGCAGACCTTGTGATCGCGAATCAACACGTCGTTTGGCCATTTCACTCCGGCTCGCACCGAACCGGTTACGCCTGAAATTGCCTCGACCATCGAAAGCCCAGCAATCAGCGGCAGCCAGCCGAACTGAGTCACTGCCACGCCGACCGGGCGAATAAGCACCGAGGCCAACAGGGAACTGGCGGCAGGGGCATCCCAGGTGCGCCCCGAACGGCCTCGCCCGCCGGTCTGCAGGTCGGCGACCATGACCGCCCAGTTCGACAGGTCGCTAGCCGCCTCGAGCAAGTCGCGATTGGTCGAGGCAGTCGATTCGACGTGCCTGAACCAAGGGGTCAGCGCCTGGGACCTAGCAAATTCGGGGCTTTGAGACATGCCCTAAGGCTAGCCAAATCAAGGTTTAGAGTTGCCTTTATGACGCAAGACGCCCCGAAGCCGGTCGACGACATTTTGACCACCGCCGGCAAACTGCAGGACTTCAAGAACCGCTATCACGAGGCGGTGCACGCCAGCGGCGAAGCAGCCGTTGAGAAGCAGCACGCCAAGGGCAAGAAAACCGCACGCGAGCGCATCGAGTTGCTGCTTGACCCAGACTCTTTCGTTGAGCTGGATGAATTCGTGCGTCACCGCTCAACCGCGTTCGGCATGGACAAGAACCGCCCATACGGTGACGCAGTGGTCACAGGAGTTGGCACCATCAACGGCCGCCAGGTCGCAATCTTCTCGCAAGACTTCACCATCTTCGGTGGCTCACTCGGTGAAGCAGCCGGAAACAAAATCATCAAGGTCATGGACCTCGCAATCTCGACCGGCGTGCCGCTCATCGGAATGCTCGACTCCGGTGGCGCGCGCATCCAAGAGGGCGTAATTGCCCTTGGTAAGTACGGCGAAATCTTCAAGCGCAACACAATGGCATCGGGTGTGATCCCGCAGATTTCGATCATCATGGGCCCGGCTGCCGGTGGCGCGGTTTACTCACCTGCACTCACCGACTTCGTCATCATGGTCGACAAGACGTCAAACATGTTCGTGACCGGCCCAGATGTGATCAAGGCTGTCACCGGCGAGGATGTCGGCATGGAAGAGCTCGGCGGTGCACGCACGCACAACACCACATCGGGTGTCGCCCACTACCTCGCCTCAGATGAGGACGACGCACTTGACTACGCGCGCACTCTGCTTTCCTACCTGCCGGCAAACAACCTCAGCGAATCTGAGATTTACGAGCCGGTTGGCGCCCTCGAAGTCACCATGGATGACGAGGCTCTGAACGCGATCATCCCCGACTCGCCGAACCAGCCGTACGACATGCACACCATCATCGAGTCGATAGTTGACGGCGGCGAGTTCCTTGAAGTTCAGCCGCTATTCGCCCCGAACATCCTGATTGGTTTTGCTCGAGTCGACGGCAGAAGTGTCGGCGTCATCGCCAACCAGCCACAGCAGATGGCTGGCACCCTGAACATCGAGGCTGGCGAAAAGGCCGCTCGTTTCGTACGTTTCTGCGATGCCTTCTCGATTCCGATTCTGACCTTGGTTGACGTTCCGGGCTACCTGCCAGGCACAGATCAGGAGTGGGCTGGCGTGATTCGGCGCGGCGCGAAGCTGCTCTACGCCTATGCCGAGGCGACAGTTCCGCTGGTCACGGTGATTACCCGCAAGGCTTACGGAGGCGCATACATCGTGATGGGCTCGAAGCAGCTCGGCGCCGACATCAACCTCGCTTGGCCAACTGCCGAGATCGCGGTGATGGGCGGCCAGGGCGCGATCAACATCCTGTATCGCAACGAAATCAAGAAGGCCGAAGAGGCGGGCGAAGACATCGCCGCTGTACGAGCAAAACTTGCAGCCGAGTACACCTACAACGTTGCATCTCCGTTCTTGGCTGCAGAGCGAGGCGAGCTCGATGGAATCATCGAGCCGAGCCACACTCGCGTCGAGGTAATCAAGGCCTTGCGCGCACTTCGCACCAAGCGCGCAAATGTTCCACCAAAGAAGCACGGCAACATCCCGCTGTAAAACTTGCGAACTGATTGCGAACGAAACGAAACCGATGAGCGACGAACTGCAGAACCAACTAAAGGTTGTGCGCGGTAACCCAACCGCAGAAGAGTTAGCCGCGCTCATCGCAATTGTTCAGTCCGCGGTAGCCGAAGAGCGCGAGCTCAGCAGCAAGTCGATTACCAAGCCGCACTCGACCTGGAGTCGCTCAGCCGCACAGCTGCGCGGCAACATCGCCCCCGGTCAAGGACAGTGGCGCGCCGCATATCGCGACGGATTGATTTAGCAACAAACGCATCGAGAAAATCGGCTCGAGCGAAACTAGAAAAGGAATAGCAATGACGCGTGAACCTTCACAGCTCGACAAAATTGCCGACTCATGGGTCGACAAAATGGCCGAACTCTCACCGAGCTACGCAACCTACATCGGCCGCAAGGGATCAGACGACAAGATCGATGACCCGTCACCAGAGGCGATCGAGCACCACCTAGCCGAGAGCAAGAAGGCATACGAGCAGGTCAAGGCCGCTGCAGTTGCCGACAAGGTTGACGAAGTCACCAAGGATGCGATGCTCAGCAACTTTGAACTCGGCTTCGAGCTGCACGACTCAGGCCTTTGGAAGCGCGACCTCGACGTTTTGGCGTCGCCTGCTCAGGGCATCCGTGACATCTTCGACCTCTCACCTACCAACTCGGTTGAGGCCTGGGAAAACCTGGCCAAGCGCATGCGCGCGGTCGAGGGCGCTGTCGACGGCTACATTCGCACTCTGAAGCTCGGCATCCAGGCTGGCGACACCCCGGCCCGCCGCCAGGTCGAGTTCAACATCAAGCTGGCTGATGGAATTTCTTCGGCCGAGGGCTTCTTCAACCGTTTCGCCGCGGGAGCAAAGGCCGGCGACCAGGAGTTGCCAGCGAGCCTCAAGGCAGACCTGGTCAAGGCCGGTCACGAGGCAACCGCCGCCTACGGCAAGCTCAATGACTTCTTCAAGCACGAGTTGCTGCCAAACGCCAACGAAGTTGACGCCATCGGCCGCGAGCGTTACGCGCTCAACAGTCGCAAGTTCCTCGGTGCAAAGGTCGACCTCGACGAGACCTACGAGTGGGGCATCGAAGAGCTCGCCCGCGTAACCGCAGAGCAGAAGGCCGTTGCCAACCAGATCAAGCCGGGCGCGACCGTGCACGAGGCAATCGAGATTCTGAACAACGACGCATCTCGCAAACTCCACAGCAAGGATGAGTTGCAGAAGTGGATGCAGAAGCTCAGTGACGAGGCAATCCGCAAGCTCCACGGTGTTCACTTCGACATCGCAGAGCCCCTGCAGAAACTCGAGTGCATGATTGCACCAACCAACTCTGGCGTGATCTACTACACCGGCCCAACCGACGACTTCTCGCGTCCGGGTCGCATGTGGTGGTCGGTTCCAGATGGCGTCAACGAGTTCGACACCTGGCGCGAAACCACCACCGTCTACCACGAGGGTGTTCCTGGTCACCACCTGCAGATCGCGCAGCAGGTCTACAACCGCGCCGAACTGAACTCATGGCGTCGTCTCGCATCCTGGTCTTCAGGTCACGGTGAAGGTTGGGCGCTCTACGCAGAGCGCCTGATGGCAGACCTTGGCTTCTTGGATGACCCGGGCGACCGCCTCGGAATGCTTGATGGTCAGCGCATGCGTGCCGCTCGTGTGGTTCTTGACCTCGGCGTTCACCTTGGAAAGCCAAAGCTCGAGGGTTCTGGAGTTTGGGACTTCGAGTACGCACTCGAATTCTTGGGTAAGAACGTGAACATGAGCAAAGAGTTCGTGAACTTTGAAGTTCACCGTTACTTCGGCTGGCCTGGTCAGGCACCTTCTTACAAGATTGGTCAGCGCATCTGGGAGCAGATTCGCGACGAGTACAAGGCGAAGAAGGGTGCTGACTGGGACATCAAGGAGTTCCACAAGACTGCGCTGAACCTTGGCGCGCTTGGCTTGGACAACCTGCGCAAGGCCCTGCTTGGCTAAGCAAGAGGCTGCGATCTAGCGATCGCCTAGCTTGAGATCGAGGTCGGGAGTGACAACTCCCGGCCTCGTTTTCGTTAAGCGCAGCACATGGTCGGCTTCAGCGGGGGCTGTGAGACGTACTCGATCACCTGCAACTGCGCTCGAAATGGTGAGAATTGCAACCGACAGCAATTCGGAGAGTTCTTCGTCGGTGACGCTGTGTGAACCGCCCTGGTCGACCACCTCAACTTCGGCACCTGCGGCTCGAGCCTTGGCGATGGCTTGACTCAACTCCGCTGTGATTAGACGCCCGCCGGCAACCTCATCGCGCAATTGAATTTCGAGCTCTAAAATCTGGATACGCTGAGGCTCGGTCAACTTCGCGCCCGCAGCAATCAGTTCGAGAGTTGGCATAACTTCGGCGGCAAGCCTGGTTACCTGGAGCTCGTGTTCATCGTGCGCAACCTCGGCCTCGAGGCGCTGGGTTTCAAGAGCCAAGGTCAAATCTTGAATCTGTTTGATTTGGGCTTCGGCTCGCCTCAACCCGATTGCGATTGCAATACAGCTGCCAATCAAGAGTTCGGCTCCGATGATGCCGCTTTGCGAAAAATGACTAACGCCGCCGATGTAAATCACGAGGGCGAGTTCAATCACTCCGCCGAGAGTCGCCAAAAGGGTGAAACCTCGCACTGCGATCACTCCGAGAAGCAGTGCGTTGCCGGTGACATACCAGGTGTCGTAGTCGCCGCTGAGCGGACCATTGTGCTCACCAGTCATTACGAATGGCTCGACAAGGGTGACACCGAAAGCCAGCAGTGCCAGCCAAAGGGGAATCTGAATCGAGCTAACTGCACTTACAGAAACAAGTAGCACAACCAGGTAGGTTGCCACAGCGGCAACTACCAGACCCGGTCGGTTGTAGTGGTTGAGGTGGAGCAGGGCAAAAGTACTTAGCAAGATTGCGAAACCAGCGGTGAGGCCGGCAAGCAGGTAGCGCGAGAGTCTAAGCATCGTGCTTCACCTCGAAGATCCAGCGTGACCCTTCGGTCTTCGAGTAGTTCACCTTGATGCCAAAGGCTTTACAGCGGTCGAAAACCACTCTTCGAACGCCAATGTTGGCGCGACCGAGGTTGCCGACTCTGAAGCCTGTTCCGTCATCCGAGACGGTGATCTTTAGTGAGGAAGCAGTGTTTTCGATGCTCACCGAGTGCCTGGAAGCCGCGGCGTGCTTGAGTGAATTCAGCGCCACCTCAATGGTTACTTCGGCGAGCGTGACCGCCTGATCGAAAGGCAGTTCGCTGACCTGCTGAGATTTGGAGTGATATTCAACCCCTGGGGTCTGCGATGAAACCATGGTGCCGAGTGCCTCAAAGAAGGTCTCGGTGCTGACCGGAGCCTCGCCGTTCGGAACCCGCTTGGCCTCGCGCTCGATTCTGCCTATTGCCTCGATGGCGGCCATGGCAGCCGTTGCCCTTTGCTCATCATTGATTGCGGCGGTTGCCAGAGCGAGGGTGGAGAGCACTTTGCCGTGCGCAATCGAGTCGATGCGCACGCGCTCGCGCTCGATTGCCTCAAGGGTTGCCGAGCGGGCCGCGGTAGTCAGCTGCAGGCGATAGGCGTCGTCGACGCGCATGCTGCGTTGGCGAAGTGCCATGACCAGCAGTGCCATGGCCGTGCTGAAGAAAAACGAATAGAGCGAATCTTGGATGGCCTCGCCGAGTGGCTTGCCGCCACCAATGGGGCTGGTTCGGATTGTGAGCCACATCACCGGCATGACCACCAGAATGATCAGCGCGGTGATCTCGCGAAAACCTCCGACAGCGGCCAGAGCAGAGAAGCCAATCGCCCACCAAACCCATGGTGTGAAACCAGCCGGCAGGTCTCCGAGGTTGCGAACCTCAAGGGGCCAAGAAGCAAGAGCGATGAAGGTGGAGATTGTTAGAGCGCGATACCAGAGCTTCATAGAGCCCGAGAAGAATGCGGCGATTGCACTGCCCAGCTGAGAGGCCGCGACTAAACCGAATGAACCCCAAAACCAGAGCGCGTGCAGATAACTGCGTTGAGCAAGCGCATTGGTGACCAGGTCGACTGAGAGCAGCAACGCGGCCGCGGCAAACATGCGCGCAAGCAGACCGTCGATGCGGTCGAGCGCGTATGGTGTTGCCTTAGCCGACATAGACCAAACTCGCCACGGTTTCGACGTGGTGGGTGTGTGGGAAGAGGTCAAAGGCACGCAAAGAATTCAAGCGGTAGCCACCGACAATTAGGTCTTTGAGGTCACGGGCAAACGACACTGGATCGCAAGCAACATAAATGATGTGGGCTGGCTTCAAATTGGTCAGCGACTCAACCACCTTGGCACCGGCTCCGGCGCGGGGTGGGTCGAGCACTACGGTTGCGCCTGAAAGGTTCTGCTTCTTCTTTACCAGGTCATAGAGGTAGCGATCGACCCCGGCCGAAACCGCCCCAACGTTGGGAAGGTCTGCGAGGTTGGTCAGCGCATCCTCGGTGGCGCGCTTTGAAAGCTCAACGGTTGTGATGCGCGCATCCGTGCCGAATTTTGCCGCGAGCGCGCCTGCGAACAGACCCACCCCGCCGAACAGGTCTTGGTTGTTAGCGGTCTCGTCGAAGCCAACAGCCTCTGCCGCCTGGATGACCGCCCCAGTCAAAACCTCGGCTGCCTTTTTGTGCACCTGCCAGAACCCGCCACCGCTGATACGGAAGGTGCGGCCGGCTGCTCGTTCGATCAGGCGTTCGTCGCCCTTGAGCTTGTCATCAACTCGCCACTGAGTCTGCCCGGTTGACGATGCCGCAATCTCGATTTTCTTTACGGTCGACCAGTTTTTCTTGTGAATGCCGAGCTCGCGAATGTCTTCGACGGCGAGTGGCAGATCGCGAACCAGCACGACATCGTGCGAGCGCTCCATGTATGGGCCGGCATCGCCAAGTTCGTTGACGTGCAACTGCACACGGGTGCGATAGCCGAGGCCATTCGCCTCGTCGTCGCCAGGGGCCGCCTCAACCGGCACACGCATTTCGATGCCAGCCATGCGCTGCAGTGCCTCTTCGATTACGTCTGCCTTGAGTTCGCGCTGTCGCGAAAGTTTGATGTGTCCGAACTCTGCGCCGCCTGCGCCACCGACTCCGGCTTGATCCCAGATGTGTTCCACGCGGTCGGGCGAGGCGTCGAGAATTGCCTGGGGCTCGGCGCGGCAGAACGAACCGCCCTTATCCTCGTAAATCAGAACACGGGCCTTTTCGCCCGGCAGCACGTGAGAAACAAAAACCACTCGACCCTCGTGGCGTGCAACAAAAATGCCACCGTGAGCAACCTTTTCGATGTCGACATCGATCACACGCCCCAGCCAGTTGGTCTTCGGGGTGCTTTGCTGGGTTGAATTGCTCATTGGTCAAGTGTGCCAGAGTATGTGCATGACCTCACTGGTTCTAGCCTCGACCTCGCCCGCCCGACTGACTCTGCTGCGCAATGCCGGCATCGAGCCGATTGTTATCGCCCCCGGTGTCGACGAACCCGCGGTGGCCTCAAGGGCCCAGGCAGCGGGGCTCATCGGCTCGGTGCCAGACCTCGTGCAACTGCTTGCCAAGGCAAAGGGTGAGGCCGTCGCCAACAACCCGGATGCGGCCGGCCACATGATTATCGCCTGCGATTCGTCGCTCGAACTCGACGGCATCAGCCTTGGCAAGCCGCACCTGCCCGAGGTTGCCAAAGAGCGCTGGCGCGCTATGCGCGGCCGCAGCGGCACCCTGCACACCGGCCACTGGCTGATCGACAACCGCAACCCCGTGGCCGGGCAACTTCCGCCGGCCACCGGCCTAGTCACCTCAACCGTGGTGCACTTCGCCGACCTAAGTGACGCAGAAATCGACAGGTATGTCGCCACCGGCGAGCCCCTGCAGGTAGCCGGCGCGTTCACCATTGACGCGCGCGGCGGAGCGTTCATCCGTGCAATTGAAGGCGACCCCCACAGCGTCGTGGGCCTCAGCCTTGCCGCGCTTCGGCTGGCCTGCCAGCAACTAGGCGTCGAATACACCAGCCTCTGGGCCTAGCAATAAAGTTGTTTGTTATGACGTCGAACCCGTTGAAAATCACCAAGGTCCTGATCGCCAACCGTGGCGAAATCGCAGTGCGCATCGCCCGCGCCGCCAAGGATGCAGGCATCGCATCGGTTGCCGTCTATGCCGACCAAGACCGCGACGCAATGCACGTGAAGCTCGCCGATGAGGCTTACGCGCTGCACGGCACCACCGGCCCAGAGACCTACCTGGTCATCGACAAAATCATCGACATCGCAAAGCGTTCTGGCTCAAACGCGGTTCACCCCGGCTACGGATTCTTGGCAGAAAACGCGGAGTTCGCCCGCGCGGTAATTCTCGCCGGACTCATCTGGATTGGCCCATCGCCAGAGGCAATCGAGCAACTCGGCGACAAGGTTTCTGCTCGTCACGTTGCCGAAAAGGTTGGCGCACCGCTCGCCCCCGGAACCCTGAACCCAGTTTCGGGAGCCGAAGAAGTTCTCGAATTCGTTGCTCAGCACGGTGTCCCGGTTGCAATCAAGGCGGCATACGGCGGTGGCGGTCGCGGCATCAAGGTGGCCTACCACGAGCACGAGGTCGCAGAACTTTTCGAGTCGGCAACCCGCGAGGCCATTGCTGCATTCGGTCGCGGCGAGTGCTTCGTCGAGAAATATCTAGAAAAGCCACGCCACGTCGAAACCCAGTGTCTCGCAGACGCATACGGAAACGTGGTTGTCGTTTCGACCCGCGACTGCTCGCTGCAGCGTCGCCACCAGAAGCTTGTCGAAGAAGCGCCAGCACCGTTCCTAACCCCAGAGCAAAACGCGCGCCTGTATGAGGCATCCAAGGCGAT
The DNA here is from genome assembly GCA_903909605.1 of uncultured Micrococcales bacterium. Taxonomy (GTDB): domain Bacteria; phylum Actinomycetota; class Actinomycetes; order Actinomycetales; family Microbacteriaceae; genus Rhodoluna. The sequence goes on along the minus strand of CAIVWH010000030.1, from coordinate 31,984 downwards.
CTTGAAAGAGGTCGGCTACCAGGGTGCTGGCACCTGCGAATTCTTGGTTGCCCAGGATGGCACCATCTCGTTCCTCGAGGTCAACACTCGCCTTCAGGTGGAGCACCCGGTCTCAGAAGAGGTCACCGGCCTCGACCTAGTTCGCGAACAGTTCCGCCTGGCCGAAGGCGGCCGCCTCGAATACGACGACCCGAAGGTCACCGGCCACAGCTTCGAATTCCGCATCAATGGCGAGGATGCAGGCCGCAACTTCATGCCGGCTCCCGGCCCGGTCAAGCTCTTCAAGGCCCCTAGCGGCCCTGGCGTTCGCGTCGACACCGGCGTCGAATCAGGCGACGAGATCTCGGGTTCGTTCGACTCGATGGTCGCCAAGCTGATCGTGACAGGCGCAACTCGCGGCGAGGCGCTAGCCCGCGCCCGACGCGCACTCGACGAGATGCAGGTCGAAGGCCTACCAACCGTTCTTCCTTTCCACCGCAAGATTGTCAACGACCCCGCCTTCATCGGTGTCGAGCCTGGCGGCTACGAGGGTGGCCCCGTCGGTCGCTTCGGCATCTACACCCGCTGGATCGAAACGGAGTGGAACAACGACATCGAACCTTGGGCCGGTGTGCACGACGGCTCAACCGCAGGCTCGGATGAGCGCAACTCAGTTGTCGTGGAAGTCGACGGAAAGCGCATCGAAGTTTCGCTGCCGAAGCGTTTGCTCTCGGCAGGCGGCGCGGTCCCTACCGCGGGTCACGCACCTAAGCGCAAGTCATCGGGTGGTGCATCCGGTGGTGGCGCAAGCGGCAACGCAGTGAAGGCACCGATGCAGTCGACAGTTGTGAAGATTGCCGTTTCAGTTGGCGACACTGTCGCAGCCGGCGACCTGGTTGTGGTTCTCGAAGCTATGAAGATGGAACAGCCGATGAACGCTCACAAGAGCGGAACCGTCAAGGCCATCGGTGCAGAGGTCGGCGCGACCGTTCCGGCCGGCACCATGCTCATCGAAATCGAGTAGCTAGAACTTTCAAGTTTTGCGGCGCTAGTTTTGCGGCAAGTGCAGCGCACGCGCCGCATCGGTGATCGAACCGGTGAGCGACGGATACACCGTGTAGGTCTTTGCAACCTCATCCACCGTCAGGCGATTCTCAATTGCGATGGCAATCGGGTAAATCAACTCAGATGCCTTCGGCCCAACAACCACTCCACCTACCACGGTTCCGCCGGTTGAGCAGATCAGCTTGATAAAGCCATCCTCGATGCCCTGCATCTTGGCGCGAGGGTTCTCAGACAGGTCGATGCGGTGCACGAAGCCGCCTGTCTTGCCGTCTTTGATGGCCTGCTCAGACCAGCCAACCGAGGCGATTTCTGGCGAGGTAAAGACGTTCGATGCCACGTTTCGCGGGTGCGTCGGGGCCGCGATGTCGCCGAGGCTATGGAACACCGCAGTGCGACCCTGCATGGCCGAGACCGAAGCCAGCGGCAGCGCGGTCGAGCAGTCGCCCACCGCATAGACGTTCGCGCGAGTGGTGCGCGCGACCTTGTTGGTGACGATGTGACCGGTTTCGGTCAGCTCAATGTTTGCCTCTTCAAGACCGAGACCAGCGGTGTTTGGAATTCCACCGACTGCCATCAGAACGTGCGAGCCCTTGATGACTCGACCATCGGCCAGCGTGACTTCGACGTGATCGCCGAGGTTCGAAGCAGAAACCGCTCGAGACTTTTCATAGAGGTTCATGCCGCGTCGCTTGAACACATCTTCGATGAGGCGTGCTGCATCTTGATCTTCGCCTGGCAGCACCATGTCGCGCGAAGAAATCAGCGAGACCTCGCAACCTAGACCGTTGAACGCCGAGGCAAACTCGGCACCGGTAACACCGGAGCCAACCACAATCATGTGCTCTGGCAATTCGGTTAGGTTGTAAAGCTGCTTCCAGGTGAGAATACGGTCGCCATCCGGCTTTGCTGTTTCTAACTCGCGCGGCGTCGCACCGGTTGCAACGATGATGGTCTTCGCGTCGAGTCGCTCTTCTTTTCGGTCGTGGTGAGTGGCGATAACGAAGTGGTTGGTGTCGAGGCGGCCAATTCCGTGAATTACCCGCACACCCGCGTCCTTGAGGTTTTGCAGCATGTCGCCCGACTGAGCCTCGGCGATGTCGCGAAGTCGCTTGTTCACTGCAGCCAAATCGATCTCGATCTTCGGCTGAACATCCTTGCCCTCGCTCGAGAACCAGATGCCGAGGTCGCTTGCCTGCTTGATTGCCTGGGCCGCGTCGGCGGTGGCGATCAGAGTCTTGGATGGAACCACATCGGTGAGCACTGCGTTGCCACCGATGCCGGAACGCTCGATGAGCGTGACCTTAGCGCCAAGTTGGGTGCCGGCGAGGGCCGCCTCATAGCCGCCAGGGCCGCCGCCGATAATGACAATGTGGTGCTGGGTTGGGGTGGTTTCGCTCACCAACCCATTCTGCCAGCAGAGGTTTAGGCTAAACGCATGAGCAGCAACCCTTTCAACGATGAAACCCTCAACCCCTTCGATTTCGCCAAGGATGCGGCAGCCAAAATTGCCGAACTCACCTCAATCGCCAGCCACGACATAGCACTCGTGCTGGGCTCAGGATGGGCGAAGGCCGCAGACCTGATGGGCGAGACAGTTGCGACCTTAAACGCGGCAGATGTGCCCGGTTTCTCTAAGCCGCACGTCGAGGGGCACTCCCCGACCATCCGTTCGATTCGATTGCCGAGCGGGAAGCATGCACTGGTGCTCGGTTCGCGCACCCATCTTTATGAGGGCAAGGGCGTTCGCGCGGTAGCCCATGCGGCGCGCACGGCTGCCGCAGCCGGCGCGAAAATCATGGTGCTAACAAATGGCTGCGGCGGGCTAAACACCGACCTCGCGCCGGGCACCCCGATTCTGATTAGCGACCACATCAACCTCACCACGCTCTCACCAATCGAGGGCGCCAAGTTTGTCGACCTGACCGACCTCTACTCGACCCGTCTGCGCAACCTGGCTCGATCGGTCGACCCGACCCTGACCGAAGCGGTCTATGCGCAGTTCCGCGGGCCTCACTACGAGACCCCAGCCGAGGTGCGCATGGCTGGCGTGATGGGTGCCGGGCTGGTCGGCATGTCGACCGCACTCGACGCAATTGCCGCGCGCGAGGCCGGCATGGAGATTCTGGGCATCTCGCTGATGACCAATCACGCCGCCGGCATTCAGAAGACCCCGCTCAGCCACGAAGAGGTGCTGCAGGCTGGGCGCGAGGCCGAGGGCCGAATCGGCAAGCTGCTGGCAGAAATCGTCGCCAAGTTCTAAACCCATGGATGACCTGCTAGCTAAAGCGCGCGCCTGGGCCGACCAGGACCCAGACCCGACTACAAAAGCCGAACTCGAGGCGCTGATTGCGTCGAATAAAACGGATGCACTCGCCGACCGCATGGGCAATCGCATCGGCTTTGGCACCGCCGGCCTGCGCGGCGAGCTTGGCGCAGGTTCAAACCGCATGAATCGCGTGCTGGTTGCTCAGGCAGCGGCGGGAATTGCCGAGTACCTGCGCAATCACTTTGCACGAGCATCCGTGGTGATTGGTTTCGATGGTCGGCACAACTCTGACGTCTTTGCTAAAGACAGCGCTGAGATTTTCGCGGCGGCCGGCATTGAGACTCACCTCTTCGACCAGCGCGTGCCAACACCAGTGCTGGCCTTCGCGGTGAAGAACCGTAATTTCACCGCAGGGGTGATGGTGACCGCCTCGCACAACCCGCCGCGCGACAACGGTTACAAGGTTTACCTCGGCGAGGCAAACGGCGGCGGTCAAATCGTTAGCCCGAGCGACAAAGACATGAGCGCACTGATCGAACAGGTTGCCGCCACCGAGACTTTTGCGCAGATAGCCAAATCGACTAACTACAAAATGATTGGCGATGACCTAATTGATGAGTACGTCGAGGTCACACGCCGCCTTATCGATCAGCCGATTGGCGCGCAGATTCGCATCGTTTACAGCGCGATGCACGGCGTGGGCTGGGCAACTACCTCGCAGTTGTTTGCGTCTGCCGGCTTGATTGAGCCGATTGTGGTCGCGCAGCAAATTGAACCGGATGGAGACTTCCCGACCGTTGCGTTTCCGAACCCCGAGGAACCCGGCGCAATGGACCTGAGTTTCGAAACGGCAAGAAACGTGGATGCCGATCTGATCTTGGTGAACGACCCAGATGCCGATCGACTTGCCGTGGCGATTCCAGATCCAACTTCGGATGCGGGCTTCCGCAGACTCACCGGCGACCAGGTCGGCCTGCTGCTTGCCGATGAGATTGCCTCCCGTGCCAGGGCACAGGGGCGAGTCGGCGCGCTTTCGTGCTCGATCGTTTCGTGCTCGGGGTTGGGCGCGATTGCGCAGGCCAATGGACTGCAGTTCGTTGAAACCCTCACCGGCTTCAAGTGGATTTCGAAGGTGCCGGGCCTACTGTTTGGCTTCGAAGAGGCTCTGGGCTACTGCGTTGACCCGCAGCACGTGGCCGACAAAGACGGCATTTCGGCAGCCCTCGTGATTGCCGGCATGGCCAATCGCCTGGCTCTCGAGGGCAAGACCCTCGCCCATGCGCTCGCCGAACTGCCGGCGAAATATGGAGCGTTCGCAACCACCCAGATCAGCGTGCGCTTTGCATCTATCAAAGAAGTAACGCCTCGCATCGAGGCCATTCGCGAGCACCCACCGGTTGAACTCGCATGCAAGCCGGCAACCTTCACCGACCTTGCACTCGGCGGCAAGTTGCCACCGACAGACGGATTACGTTTCGATTTGGCAGACGGTCGTCGAGTAATTATTCGCGCGAGTGGAACAGAGCCGAAACTCAAGTGCTACCTGCAGGCAAGCGCTAGCACTCAACAAGAAGCCGACGCGCTACTTTCTGAACTGCGCGAAGCCGTGCAGAATTTGCTCGACTAATTCGTCGCGATCATCCGCGGCTTGGAATGTCGCCTCCGCAGCGTTCAACTGGAATTGCTGAATGTCATCCAGGTCGTAGTCGAACTCGTCGACGAGCAACTCGAGCTCATTGGTGATTGAGGTATTCGACATCAATCGGTTGTCTGGCGAAACGGTCACCTTGAAACCGAGGTCGTAGAGCACCCAAAACGGATGTTCGCTAACTTCGTTTGGCAAACCAATTGCTTCTTGCACGCCGGTTTGCATGTTCGATGATACGCAGAGCTCAAGGGCGATTCCCCGGTCGTGAATCCACTCGGCCACCGGGCCTAGCGACGCCAGCAGTGTCTCGCCTTCGGTCGAAGACCAACCGATGTCTTCGATCAGTCGGGCACCGTGACCGATGCGCAGCGCGCGACCAGAAACGATTGCATCGCGGATGGAGTCAACCCCATCTGCCTCACCGGCGTGAACGGTGACCGGCATCAATTCGGCGGCCAGATAGTCGAAGGCAAGCTTGTGGTTTACCGGCGGGAAACCGAGCTCAGGCCCGGCGATGTCGAAGCCGACCACGCCGTTGTCGCGGTGGCGAACGGCAAGCTCGGCGATCTCGAGCGAGCGGCCGGTGTGACGCATGGCGTCGAGCAGCTGGCCTGTGCGAATCTGGAAGCCGGCCTTGGCGGCCGCAGCGGCACCCGAGTCGAGGCCGTCCTGCACGGCCTCAACGGCCTCATCCAGGGTCAAACCGCCCTGAAGGTGCTGCTCTGGTGCCCAGCGGATTTCGCCATAGATAACGCCATCTGCGGCCAGATCGAGCACGAACTCGTGGGCTACGCGGGACAGGTTGGCGGCGGTTTGCATCACGGCGGTGGTGATGTCGAAGGTCTTCAGGTAGTCGACCAGCGAGCCGGAATCGGCGCTCTCAACGAACCAGCGGTCGAGGGCCTCGGCGTCTCGGCTGGGAAGCTCGAACCCGGGGATCCCCTTGGCCAGCTCGATGATGGTCGCAGGTCGCAACCCGCCATCCAGGTGATCGTGAAGCGAAATCTTTGGCAGCGACTTCAGGCTCTTGCCGGCTAGGTTCATTGGGTCATTCCTCCGTCGCTGGTGAGTTTCTCGACCAGTTGATTGATTTGGTTTGCAAAGTCATTCGGGTATGCAATCGAGTGAGCATCGGTAAGCGCAACTCCGCCGTTAGTGAGCGAGTTGATATCGATCGAATCCGGGCCGGGGGTCGCGGTGTGACCGGCAAGCCAAAACGCGATAAACCCGTAAAGCGAATCAACCGCCTTGGTGCGAACCACCGAGGCCAGGATGCGCGGCGCATAGCTCGACATCGACGGCAAGGTTGCCCAGTCGAGGTCGCTGCCAATCAACTGCAGACTGCCGAATGACTCGGTGACACTCGCAACCGTTTCGAAGTCTTTCGGCGCAACCACGAATAGCCGATCGACTCCGCGGTTGAACAAACTAGAAACCGTCTGACGAATTGCCTCGCTTGCCGGAGCAATCTTAGGAATTGGATAAACGCTGATTAGTTTGGTGGCAACGCCGCCGTGAGTCGAATAGTAGGTAACGCCATCCTCGAATGCGGTTTTGGTTTTCGATTGGACCGGGGTGCTCGGCGAAGCAATTGCAATCAGTGCGGCAACCACGTGAGTCTGTGAACTCATGGCGGCAAGGTAGCCGGCCTCGAATGCAGCCTCGCCAAGAATGTTTGCAATCGAGTGCACGTTGCTAAGCATCATGGTGTGCGACATTGGCGTGTTTGATCCGGTGAGTTCGAAGTGATGATCGACAGTTACAAATTGCACCTTCGGATGCGCTGCGGCCACCGCTTGCACATCGGCGGTGAGATAGTCACCCGAGCCAATCACCAGACTGCAGCCACCGGCGGCAAAGGCAGACAGGCGGGACTGCGCGTCGCGATGGGTCGACTTGGCGGTGAGCTCGTCGACATCCAGGGAGATGCCGATGGTGACCTTGGCCTTCTGCAGCGCCACAAAGGTCTCGCGGTTCAGGCCCTGGTCGTCCCAGCCGGCCGAATCTGCAAGGGCGCAAAGCTTGCCGGCAATGATGGTGGCCTCAGGCACCGGGCTCTCGCTGCTGCAGGCGGCCAGCGACAAGGGTGTCGTGGCGACAAGCAGTGCCGCAAGCAGGGTGCGAATCTTCATGGATGCCTAGAGCAGGTCGCTGTGACCGGTTGCCTTGAGTGCGTCTACCAATGACTTCACACGCTGAGCGTGTTCTTTCGTGGTGACCAGAAGCGCATCTGGAGTGTCGACGACGATGATGTCTTGCAGCCCGATCAACGCAACGAGTCGGTTGCTCTCCGAAACCAAAATTCCGCTGGTGTGATCTGCCAAAACTTTTGCATCGCCGAGAACTGCGAGGTTTCCGCTTCGGCCCTGCGATTGCAATTCTGCGATGGCCGCAAAGTCACCAACGTCGTGCCAGGTGAAATTTCCTGGCACACAAGCAACCAGACCGGCGGCGGCCGCAGGCTCGGCAACCGAATAGTCGATGGCTACCTTTTTCAGGTTGCCCCAGATTTTTTCGATGACGGCATTGCGCTGCGGGCCATCCCACGCTTCGGCAATTTCGAGAATTGCGGCGTGCAACTCAGGTTCGCTCTTGGCCAACTGCTCGAGAAGCAGCGCGGCTGGAGCGATGAACATTCCTGCGTTCCAGAGGTAGTTGCCGGACTCGACGTAGCGCTTTGCCTTTTCGATGTTCGGCTTCTCTACGAACTTGAGCACCGACTTTGCCGTGGGCGCACCTTCGATTGGCTCGCCCATCTTGATGTAACCGAAACCAACCGATGGTTCGGTCGGCTCGATGCCGATGGTGACAATCTTGCCGGTTGCCGCAACTTCGACCGCCTCGCGAACCACGCGGTGAAATGCCGCGGTCTCGACGATTACGTGGTCCGCTGCGAACGAACCAATGATGACCCCCGGCTCACGCTTTTCAAGGATGGCCGCCGCGAGCGCGATGGCAGCGGTCGAATCCTTTGGCGACTTCTCGAGCACGAGGTTTTTAGGATCGAGATCTTCGAGCTGCTGCATTACGGCGGTTTCGTGAACGTTCCCGGTGACCACCATGATTCGGTCGGCTGAACTCAGGCCGCGCAGGCGGTCCCAGGTGTCTTCGAGGAGGGTCTGGCCGGAGCCAGTCAGGTCGTGCAAAAACTTGGGTTGGCTGGCTCGAGAAAGTGGCCAAAGTCGGCTGCCAATGCCCCCAGCGGGAATAACGCTGAAGAAGCGATTGATTGGTGAAGTCATGGGTAAAAACCTAATCGAATAAAGGACAAACAGACAGACCGGTCATTTTTGCTGTTTAGACTTGATTCAGGAAACGCTTCATCGTCGAAGAAAATCACCTTAGGAGGGCTTAAGTGCCTCAAAAGCCTGCCGGCACCTTGTACCGCGGCAAAGTCGGAATGTGGTCGTGGGTTCTCCACAGAATCACCGGCGTAGCCATCTTCTTCTTCCTTCTAGTTCACGTGCTCGACACCGCCCTGGTTCGCCTGGATGCGGCTGCCTACAACGGCGTAATCGGCACCTACAAGACCACAATCATCGGACTGGGTGAGCTGGGCCTGGTGGCCGCCATCCTGTTCCACGCCCTAAACGGAGTTCGCATCATCCTGATCGACTTCTGGCGCAAGGGAGCAAAGCTTCAGAACGTCATGTTCTGGATTGTTGTCGCCATCGCAGCGATTCTGTTCGCTGGCTTCGCACCTGTCCACCTAATGCACGTTTTTAGCGAGAAGTAAATGTCAGTAGTCATCGAACAACCTAAAAGCCCGCGCAGCCGCAAGGCCGCCAACTGGGAGAAATACGGCTGGATGTACATGCGTGCCTCTGGCGCCATCCTGTTGATTCTGATTTTCGGTCACCTCTATGTGAACCTGTTCGTTGGTCAGGGCATCAAGGGCATCGACTTCGCGTTCGTAGCAGGCAAATGGGCAAACCCATTCTGGAAAGTCTGGGATGGCCTGATGCTGTGGCTAGCGCTGATTCACGGCACTAACGGCATGCGCACAATCGCCAACGACTACGCAGAGCGCCCGATGGTTCGCAAAGTCTTGAACTACACCCTTTGGATCGTTTGTGCCGCACTGATCATTCTTGGCACCCTCGTGATCACCACCTTCGACCCATGCATTGACCCGAACGCAAGCACTTACCTGCCTGGCGTTTGCGCGGTCAAGTAATTACCGAATTTCGACTGAACAACGACCTGAAGTAGGAATCAATTGTCTAAGCCAACGATTCACCACCACCAGTACGACGTAGTGATCGTCGGTGCCGGTGGCGCCGGCATGCGCGCGGCCATCGAAGCTGGCCCACACGCCAAGACCGCCGTGATTTCAAAGCTGTTCCCTACCCGCTCGCACACCGGTGCGGCTCAGGGTGGTATGGCTGCAGCCCTTGCCAACGTTGAGGAAGACAGCTGGGAGTGGCATACCTTCGACACCGTTAAGGGTGGCGACTACCTGGTCGACCAGGATGCCGCTGAGATTCTTGCTAAGGAGTCGGTCGAGGCCGTCATCGACCTCGAAAACATGGGCCTTCCGTTCAACCGCACCCCTGATGGCAAGATCGACCAGCGTCGATTCGGTGGCCACACTCGCGACCACGGCAAGGCTCCGGTTCGCCGCAGCTGCTACGCAGCCGACCGCACCGGTCACATGATCTTGCAGACCCTGTACCAAAACTGCGTCAAGCTCGGCATCGAGTTCTACAACGAGTTCTACGTGCTCGACCTAGTGATGACCGGCGAGGGTAAGAAGCAGCGCCCAGCAGGCGTGGTTGCTTACGAACTTGCAACCGGAGACATCCACGTTTTTCAGGGTAAGAGCATCGTGTTTGCAACCGGTGGCTTCGGCAAGATCTTCAAGACCACCTCGAACGCGCACACCCTTACCGGCGATGGCGTAGGCATCATCTACCGCAAGGGCCTTCCGCTCGAAGACATGGAGTTCTACCAGTTCCACCCGACCGGCCTTGCTGGTTTGGGCATCCTGCTGTCTGAGGCTGCCCGTGGTGAGGGTGGCATCCTGCGCAACGCATCTGGCGAGCGCTTCATGGAGCGTTACGCTCCGACCATCAAAGACCTCGCACCGCGCGACATGGTTGCGCGCGCAATGGCCAACGAGGTTCGCGAGGGTCGCGGCGCCGGCCCGAACAAGGATTACGTTCTGCTCGACCTCACTCACCTGCCACCGGCCGTGATCGATGCGAAGCTTCCTGACATCACCGAGTTCGCCCGCACCTACCTCGGTGTCGAGCCATACACCGAGCCGGTTCCAGTGTTCCCAACCGCCCACTACGCGATGGGTGGCATCCCGACCAACATAAAGGCCGAGGTGCTGCTCGACAACAAGACTGTTGTTCCTGGCCTCTACGCCGCCGGCGAGTGTGCCTGCGTTTCGGTGCACGGTGCAAACCGCCTCGGCACCAACTCGCTGCTCGACATCAATGTCTTCGGCAAGCGTGCAGGCATCTACGCCGTTGAATACGCCAAGGATGCCGACTTCGTGCCAATGCCAGCCAACGCGGCTGACGGCGTGATTGCCCTGCTGGACGCTGTTCGCGCATCCAAGGGAACCGAGAAGATCGCGGTTCTGCGCAAAGAGCTGCAGGACACCATGGACCTCAACGCCCAGGTGTACCGCACCGAGGAGTCGCTGAACGAGTCGCTCGAGAAGATTGCCGAGCTGCGCAAGCGCTACGCGAACATCTCGATTCAAGACAAGGGTCAGCGCTTCAACACCGACCTGCTCGAGGCCGTAGAGCTCGGCTTCCTGCTCGACCTGGCCGAGGTGCTTGCCTTCACCGCTCGCGAGCGTCGCGAGAGCCGCGGTGGTCACTTCCGCGAAGACTACCCAGACCGCAACGACAAGAAGTTCATGGTTCACTCGATGGCTTACTACTCAGGCAAGCCATCCAAGAAGCCTGGCGACAACATCAAGATCGACTGGAAGCCAGTCACAATTACCCGATACCAGCCGATGGAGCGTAAGTACTAATGGCTAACTCACCTGCAGTTCTCGAAGCGAGCGCAACCCCTGTAATCGAAGAGGTTCCGAGCTTCAACGTGACGCTGTTTGTGCGTCGTTACAACCCAGAAGATGGCCGCGAGCCATACTGGCAAGACTTTGATGTCACAGTGCACGGCACCGACCGCGTGCTCGATGCACTGCACAAGATCAAGTGGGAGCTCGACGGCTCGCTAACCTTCCGTCGCTCATGTGCTCACGGCGTCTGTGGCTCGGATGCGATGCGCATCAACGGTCGCAACCGCCTTGCCTGCAAGACACTGATCAAAGACCTGAACATCAACGAGCCAATTTACGTTGAGCCAATCAAGGGTCTCGAGGTCGAGAAAGACCTCGTCGTCGACATGAACCCGTTCTACCAGGCGTACCGCGACGTTCAGCCGTTCTTGATTGCCTCAGACAAGCCAGCCAAAGAGCGCCTGCAGAGCCCAGAGGACCGCGCACGCTTCGATGACACCACCAAGTGCATCCTGTGTGCCGCCTGCACCACCTCGTGCCCAGTGTTCTGGACGGACGGTCAGTACTTTGGCCCAGCCGCGATCGTGAACGCGCACCGCTTCATCTTCGACTCGCGCGATGAGGCAGCCGAGGTTCGCATCGACATCCTGAACGACAAAGAAGGTGTGTGGCGTTGCCGCACCACCTTCAACTGCACCGAGGCTTGCCCACGTGGCATCCAGGTCACCAAGGCGATCATGGAAGTGAAGCAGGCAATCCTGCGCGGTCGTCGATAACAGACTGCTGTTGAGAACCCGGAGCCGAAACGGTTCCGGGTTTTTCACATCGGCTGCGAACCTGAAAGTTTTCCCCAAACTGCTCGGATGTGCATCCCGAGCGCAGTTCTTCTAAATAGGTTTGACCAATGAACGAATTGAACAACACCCCGGCCTGCCAGAGTCTTTGCGAGTCCAACCCGAATCGCACCACCGAGATCAACGACACCCCTTTCGGTCACTCTCGCCGCACCGCCCTCAAGGGCATCGCAGCCGCTCTGGCGACCATTGGGGCTAGCTCAATGGCAACTGCGGCTCAGGCAGCCAGCAAGAGCTACAACGTCTGCAAGACCACCGATGTGCCGGTTGGCTCGGCAAAGATGTTTGCCATCAACGGCCAACCAGTTGCGATTACGCAACCCAAGAAGGGCACGTTCAAGGCCTTCAGCGGCTGGTGCACCCATCAGCAGAGCCCGCTGGCTTTCGGAGTCGGGCCGATTCAAACCTCAGGGGCAAACATGGTCTGCCCGCAGCACGGGGCAACATTCTCGACAACCTCAGGTGCGGCAACCGGTGGCCCGGCTCGTGGCAGCCTCACGAAATACGCGGTGAAGGTCAGCGGCACTCAGCTGTCGATCACCGTTTAGTTGGCTAAGCGGTAAAACAGACTGCGCCTCGGCACATTATTGCCAAGCTGAACCCGCTGCTGGTTCTGGTCGATCCACTCACCCGCGATGTTCGCAAGCATCAACTCATCGTTGTAGCCGGCATTTACCAAAACTTCGATTGACTCATTGTCGAAGCGGCGCTCGAACAAGATCGCGTAGTTCTTCAACTCATGCACCTCAAGGCCACCGTGCGAAAGCGCTTTGCTGGTTCCGCGCAACTGCACCCACGGGGTAGAGAACTCAAGGGCCGAACGCTGTTCGGTCGAAAGCCTCGTCGGGTACGTCGCACGGCATCCTGGGTCGTTAACACCCTGCAGCGCCAACTCGGTGCCGTAGTAGAGCACCGGCACGCCGGGCAGCAACATGTGCAGTGCGAAGCCGAGCTCCCAAGAGTCACGGCGCCCCTCGACCGCGGTCGCAAAGCGTTGCGTGTCGTGACTGTCGATGAAGTGCGGAAGCACGCTGAAGTCGCCCCAGGTTTTGCACCAGCGAATAATGTCGAGAATCATGTCTTCAGAATCGGCGGCGTGCTTGTGCACAAAATCTAGGATGCGGTTGCCGGTGCGATAGTTCTGCACGGCCTCGAAGTCGGTTGCGAACGACCACTCGTTCCACGCCTCGCCAACAAAGTATTGCGCAGAGCTTAGGTCGCGAGTCTTTTCGCGAAGCTGGTGCATGAATCCCTCGGCGAACTTGTATGGCACATCCAGGCGCCAACCAGCGATGCCATAGTCGTGCCAGTGGCGAATTACGCTCGCGAAATAGTCGACCACGGCCGGGTTTGCCGTGTTGAGCTTGGGCATGAACTCTGTGCCGCCAAAGGTCTGGTAACTGTCATCGGGGTAGATCGTGAAGAAGTCGCGCCAGGCTGGGTCTCCGGCCTTGGCCGCCAGAAACTCGGGCATCTCGCGCCCAGAGTGGTTGAACACGCCATCGAGAACCACCCCGATGCCCAGCCGTGAGGCAGCGGCAGTCAGAGTCCTAAGGTCTGCCCCGTTTCCAATCAGTGGCTCGATTTCGAAGTAGTTTCTGGTGTCGTAGCGGTGGTTGCTGGGTGCATCGAAGATCGGGTTGAAGTAGATGTTGCCCACCTGGAGGTGACTCAGGTAGTCGAGGCGCGAGGTCACACCGCGCAGGTTGCCGCCGAAGAAGTTTTGCGGGGTCGGTTCGGCATCCCAGGCCACTAACTCGCGACCGGCCAGCACATCGGCGCGGGTCTCAGGGTCGAGTTCGGTCAGTGCGCTCTCATCGCGCGCAAAGCGGTCAGGAAAGATTTGGTAAATCGCACCTTTGCGCACGAAGTCAAGCTGGTTGCCTTTTACCTGGTTTAGCTTCATGAAAGAAATCTAGCCGCTGCCCGAGTTTCGACGTTGCAAATACTTGTACGAAGACATTCGAGCAGGTGTTTAGTTTGACTCTTTGAAAAGCACCTGGAGCTTGCGTGATGCCGGCCCGATCAAGGTGGTGCGGGCAACGAGAGACTGCACTGCAAGATTCCTATTTAGTGACTTCAAGTATCCGCAGGCGGCTTGAGCGCGCTTCAGCGCAGTCTGTGCATCAATCGGCCGGTCATAAGACCAAGACTGATAACCGATGCAGGTTACGGCAACTACTGCAGAGCTGTTCGAAATCGCGGCCTTCAAGCTGCTGCGGGCCTGAGCACTCAGGGTTGCGTTCTCCTGGATGAAGTTTCGGATAGTCACCTTGCCCATTGCATTTTGATTGCGAGCAGGCACGTACCTGACGGCGATGAAATCGAGACTGCCGTTAGGGCCAATGAAGTTGATCACCACGGGGCCAGGCGCGTGTTTCGGCATCAGCAACTTAACCTGGTTTGGCCCCATTGCCAGAATCTTTACCTTGACTCCGTCAAGAAAGACATCAGTCAGGTTGCCCATGTTTCGCGTAATCAAAATCAAGAGTTATCCCCCTATTTCAATCGAGGGTAATCGGGCGAGGCCTCCGCCATAAACTTGCCGCTATGGCCCTAAAAATCGTCTCAGTAAACGTCAACGGTGTTCGCGCCGCCTTTAGAAACGGCATGAGCGCATGGCTCGACCAGGCCCAGCCCGACATCCTGGCTCTTCAGGAGGTTCGCGCCGAGACCGAAGATCTGGTTCGACTGGTCAACGAATATGAGGCCGAGCGCGGCGGCGAGCAGTGGCACATCCTGCACGATGCAGCAACCGCCAAGGGGCGCGCCGGTGTGGCTGTGCTCAGCAAGCTGAAGCCAGAGGCCAGTCGCACCGAACTCGGACCAAAGAGCTTCGACAGCGCCGGCCGCTGGCTAGAGGCAGACTTCAAAATCGGCTCGAAGCTTGTCACCGTGATCTCGACCTACGTGCATGCCGGCGAGGTTGACACCCCTAAGCAGGTTGAGAAATACAAGTTTCTCGAGGCCATGCAAAAGCGCATGAAGCAGCTGATCGAAGCCGGCGGCCTGGTTTTGGTGCTCGGCGATCTAAACGTTGGTCACACCGAACTCGACATCAAGAACTGGAAGGGCAACCTCAAGAACGCAGGTTTCTTGCCAGAGGAGCGAGCCTATTTCGACACCCTGATGAACAAGCAGGGCTGGGTCGATGTTGGTCGTGCGGCGCATCCGGGGGTTGATGGCCCTTACACCTGGTGGTCAAACCGCGGTCAGGCATTCGACACCAACACCGGATGGCGCATCGACTATCACCTAGCAACGCCAGCGCTTGCCGCACTCGCGAGCGACTATTCGGTGCATCGCGCGGCGAGCTACGCAGAGCGCTGGAGCGACCACGCCCCGGTTGCCGCCAACTATTCGATCTAGATTCACAGAAATCGGCGAACACGCCGGCTCGGCGCGGGCGTAGGCTCAGAACGTGAGCACAATTGAATTCAAGGGCTTGGTCAAAAAGTACCGAGACGTAACCGCCGTAGACGACCTATGGGCCGAGGCCAAACCGGGTCGAATAACTGGCTTTCTGGGCCCGAATGGCGCAGGCAAGTCAACCGCGCTGCGCTGCCTGCTCGGCCTAGCCAACCCAACCTCGGGAGAAAGCCTGATCGGCGGCCGCCCCTACTCGGGCATCGCCCACCCACTGCAAGAAGTCGGCGCAGTGCTCGACTCCTCTGGCTTCAACGGTTCGCTCACCGCACGACAGAACCTAAAAATCATTTGCGCAGCAAGCGGCATCGACTACAAGCGCATCAACGAAGTTCTCGAACTCGTTGAACTCGGCAACGTCAAGGGCAAGCGCACCAAGGGTTTCTCGCTCGGCATGCGCCAACGACTCTCGCTCGCTGTCGCGCTGCTTGGCGACCCGCAGGTGATGGTCTTGGATGAACCCGCAAACGGACTCGACCCGCTCGGCATCGTGTGGTTGCGCAAATTCTTGCGTGACCTTGCAGACCAGGGACGCACCATCCTGGTTTCATCGCATCAGCTAGCAGAGATGCAGCACACCGTCGATGACGTGATCATCATCAATCACGGCAAGTTGGTTGTGAAGGGTACGATTGCCGAGGTCACCAAAGGCAAATCGCTCGAGGAAGCATTTATGAATTTGGTGGTAGGCGCATGAAGCTCTTGAAGTCTGAATTTCTGAAACTGGTTTACCAGCGTCGCACCTATGGGCTTTTGCTCGCAGCGATGGCAATCGATGTCTTGGCAACTGCCGCAACGCCATATGTTTTGAGCAAGTCAAAGCTCGGCATCGAAATGTCGCTGAGCACTCCAACCGCAGTCGACGCGATCTATGCGAAGTCGCTCGGCGGCTACTTGTTCGTGGTGATTGTCGGGGTGTTCTTGATGTCGAGCGAGTTCGCTCACCACACCGCAATCGCAACCTTCTTGGCCACCCCAAAGCGCATTCGCGCACTCGGCGCGAAGCTAATCGTTGCCGCAATGTTTGGCGCGGTTTTCAACCTGGTGGCATCGGCAGTTGGTCTGGCCAGCGGTGCAATCGCACTGAGCGCCTACAACATCAAGGTCGCCCCCGACTCATACATCTGGGTCGACTACCCCGCCTCAGCGATGCTCACCGGAGCCGTCTTGGCGGTCATCGGCGTTGCCATCGGCACCCTGATTCGCAATCAAAACCTGGCCGTCAGCCTCACCATGGTCTGGCTGTTCTTGGTTGACCGCCTAATCGCCTTCATTTTTCCAGACTGGGGCAAGTGGCTGCCGACGGGCCTGATCACCTCGCTGAGCGACCTGCACATCAAGGTAGGTGGAGCAAACAGCCCGATCACAATCGACACCTCAAGTTTTCTCGACCCGTGGCCGGCCGCTGGCATGCTTCTGGTTTACGGAATCGTCTTCTCAATGGCGGCGGTGCTAACCACCCTGCGCCGCGACATCGATTAGCTCGAGCCTCGGCGCGAACATCCCCGCGGTTTAGACTTGAGGGCATGACCAAGCCCAACCTACTCAGCGGAATGCAGCCTTCTGCCGGCTCGCTACACCTCGGCAACTACCTCGGTGCGCTGGTTAACTGGGCTTCAATGCAGGATGCCTACAACGCGTTTTACTGCATCGTCGACCTGCACGCGATTACCGTGCCGCAAGACCCGGCCGAGCTGCGCGCCAACACTCGTCGCACCGCCGCTCAGTACATCGCAGCCGGCATCGACACGGATAAGTCGGCCCTGTTCGTGCAATCGCACGTGCCAGCTCACGCGCAACTTGCCTGGGTGCTGCAGTGCATCACCGGCATGGGTGAAGCAGGCCGCATGACTCAGTTCAAAGACAAGACGCAGAAGAACGGTGTCGACTCGGCGTCGGTCGGCCTATACACCTACCCGATACTTCAGGCTGCGGATATTTTGCTCTACCAGCCAAAGGCAGTTCCAGTTGGCGAAGACCAGCGCCAGCACATCGAGCTCACTCGCGATCTGGCCATCCGGTTCAATTCGCGTTTTGGCGACACCTTTGTGGTGCCAGAGGCGGCGATTCAAAAAGAGAACGCCAAGATTTATGACCTGCAGAACCCGACCGCCAAGATGTCGAAGTCGGGCGACCCTAAGGGCCTGGTCAACATCATGGATGACAACGCCACCATCGTGAAGAAGTTCAAGAGTGCGGTTACCGACACCGATGGCGAGATTCGCTTCGACCGCGAGGCAAAGCCCGGCGTTTCGAACCTGCTCAGCCTGTTTAGTGCAATGACCGGCCGATCGATCGAAGACCTCGTCGGCCAGTATGCCGGCGGTGGCTATGGCGCTCTCAAGGGCGACCTTGCCGAGGCTGCGGTTGCGGCCATCGAACCTATTCGCACCCGAGCCGAAGAGCTGCTTGCCGATGCCGCCCAGCTGGATGCGATCTTGGCCGATGGCGCCGCCCGTGCCAACGAAGTCGCCGAGGCCACCCTTGCCAAGGTTTACGACCGCGTCGGCTTTATCGCCGCCCGCTAGCCTGCGCGCCTCCCACGCGGCTGCCCCCACCGGCCAGCCGGATACCTACTGCCCAGCCCATCCAAAGGAATAGATGGTGCGCCTGCCCTGTTACTAATAGGGTAAGAAGTGCACTTCGGGGTCAGTGAAAATCTGAGCCGGCGGTTACAGCCCGCGACCCGACGAGCCAAAGCAAAAGGCGCAAGCCCGAGCCTGGTTCGGCGGTTGATTTTGGTGAAATTCCAGAGCCGACGGTTAAAGTCCGGATGGGAGAAGTTGCAGCGGTTGTTCGCGCCTTGGCGTGGGCATCCGTGGTTGTCGCATTCGCGCCAGCCTGGCATTCTGCCGCGCCCCCGAAGTCATAGAACACGGATGGGCGAATGAACGAACTTAGGTATGTAGAGGCGATGCGCCGCGCTATCGCGCTGTCGCTGAACTCACCTGCCTTCGACGTAAACCCTCGAGTCGGCGCCGTGATCTTGAACGAGGCCGGAAACGTGATGGCCGAGGGTTGGCACCGCGGTGTCGGAACCCCGCACGCAGAGGTCGACGCCCTGAATAATCTTCGAGCAGCCGGGCTGCTCACCCCGGGACTCACCGCGGTGGTCACGCTTGAACCGTGCAACCACACCGGCACAACCGGCCCCTGCTCGCAGGCGCTGATCGAGGCCGGCATCAAGCGCGTTGTATTTGCGGCCTTCGACCCGGGCAAGACCGAGGGCGGCGGCCGTTTCGCGCTCGAGTCAGCTGGCGTTGAAGTTATCGGCGGCATCCTTGCCGACGAATACCAACCGGTGTTGAAGCCGTGGCTTGTGAATAAGTTCAGCGAGCGACCATACGTTGTGGTTAAGTTCGCCGCCAGCCTGGATGGTCGCGTAGCAGCAGCCGACGGAACCTCGAAGTGGATCACCGGCGAAGATGCGCGCCACGATGTTCACGCTCGCCGCGCTGCATCGCAGGCAATTTTGGTTGGCACCAACACCGTCGAGATTGACGACCCTGAACTGAACGCCCGCAAGCCAGACGGCTCGCTCTATGAGAACCAGCCGCTTCGCGTAATCGTTGGCGAGCGCGAACTTGCCAAGTCAGCTCGCGTCTTTGCTTCTATGGTCGGAGTTACTGGCGGCCAGACCATCCAGTTGCGAACTCGCAACCTGAACGACGTCATGGCCGAACTTTGGAACCGCGGCATTCGCCAGATCTTCGTCGAGGGTGGCGCCGAGCTGGAATCGGCTCTAATCAAGGCCGAGCTGGCCGACGAGTTTCTGGTTTACCTTGCCCCCAAGCTGATCGGCGGCCCAAAGACCGCCATCGGAGACATCGGAGTCGGCACCATCGGCCAGTCGGTGAACCTGCAGATTGTCGAGACCAAGCCGCTCGGCGCAGACATTCTTATTCGCGCGATTCAGAAGGAGAACTGATGTTCACGGGAATCATTGAAGAACTTGGTCACGTTTCGGCAATCGAGCCGCAGGGCGATGCAATGCGCCTGACCATTGAAGGCCCGCTCGTGGTCAGCGACGTCAAGCGCGGCGACTCGATTGCCGTCAGCGGCACCTGCCTAACCGCAATCGAATTCGACAAGCACTCGTTCACCGCGGACGTGATGCAGGAAACCTTGAACAAGACCGCACTCGGCAGCCTGAAGGTTGGCGATTCGGTCAACCTCGAGCGCGCCATGACAGCCGCCACGCGATTCGGCGGCCACGTAGTTCAGGGCCACGTCGATGGAGTCGGCGAAATCATCAACCGCGAAAAGAGCGAGCACTGGGAGTGGCTGCGGGTGCGCATCCCGGTTGAGTTGATGAAGTACATCGTTCTAAAAGGTTCGATCACGATCGACGGCGTAAGCCTGACCGTGAACGAGGTCGGCAACGACCACATCGGCCTAAGTCTCATTCCCGAGACCTTAGCCCTCACCACTCTTGGCCGCAAGCATGCTGGCGACAAGGTAAACGTCGAGGCCGACGTAATGGCCAAACACATCGAGCGACTGCTCGAAGCGAGGAGCAAATAATGCAACTATCGACAATTGAGCAGGCCCTGGATGCGCTGCGAGCCGGCAAGCCGGTGCTAGTTGCCGACGCGAGCGATCGCGAGAACGAAGGCGACGCCATCATCGCGGCCGAGTTCGCCACCCCTGAGTGGATGGCCTGGATGATCAACCACACCTCGGGCTTCCTGTGCGTTCCGATGGAAGAGGCTCGTGCCAATGAGCTCGACCTGCCGGTGATGACCCTGAACAACCGAGACCCGCACAACACGAACTACACCATCACTGTCGACCACTCCGAGCGCACCTCAACCGGTATCAGCGCGGTAGACCGCTCGATGACCGCCAAGGCACTCGCCCACCCAAGCACCTCACCGGACGACCTGATTCGCCCGGGTCACGTGGTTCCGCTGCGCGCGCACCCTGAGGGCGTCATTGGTCGGGCCGGTCACACCGAGGCAGCAGTCGACCTGATGAAGCTGGCTGGTCTTCAGCCAGTTGCAGTCATCGGCGAGATGATTCACAAGGATGGCACCATGGTTCGACTGCCTGAGCTGGTCGAAATCGGTAAGGAGCAAGACCTGCCGGTAATCACCATCGAGCAAATTGTCGAGCACCTCAAGGCCAACGACATCATCTACGTGAACAACCCGCAGAATCGAATTCGCTTCGAGGCCGAGGCGAAACTGCCAACCACCCACGGCAACTTCCGCGTACGCGGCTACTACGACATCAAGACCACAGCCGACCACGTTGCGATTATCGCGGGCAACCCGACCGGCGAGAACGTCTTGGTTCGCATGCACAGCGAGTGCATCACCGGCGAGGCCTTTGGTTCGCTCAAGTGTGAGTGCGGCCCGCAGCTTGACTACGCACTCGACACCATTGCAAACGACCCTGAAGGTGGAATCGTGATTTACCTGCGCGGTCAAGAAGGTCGCGGCATCGGTCTGTTGAACAAGCTCAAGGCCTACGCGCTGCAAGACACAGGTCTCGACACCGTCGACGCCAACCTTGCGCTCGGGCTTCCTGCCGAGGCGCGCGAATACGGTGCCGCGGTTGCAATCCTGAAAGACCTGGGCGTCACCAGCGTTCGACTGATGACCAACAACCCGGCAAAGCGTTCCTACTTGGATGCTGCCGGCATCGAGGTCAAAGACTATGTTCCAGTGATCGTTGGCCAGGCTGCCGAAAACGCGCAGTACCTCGAGACCAAGCGCGAGCGCATGGGTCACATCATTCCGGGGCAGGCATAAATGGCGGGTCACGCACCACAGATCGAAATCGACGCATCCGGACTACAGGTTGCAGTCCTGGTTACCCAGTGGCACAAGGAGGTAACCGACGGTCTGCTTGCCGGTGCCGAGCGCGCACTGAAGGCCGCGGGCAACGAGACCTATGAGGTCTGGCAGGTGCCTGGAGCTTTCGAGCTGCCACTTGCCGCCAAGTATGCGATCGGGCAGGGTGCCGATGTAGTCATCGCACTCGGTTGCGTAATTTATGGCCAGACCCCGCACTTCGAATACGTCTGTCGAGCTGCCACGGATGGTCTAACCCGCGTGCAACTCGACAGTGGCGTGCCAATCGGCTTTGGCCTCTTGACCGTGAACGACCTGCAGCAGGCGCTTGACCGCGCTGGCCTGCCAGGCTCGAACGAAGACAAGGGTCGCGAAGCCGTAGAGGCCGCAGTCGCGATGGCTAGACTGAGCGCGTAGCAGTGGGCAATCGCCTCTCTGCGAAAGCACTAGAGAGGCAAGAATGAGCCACCCATACGACCTGCTGATCAATGTTTTGTTGGTCTTCCACCTGATCGGTTATGCAACCATCTTCGGTTACGCCGTAACTCAGGCCCCTAACTTCAAGACCGGTGCAAAGGTTCCAGCTGGCCTGGTTCACGGCGCCTGGTTGACCCTGGCTGCCGGCCTGATCATGACCGGCATCGCTCCGATGAACAACGACAACATCAACCCAGTGTCGATCAGCATCAAGAGCGCAGTCATCACCGCAATCTTCTTCATCGCTTACACCTACAAGAACAAAGAGAAGACTCCAAAGTGGGTTGTTCCAACCATCTTGTTGCTGACCATCCTCAACGTCTGCGTTGCAGTAATCATGGGAATGATGACCAACTAGGTTTCAAACCAAACTTCGAATAGCGAATAAGAAAAGACCCCGGATCACTCCGGGGTCTTTTCTATTTCTAGTCGTTTATCGAACTGAAACTACGTTCGATGGGTTCGAGTCGCCAGCCGCGTTGGTGGTGACTACTCGAATCGAATAGCCAGCAGCCGTGCTGTTGGTGAGCTGCGGCAGGGCCAGTGCAACGCTGTTAGTTGCCGTTCCGACTCCGGCTGCAATGGTCACGTAGGTTCCGTTCTGCAGAACCTGAACCTTGTAACCCCAAGCCGATAGGCCACCGAGGTCGCCAGGTGCAGCGAACGAGACGTAAACCGTAGCCGCGTTGGCGCGGGCCGCATAGACAGAGACCACGCTGGTGACTGTGGTTGGAATAACCGCGGTTACTTGCGAGCTAACGCCTGCACCAAATGGAGTCACTGCGTTCACACGAACGTAAACCGTGCTGCCATGCACCTGAGTGCCGAGGCCGATAGACAACAGGCTGGTGGTTGAGCGCTGGGTGAAGTTGACGCCATCAAGGGAAGTAAAGATTTGGTAGGTCGCGCTAGCTGCACCACCGAGGTTGCTTGGCGCTGCCCAGGTGGCGGTCAACTGGTTGTTGGTCACGCTTGTAGTCAGGCCATTGACCGCAGTTGCCTGCAGGTATGGGTTCAGCACGTTGTAAGCCGCGGTCGATGCCGAGGTGCCAATAGCGTTGATTGCATACAGGTGAACGTAAGTGCGACCACCTGGTGCCGTCGCTGGCAAGACCAACGAAGTCACATTGGCTGCAATGCTCGTTGGCGCTGAGTAGTTCACGTTGTCTACCGAGGTCGAGAGCAGGAAGCCAGTAACTGGCGATCCGCCGTTGTCACTGCTTGGGGCCCAGGTCAGAGTCATCGACTTGTCTGAGTTCAAGGCGAAGGTCTTGACGCTAGGAGTGCCAGGAGCGGTGGCGGCCACGGTGATGCTGGTGGCTGCCGAGTAGTCCGAGTAGCCATACGAGGTGTAGGCGGCCATGCGGTAGAGCCAGGTGGTGCCCTTGGCTGGCAAGGCAGTCGAGACGGTCAACGCGTTGCTCGCGTTGGCGGTCGCCCAACTGGTGCCGCCATCCTTGCTGACCTGCAGGTAGTAGCTGACGCTGGTCGAGCCACCGAGGTTAGCCGGTGCGGTGTAGGTTGCAACTACTGCGGTTCCGCTGTTGGTGATCACAACGTTCTGCGGTGCACTCGCCTTCAGGTAAGGAATCTGAATGCTGGTTGGGTTCGCAGTTCCGTTGCCGAGCGAGTTGATCGCAGCAACTCGGAAGTAGGCGCGAACACCTGGGTTCTCTCGTTGAACGTTCAGCGTGGTCTGGTTAGCAGGAGTTATGACGACCTGAGTCCAGTTCGTGTTGTCGTAGCTCTTCTCAACCTTGTAGCCAGTTAGTGCGAGGCCACCGGTGTCGCCGCTAGGCAAGTACCAAGCGAGGTTGATCGAACCATCGTTTGCAAATAGTGCAGTGGTTGATACTGCGCCAGGAACGGTGGTGGCAACGGTGATTGAAATCGCTGCGGTGTATGCACCAACGCCAGCCTGGTTAACCGCGGCTACCTTGTAGAGCCAAGTTTGACCCTTTGCTGGTCGCGCGACGGTCAGCGAGTTGCTCTGCGTGTTGGCGATGTTCTGCCAGGTGTTGCCACCATCGCGGCTAGACAGGATGTTGTAGTAGCTGAGAGTTCCGCCACCGAGGTTTGTCGGTGCCGCGAAGCTCAAAGCAACCGCAGCGCCGGTGTCGACGGCGGTGAAGTTCTGCGGAGCGGTTGCAAGAGCAACTGGAACCTGAACGGTAACCGTGTTGCCTGGAACCGAAGAACCAACCGCGTTGGTTGCGATCAGGCGGTATTGCCAAACGGTGCCAGCTGCTTCGCGAGCAAAGTTGGTCATGGTTGCAAGGCCTGTGTACTTGTTAACCCAAGTTCCCGACTCGAGACGCTGAACGGTGTAGCCGGTGATTGTCGATCCGCCGTTGTCAGCAGGAGCTGCCCATCCGAGTCGAAGGGTGCCATCGCTGTTCCAAGCCGCAGCGATTGCCGCAGGAGCGCCTGGCACTGTTGCTGCTCGGGTCACCGAGACAGGCGTGCTGGCAGTGCCTACACCAACGCCGTTGATTGCTTGAATCGCGAAGTAGCTGGCTACTCCCTTGTTGGCCAGCGGCAGGGTCACGGTGAGCTGGCCAGCGCCGAGGTTAGACACAACGGTGTTGACCGAGGTTGAGAGTGAGCCGTAGAGCACGCGGTAGCCAGTGAAAGCAGATCCGCCGTTGTCGGCTGGCGCTGCCCAGGTGAGCACGACCGACTGGCCGTCTGTGCCGAGAGTGCCGGTGACGGTCTGCGGAGCGCCAGGAGCAGTGATCTGGTTGACCACGTTGAGCACCTTGGCAGCACCTGCGCCGAGGGCGTTAGTTGCATAGACGCGATAGACGTCGGTAACACCTTTTGCAGGAGTTGCAACGACATAGGTCTGGAACGTCGAGTCGCCAGTTGCGACTGCAACCCAGCTGGTGCCCGACTGCTTCTCAAGCACAAAGCCGGTGATAGCCGAGCCACCACTGTCGCTAGGCGCTAACCAGTTAAGCGTGGTGGTTGCACCATTGCGAACAGATGTGAACGAGCTTGGAACACCAGGAACGCTCTGCAAGGTGTTGAAGCTGTAACCGAGTGAGATCGGGCCAGCCACATTGCCTGACATAGCAGTGACGTAAATCAACTGAGTCGAGTAGCGAGTCAAACCGGTGAGTGCAACGGTTGGCTGCGTGACGGTGTAAGTCGTGCGAGCGATGTAACCAGCCATCGTGAACACATAGGTGTTCACCACATAGGTGATTGGTGTGCCACTAGTCACAGGTGAAACGGCGGCCCAAGTTGCAGTTGCGGTTGTCGCGGTGATGTTGCTGAAAGTAACGCGTCCAACCTGTGCCGGAGTGACAGCTGAGGTGCTAAAGGTTGCGACTGTTGAAACCGGCGAGGTTCCGTTGGCATTCACGGCTTCAACACGGAACGAGTAGGAAGTTTGCGGAGCTAATCCGGTGAATGTGTAAGTCGGGCTCGAAGTAACCTTTGCAGCGCTCGTAGTCGAACCCGAGATCAGGTAGACGTTGTACTTCGTGATTGGTGAACCGTTTGCGTTAGGTGCATCCCAGGCGACGGTGACCTGGTCGCCGAAGACTGCGGTGGTGTGCAGGTTGGCAGGTGCCGCAGGCGCTAGACCCTTGGTGACGAACATGGTCTCGGCGCTAGGTGCCGAAACGGTGGTGCCATCGACCGAACTGACACGAACCGAGTAGTTGGTGTTGGCGGTCAGGCCGGTGAGGGTCAGGGTGGTCGCCACGGTGTTGACCGAAGTCCAGGTGGTGGCAGTCGAGGTCTTGTATTCGACGTTGTATGACTTGGCTGCCGCGGTGCCGACCGGGGCCAACCAGGTTACGGTGGCGCCGGTGGTGGTCAGGCCGCTAACCGTAACGCCTGTAGGAGCGCCAACTGGTGGCAGGGATGCCTTGATGAAGCTGTCGTTGATGAACAGCGGGTTGGTGGTCAGCGAGTTGGTGACCACTCCGGTCAGGGCGCCGGCCTTGATGGCCGAGGTGGTCTGGGCTGGAGTGGCAGACAGGTTGTTGGCTAGGTAGAGGGCGGCCAAACCGGCCACGTGTGGGGTGGCCATTGAGGTGCCGCTGTGGGCTACCGGGGTGGTTGGGTCTAGATAGTTGTCAGAGATGATGTTTGAACCTGGGCCGAAGACGTCGACGCAACTGCCCCAGTTTGAGTAGTAGGCGCGGGCATCGGTGTTTTCGGTTGCGCCAACGGTGATCGCGTCAGGGGCGCTAGCCGGCGAATAGTTGCAGGCGTCGTCGTTCGAGTTGCCTGCGGCAACGATCGGAGTGATGCCAGCGGCATACAAGTTTTCGATTGCATCGTTAACCGACTGCAGGCGGTTGCCGCCGAGGCTCGCGCTCATGACAGCAGGAGTGCCTGCAGGGTTGTTTTTTGCGATCCAGTCGAGACCAGAAATGAAGTATGACCACGAACCCGAACCCGAGCACGAAAGAACGCGAACAGGAATGATGGTTGCCTTCTTTGCAACACCGTAGGTGGTGCCGGCAGCAGTTCCTGCAGTGTGAGTTCCGTGACCATTGCAGTCAGCGCCTTGCAAGTTTTGACCGAGCATGTCTACACCGGTTTGCACTCGACCAGCGAAGTCTGGATTGTTCGCCATGATGCCGGTGTCGACCATATAAATGTTTACGCCCGCACCTGCGGTTGAAGGATAGGTGTAGCTGTTGTCATAAGTGGTGTTGGTCTGGTCGATTCGATCGAGACCCCACGATGGAGTTGGGTTCTGAGTGTCGAGAAGTGACATCGGTGCATCGGCTTCGATGCGAACTACGTTGGTGTCGGTGCCGAGTGCTGCGACCTCGGTGTCGGTCATGTCGAGAATGAATCCGTTGAGCACTTCGGTGAGTTCGTCGTGAGGGGCTTCGCCAATGCGCGAGATCATGTCGCGAACCTCAGAGTTGCTGCCCTCTGCGACGGTGACGATGTAGGTCGTGCGCACAACCGGTGCGGCAGCCTGTGCTGGCATTGCACCTAGAACGGTGACAAATGCGATGGCAAGCAACAGTGCGGCACGTAGCTTTTTGAGCGAAGCAGCGAACATAGTGAACCCCTTTTGCGAGGCCGATTCGCCCCATCCATAAGGCTATGCCCTACCGGCGACAGTGTGCCAATAGCTAAAAGGCCCGATTTAGCGCGGGATGCGCATCCGGGCTATTTCAGGAACAGCGCGTTGAGTCGGCGGGTGGTGAACCAGAGCCCGCCGGCGATCATGACCGCGAAATAAAGCACATGCAGGGCGGTTCCGGCATCCAAGGTGCCCAAGGTCAGCGCGCGCTCGAGCTGAATCGCCTGCCAAAGCGGCAGGGCCTCAATGGTGATGCGCAGCCAATCCGGGTAGATGGTAAGCGGGTAGAAAGTGCCCGAAAACAGGAACATCGGCAGCATGAAGAAGTTGACCCAGTTCATGCCCTGGAACGACTTCAGATAAGAGGTGATACCCATGCCGATCGAGGCAAAGCCGAACGCAATTAGCACGGCGCCCGGAATGGCCAGGATTCCCCACCAGCTAGGAATCAATCCGAGCGGGGTCATCACGATCATGAATCCGATTGCATAGGTGAAACCGCGAAGCAGCGCCCAACCGATTTCACCCATGGCGACATCGAGCACACCCATCGAGGTGGCCAGAACGGTTTGATACAACTTGCCGAAGTGCATCTTGAAGAACACGTTCCAGGTTGAGTCGTAAATTGCACCGTTCATCGCCGAGGTGGCAAGCAGCGCAGGCGCGATGTATGCGGCGTATGAAACCGCGTGACCGTTTGAGTCAGAGACGGTGCCAATCATTCCGCCGAGGCCAAAGCCGAAGGCGAGCAGGTAGAACACCGGCTCAACGAAACCGCTGAGCACGACCATCCATGAAGATGTTTTGAAAGCGAAGAACGAACGCTCGATCATTGTGCGAGCGCGGCCCTGATAAAACTCTGCGCCGATTTTGCCGCTGCGACGTTCAGCGATTGCGATTGCCCCGTCTACCGCGGCGTTGATCATGCTCACGCTGCCAACCTCTTCGCGAACTGGCGACCGCCGACGGTCATGCCGACAACTAGCATCAACAAAAGGTATGAGTAGTGAATCACCATGAGGCCGGGCGTGACCGCGTGGCCGTAACTCAGCGCGCGACCGATGTCGGTGGCGTGCCAAACCGGGCTGACCCAGCCGATCCACTGCAGGTAAATCGGCAGGTTAGTGATCGGATAGAACGTGCCCGAGAACATGAACATCGGCGCGATGATGAAGCGGCCAACGATTGCGAAAAAGCCATCGTCTTGCTTGATGAACGAAACGGTCATCAGCATGATTGCTGCAAAACCGAGACCAGCCAGGATGGCCGAGGCCACCAATACCGGGATGCTCGCCGGCGCGACCGCCCCGAACGCCCAGAGCACCAGCGCATAGATAAGGGTGTTGAAGATACAGCGGGCAGCCGAGGCAATCATGATGCCGCCGACGATGACTCGCCCGGTCAGCTGGGTGGCGTTCATGGCGAAGAACGACTTGTCCCACATGAAGCCCTGCATGGTCGGGAACGAGGTTTCATCCATGGCGGCCTGGATTGCCGAGGTGGCCAGCAGCGCCGGAGCCAGGAAGGTCAGGTAGGGAACGCCATCCACCCCGTGGGCCTGGCTTTTGTTGACCAGGGCGCCGATGCCGATGCCGACCGAAAGCAGGTAGAGCACTGGGTTGCCGAGGCCAAAGGCCAGGATGGCCGTCCACCATTTCGACATGTTGCGAAGGCGATACTCGGCGACGAACCATGGGCCGGCGGTGAGGGCCTTGCGCAGGTTGACGATCTTGGTCGCACCCTGCCAGGTCATCTTGGGTTCGGTGTAGACGCTCATTAATCGACCAGGGTTCTGCCGGTCAGGCGCAGGAACACATCTTCGAGCGAGCTGCGGCGAACCAGCGAGGTCTGTGGCTGCAGGCCCATTTTGTGAATCTGCTCGAGCACCTTTTCGCCGTCTTCTGCGTAAACCAGGATGCGGTCTGGCAGCGGCTCGATGCGGTCGCCGAGGTTTTTGATTTGCTCGGCTGCTTCGGCGTTCTTGGTCGACCCGAAGCGAACCTCGAGAACCTCTTTGCTCGAGTACTTTTTAATTAGCTCGGCAGGTGCACCCTCGGCCATGATCTGACCTTTGTCCATCACGATGAGACGGTCGCAAAGCTGCTCGGCTTCATCCATGTAGTGGGTGGTGATCACCAAGGTGACGCCCTGTTCTTTCAGGCGGAACAGGCGGTCCCAAAGAATGTGACGAGCCTGCGGGTCGAGGCCGGTGGTGGGTTCATCGAGCATCAGAATCTCTGGCTCGTTGACCAGGCCGCGCGCGATGGTGAGGCGGCGCTTCATTCCGCCGCTGAGTGCGTCGACCTTCACGTCGCGCTTTTCCTGCAGTTGAGCGAAGTCGAGAAGTTCGACTATCTTGTTCTTCAAAAACTTGCGCCCCAGGCCGAAGTAGCGGCCATAGATGTAGAGGTTCTCCCAGACTTTGAGCTCGTTGTCGTGGTTGTCTTGCTGGGGCACCACGCCGAGGTGCGCGCGAATCTCTGGGCCGTTGTGGTTCGGGTCTTTACCCAGGATGCTCAACTCGCCGCTGGTGCGCAGGCTGGTTGCCGCAATCATGCGCATGGTGGTCGACTTGCCGGCGCCGTTCGGGCCGAGCAGGCCAAAGGCCTCGCCCTTCTTGACCTCGAAGTTGATGCCGTTGACGGCGGTGAAGTCGCCGAACACCTTCTTTAGGTCTTTCGCGACAATCATCGGTTCGCTCATTGAGTTTCGCTTTCGCACAAAAAAGTTGCGGCCGGAAAAGGCAGCCTTTTAGCCTAACCTTTATTCGTGCCCAATCCTTCCTCGCCAAAACTCGGTAATCGCCGAGTAACCGGCAAGGAGCAGTACTACACCCCGGCCGACTTAGCCCGCCGCCTTGTCGAAACAGTCTCGGATGTGGTTGGTGGACTTTCCGACAGAACCGTGCTCGAACCGGCGGGCGGCACCGGTGCATTCGTCAAGGCGGCCAAAGCAGCAGGAGCCGCAAAAGTCGTTGCCTTCGACATCGAACCCAAAGCCCGCGGAGTGAAGGCCGCCGATTTTCTCGAGACCGACCTTGCCACCACGAAGGCGATCACCATCTCGAACCCACCGTTTGGCAGAAACAACTCGCTGAGCATCCCGTTTTTTAATCACGCTGCCGACGCCAGCGACTACATCGCCTTCATCGTGCCGCGAAGCTGGCGAAAGTGGTCGGTGCTCAACCGACTCGACCGTCGCTTTCATCTGGTTTACGACGAAGACCTGCAGATCGATTACGTCAACGACAGCGGCGAATTGATTAAGGGCAACTCGCGCCTCGCCACCTGTTTTCAAATTTGGCAGAAGCGCCGCAACCTTCGCCCAATCGTCAGCGTTGTCGATCACGAGTTCATCAAGAAAGTTGCTCCACACGATGCCGACGTGGCGCTGACGATTTTTGGCTACGGCTGCGGCCGCGTGCGCACCGAGTTCAAGCGCGAGAAAAACACAACCCAGATGTTTCTGAAACTGAATCACCCGAAGGCACTCGAGGCGCTGCAGGCCGTCGACTTCTCAAGGTTTTTTAGGAATACCGCATACACAGAAGCGCTTAGTCTTCAAGAGATCAATTACCTGCTGAACGAGCACCTGCTCGGGCATTCGGGGCTAAAGGAGAATCACAAATGAGCATGATGGGCGGACGCAATCGCGCACAGGCAGGCAAGAACAAGGGCCCGAAGGCCAGCTTCAAGTCGCTGTTTCCATACCTGGCCGAGCACAAGAAGCCGCTGATCGTTGCGGTTATCCTGTCGCTCACCGGCGCGGCCATCTCGCTTGCCCAGCCGCTGGTCGTTGGGCAGCTCATCACCG
Organism: uncultured Micrococcales bacterium; assembly: GCA_903909605.1. Taxonomy (GTDB): domain Bacteria; phylum Actinomycetota; class Actinomycetes; order Actinomycetales; family Microbacteriaceae; genus Rhodoluna. The sequence continues at coordinate 1,616 of CAIVWH010000030.1, read as the reverse complement.
CCGTGCAAAACAACAAGCCGACCACCCTGCTTGCCATCGCGCTGCTAGTGGTTGTGGTTGCATCCGCCGCCTCGGATGGCTTCATGCGCTACCTGCTAGCCAAAGCTGGCGAGGGCATCGTGCGCACCGCCCGAAACTCTCTTGCCGGCCGCCTGCTTCGCCTGCCGGTTGTCGAGTATGACCTGCGCCGCACCGGCGACCTGGTCTCGCGCACCGGCTCAGACACCACCTTGCTGCGCGCCGTGCTCACCCAGGGCCTTGTCGACCTGGCCGGTGGTCTGCTGATCTTCTTGGGCTCGGTCATCGCCATGGCGGTTATCGACCCGATTCTTCTGATCATCACCGTGGCAATGCTGACCATCGCGGTTGCGGCCGTTGCCCTCACCTCGCGCACGATTCGCTCAGCCACCACCAAGGCGCAAGAGCGCGTCGGTGAAATGTCGGCCGCGGTCGAGCGTGCGCTCAGTGCCGTGCGAACCATTCGCGCTGCGCGCGCAGAGTCTCGCGAAACCGAGCAGGTAACCAAGGCTGCCGACGAGGCCTATGTGCAAGGCGTGCGCATCGCAAAGATCTCGAGCGCCATCGCACCAATTGGTGGCCTTGCCTTCAACAGCGCGTTCATCGTTGTGCTCGGTGTTGGTGGCTACCGCGTTGCATCTGGCGCAACCACCGTTGCCTCACTTGTCACCTTCGTGCTGCTGATGTTCCTGATGATGCGACCGGTCGGCACCGCCTTCGGTGCGATCAGCTCGGTTCAGTCTGCGCTCGGCGCGCTGGCGCGCATCCAAGAAATTTTGAACTTGCCTGTCGAAGAAAACGAAGGCACCGAGTTTGCCGCGCGCAAGGCTCGCAACAAAACCGCCATCGAATTCAAAAAGGTCTCGTTCGGCTATGCACCCACCCCAGCAACCGACGACCAGCCTGCCGGCGAAGAGCGGCAGGTGCTCAACGAGGTCAGCTTCAAGATCGAGCGCGGCACACGCGTTGCGCTTGTCGGCCCATCGGGTGCCGGCAAGTCGACCATCTTCTCGCTAATCGAACGGTTCTATGACCCAACCTCGGGCGACATTCTGCTCGACGGCCAAAAGGTCAGCGAGATTTCGCGCGAATCGGTTCGCGCCCAGATCGGTTATGTCGAACAGGATGCCCCTGTGCTCGCCGGCTCGATTCGCGACAACCTGCTGATTGGCCGCCCGAACGCAACCGACGCCGAACTTCGCGCCGTGCTCGAAGAGGTGAACCTCATCGAGGTGCTCGACCGCGACTCACGTGGCTTCGACGCCGAGGTTGGCGAAAAGGGCATCATGCTCTCGGGTGGCGAGCGTCAACGCCTGGCCATCGCCCGCACGCTGCTGGCCGCCCCGCCGATTCTGCTGCTCGACGAGTCGACCTCATCCTTGGATGGCCTGAACGAGCAACGCCTCAAAGACGCCATCGACACCGTTGCCAAGAACCGAACCATGTTCGTGATCGCCCACCGCCTGGCCACCGTGGTCGACAGCGACCTAATCATCGTTCTCCAGGATGGCGCCGTGGTCGGCGCCGGCACCCACAAGGAGCTGCTCAAGTCGACCCCGCTCTACAAGGACCTGGCCAAGCAGCAGAAGCTCGCCTAG
>CAIVWH010000029.1 GCA_903909605.1 uncultured Micrococcales bacterium | reverse complement strand
GGCCACGGGCCTTTGCCGGCAGGCAACGCAAGGATGCCCTTCAGCTCGTCGGTGATCTGAACTTCGGTCAAGGTGGCAGTGGTCATGCGCTCAGACTATCTCTTGCACTTCTCTGAGCAGTATTTGACCTGAGCCCAGTCTCGTGCCCACTTCTTGCGCCACTCGAAAGGTCGACCGCAACGCTCGCAAGTCCTCGGATCGAATCCGCCTTTGCGCTTTGCTTCCATTTAGAAGTCGGTGCTCGCCAGCAGCGCGGTGCGCGAAACGATTGCCTCGACAATCTTCGATGCAACGTGCTCTGCAGTCATGCCGGTTGGCATGTTTGGTGCTTCACCGAAAAGCGGGCGCGTTGCCAATCCGGTTTCGGTGTGACCCGGGCGAGCTTCGATAACCTGCACACCAGCGCGACGGAACTCACTGTTCGATGCAGCCAGCCAGGTCGAGAGCGCGGTTTTCGATGCGCAGTATGACGCCATCCCAGGGAATGTGCGCTCTGCAACTACGCCGGTAATTGCCGCGAGGAAAGACTCTGGGTTCATCGCAGGCAACAGGCGTGCGGCGAGGTCTGCCTGACCGAGATAGTTGATCTGCGTAAGTCGGGAAGCTGCAGCGGCAGGAGTCGAGTCGAGACGCCCGAAACCAACGCGGCCTGCTGCCAGCACCACTCCGTCGAGTTTCTCGCTGCCGACCAGGTAGTCACCAAGAGTCTTGATGCTCTCTGGGCTCTCGAGGTCTAGAAGCAAGCGGGTCGCGATCGCCTCTGGCATTCGAGCCGCCGACTCGTTGCTGGTTGCCGTGCCGAGCACACGAGCGCCCTGAGCGGCCAACAGGTTTGCGATGTGCGAGCCGAGCACGCCAGAAACGCCAACAACGAGGATGTTCTTACCTGAGAGATTCATACCAGAAGCAACCAGCCATACAGCCTCGGTATTCCGCGAAGCCTGGCCGAGACGCTATTTATTCAGCTTGATTACGACTCGGCGAACGCTCGCCGCTTGGCGTCGCTCCTGGGCCGAGGCGATCGACGCGAGTGTTAGAGCCTTGCCCGATTGAGCCACGGCATACCGGCAAACGTTCACAGCGCGGTCACGCGAGAGTTGTGCATCAACGTTCAAGACCGTTGGGCCCTCGGTATAGCCGGTGCAGGTTATCGACTTGTATGCGCCACTGGCCTTCACCAATGCAGAAATGCGAGCCTTCATTGCGTCGGTCAAAGCCGAAGAACCGGCGGCGAATCCGCTAACGGTTACATTTACACCTTGGCCGATGCCAGTGGATGTTGTCTGACCGTTTGCTTTCGACTTGTATTCAATTGCCGAGTCATAACGGAAGCTGCCATCCGCGCTGTAGATCACAAGTGGCTGAACACCTGAAAAACCCCCAGGCAGAATGATAATTACCTGGTCATCGGTCGCAAGCGAGACTTGCGCATCAACACCACCAATCGTCGCTCTCGATACTTTGCCAAGCGCGATGCCGCTAAGAATCAATTGGGTTACCGAGTTCGGGTTCGCTACGAAGGTTGACTGACTCGTTACTGCAGGAAGCGGTGGCGGTGGAATCAAATACCAGTTTGCAAACAGCACGGTATCTGAGGTGAAAGTTGCGTTGCCCGCACCAGCCGCATAGTTCGTGCCGGTGCCATCGGGTGCGGTGTTCCAACCGAGGAATCGATAGCCATCGCGAACCAGCTGGCCGCTGTTTGCATCGACGGTGATTGTCGAACCACCGTAAACATAGGTTTGATTTGCGGCAACGCTGCCAGAAGTGTTCGAGTTGCCCTGATATGAAACGGTGTATGTCGCCGCGCTCCACTGTGCATAAAGAGTGGCGCCTGAATTGAGCACTACGTTGAACTGCCAGATTGAATAAGGAGTTCCGGTGCCGTTTGCCTGAGTGTTCCAGCCGGCAAAGACGGCACCGGTCTTGACGAGGCCCTGTGGGTTGCCACCCAGGTTCAAGGCAGTCCCGCCGACATATGAGTTCTGCGATGCAGGCGCTGTGCCACCACTATTCGTGTTGCCGGAATAGTCAACCGTGAAGTTCTGACCCCACTTGGCATATAGGGTGACCGATGCACCGAAGTTGTAAATGTAACCAGCCGGGTATGAAGTTCCGGTGCCATTGGCGGCTGTGTTCCATCCAAGGAAGGTGGAGCCGTCTTTGATAAAGGCATTTGCAGTGAGCGAAGTTGCCGTGCTGCTCGCCTGATTAGCCATCGTGCCCGATGTCGAGGTGTTGCCGTTGAAAGTCACTGTGTATGTGGCAGAAGTCACCCATATCGCATAGAGCGATAAGTCGGCCGAGAAACTGTATGACTGCAGATCGAGGTAGCCCGCGGTCGTGGCTCCGTTGCTGATGTTCCAACCCAAGAAGTTGTAACCTGTGCGAGTGAACCCGTTCGCGTTCAAAGGCTTTGCTGAATTGGCGGTTTGTGACAAAGTCGAGCCACCCGTTGAACCATTGCCATAGAAGCTCACCGTGTGCAAAGTTGCAGTTGCCGCCCACTGTGCATACAGGGTTTGGTCTTCGTAGAAGCTGTAAATGCCAAGCTCGGTGTATGGATAGCCAGTTCCGTTGGCGCGGCTGTTCCAACCTGTGAAGGTATAGCCGGCGCGATTGAATGTGTTTGCAAAAAGGTTTGTTGGCAGGCCTGCGAGCTGCGTGTATTGCGAGCCCGTGCCAAGGTTCGGATCAAACGTCACCGTGTGATTGATGCCGACCGCCCACTGTGCATACAAAGTAAGAGGTGAACGCACCGTGATGTTCGCCAGGTTCGCATATGGAGTCCCGGTGCCATCTGCGGCGGTGTTCCATCCCTGGAAAACAAAGCCGCCGCGAGTGAAACGGTTGGCCGAAAGTTGAGTGGTGAGGCCAGACTCGACGCTTTGGGCCGGGGTTGTGCCCGAGCCGCTGTTGGCGTCGAAAGCGATGGTCTTCAAACTGGCTGGAGAACTGAAGCTCAGCACCACAATTCCCGAGCCACCCGCACAGGCGAAGGCGTCTTCTGGGTCGGTGCCGCCACCGCCACCGCCCGTATTGGCCACGCCTGGCGTGCAGTTTGTGTATTGCCCTTGGACGTTGCCGCCCTGAAACCCGTATGAGCTTCCGCGACCGCCGCCTCCAAGACCGCCAGCACCACCACCGGTGGTTTGCACAGAACTTGAGGTGAAGTAGTTGGAGTCTGATGTTCCGGGAGAATTCAGTGCGCCGTAGTTGCTGGTGTTTTCATTGATACCGCCACCGCCACCAGCACCGAAGTAGGTTTGCGCTCCAGTGATCGAAGTTGGAAGACCATCGCCACCGCGGCCACCGATGTGGTACAAAGTTGTATTTCCGCCAGCGCTGCCTGCGCCACCACCACCTGCGCCACCACCATAACCGCCGTGTGTGCTCGCGGCTCCGTTGTTGCCCTGGCCTGGTGTTCCCAAGCCGATGCAGGAAATGCTGGTGCAGTCGTAGCGCGCTCCACCACCACTCGAACCGTTGCCGGGGTTTTGGTTTCCCTGTCCACCAGATCCACCGCCGGTTGCAGTAACGGTCGCGAAAACAGATTGCGAACCGTTAGTCGCGTTGATTGTGTGTGTTGCTGCTCCACCGCTGCCGCCGATGCCACCGGCCCCGATAGTGATTCCATAAGAGTTGCCCGGAGTTACAGCGAAATTGGTGCCCATCATCACGCCGCCGCCGCCGCCACCGCCTGAACCGCCGCCGCCACCACCACCGACAACAAGATAGTCGACTGCCGAAATGTTTGTTGGAATTGTGACCGTGTAGGCTCCAGGCGAAAGAAAGCGCACAACACATCGGTTTCCAACCAGGGCAATGGCGGTGGAGGTGTTGTCGACTGTAATCGAGCCACTGGTCACGGCAACCTGGCAGTTGTTAGTTACGTCTGCAATGGTCGCCGTATTCGCTTGAGCGGCGTTGCCCTGCTGAATGGCGAAGTAAGAAGCCAATAAAACCAGGATGGCCATCCAAGCGAAAGATTTGCCCGGCTTCTTCAATGCTCGACGCCCGCGTGAGGTTCGCATTGGAACCTCCTGGTTCAGATTGCGCTTAACACTGTCAAGGGTAGCAACCGAGCGCATTAACGGGTAGGGCGGGACGGGATGCCTATAGGCAACGGGTGACTAGAGTTGCCCGAGCTCGAGCTCGCGCAAGACCTGCGCGGCTCTGACTTTCAGGTCATCGCGATCCTTCAGGCGATTGAGCCCGCTTAGCTGCTGAAACATGCGGTGGTTCTTTCTAAAGGTCTCGCGGTGGCGATCGAGGAAATCGCAATAGAGAGTGGTGAACGGGCAGGCATCGTCGCCCACACGCTCGCTGGGGTTGAATCGGCATCCCTTGCAATAGTTCGTCATGCGCTTGATGTATGCCCCGCCGGCCGCGTATGGCTTGGTCATCAGCGTGCCGCCATCAGCGTGAGTCGCCATGCCAATCACGTTCGGCACCATCACCCAGTCACTCGCGTCAATGAAGCGCTCGCGCATCCAGTCGAGAAATTGCTGTGGGTTTGTGCCAGTGATTAGGGCGAGGTTACTGAGAATCATCAAACGCGGGATGTGATGCACCCACGCTCTCGTCTCGACATCCTTGATCGTGCTCGAGACACAATTCATTTCGGTGAGCGACGAGTCGTTGAATAGCGGCAGCAAATCGCGATTGGCACCGAGTGCGTTTGCCTCGCGGTAGTTTTCGCCGAGAAACCAATACATTCCGTTGATGTATTCGCGCCAACCAATCACCTGGCGCACGAATGCCTCGACAGATTCGATTGGCGCATCACCCAGTTCGAAAGCCTGCACGGCTGCAGCCACTGCCTCTTCTGCACTGATCAAACCGACGTTCAGATATGGGCTGAGCAGCGAGTGGTGCAGTGACCATGACTCGTCGGTGACTGCATCCTCGTATGGGCCGAAGGCGGGCAAGTGGGTTGTCACAAAGTAGTTGAGCTGTTTGAGTGCGCCTTCTCGAGTTGTCGACCAGGTTGAAGTTGGTTCATAGTCGAGTTGAGCTGCAACCTGTTTGTCGATTTCGTCGCGCTCGTGTTCGAGTGGCTTCGGCCAGCTGTAGTTCTTCGGTGGTGGCAGCCGATTGTCTGCGTCGTAGTTCCAGCGACCGCCTACCGGTTGATCGCCCTGCATCAGCAACCCGAGTCGCTTGCGCTGCTGGCGATAGAAGTTCTCCATCACGTAGGTCTTCTGCGCCCCGGCCCAGCGAGCGAAGTCTTCACGGTCCGTCAAAAAGAAGTCGTTCTTCACCCAGTTCACGCCGAATTCAGTGAGCTCTGCGAGTTGCCTAAACGAGGATGCCTGGGCCGCGAAGATCGGCAAGTCACCGAATTCAGCACGAGCAGCCTCTAGGCCCTCGACTGTGTTTGCCGCCTGTAGGTAGCGAACCGTGAAACCCTTGGCCTCAAGGCTCTTGGCGAAGTGCCTAGCTGCCGAAAGCATGAAAAACAGGCGCTCCGGGTGCCAGTTTCGCCCGCTGGTCATGCGCCGGCTTTCGACAAGAACTATGGCGTCAGTGTCGGGGTTGGCGTCGCGAAGAACCCCCTTGCGCGCATCCAAGTGGTCGTGCGGAATGTAGAGGATGCGGGTTGGCAAAGGTTAGTTGCCTTCTTTGGCTTTCTTGGCGAGCCTGCGGTTGCGCAGGGTGCCGAGCACGAGGGTCACAATGCCGAAGGTCGCCAGGCCGATTGCCGCCCAAATGTGCTGGTTTGCGGCCTCGGTGCAGGTGATGAACCCCTGCGACTGGCTGGCTTCGCAGACCGCCGGGTCGATGTAACCGATCATGGATGCGAGGCTCAAGGCAAGCGAAATCGTTGCGATCATCGCCAAACTGTTGTTTTTCATGGCTCCTCCAGAATTACTAACTGGTGCAGCCCCCTTAGTATTCCGCCGAAACTCGGCTAGCCTTAACTAGGTTTAGACAATTTGGTCAAACAGAGCGGAAAGCGCCATTATGTCGATGAAGTCAATTGGCGCACGGCGCAGCAAGTTTGCAAAAAGAACAGCAGCTTCGTTCGCCGCCATGCTTGCCATGGTCGAATCCATACAGACTCAGGAGTGAATATGGCAAGCAAAGTGGCTGTACGTCGAGTTCGACTTGTCTTGCGTGCTGGATCCATCGTTTTTGGAATGAGTGCGTTGGCGCTGCTGCTTGCGCCAGGAGTATTCAACGAGTGGCTAGGACTCGCTTCAAACCCAGCGCTCGATTGGTCAATGCGGATGATCGGCATCACGCTTGTAGCCCTGGCCGGCAACATGCTCTCGGTCTCAATGCACAGTCGACGCAAATCAGTTCTTCTTTCGGGTCAAGTCATGATGGTGAGCGCATTCGGCCTTGGCGTGCTTACCCTGCTTCTGCCAACCCAGCTCGGCTGGTTTTCAATCGCCTACTCGGCCATCGGTTTCGGCTTCTCGGCCGCCTATGCCTGGGCTCTATTCGCTGGCAAGTAGATATTCCGCGACACTTCGTAGCAGAAGGGCCCCCGATTGCTCGAGGGCCCCTCTTCTTCAACTGGTTAGTCAGTGAGAGTTATCACTACGCGTCGCACCGAAGCTGCCTCTTGCAAGTCCTGCCCAGACCTGATTCCGAGCAGTTTCATGGTTTTAGCCAATCCGGTCTGTGCATATGAGCACGAGTTCAGCGCGCGTGCCTTCGAAAGCGCATAGTCGCTCTTTAGAACGGTTGGGCCTTCGGTGTAACCAACGCAGGTGATCGTCTTGTAGTCGCTGTGCGCCTTCAAGAATGCGTTGATTTTCGACTTGATGGTTTCCGAAAGCACCGGTGAACCATCTGGGAAGCCGCCGATTGTCACTGAGACCGGTGGACGACCGCCTGCGCTTGGTGCAGCAACTGCAGCGGCCTTGTAGGTGATTGTCGCGTTGTACTTGAAGCTTTGGTCGCTGAACGAAAGTTCTAGTGACTGTGCGCCTTCTAGGTTCGGAGGCATCACAACGATAACTTCACCGTTAGTAACGCTAACGATTGTCGCTACCTTGCCACCGATGAGCACCTTGTTGGTCTTGCCAAGCAAGCGGCCCCTAATGGTGAGCTGAGTTCCACCTTCAACCTTTTCACTGAAGGTTGACTGCCAGGTGACAGCAGGGCCGTCGATTAATACGTTCCTGTTCAGCGAATTGGGGTCGAGCACGATCTTGTCACCGAAGTAGCACAGGTAATCGAGATCGCTGCGGGTTGCACAGTTGACCATGTCTCCGCCCCAGATGGAAACCTGGTTCGGACTAATAGTTACAGTCCAAGCTCCGCCCCAGCTGCCGATTGCGCCGGATGTATCCATGGCCATCGATAGAGTGCGAGCATCGCGGAATCCGTGCCACACGGTGCCGTCCCACATCGCAACGTCGATTGCGTTGACGCCGTTTGCCGTAGTGAAGTAGCCACCGACATAAACCTTGCCCGAAGCATCAATCGCAATTGCGTGAGCCGTTCCGGCTGGGTTGGCAGCCCCGCCCAACCAAGACCAAGTGTCTGTGGTTGGATCAAGCACCGCAACACCGTTGAACATGCCGACGGCATACAGTTTGCCATTGTTGAAAACGATGTCGTTCACGGTCGTGCTGATGAAGTTGCTCTGGTTAGGGTCAGCCGAGACTGCAAGCCAGGTGTTTGTACCGGCGTCATACTTCTTCAGGTATCCGCTATTTGCGCCACCTGCATAAAGCACACCCGAAGAGTTCAGGGCAAGCGTTTGAATGACACCGTTGAGCATCGCCATGTTTCCCCAGGTGAGTGTGCCCAGGTTCACGGAATTCACTCGACCGGTAAAGCCACCACCCAAATAGGCAGTGCCATTCGAGCCAACCACGATTGCGTTCACGGCACCATCAAGCGGTGTTGCCGGAGCAGACCAGGTTTTCGCATTGGGGTCATAGATGGCGAAGTAGTCTGCGTTTGCAAGACCTCCAGCATTTTGGAATGTTCCACCGATCAGCAGCCTGTTATCCGAGGTCCAAGCAATTGCATTCACTCGCCCGGTGATGGCGGCGCTGTAGGTAGGGTTTCCTTGCCCATCAAGCACTGGCACACCGTTGCTCAGAATTGGTACGGCACCCACTGGAGCCCATGACGTGCCATCCCAGACAGCAAGATAGTCGGCTGCGCCGTTGCCACCAGCGTTAGTGAAAACACCACCGACATACATCTTGTTATCAGGGCCAAACACGATTGAGTCCACAAGGCCGCCAAGGCCACCCGTATCGACACCTTGGCCACCTACGGTGTTCAAGAAGGTCTGCCAGGTGTAGCACTGGCTCTTGGTGATTGCGTTTACGTGCCAACTTGCAGTCTGCGAGGCCGTGACCGGTTGCTGACCCTGGATCGTGTAGCTCGTGGTTGTGGTGCTAACCAGGTCTGGCTGCAAGATTGTGTCAGAGTTTAGAACCGCAGGACAAACTGGCATGACCGAAGATAGCTGAACACAAAGCTGAACGGGGTCTGCTTCATAAATCAAGTTCGCCGTCATTGAGTTTGCATCTTGTGTGCTCAACGGATAAGTCGAGTTGTTCACCGACTGAATCACGAATCTGAACGAAGTTGTGGTTGATGAAACCTGCAGACCGGTCAGATCTGCATAGCCGTTGACTAGCGGCATGTTCTGGAAGCCTGTGACAGCCTGACCGTTTCCGTCAATGACTGAGACAACCAAGTTGTTTCGGTTGAAGGTTGAACCCTGCGCCAAAATTACCTGCAACTGCTGGAACGTTCTGATTGTCGAAGTTGCGGTGTTGCACGAGTATTTTGGAAGGCCGGCAAAGTCAACGGCAGCCTTTGTTGTGGTGACCGGACATCCCGCGGCGCCGGTGGTGCCGTCGAAGTTGGTGATCACACCATCATTTCCGTTTGTCCAAACACAGTTCGAGTTTCCGCTGTCGATTGTGAATGCGTAGCGCTGAGAGCCGACCATAGTGTTGGTTGCAAAGCCGGCACATGCAGCGCCAGTGGCCCAGTCGTAACAACGGGCGTAACCGTTTACCCAGTCAGTTCCGGTTGGTTCAGAAGCCCAATACTGCCTAGTTGTTGTCCAGGCAGTCGTTTGGAAATATCCCGAACCGCCATGAACTGCGCTAGCAGCCGTGGTCAACATGGTATTCAAGGCAGCAGGCATAGCAACACTGGCGCCAGTCAGGTCAAAGCAAACCATGTCAAGAGTGATGGTGCAAACACCATTGACTACACCGGCTGTGGTGCGCTTAGGAATCGCGTTTGCCTGAGCACCGCCGGTGCTTACCGTAGCTGGCCAGGTTCCAGAACATACGGTGCTGGTTGCTGGGTCGATGCAGAAGAGCTTGTTTGCCATCGTGTAGATCTTGTTGCCGATGTAGGTGCTAAAGGTTGGGATTGACGCTCCTCCGGTGGCTAGGCCCGAAATAGGTACTGGGCCACACGAAGTGCTGGTCGTTACGTCAAAGCAAACGAGTTTTCCGGTCGTTGTGTTTCCGGCCCAGATGCGCTGACCATCAAAGGCCTGGGTTCCAAGGTTGCCCGTTGCGCTGCCCGCGCCGGTGTCGAGAATTGTCGAACCACAGGAGGTGAATGGAAGCGAGGCAACGTTGGTGCAAATCATTTCTGGTTTACCGCTGTGCAAAACGAGAGAGTAGGCCTTGCCGCGGTAATAAGTTCCGCTTGAACCGCTTCCGGTTGCGTAACCGTTGACTTGATACACCGCATTGGTGTCACAAAGGTTTCCGGTGGCCCTGAAGTGGCACTCAAGTTTGTAGCTTGCGTCGTGGTGATAGACGTTCAGAATGTAAAGCGGCGTCAAGAAGACATCCCAGCCATCGCCGCGACCAGAGGCGTTGATCGAAGACGCATCTGCGATTATCACGGATGAAGATGCCGACGCAATTGCCTGGTTTCCATTTGCGGTTCCAGGGCCGGTTTGAACTCCGGTTGCTGACGCGCGAACGCCAGAGACGGTGAGCTTGTCAGCTGGCAGAGTCGAAGTCCAACTTTGACCGACTCGATATTCGAGGCCCCATCCGGTTGGTGCACTCACAGTACCCATGAGTGCCTGGCCATCGGCCCAGGTCTGGCTCATCGAAGCATCGACTGTCGAGTTGGTCGGTAGGCCGAAGGTAGTCTGCAAATTGACGCTGTCGTCAAGACTCAACGGGGTTGCGGTTGACGGAGTCGTGTCGAAGGTTGTGCCGACGACTGCCTTTGCTTCGATTGGGTGAACCAAAGCAAAAACGAGAGCCCAAAGGGCCAGCATCCAGATAATTCTCTTTGGCATTGCGTTTGCGGTCTCCATGGCCGTTACCTCCGTAGTTCTTGGCCGCAAAGGTATGGAAAACCCCCTGTTTTCTCGCGGCGCTTCCTCGACTCTAACCCCTTTTTTCAGCAGAACTTCGCACCAGCGAACTAATTGGGCATAGGAAATTCATAAGATTCGGCTAACCGAATGCGCGGGAATGAGTATTTTTGCCCCAGTGGAAAGTGTCCGGCGACTTGGACGGTGAGGCCGGGGAAGGTGAGCGCCGAGAAGCAAAAACGACCTGAAGTTATCAGGTCGTTTTGTGCGCTTGGAGGGACTCGAACCCCCAACCTTCTGATCCGTAGTCAGATGCTCTATCCGTTGAGCTACAAACGCATTGGGCGTTGCCGAACATTCCTGTTCAAAACAACAAGACTTTAGTTTAACCGTGTTTTGGCCTGCT
>CAIVWH010000028.1 GCA_903909605.1 uncultured Micrococcales bacterium | reverse complement strand
TTCTGGTCGAGAGAAGCTTGGGATAACGGCGAACGCAAAGACTCGTTCGACAAGCAAATCGTGCGCAATTGGCTCGCTGATAATTGGAATCAGGTTGGTGAGCCGCCGCACCTGCCAGAAGAAATCGTTGAGCAGACCGCGGCCAAGTATGCAGAATTAGTTGAACGCCTAACCAAGAGTGCGGAGTAACCGATGAGGAAAGTTCGCGGCGAATCAGATCTGCTTCACCGCACCTTCATCATTTCGATTGCCGGCAAGGGTCTGTTCGGACTTTTCGAAACCCTAAGCGCTTTCCTCGCCTGGTTCATCAGCCCTACTCAGGTTCAGGCATTCACCCACTGGATCATCGATGCCTTTTTCAACTCAAACCAGGAAAACCCGATTGCCAAGCTCGTTCTCGAGTTCGGAAGTTCAATCGACACTTCGACAACGCACTACGCGGCGATGTATCTCGCGTTCCACGGTCTCACCAAAGTTGTTCTGGTCTGGGCTCTGTTCACCGACAAGAAGTGGGCATACCCGGGCATGCTCGGAGCGCTGTCTCTCTTCATTGTCACGCAGACCATCCAGCTGCTCACGGCCTACACGCTGGGACTGCTGCTGTTGACGTTGTTCGACATCTTCGTTCTGTGGCTGACCTTGCGCGAGTACAAACTGCACCGCATTAAGCGCCGCACCAAGAACTAGCTCTGGTTCGCAGCGCGAGCAAAGGTTCGCCTTTCTTTCTATCTCGAGGTAAAAGGCCTAGTTTGGGGTTGTGGCCAACCCTGACCACCAGACATGGGGGTCAAATTGGCCAAATTTAATATCGGCACCAGCAAGGTGCGTTTTCTCATCCCAGTGATTCCACTGGTTGCAATCGTTCTTCTTATTCCAAGCTTTAGCCAGGCAGCGCAGTCACCGGTTGGCCTTGGAACTACTTCTAACTTCGCAGTTCTCGCTGGTTCCACCATTACCAACACCGGACCAACCACAATCTCTGGAACAGCCGGCGGCGACGTAGGGCTGGCTCCGGGAACCGCATTCACCGGCTCAGCCTCGGTCACAATGACTGGCGTTCAGCACCTTGCCGACACCGTGGCAACTGACGCCAAGACCGCATTGGTCAACGCATATGACGATGCCGCCGGTCGCACTCCTGTAACCAGCGTCGGCACCGAGCTCGGTGGCACCACGCTTACTAGCGGCGTCTATGGCAACAGCACTCTTGGCATCACCGGCACCCTCACCTTGGATGCACAGGGCGATCCAAACGCCGTATTCATCTTCCAAACCGCATCGACTCTGATCACTGCGCCTTCTAGCTCGATCTCGATGATCAACGGCGCTCAGGCGTGCAACGTGTTCTGGCAGGTTGGCAGCTCGGCAACCCTAGACACCGGTTCGGCATTCGTCGGCCACCTCTTTGCACTCACGTCTATTACTGCAAACACAGGCGCGACCATCCGTGGCCAGCTTCTTGCTCGCAACGGCGCAGTCACCTTGGATAGCAACACCATCACCAACGACCAGTGCTCGGCCGCGAGCGCGACCCCGACTGCATCGGCTTCGGTTTCTGCATCGGCATCAGCATCGGCTTCTGCTTCAACCGCCCCTTCGGAGACCGCTGCTCCAAGTGAGACCCCATCGTCGCCGGCTAGCGAGAGCGCAACACCTGTTGCAACGACCGAAACTGGTGGCTCACTCCCTAACACTGAGACTCCTTGGAATCTGATCGGTGTCGTCGGAGCTTCGCTGCTACTCATCGGTTCACTGATTTGGGTATTCAGAAAGCCACGTGCTTAGGCACGAAGCCAAACACCTAGCAATCAAGGTCAGGGCCGGATTTTTCAAAGTCTGGGGCCCTGGCCTTGTTGCAATTGGCATTGCCCTGATGGTTTGGGCTTTCGTCGAAAACAACATGACGGTGGTTCACCCGGTTGCGGCGGTAAGCCCAAGTTCATCGGTGCCCTCGATATCGGCAAGGCCGACCGCGAGCGCAACCGCCACAGCTGAACCGTCGCCTTCCACGGCCGCGCAACTCTACAAAGTGCAGCCAGCTCTCGGTGCACACATTGGAACCATCACGTTTCCAACGCTGAAGTTGAGCTGGCCGATCTTTGAAGGCACGGAATCGAAAGAGCTGAACGCTGGAGTCGGACACTTCAGCCAGAGCGTGCTCCCTGGAGTTTCCGATAATTCAGTGCTGTCGGGGCACCGCTCTACTGTCTTCAATCGACTTGGTGAGCTCAAGGTGGGAGATCCCATTTATGTGCGAACATCGGCGGGCACATTTACCTATGTAGTTGTCGAACACCGAATCGTGCTGCGGACGGATCGCAGTGTGATCGTGCCTAAGCCTTCGGCGACTCTAACGCTGACGACCTGCTGGCCGTTCAACAATGTCGGTGTGACCATCCATGCATATGTGGTCACCGCAAAACTGCAGCCCTAGGTGGGGCTATTTGCCGTTGACTGTCGAAATCAACACCCTGATGATGGTGCCGAAGGCGATAGTCAGGATGAAAGCGCCAACAATAAAAATCGGCATGAGAACCGCTTTGCCTATTTTTAGGGTCAGTACGGCACCTGCAATTACTTTTTCTTTAGTCATGGCTTCAAAGTAGGGAGCCCCTCCGACAAACCGCTAAAATAAAGGGGTTCGCCGATGTTGCCGGGCGCTAAACAGCCCAAAACTGCCCACTATTTAGGGGAAAAATGCCAAAAATCATCGTTGAGGTCATGCCAAAGGCAGACCTGCTAGACCCTCAGGGCAAGGCAGTGGCAAACGCCCTGCACCGAGCCGGCAACAAAGACATCGCAGCCGTTCGAATCGGCAAGCGCATCGAGCTTCACTTCGAACGTGAAATCAAGGATGCAGACATCGAGAAGGCCCGCCAGCTCGGCGCCAGCTTTCTAAGCAACGACGTGATTGAAGACGTCGTCAACGTGCATGTAGAGAACTAGCTATGAAGATCGGTGTAGTTACCTTTCCTGGCACACTCGACGACCGCGACGCAGCTCGCGCAGTTCGCCTAGCCGGCGCAGAAGCCATCTCGCTTTGGCACGCAGATGCAGACATCAAGAAGGTCGACGCAGTCGTTCTTCCAGGTGGATTCTCATACGGCGACTACCTTCGCTGCGGAGCAATCGCCGCACAGGCACCTGTCATGAAAGAGATCATCAAGAAGGCAAACCAGGGTCTTCCAGTTCTCGGAATCTGCAACGGCTTCCAGGTTCTCGTTGAATCGCACCTGCTTCCTGGCGGATTGATTCGCAACGAACACCAGCACTTCATCTGCCGCGACCAGGGTCTGCGTGTTGAGAACGTGGACACCGCGTGGACCAACGCGTTTTCACTCAACCAAGAGATCACCATCCCGTTGAAAAATGGTGAGGGTGGTTACATCGCAACCAAGGATGAACTGGCTCGACTCGAGGGCGAGGGGCTTGTCACGTTCCGCTACATCGGTGGCAACCCGAACGGTTCGGTCAACGACATCGCAGGTTTGCGCAACGAGCGCGGCAACGTTGTGGGTTTGATGCCACACCCTGAGCACGCTGTCGAACCTGGCTTCGGCCCTGACACCGCAACCGCGATGCGCAGCGGCGTCGATGGTCTTTTGTTTTTCAAGTCTGTGCTGAACGCACTGGTCAACGCCTAAACGTCTGAGGAATCAAATGGCACTGTTCAAGAAGAAGACTCAGCCGAGTGGTGTTGACACCACCGCGAACGCACTCGCAACTCCAGATCGCGCACAGCCATACAAGGAGCTCGGTCTCAAAGACGACGAGTATGCGCGCATCCGTGAAATTTTGGGCCGCCGCCCAACCAGCGCTGAGCTCGCGATGTATTCGGTGATGTGGTCTGAGCACTGTTCATACAAGTCTTCGAAGATCTACCTGCGTCAGTTTGGCGAAAAGGTTACCGACGAGATGAAGAAGCACCTGATGGTCGGCATGGGCGAGAACGCCGGCGTCGTCGACATCGGTGAGGGCTGGGCGGTGACCTTCAAGGTCGAGAGCCACAACCACCCTTCATACATCGAGCCGTTCCAGGGCGCTGCAACCGG
>CAIVWH010000027.1 GCA_903909605.1 uncultured Micrococcales bacterium | reverse complement strand
TGTCGAGCAGCACGACTGAGGCGATAAGCGGCAGTAGGCCATCCTTGGTTGGTTTGATTCGGCCCGATTCGAGCGCCTCGATGACGCCCCAGTTCTGACCATTCCAAGTCTCTTCTGCTGGAACGATGTAGCTTTGCGCGTCGTGGGCAATCAGGATGGGGGTGTGGGCCGCCAGCTTGGCTGGCACCCAGATCACGAGGTCGCGGCCACCGAGGTTGATTCGCTCGATGTGGCCGAGGTCAGAATTGCCGTAGTTCGAAGTGGTTTCGCTCATGTCGCTATTGAACCACTCCGCTTGCTGGGAATAAGCCAAAAAGACCCCTAGTTTCAGTAGGGAGGGGAAACCCGCCAAGCGGGGAAACCCAGCGACTCAAAGGAGAGCACCATGGCCAAGAAGGTTCGAGACACCGAGACCCAACTTCGCAGACTGCGCATTTACAACATCGTTGCCGGCTTCGGTCACGCAGCTCAGGCAATTGCAATGGCAGTGATCATCACCGCGCTCAAGGCGCAGGCACAGTTCGGCGTAACCGCCGACTACATGGCAGGTCCTCCGGGTTCACCGATTCCTCCAGAGCGCGTTCACCTGTTCGACGTGAACATGGGTTACGCACTGGTCGGCTTCTTGGGTCTCAGCGCGGTCTTCCATTTCTTGATCGCCAGCCCAATCTTCTTCGACCGCTACAAGAACGGTTTGCTTAAGAACCACAACTACTTCCGCTGGACCGAGTATTCACTCAGCGCATCAATCATGATTTTCTTGATCGCGCAGCTCGTCGGTGTCACTGACATCAACGCACTGTTTGCAATCTTCGCGCTCAACGCAGCGATGATTCTGTTCGGTGCACTGCAGGAGAAGTACGAAACTCCAGGAAACAATAAGCTGCTGCCATTCATCTTCGGCTCAATGGTCGGAATCGTCCCTTGGTTCAGCGTGTTCTTCATGACGATTCAGCCGGGCGCAACTCACGCGGGCAAGACTCCTGGTTTCGTGATCGGCATCATGGTTTCGATCTTCATCGCGTTCAACACCTTCGCAATCAACCAGTGGTTGCAATACAAGAAGGTCGGCAAGTGGTCGAACTATCTGCAGGGTGAGCGTTCATACATCACGCTCAGCTTGGTTGCTAAGACCGCACTCGCATGGCAGGTATTCAGCGGCGTTCTCGCTCCGCTCCTAACCAAGAACTAGGCAACCATGAGCTCTCTCGATATCAATCTCTGGGTGCTCGGCGTTACCTGCTTCCTCACCTGGTTTCTGAGCATCCCGACTAAAGACACCTCGTGGGTCGACCGCATCTGGTCGGTCGTGCCTGCGGTCTATGCCTGGGTGTGGGCTTCTGGCGCTTCGTTCACGGATGCACGACTCAACGCCATGGCGGCGCTGATTACCCTCTGGGGAGCAAGGCTCACCTTCAACTTCGCGCGCAAGGGCGGCTATCGCCCAGGTGGCGAGGACTATCGCTGGGAGGTGCTGCGCAAGGGCATGAGCCCGCTGCAGTACCAGATCTTCAACATCGGTTTCATCGTGATTGCGCAGAACGTGATTCTGTTTTTGATCACGACGCCGATGTGGGCACTGGCACAGTCGGGTGGTTCGTTCGATTCGGTTGACGCGTGGCTCGTGGTTTTGTTCCTCGTGCTGCTCTCGATTGAAACCATCGCGGACCAGCAGCAGTGGAATTTTCACCAGTTCAAGAAGGCCGAGAAGGCTGCCGGTCGCGAAGTTCGCCCAGGCTTTTTCACCGGCGGACTATTTGCGTTTAGTCGTCACCCGAATTTCTTCGCAGAGGTTTCGCAGTGGTGGGTTGTCTTTTTGTTCAGCGCGGTTCAAGTTGGCATCACCGGTTACAACTGGATTGGTGTTGTCGCACTCACCGGTTTGTTTATCGGTTCAACGCGATTCACCGAGCAGATCTCGGCTTCGAAATATCCGGAGTATGCGGAATATCAGAAGCGCGTGCGCTCGATCATTCCGTGGATTCCGCGCGGCGAGGCTGAACGCAAAACCGCAAGCAACTAATTAGCTGTATTCGCCCTTGACGACAAAGTAAGAGCCACGGATTTCACCCGCGAGGGTCGACTTCTGCCGCACGAACTTGAACTTCTGAACAAGCTCGTCGGGAACATCCATGCCCATGCAGAGCTTGAAGCCAACCGCCCGCTTGCCGCCTGGCTCGGTGTCGTAAAGCACATTCACGGCTAGGCCGCTTTCGTAGAAGACGTAAGTCCAGCGCGTGGTGTCGATCATCATTTCGCAAACCTCGAGCGGCTTGGATGCGAAAACTATGTCTCGCTCGAGCAACACCTTTGCCACGTATTTGACCAATTTGGCGGCCTTGTCGGCGGGCTTGGTGGTGAAATCGATGTCGTATTTGTTCTTGAAGTAGCGGGCCTCGTTGGCGCGCAAACCGGCTAGGGCCTCGGCGTGAGGGGAGCTCTCCAACCCCGAGGTGGATACGTTTTTGAAGTCGATTTTTCCGGCCATCCTTTGAGCCTAGGCGGTTCAGCGGAATAACTAGCACCTGTCGTGGTTAGGTCTAAGCATGACCAATTCAGCATCCCAGTTTTCGCCTGCCCCCCGCCGCTCATGGCTAGCCCTGGCGGTGGTGCTCGGTGGAATGTTTATGGCTCTGATTGACGCGACCATCGTGAACGTGGCTCTGCCTTCAATTCGTACCAGTCTTAGCGCGAGCGAATCGACTCTGTCTTGGATCATCTCGGGCTATGCGCTGACTTTCGGTCTGGCACTCATTCCTGCCGGCCGCCTCGGAGACCGATTCGGACACAAGTGGGTTTACATCACTGGGCTCGTGCTGTTCACCGCGGCAAGCGCATACTGCGGTTTCGCGCAGAACGAGTTCGACATAGTTGTCGGTCGCGTGCTTCAGGGTCTGGCCGGAGGCATCTACGTGCCGGCAGTTGCTGCATTCATTCAACTTTTGTTCCAGGGTCGCGAGCGCGGCAAGGCATTCGCAATCATGGGTTCTGTCATCGGCATCTCGAGTGCGCTCGGTGTCATCTCGGGTGGTTTGATCATC
The DNA here is from genome assembly GCA_903909605.1 of uncultured Micrococcales bacterium. Lineage (GTDB taxonomy): Bacteria > Actinomycetota > Actinomycetes > Actinomycetales > Microbacteriaceae > Rhodoluna. The sequence continues at coordinate 5,580 of CAIVWH010000027.1, read as the reverse complement.
CAGGCGTTCGGCGTTGAGCAGGGATGGCGCTGGGTTTTCTTTGTGAACCTGCCAATCGGTTTGATTGTTGCGTTCTTCGCGGTTCGCCTTTTGCCGGGCGGCGACGCCCACGCCGATCGCTCGAACCGCATGGACTGGCTCGGTGTTGCAATTTTGAGTGCGGCCTTGACCGCGATCTTGATTCCGCTCATCCAAGGTCAGCAAGAAGGTTGGCCAGCCTGGACATGGTGGACCATGGCTGCCGGTGTCGGTGGCGTTGCACTGTTCGGTCTGTGGCAGGTACTCTTCACTCGTCGCGGCGGCTCGGCCCTGGTTCCTCCAAAGTTGTTCCACCACGTGAGCTTCTCGCTCGGTTCGGTGCTCGCGCTGGTTTACTTCGCCGGCTTCACCTCGATCTTCTTCACCATCTCGATCTTCTGGCAGGTTGGCCTCGGTCACACCGCGCTTGAGTCGGGTCTGCTGACTCTTCCGTTTGCCCTTGGCACTGCAGTCTTCTCGTCGCAGAGCTCGAAGTGGGCCGCCAAGCTCGGCCGCTCGGTGCTCGTGATTGGCTCGGTTCTGATGGTGGTTGGCCTGCTCGGCATCTGGCTGATTATGAATAACGTGGCCACCGCAGACATGAACAACTGGATGTTCCTGCCGTTCCTGCTAATCGCAGGGGCTGGCAACGGCTGCTTCCTGGCCCCGAACGTGCAGTTCATCGTGGCTACTGTCGAGAACTCAGAGGCTGGCGCAGCCAGCGGCGTGGTTCAGACCATGCAGCGCATGGGCACCGCAATCGGAGTCGCCGTGGTCGGTTCGCTGATCTTCGGCGCGATTCACAAAGACCAGATTCGTGGCCCGCATGACTACGCGAAGATGCTGGTAACTGGAACCACAAGCGGAATGCTGATGGCGGTCATCCTGGTTACTGCCGCTCTGGCTCTGGTCTTCGCGCTTCCGCGCCGCATCCAGTTGCACGGCGCCCCTGCGGCCCCAGTTTCCGAATAGTCAATTCCGCCAAGCCGAAAGGGCGCACCTATGAAAAAAGTTCTACTCACCGGAGCCAGCGGCTACATCGGTAAGCACATCACCCTGCGACTGCTGGCCGATGGCTACCAGGTACGCGCATCCGTGCGGAATTCGGCCAAAGCTGAAGAGGTTCGCGCTGCCATGCTGACGCACCTGCCTGAGGGTTTCGACTTAGACAAGAAACTCAGCTTCGTCGAGCTCGACCTTGAAAGCGATCAGGGTTGGTCGGCTGCGCTCAAGGGCATGGATGTTCTGATCCACAGCGCATCACCGTTTCCGATTTCGTCGCCTAAGGATGAAAACGAACTGATTCGCCCTGCCGTTGAAGGAACCCTTCGCGCACTGAAGGCTGCGCACGAAGCGGGCGTGAAGCGCGTTGTGCTGACCTCATCCGTAGCTGCGATATATGGCACTGACTTGCCAGCCGGCAAGACCGAATTTGACGAAACGGTTTGGAGTGACCCGAATCACATCGTCGGTCGTCAGGCATACACAAAATCGAAGACGCTCGCCGAGAAGGCCGCCTGGGATTACATCGCAGCCAACGCCAAAGAAATCAAACTGACCACCGTGAACCCGGTGCTCGTAATTGGAGCGCCACTCGATCGCCACTTCGGTTCATCCGTGTCGATTGTTGAGCGCATCTTGAACGGCAAAGACCCGATGCTTCCAGACATCTCGTTCTCACTTGTCGATGTTCGCGATGTGGCCGAGATGCATGTTAGGGCAATTGGCATGAAGGAGGCCGAGGGGCAGCGCTTTATCGCTAGCGCCGGTCACCGAACCTTTATTCAGATCGCCAAGACTTTGAAGTCGGCATTCCCTAAGCGCAAAATCTCAACCGTCAAGGCGCCGAGCGCGGTCATCCGACTGTTGGCGCTTTTCGATGGCGAGGTAAAGGCGGTGCTGCCAACCCTCGGTAAGCACATCGGCGTCAACTCGAACAAGGCGAGAACCGTGCTTGGCATCGACTTCGTCTCGGTTGAAGACTCTTTGATCGAGACCGGCAAGTACCTGGTCGATAACAAGTTCGTAAAGCCCTAGCGGCTAGTCCCAGGCGGGTTCGGCTTCAGGCCGGCTCTCCCACGGGGTTTCGGTAATCAACGACCGGTCAACCAGTGGCGTCTTTGCCGCGTGGTCGGCCAGCACGACTTCGAGAATCTTGGCCGCGGCCTGGCCCGGATAGGGCTGGGCGGCAGAGCGTAACGCTGCGATTTCGCGCGATCGGTCTGGAAGGCCATCCTTGGTGAACGCCTCGAAGGCTTTTTCGAACTGGTCGAAGCTCTGCACGCGAATCGTGGTGGCAGCCGCTAACTCACCGATTGGCGAAAACGGCCAGTGGCCTGGCTTCTCGAGAAAGATGGCGGGCTTGCCAGTGGCCAAAGGATATTCGCCGATGAACGAAATGCCATCGGTGAACAGCAAATCAGCCGCTGAAAACAGGTGAGCGATATCGCCTTCGTGGTCGATAGCCGTGTTGGGCAGAGCGTTCCATTCGGCGAGCCAGCGGTTTAGAACATCCTGTTCAATGATTGCTCGATCGACCAATGTGCTGAACATGAAAGGATGCGGTCGCATCACAATGTCGAGCGCGGGGTTCTGCTTGGCAAATTTCAAAATCTCTTGATACATCGTGGTGAAGTTTCCGAAGTTCAACCAGCTCGCCGAAAAACTGTGATGCGGCGCCCATATCATTCGCTGATTGCCGGCGTTTTTGAGCGGCCAGCGGTCGTGGTGCTCGGCTGCCTTGCGAATCAGAGCGTCAATTTTCGGAGTGCCGGTTAGGTGCACGTGATTGTTGCCTCGTTCGGTGGTCGCATAAGCAGCCAGGATGTTCGGATCCATCGCGAAAAGAAGCGACGCCAGCTGGTTCGAACGCTGGCTATAGAGATATGGTGCAACGCCTGTGATGTCAGGCTCGTTCGCCAGCGCCAGCGCGTAGTAGGGCACGTAGCAAACCTTGGTGAATTCGCTGAGCGCCTCGACCCGATAGCCAGGTTGATAGTTGCGCTGCCATGGGTAGTTGATGAACACATAGTCGGGGGCGAGCTTTCGAATGCGCTCGAGCCCCTTGAACGAGTCTTCGTCGTTTAGACGAATGTGCTTGACTCCAAGATCGTCGAAAAATTCGCTGACCTTGTCCTCTTCGGCGAATGGCTGATCCTTGCTGAATCTGCGCGGGATGGATGCGACCGTGACCTCAAAGCGCGAGTCTTCGAGCATTTGCGCGTGAACGTCGGCGAGTGCATCCCAGGCTTCGATGTAGAAGGTGAGGAAGACGACCCTGATTGGTTTGGTGACCGCGGCTTCGAAAGTCGTCATTGGTCAAGCGTAAGTGGCGGGCAGTTCTTCGCCTAGCCTGTAGCAATGAGTGATTTGAACGAGATAGGCGAGCGCGACCACTGGCGCTGTTGGCTTTGCGATAAGGCTGTCGACCCGGATGCCTCGGTGAATTCAGACCTCGGGCCGAGTGCCGACGGCTATGCAGTTGCCAAGGGCAAGAAAGGTTCAGTCGCGGTAGAGCGTTTGGCCCACCGCGCCTGCAACACCATGAAGGGCAAGAACGCTCCGGTCGTGCCCTGGGCTAGCGAGTTGCTGGTAGCCGAGCCGGCTCCGATCATCGAGACCATTGAGCGGTTGAAGGCGAAGGGCGGGCGCGAGCTGATTGGTCGCTGTTCATCCGAGGCTGATGCCGAAGCGGCGGCCGAGTGGCTGCTCGACCGACTTTCGCGACTCGCGCCAGAAACGTCGTTTTCGACACAAATCAACCCTGGTGGCGGGCAGTACCTCTTGATGTTGAAGGCTAGCTAACCAAACGCGGGAACGCCGAGGCGAGTGCCGCCAGAATCGTCGACACCGAAATCGCAATCAGCAGCAATCCCAGGATGCGGCTGACCACCATCAACCCCGTCTCGCCGAGCAGCCGTTCGATTGGCGCTGCAGCAAGCAAGAACACAAAGGTCATCGCGGTCAGTGCGACGATGATCACCAGGTTGGCCAGACGCGCGAAACCAACTTCGGAATTGCCAAGAGCAATAACGGTGGCGATTGCGCCAGGGCCAGCCATCAGCGGAATCGCCAGGGGAACGACAGCCGCCCCAGCAACCGGCCCGTTCGGTTTTTCGAAGCCACGACCCATCACCATTTTCCAGCCGAAGGCAGCAATCACGGCAGAGCCAGCGATACGAAAGGCGTTCAGGTCGATGCTTAGCGCATTCAAAATCACTGCGCCTAAGAAATAGGCGATGAACAGGGTGACACCAGAGATGAGAGCGGTTTTGAGAGCCAGGCGTCTGCGATGCGCCCCATCCATGCCGGCCGCAATCGCCAAGAACACCGGAATCGCGGTGATCGGGTTCACGATCGCAAAGAGGGCGATGAGGGTTGTAACGTCACTGTTCAACTTCATGGCTTCAGGCTAACTCATGCTTTGAGACGCTAAGTCTGCACGAATGTGGCCGGCAGGCTCATGCCCTTGGCCTAACGAGCAAAGCCCCCAGATTGCTCTGGGGGCTTTTTCACTGTCTCATTTGTGAACTTCTGATGCATTGCTACATCAGAAACCTAAGTCGAGGCTATCGTGTGCCTAGGTTCCTGACTAGGGAGCAAATAGCCAGAGCAATGCGAAACTAAGGGCATGGAGAGACTCAAGAAAATTTTGGCGAAGTTGCCTCACCCGGTGCGGTGGGCGCTCACCATGGTGCTCGGTTTCTTGCTTGTGATTCTCGGACTGATCATGATTGTCACGCCCGGCCCGGGTCTGCTGGTTATCTTCTTGGGCATTTCGGTGCTCGCCCTCGAAATTGAGTGGGCACGCGAATTAAACAAGCAGGGCTTGCAGGGTCTCGAAAAACTGATGGCGAAGCTCAAGTCGATCTTCAAGAAGGAGTAATCGAGCGACCGCCTGGCGCCTAGTTAGGGTGAGTTACCGCGAACCAGCGACCTTCGTTGTCGCCAAATGCGAACGATTCAACTCCGCCGTGGTTTCCCAATTCACTTACTTGGATGCCTGCTGCCGCAAGACGTTCGCGCGTTCCGGCCAAATCATCGACGTGGAACGCGATTGATGGGGTAGCCAGGTCGAGGTTGTTTGGGTTGTTCGCCATGAGTGCCAGCGGCACCAGTTCAAACGAGAACGCCTGATCGGCGAAACCGACCTGAACAATCGCGAAATCACCCGCGTGCTTGCGGCCCTTTTCGACCATGCCGACTTTGGTTGTCCAGAAGTCGAGGCAGGCATCCGGGTCGGTGACATAAAGCACCACATAGCCAAGTCGCATTTTCAATCTCTCTTTTATCTGAGGTGCACTTTTGAGTCACACACCCACACCCAACGCTAACGGCTGGACCTAAGCAAATTAGGCTTTGCCCAGGTCTAAGTCACTGTAACCAGCAGGGCAGCGAGGAGAACGAGTGAGCTTTCCAATCGTGGCGGGCATGCGCGCAATCGAGTTTGGCACCAGGGGTGAATCTCGAGACTCGCTGAACGCTTTGGTTTTGGATGGGGCAAAGCGGGCAACTGCCGGCCATTTTGAGCGAGACTACCAGGAGCAAGGTGAGCCGCTGGAG
>CAIVWH010000026.1 GCA_903909605.1 uncultured Micrococcales bacterium | reverse complement strand
GGGCCGATGCTGCACAAGACCATGCAGCAGTTCTTGGCCGATGTGCACTGGGGTGATCTCGACTTCCTGCTGGTCGACCTGCCCCCTGGCACCGGCGACATCGCCATCTCACTCGGCCAGCTGCTGCCCACGGCCAAGTCGATCGTCATCACCACCCCGCAACCGGCGGCCGCCGATGTCTCGGCACGTACCGCCGCGGTTGGCCTGCAAACTGGGCAGCCCATCCTTGGGGTTATCGAGAACCTCAGCTGGTTCGAGCAGCCCGATGGCTCTCGAGCCGAACTGTTCGGCAGCGGCGGTGGCCAGCAGGTCGCCGAAGAGCTGACCGCCCTTGCCGGCAAGCCGGTTGACCTACTGGGCCAGGTGCCGTTCAGCCAAGCACTTCGCGAGGGTGCAGATCAGGGCCACCCTGTGGTGATCGCGCACCCGGAAAACCCGGCGGCTGAGGCCATCGCGCAAATCGCGGAGAAGATTGCCAAAGACCGTCTGGTTCGCTCCACCCGCAGCCTTAAACTCTCAGTGTGACCGACACCAGCATCGCGGCATTGACCGCGCACTTTCCGAACACCGCCTCGACCGCTGCGATTATCAACCCAGCCAACGGCAAGCGCATCTATGAGCTGCCTCAGCTGAGCGCCGAGCAGGTGGCTATCGAAATTGATCGAGCCCGCGACGCCCAGGATGCCTGGGCGGCCACTCCGGTTACCACCCGCGCCGACATCATGCTGCGCTTTCACGATTTGATGCAGCGCGAGCAAGACAAGCTTCTAGATTTGCTTCAGCTTGAAACCGGAAAGTCTCGTGCCCACGCGGTCGAAGAATTCCACGGAGCACTCGGAGCGGCTCGATACTTTGCAAAGATTGCCGACAAGGCGCTATCGCACAAGAAGGCGAAGACCGGCATCCCGGTTATTTTGAGATCGAGCGTTTCACACGTTCCGGTCGGCGTTGTTGGTGTGATTATCCCCTGGAACTACCCGCTGGCACTCGCCGTGATGGACATCACGCCTGCCCTGATGGCCGGTAACACCGTGGTTCAAAAGAGCGACAATCAAACTTCGCTGGTTTCACTCTTTACTCGTGCTCTGGCTATCGAGGCTGGCCTGCCTGAGGATGCCTGGCGCATTGTCGCCGGCGATGGAGCAACCGTCGGCAACGCAATCACCGACGGTGTCGACTACGTTGCCTTCACCGGCTCGACAAACACAGGTCGAGTTGTCGCGCAGCGAGCAGCCGCCCGACTGATTGGCGCCTCGCTCGAACTCGGTGGCAAGAACCCAGCAATCGTGTTGCCGAGCGCCAACCTTGCCAAGGCCGCTCGCCAGGTGGCAGCCGGAGCGTTCGGCAACGGCGGTCAGCTCTGCGTTTCGCTCTCTCGCATCTATGTGCCAAACGCCTTGAAGGCCGAGTTCGAGCGCGAATTCGTGGCCGTGACCCAAGGTCTCAAGGTTGGTCGTTCGAACGACTTCAGCTTCGACATCGGCACACTCACTTCGGCGGCTCAGCTTGCCCGCGTCGAGGGTTTCCTCTCGGATGCGCTATCCAAGGGCGCTCGCCTACTCACCGGCGGCCGCCAACTCGCCGACCTCGGTCCGTTCTTCTTCGAACCGACTGTGCTCACCGACATCCCAGAGGATGCCGAGATCTACCGCGAAGAGGTTTTCGGCCCGGTCATCTCGATTTACGGTTATGAAACGGTAGACGACGCGGTGAACTTCGCCAACGACTCGGTATACGGGCTGAATGCGGCAGTGTTTGGCAACGAGGGTGAGGCCAAGCGCGTTGCCGCCCGCCTCGAGGCCGGCTCGGTGAACATCAACGAGGGATACCGCGCGACCTTCGCCTCTTTCGGAGCACCAATGGGTGGCTTCAAGCAGAGTGGTCAGGGTCGCCGCAGCGGAGTTGGCGGCTTGCTGCGCTTCACCGAGGCGCGCACCGTTGGAGTTGCAAGAACGGTCCTTGGGCTCGGGTTGCCAACCTCGGCAAAGCAGTGGAAGAAAATGGCGCCGCTGATGGATCGCCTGTCGACCGTGCTGCGTCGCCTGCCCTAGGTGGCTTCGGTGTCGAATGGCGCCGCTTCGCCATCGGCCAACTTGTTGACCTTGCCCGGCTTAGCCTCGTTCAGCGCTGAAACCGCGGTGGCCTTTGCGGCCATCAAGTCTCGCCCCTCTTCGACAAGTGCGTCACGGATGATGCGACGCGGGTCATATTGGCGCGGGTCGAGCTTTTTCCAGTCGAGATCGTTGAACTCCTCGCCCATCTCTTCGCTCAACTGAGTCTTGGCACCTTCGGCCATACGGCGAATCGACTTCACAAACTGCGCGAGTTTTTGCGCGTATCCCGGGAGGCGGTCGGGGCCTAGCACGAATGCTGCGATCAACCCAAGGATGATCAACTTCTCGCCGCTTAGTCCAAACACTCAACTAGGTTAGCCCGAATCCGCGGGTTAGGCATCCGCGAGGGTTAGCATTGGCGACAGATACCCATGGCAGACAAAATCACCAGCTGGAAATACACCGAAGACCTCGTTCGCGAAGACGAGGTGCTTCGCCAGGCCCGCAATCGCGCCGAGGAACTCGGCGTTGAGTGCATCACCCCTTCGGTTGGCGCTCACCTGTCAATGCTGGTCAACTCGCTTCAGGCCAAGTCGATCGTTGAAGTTGGCAGCGGCACCGGAGTCTCGGCTGTCTATTTGCTTCGCGGTTCAGCAAATGCTGTTCTTGCAACCATCGACAACGAGCAAGAGCACAGCAACGCAACGAAGTCGACTCTGACCGATGCAGGCATTGCCGCAAACCGTCTTCGCCTAATCACCGGCAAGGCAACCGAGGTGCTGGCCAACCTAGCCGATGCGGCCTACGACCTAGTTCTGCTCGATGCAGATCGTGAAACCTTGGATGTTCAAATCAGGGAATCGTCACGCCTGCTTCGCCCGGGCGGAGTCATCGCGGTTGCTCACGCACTTTGGCGCGATCGTGTGCCAGACCCTGCGATGCGCGACGAGGCAACTCAGATTTACCGCGACCTGATTCGCACGCTGCAAGACAACGACGACTTCGTTACCTCGGTGCTGCCGATCGGTGACGGACTCCTGCTCGCCTCAAAGCGTTAATAAGGCATGCCCTGCCACGGGCATCCGTGTTTCAAACCAGGCAAAAGAAAAACCCGACCGTGTGGCCGGGCTTTCAAAAAAACTCGCTACTTCTTGGTAGCTACGATTGGCTTCAGCTTCTGCTGTAGCTCCTCGAGCTCGGTCTTGTCCATGACTACCTGAACGCGACCCCCGCCGTCGGCTGGAATGCGTAGGGTGTAGAGACCGCGTGGCTCAGGGACAATCTCCATTGGTCCGTCGCCGGTGCGTGGTTTCTGTGCTGCCATACGTAAAACTCCTTGAATCTGGCGTCATCGCCGAAATCCAATTCTAACAAAAACCCCGACATTGGTTAAGTGCCCGTTGGCTGGCAGGGCCGGTTCTCGCCGTTTTATGGAGGGGTGTAGTCGGGGGCCGTGTACTTCCAACAGACCCAGAGCCACAGCAATTGGCCGCCGATGCTCGCGGCTAACAGAGCCCCCTTGGCCCACTTTGACTGGTTGACAGTGGCCACTCCGAGGGCAGCCAAGACCGGCCAGGCCGGAAACAGGATGCGCGGGGTGCTGGCCTGCGGGAAGAAAACCACAAACAAATAGCCGATGTACGAGATCGACCAGATGTCGATTTCCTGCCCGAGCGCCCGAACCGAGGGCCTGGTCAGCACCCAGATGATGAGGCCAACCATGGCCGCGATGAATACCTGGCCGACACCCTGCCCGATGAAGAACCCGCCGCTTTGAAACCAACCCAGAAACGGCGTGATGTTTTCCTTGCCGGTGAAACCAGCTCGCCACGAGTTCTCGGTTTCGAGATAGGCATTCCAACGGCCGGTGGCCACCCACGCGATGACAAGCCAGAGAAAGCCGAACACCCCACTGATCGCGGTAAGTGCGATGAGGCGCCAGCGCTCGCGGACATCCTTGCGATGGATGATTGCCAAAATCAGGAACATCAGCGCGAATGCCTGCGTGCCCGGGCGAGTAAGTGAGGCAGCAAGTATGGCGAGTGCCACCACCACGTCACGGCGTTTTACGAACGCCCAAATGGCAACCGTGATGAAAAACAGCTGCATTGAATCGGCATAGCCCACCTGCAAAACCGGCGAGGCCCACGCGAACGAGACGATGGCGATTGCCCAAAGAGTGGTTCGTTCATTCAGGCGAAGGCGAAGCAGTCGATAGGCGCCGATGATGAATAGGAAACCAAAAATCGTCGCAACGATTGGTGCCAGATATTTCCAATCAACCGCGGTCAGCCAATTGAGCGCCTTGATCAGATAAGGAAAAGCCGGAAAGAACGCCCACTCGTTGTTTTGCACCGAGCCGTCTGGGTTGGTCGGCAGTGGCACCGGATAGCCGTGGGTGTAGATCTTGTGATACCACTCGACATCCCAGATGTTTAGAAAGTCGAAGTAGGCAGGGTGCGCGGCCGTCCAATAGTTGGCCTCTTGGATGCTCGCGAAGAACAAAAATGCAAAGAAACTGAACACCCTGGCCGAGGCATAAATGGCAAGCACCGGCGCCCACCAGTGACGCTGAAGGTAGTGCTTGACCTGGTTCACGATGCTTTGAGTTACTCTGTCAGCCATTTGCGAAGAGCAGCCTCGCACGAATAAATCTGTGCAACATCGACGGCCTCGTCGTCGGCGTGGGCCTTGTTTGGGTCGCCAGGGCCGAAGTTCACAGCCGGGATGCCAAGTGCGCTGAACCTGGCAACGTCGGTCCAGCCGTACTTGGGCTGAGGGGTGGTGCCGGTGGCGGCCACGAAGGCCGCGGCCTCTGGGCGGTCGAGGCCCGGGCGGGCCCCCTCGCTCAGGTCGGTCATGCCGATCTCGAAACCCTCGAACAGTTCGCAAAGGTGAGCGGCGGCTTCCTCGCCGGTTTTGTTCGGCGCGAAGCGGTAGTTGATTGTGACGTCGGCCTGGTCTGGGATGACGTTGGTGGCGATTCCGCCCGAGATCATCACGGCATTCATGCTCTCTCGGTAAACCAGGCCATCGACCTCTACCGACTGCGGTTGATAGGCGTTGAGGCGGTTCAAGATTTCGGCGGCCGAGTGAATCGCGTTGCTGCCCATCCAAGCGCGGGCTGAGTGCGCCTTGACACCGCGAGCGCGAACCACGACTCGGATGGTGCCGTTGCAACCGCCCTCGATCTGCGCGTTGGTTGGTTCGCAGAGAATGGCGAAGTTGGCGTCGAGCAACTCGGGGTGTTCGCGGGCGATGCGGCCGAGGCCGTTGAGGCTGGCGTCGACCTCTTCGTGGTCATAGAAAATCCAGGTGATGTCGCGGTTCGGGGCGGTGAGTTCGGCAGCCAGCTTCAGCTGCACCGCTGCCCCCGCCTTCATGTCTACGGTGCCGCGACCCCAAAGCATGCGGCGACCATTGGTTTCCATGAACTTGGTCGGCAGGTTATCTGCAACGGGAACGGTGTCGATGTGCCCGGCGATAACCACTCGGCTAGCGTGACCAAGATTGGTGCGGGCAACGATGGCATCCTGGTGGCGAATCACCTCGAGGTGCGGATGCTTTGCGAGGGCCGACTCGATGGCGTCGGCGAGGGCCTTTTCGTTGCCTGAAACCGACTCGATATCGCAGATGACTCGAGTCAGTTCGACAACATCCGCGTGCAAATCAAGGCCAGACATAACAACGAGCCTACTTGTAATCTTGAACCCGTGACTGAAACCAATTTCGCCGAATCGCAAGCCTGGGGCCATGGCCTCGCAACCGTTGCCACCGATGGCACCGTGCTCGACGTTTGGTTTCCGAAGCCCGAGCTTGGCCCGGCGCCAAAGTCTGACGCGCTGTTTGTTGTTCCCAAAGAGCTCGACGCCTTGATTGGCGAGGATGCCCGCCGCCGCGTCAGCACCCAGTGGCTGCGAGTCGAGAGCGACCTGACTCAGCCGGTTTCCTCAACCGCCGATGGCTACCTGCGCCTGCACCTGCTCAGCCACCGCCTGGTGCGCCCGAACTCAATCAACCTCGAGGGCCTCATCCCGGCCCTGCCAATCGTTGCCTTCACCAATGTCGGCCCAATGACCGTCGCCGATGCCGAGACCCTGCGCGGTTCGCTGCAGCGCGCCGGCATTCAGATTTACGCCATCGACAAATTCCCTCGGATGACCGACTACGTCTTGCCGCCAAAGGTGCGCATCGCCGATGCCTCGCGCGTGCGCCTCGGGGCTTACCTCTCTCCTGGCACCACGATCATGCACGAGGGGTTCGTGAACTTCAACGGGGGAACTCTCGGGGTATCCATGGTCGAGGGTCGCATCTCCCAGGGCGTGGTTGTCGGCGACGGCAGCGATATCGGTGGCGGAGCCTCGATCATGGGCACACTCTCGGGTGGCGGCAAGCAGCGAGTCACCATTGGCGCGCGCGCCCTGCTCGGCGCGAACTCGGGCGTCGGCATCTCGATTGGCGATGACTCGGTTGTCGAGGCTGGCCTGTATGTGACAGCCGGCACCAAGGTCACCATCATCGATGGCGATGGTGAGCGTTCGGTCAAGGCCGGCGAGTTGTCTGGGCTGCCGAACCTGCTGTTCCGTCGCAACTCTGTGACCGGTCGCGTCGAGGTTCTGCCTCGCAGCGGTGAGGGCATCAAGCTCAACCCGCTGCTGCATCCTTAGGTTTCAGCGACTAGTCGCGAACTGAGTCCCAGCCGCCCTCGACCACTGGAGCCATGTCGAGCAAGACGTCGTGGTTGGTGCGTTTGATTACTTCGCCGATGACTTTGAATTCGCGCGGCAGAGTGGCGCCTGCGGGGAAGGTCGCGAACAGCGAGTGATCTTCGCCTCCATCGAGAACCCAGTCGAATGCATTCGCAGAAATTGCGCGCGCAGCCTCTTCGAGCATGGCCTCAAAACCCTGCAGGTCGCGTCGATTGAGCGAGATGGTCACTGAGCTTGCCTTAGCGACGCGAGCTGCATCACGAGAAAGCCCGTCGCTCAGGTCGAGCATCGCGGTGGCACCGGCCAAGGCGGCTGCCACCCCAGAAGCAATCGGAGGTTGAGGTCGGCGTTGAAAATCGACGAGCTCGTCGTAAGAACTAATGGCATCGCGGTTACCCGATTGCAGCAGCGCCAAACCAGCAGCCGCCTTGCCCAAGGTGCCGGCCACCGCGACCACGTCGCCAACCTGAGCGCCAGAACGAAGCACAGGCGCGCGCCCCTCGAGATCGCCGTGGGCGGTTACCGCAACCACAGTGGTAGGCCCAGTGGCTAGGTCTCCCCCGACCACGGCTGCCAGCGGCGCAAGTTGCTCGCAACCGGCACGAAGCCCATCGGCAAAAGCCTCGAGCCAAGAAATCTCGGTGTCTGGGCGGCAAATCAGGGCCACGACCAGTGAGGTTGGCAAGGCTCCCATGGCCGCAACATCAGCGACGTTCGACGCAATTGCCTTGAATCCCAGATCGAAGGCCGAAGACCAATCGAGTCGAAAATCGTGACCCTCGACCATGGTGTCGGTTGTCACTGTGAAGCGGCCATCCGGCGCCGCAACCACCGCAGAGTCATCGCCGGGGCCGACAAGTGCCGAGTTTGTGGTCGAAAGTCGCGCGATTGTGCGGCGAAGACTCTCGTTCTCTCCGAGTTCAGCGATGGTTGGCACCAGTCAAAGGTAGCCTGTAATCGATGACTTTTTCACGGATGCTCGCAAGCGCCCTCGCCGCAACTGCCCTTGTCGCCAGCCTCACCGGATGCTCGGCAACCGTTTCGCTCGATGCGGCCGACAACTCAAACGATCCGCTCTGCGCCGCCGTTTCGGTTCGCTTGCCAGACACCGTGGATGGCCTAGCCAGACGAACCACCGACGCTCAAGCCACCGCGGCCTGGGGTACACCTTCGGCGGTGCTATTCCGCTGCGGTTTAGCGCCGGTCACGGTCAGCAAATTCAAGTGCGTTACGGCATCCAATGTCGACTGGTTGGTCGATGACTCGAAGGCGCCGAACTACCGCTTCGTCACTTTTGCAAGAACCCCAGCAATAGAGGTAGTAGTCGACTCAGGAAAGGCATCCGGCTCAAAGGTGTTGGATGACCTATCGCTTGCTGTGCAGCAGGTGCCTGTAACCAAGCACTGCCTGGGCTAAGCCGCAGCGCGCTTCAATCCGAGCTGAATCAGTTCGTCGATTAGGTCGGCGTAAGCCAAACCGCTTTCCTGCCAGAGCGCCGGATACATCGATAGCGGAGTGAAACCCGGCATGGTGTTGAGCTCGTTCACGAAGTAACCCTCGTCGGTCACGAAGAAGTCTGCTCGTGCCAAACCTTCGCAGCCGAGGGCCATGAACGCATCGGCGGCAGATTGTTGAAGTTTCGCGAGCAACCCCGACTCGAGCGCAGCGGGCATGACCAGGTCGACCGAGTCTTCATCCTGGTATTTGGCATCGAAGTCATAGAACTCACGGGTCTTGACGACGATCTCACCCGGCACCGAAACGCGTGGGCGCAAGCCATCGCGCGACTGCAGCACGGCGAACTCGATCTCGCGCACCTTCAGCCCGCGTTCGATAACGACTTTGTCATCTTCGGCAAAGGCAACCTCGAGCGCGGCGGCAAAGTCGGCCATCTGCTTGACCTTGCTAACGCCTTTCGATGAACCAGCGCGAGCAGGCTTTACAAACAGCGGCAGCGAGCCCAGCCCGCGAACCGCCTCGAGTGCCGACTCGGGGTCGCGCATCCAAGAATCTGCGGTGAGCACAACGTGAGGTGTTGCCGGGATGCCGGCAGTCAGAAACGCGTCTTTCGAAAGTTCTTTGTCCATGCCCCACTCAGATGCGCGCACGCCGTTTCCGACATAGGGCACGCCGATGGCCTCCAGCTCGCGCTGCACCTGGCCGTCTTCGCCGTATGGGCCGTGCAGCACAGGAAAGACCACGTCGATGCGACCGAGCGAACGTGACCCGTGAGCGTCGCTGTAGGTCAGTTCACACGAGCCATCGGCGGCGAATCCGACGCGGTTGCCCTCATCCTCGACCACCGGCAGATCACCCTTGCGCAGCGCCCACTTCTGCGGGTCATCGGCAGCCAGAGTCCAGTGGCCGGTCTTGGTGATGCCGATTGGCACAACCTCGTATTTGGTGCGGTCGATCGCACCGAGAACACCGGCTGCAGAGGCGCATGAAATTTCGTGCTCGGATGACGGGCCACCGAAAAGAACCGCGACCTTGAGTCGTGCCACTATTCGCGCACCGGTCCGTCGGTTTCGTGAGTCAGAGTTGGTGCGATGTCGCGCGGCGACATGCGACCTTCGAGCACGGCGTTTACCTGCTCGACAATCGGCATGGTTACGCCCTTGGCTTCGGCGAGGGCGAGAATCGGCTTTACCGAAGCAAGACCCTCTGCGGTTTGCGACATGCGCTTTAGCACTTCGCGGAGCGAGTAGCCGCGGCCGAGCATTTCGCCGGCCTTGTGGTTTCGCGAAAGCGGCGACTCAGAGGTTGCGATCAAGTCGCCGAGGCCGGCAAGGCCAACCATGGTGTTTGCCTGCGCGCCGTAGGCAACCGCGAATCGCGAAATCTCTGCGAGGCCACGAGTCATGATTGAGGCCTTGGTGTTTTCGCCATAACCAACGCCGTTCACGATTCCAATGGCAACCGCGATGAGGTTCTTCAGGATGCCGCCGAATTCGGTGCCGATCACATCCGAGTTGGTGAACGTGGTGAAGTAAGAGTTAGTGGCCGCTTCGGCAACCGCAATCGCGGTGTCGCGTGAGCTCGAAGAGGCAACCGATGCCGCCGGCTGCTCGCCCGCAATCTCAATTGCGAGGTTCGGGCCCGAGACTACGGCAATCTGCTTTGCCGCAAATCCTGTGGTTTCGGCGATGACCTCGCTCATGCGAAGACCGGTCTCGCGCTCAACGCCCTTCATCAGCGAAACCAGGATGGCCTCTGGCGCGATCATCGAGCCCCACTCGGTCAGGTTGCCGCGCAGAGTTTGAGAGGGCACGGCCAGATAGACCTGCTGAGCGCCGTTCAGGGCCTCGGCAACGTGCTGGGTGGCGCGCAAGTTGTGCGGCAGATTCACCCCAGGAAGGTAGTCGCCGTTACGGTGGGTCTCGTTGATCTCATCTGCGATGTCTTCGCGTCGAGCCCAGAGAGTCACGTCATTGCCGGCATCGGCAAGCACCTTGGCGAATGTGGTTCCCCACGAACCGGCGCCCATCACTGCGATTTTCATTTCGCGCCCTTCTTGAAGTTTCCAGTTTTATCTTGACCGTGATCGGCCGGGTTCCAAAGTTCAGCAGGTGGAGTCTCGCCGCGCAGCTCGGCCACGAGTTCTGTGATTTTGCGCATTACGACCTCGGTCGCGGCGTTGACATCCAGGTTGGTCATGTTTGGTTTGCGGAACCGGTCGAGGTCAACTTCTCCGCCAACGATGATGCGAACCTTCTTCCAGAAACCCGGGCGAAACTTGCTGTCGTACTGCGGCAAAACCTTTTCACTACCCCACTGGGCCATGTAATAAACCGGAACTCCGGTTTCGAGTGCAAGGCGAATTGCTCCGCTGCGTCCGCGCATCGGCCAAAGGTTCGGGTCGCGGGTCAGCGTGCCCTCCGGAAAAATCGTGATGACGTGACCCGCATTCAAATAGTCGCGCGCGGCTCGAAGCGGCTCATCGTTTCGATAGTTCGAGCGATAAACCGGGATCTGCCCCGCGTTGCGAAGCAGCCAGCCGATAACCGGAGTACGGAACAGCCCCTCCTTCGCCAAAAAGTGCGGGCCTCGCTTTACTTTGGCGTACACGAAATACGCGACGGCAAGTGCATCCACGTTGGTTACGTGATTGGCAACCAAAACGTATGCGCCTTTTTTGGGCAGCTTTTCGATGCCCTCATACTGCAAACCAAAAGCGAGTCGAACAAACGGGATGAGCGTGCGAGCCACAACGCGCATCAGGAACGGCCGGGTTGCCGACTTGATCGCCGGCATCTTGAGTTCCTTTTTTGCTTTAGCCATCAGGTTGCCCGAGAAACTACTCGTTCTCCGAATAAGTGAAGTCGGCGCCGAGGTCGGTGAGCTTCTGCAAGAAGTGCTCGTAGCCGCGCGAGATCAGCTGCACATTGGTGACGTTGGATACGCCCTCGGCAGCCAGTGCCGCAACCATGTGACTGAAGCCGCCGCGCAGGTCTGGCACGCGAATGTCTGCGCCTTGCAGCGGGGTTGGGCCGCTGATCACAGCGCTGTGGTTGAAGTTGCGCTGCCCGAAGCGGCAAGGGGTGCCGCCAAGGCACTCGCGGTAAATCTGAATCTGAGCGCCCATCTCGACCAGGGCGTCGGTGAAGCCAAAGCGCTGCTCATAAACGGTCTCGTGCACGATCGAAAGGCCCTTGGCCTGGGTCAGCGCAACAACGAGCGGCTGCTGCCAGTCAGTCATGAAACCGGGATGCACGTCGGTCTCGATCACTACCGGATGCAGGTCGCCACCAGGGTGCCAGAACCGGATGCCCTCATCCGAGATGTCGAATGCGCCACCAACCTTGCGGAAGACGTTCAAGAAAGTGGTGAGCTCCTGCTGACGAGCGCCGCCCACGAAGATGTCACCCTTGGTGGCAAGCGCAGCCGCCGCCCACGATGCAGCCTCGTTGCGGTCGAACAGCGCGCGGTGACTGTAGCCACCAAGTCGCTTGACTCCCTCGATTCGAATCACTCGATCGGTGTCGACCGAAATGATTGCGCCCATCTTCTGCAAGATCGCGATGAGATCCATGATCTCTGGTTCGATTGCTGCCCCAGACAATTCGGTCAGACCCTCGGCGCGAGTCGCAGTGAGCAGAACCTGCTCGGTAGCACCGACCGATGGGTAAGGCAGCGAAATCTTTGCACCCTTGAGACCCTTTGGTGCACTCAGACGAGTTCCGTTTGGCAACTCCTCGATCACCGCGCCAAAGTTGCGCAGCACCTCGAAGTGGTAGTCGATTGGTCGGTCGCCAATGTGGCAGCCGCCCAATCCTGGAATGAATGCCTCACCGAGCTGGTGCAGCAGCGGGCCGCAGAACAAAATCGGGATGCGCGAGCTACCAGCGTGTGCATCGATGTCGACCATGCGAGCCGACTTCACGTTCGACGGGTCGAGGCTCATGGTGCCGTCTTCGGCGTGGCTGATCTGCACGCCGTGCAGCTGAAGCAACCGCGAAACGATCTCTACGTCAGAGATGAATGGAACATCGCGCAATTCGCTAGGGCCATCGCCAAGTAGAGCGGCAACCATCGCCTTGGTGACGAGGTTCTTTGCACCCTTTAGGTCAACGCGACCCTTGAGCGGCTTTCCGCCACTGACTGTGATCTTCGACATTGCTACCTAACTCTTTGCGGGCATGGTCTTAGGGCGCCAAGACGCACGCCGTGCCTCGAAGTCGCTAATCGCGGCTTCATCTCGCAAGGTTAGCCCGATGTCATCGAGACCCTCGAGAAGGCGCCACTTCGTGTATTCGTCAATCTCGAAGTGCACGCTCAGGTTACCCACGCTCACGGTCTGCCCGGCCAGGTCGACACTGGCCTCGATGCCAGGCTGAGCCTCGATGGCCGCCCAGAGTGCCTCGGTGTCTGCATCCGTGATGATGCCCGTGACCAGCCCCTGCTTGCCCGAGTTGCCCCTGAAGATGTCTGCGAACTTGGATGAGAACACTGCTCGGAATCCGTAATCGCGAAGCGCCCAGACGGCGTGCTCGCGCGAAGAGCCGGTGCCGAAGTCTGGGCCGGCAATCAGCACCGAGCCACTCTTGTAGGCAGGCTGGTTGAGCACGAAGTTCTGGTCGGCACGCCACGAAGCGAACAGCGCATCATCGAAACCGGTTTTTGTAATTCGCTTCAGGTAAACAGCCGGGATGATCTGATCGGTGTCGACATTGCTGCGGCGAAGCGGAACAGCAATGCCAGAGTAAATGTCAAACTTTTCCATTACAAACCTGCCTTTTCGTTCGACTCGGCTAGGTCGGCAGGCGACGACAGCGTTCCGCGAATTGCGGTTGCCGCTGCCACCAGAGGTGAAACCAAGTGAGTGCGCGAGCCCTTGCCCTGACGGCCCTCAAAGTTTCGGTTCGAGGTCGAGGCAGCGCGCTCACCCACCGCGAGCTGGTCTGGGTTCATGCCGAGGCACATCGAACAGCCGGCGAAGCGCCACTCTGCTCCGAACTCCTTGAAGATTTTGTCGAGCCCTTCGGCCTCTGCCTGCGCGCGAACCTTTGCAGAACCAGGAACTACCATCATGCGAATGTGCTCGGCCTTTTTCTTGCCATCGAGCACGGCAGCTGCGGCACGCAAGTCTTCGATGCGCGAGTTGGTGCACGATCCCAAGAACACGGTGTCGATCTTGATGTCGCGCATCCGGGTGCCAGGCTTCAGATCCATGTATTCGAGCGCGCGCTCGGCGGCAACGCGGTCGTTCGGGTCGGCGAAGTCATCGGGCGAAGGCACGCGTGCCAGCAGAGATACGCCCTGGCCCGGGTTGGTGCCCCAGGTGACGAACGGGTCGAGAGTGTCGGCATCCAAGAAAACTTCGGCGTCGAAAACCGCACCCTCATCGGAAGGCAGAGTCTTCCAGTACGCGAGGGCGTCGTCCCAGTCTTGGCCGGTTGGGGCGTGCGGGCGACCCATCAGGTAAGCGAAGGTGGTCTCGTCGGGTGCGACCATGCCCGCGCGAGCGCCGGCCTCGATCGACATGTTGCAAATCGTCATGCGAGCTTCCATCGAAAGCGCACGGATGGCCGAACCGCGATACTCGAGAACGTATCCCTGGCCGCCGCCGGTGCCGATCTTGGCAATCACAGCAAGGATGATGTCTTTCGCGGTAACGCCCGGGCGAAGCGTGCCCTCGACGTTGATCGCCATGGTCTTGAACGGCTTGAGCGGCAGGGTCTGAGTGGCGAGCACGTGCTCGACCTCGCTGGTGCCGATGCCCATCGCGAGCGCGCCAAATGCGCCGTGGGTCGAGGTGTGCGAGTCGCCGCAGACCACGGTGATGCCAGGCATGGTCAGGCCGAGCTGCGGGCCAACCACGTGCACGATGCCCTGGTCTAGGTCGCCGAGCGAGTGAATGCGAATGCCGAACTCTTTGGCGTTGTGACGCAGAGCCTCAATCTGGGTGCGGCTGGTGACATCGGCAATCGGCTTATCGATGTCGAGAGTCGGGGTGTTGTGGTCTTCGGTGGCGATGGTCAGGTCTGGGCGGCGAACCGGACGACCGGCAAGGCGCAGCCCGTCGAATGCCTGCGGGCTGGTGACCTCGTGCACGAGATGAAGGTCGATGTAGAGCAGGTCAGGCGCGCCGTTTTCACCCTTGGCGACCAAGTGGTCGTTCCAGACCTTCTCGGCCAGAGTCAGTGGCTTGTTGCTCATTCGGGCACCTCAAAACGCGTGAAATCCAAGTTTAACTCTGGCAGCTTGCTTCCGACTACCCGTTCTGCTTGACCGGAAGGGGCTGGGTAGCGTTGGCGTAGGCTGGCTCGGTGAACCAAATCAACGTGGATGCAACCCAGCGCCGGACCGTACGCGTACTGACCGCAGGCCAGGTTCTGAGCGGGTTTGGGCTCGGTTCGACCCTGTCAATTGGCTCACTTCTAGCCGTCGAGCTCAGTGGCTCCACCGCCTGGGCTGGGTCCGCGGCCACCTGCGCAACCCTCGGGGCGGCCACCTGGGCCATTCCGCTTGCCCGCCTCGCCTACGCAAAGGGCCGTCGCGTGGCCCTGGCCTCAGGCGCTGCCATTGCCATCAGCGGCGCAACCCTGATCATCACCGCTGCGGCCATCCACTTCTTTCCGCTGCTTCTGCTGGCAATCTTTGTGCTTGGTGCCGGCTCGGCCGTGGGCCTGCAAGCCAGGTTCGCCGCCACCGACTTGCCCCACTCGGGCAAACAGAGCCGAGACCTCTCGCTTGTAGTTTGGGCAACCACAATTGGCGCCGTCATCGGGCCAAACCTTTTCGGCCCGGGCGAATTCATCGGTAAGTTCCTGCACCTGCCACATTTGACCGGCCCGTTCGTCGTAACCGTCGCCGCGCAAATCAGCGCCGCCACCGTTTTCTTCTTCGGCCTCAAGCCCGACCCGCTGCTGCTTGCAAAAACTCTCGGCGACGCAAAGAAACTCAAGCCACGCTTGTCGATTGCCGGTGCGATTGCCACACTGCGCGAGCATCCGCGCGCGTTGTATGCGGTAGTCACGATCGCGCTTTCGCACATGGTGATGGTTTCGGTCATGTCGATGACCCCCGCGCACCTCGAGATGAACGGCGCGACTCTCAGCGTTGTCGGTTTCACCATCAGCGTTCACATCGCGGGCATGTATGCATTCAGCCCGCTGTTCGGCATGCTCGCCGACAAGATCGGCAAACTGCAGACCGTGCTGCTCGGTCAGGCTATCTACATCGCTGCCCTCTGCTTCGCCGGCTTCGGCATGGATGATCACAACCTGGTTCTGCTCGGCTTGTTCTTGCTCGGGCTCGGCTGGAGCGCATCCACAGTTTCTGCAAGCTCACTGCTGTCTTCAAGTTTGCCCACCGAAGAGAAATCAAACGTTCAGGGTTTGAGCGACACAATGATGAACCTCAGCGGCGCATTCGGTGGCGCCATCTCGGGCACGATCATGGCAGCACTGATGTTCGTGGGCCTAAACCTGGCGGCGATGATTCCGGTTTCGATCATCCTGGGCTTAAGCGCAATCGCCCTGCTTCGCTCGAAAGCAAAACAGGGCGACGCAAACTAGACCCATTCGGCGCGACGCCTTTTTGGCGTTAGTCCGACAGCCCAGCAACTACTTCTCTTGGCGAGCAACCGCGCTGCGACCCAGCAGGTACTGCCCCACAAAGCCGAGCACGAGCGCCAAGAACACGCCAATGTTCGAGCCAACCCAAGTGCCGGTCACGTTGAAAGCGCGGTAGAGGTAGCCCTCCCAGGTGGTCCAGACGATGCTGGTGTCTGGGCTCGAAATGAAGCCGTAGCCCACAACGGTAGCCAGCACCATGGTCAGCAAAGCGACCACGTTGACCGAGCCGTAGCGGCCCTTGGCGCTGTAGAGCGCCGCCTCGTCGTAGTTGCGCTTACGCAACAGCAGGTCGGCGATGAAGATGCCGGTCCAGGCTGCCATCGGCACGCCGAGCAGGTAGAGGCCCGCCTGGAAAGGCCAAAAGAAGCTCTGACCCGCGTTGCTGAAGACGAAGTAGAAAGTTCCAAGAGTCATCAGCACGCCATCGACCGCAGCCGCCTGGTA
The DNA here is from genome assembly GCA_903909605.1 of uncultured Micrococcales bacterium. Lineage (GTDB taxonomy): Bacteria > Actinomycetota > Actinomycetes > Actinomycetales > Microbacteriaceae > Rhodoluna. The sequence continues at coordinate 8,370 of CAIVWH010000026.1, read as the reverse complement.
TCGCTTTACCTTGAGGCCCAGGGTCAGCAGGTTCAGACCCGAAGAGTAGATGTCGAGAATTGCGCCACCCATGAATCCGAGCAGAGCCAAGATGATGAACGGGATCAAGAACCAGGTCGGCAAAACTGCGGTGAGCGCACCGATTGGGTCGCCACCAATGTTCTTGGCGATGTCTGCGTTAGAAAGCGCGAGCATGAAACCGTAGATCACCAAGATTGCCGGTGCGATTGCCGCGCCGAAGGTTGTCCAGCCGAATATGCCTCTGCTCGATGCGGTGCGTGGCAGGTAGCGCGAGTAGTCGGCACCGCCGTTTACCCAGCCGAGACCGAACGAAGTCATCGCATAGATGATGCCCGCGATGAGAGCAGCGCTGTCGCCACCCGGTGCTGCAAAAATCTTTTCGAAGTTGATTGCGCTTGCAGAAAGAACGATGAACACCGCGGTCAGCACGATCGAGGCGAGGGTAATCCACTTTTGAATACGCATGATGAACTTGAAACCGAAAACACCTGATGCAATTACGACACCGATAATCACGACAAACGATGCGTACTTGATGCCGTCGCCGCTACCCCAGCCGAGGCGAGTGAATACCGTCGAGGTGGCGAGAACGCCGAGGGCGACCAGCACGGTCTCCCAGCCAACGAGCAACAGGTAGCTGACGATGGTTGGCAGGGCGTTTCCATTCACGCCGAAAGTTGCGCGCGAGAGAACAAGGGTTGGGGCCGAGCCGCGCTTGCCGGCGAGCGCGATTACGCCAACCAGTGCAAACGAGAAGACGATTCCCACAACACCGGCGAGAACGGCCTGACCGAACGAGAGGCCGAAGCCCAAGATCCAAGCGGCCATCGAGATGCCGAAGATTGAGACGTTTGAAGCCGCCCAGGGCCAGAACTGACCTCGCGGGGTGCCGTGACGCTCTGATTCAGGAATTACGTTGAGGCCGTTGGATTCAACCTCGAGTGCGCTGTTAGCCACTGCTGCTCCTTAGTTTGATCTGGGCGGATTCTCCGCTCCCAGACAATTACAGGCTAGCGAGTTGCTCGCTGGTCGGGCCCCAGGCTCCGCCGGTGCGTGTTACCGAATAGGCGGCCGCGCGATTGGCCAGGTCAATGGCATCTCGCCACGACATCCCCTGAGCCAGGCCCGCCATGAGCGCACCGGTGTGCACGTCGCCGGCACCGGTGGTGTCTTTCGGGTTGGCAACCGGATGAGCATCCACGGTCAATTTCAAATCGCCGCACTCGAACATCTGCACCGGATGACCACCATTGCGCTTGATGTAGACAGCGCGGTCGGTCACCCGCGGCGCGTAGAACTCGTATTCGCGAGCGTTGCACGAAATGATGAACGCCTTCTCGCGCATGATGTCGAGAAACTCGGGGGAGATGTAGTCGATCATGCTCGAGGGGTCGAACACGATGGCGGCTCCGTTGGCAAAGTCGCCGCGCACCCAATCCATGATGGCTTGCTTCGAGCCATCCCAGACCAGGTGATAGCCGCAGATGTAGACGAGGTCGGTCGGGCCAACCTTTACCGCGGTTAGCTGCTCGAGAGTCAGCTGCGCGTCGGCGCCGGTGTAGGTCGCAAAGGCGCGCTCGGCGTTTGGCTCGACCAGTGTGATGCACAGGCCAATGTCGAGGTTGGTCAGTGTGCGGCCTGCCATCTCGATGCCGTCTTCGTGCAGGGCCTTGGTGACGATATCGCTGTAGATGCCTGTGCCGACCGTGCCAGCGAACACCGTGTGCAGGCCGAGGCGGGCGGCTGCCGATTCAACGTTGAAGGTTCCGCCGACCATGGTCACCGACTCAAAGATCTTCGCGTCGCCGCCGCTTGGCGGAATGCGATCAACGTGGTTGATCAGGTCGACCACAATCGGGCCGAACGAAACCAGGCGGTTGAATCTAGAGCTCATCGTGATAATTCTCTCGCAGGGCGGCAAGTGCGCGGGCCCGCGGCTCGAAGTCGAGGCCGTTGACACCCGCCACCTTTTGCCAAGCCAGCTGCTCGGGCTGCTCCCACACGCCAAAAGCCGCCACCATGGCCGAGGCCAGAGCGGCAATGGTGTCGCTGTCGCCGCCCAACCTTGCGCCAGCAACCGCCGCCCTAATCGGTGAGTGCTGCGCCAGATGCGCGACAGCGAAGGCCGCGACCACCGATTCGCGCGACTCCATAGAGCTGCCGATTTCATCGTCGATGTATGCAAGCGCCTGCTCGTCGCCACCGATTGCGTGAGCGTGATCAACCTCGAACAGCAGCCTCTTCAAATCACCCAGATAGTTGTAATCGGCTGCATCGATGCGCTCGGCCAGGTAGACCACCGAGTTCAGCGCGGCATCGAGCGCGGTGTCGTAATCGATACCATCGATGCCAGCAGAAATCATCGTGGCAATCGCGATGCAACCGAGGTTGGCATAGGGCGAATTGTGTGAAAGTCGATTGACCTCGAGCGTCGAACTAATCAGCGCCTCTGCCCCGCGAATCGGCAACACCGGTATCGCACACGCCAAAGCCGGGATGCGCATTGCCCCGCCATTTGTCGTGCCAGCAAGCGAAACAGAAAGCGGGTCGACACTCTGGGCAAGGGCGAGCAACGCGGCCTTGGTTGAAGGCCCAAGCAGATCGAGCGAACCGGCCGCGGCCATGCTCGCCTCCCACGACAACAGCTCGCGCGCGAAACTCGGCTCGTCAAAAGCGCCCTCGCCGGCAATCAGGTTGTCGGCCAAAATCAAAACCTGGTGAGTGTCATCGGTGATCGTGCCGCCCGGCAGACCCGGGCACAGCTCGTGGTCGGCTCGGGCGTCGCCGAGTGGGCCATCCTGGTTGAAAAGTTCGAGCGCCTTAGCGTGCGTCAAGAGTTGGGTGGGCATGCCCATGGCATCGCCAATTGCGAACGCCTGAAGCACGTGCCCTATGCGTTCGACCGTCATGCCTCAAGGCTAACCGAGGCGCCCTAGCCCGATATGAAAAAATCTCGCCCTCTAGTGTGGACTTCGAGAACGAGACTTTGTGACCCCAGCGGGATTCGAACCCGCGCTACTGCCGTGAGAGGGCAGCGTCCTAGGCCGCTAAACGATGGGGCCGTTGCGACAACCTTCCCAGTTTACAGACGGCTCTGGGATGGGGCAAGTACACGCAAACCGCCGGGCACAACCGAGATGCTGACCGGCGCCTGCCCGCTGGCCTCGCCATCTGCGAACACCGGCGCCTTGGCCTCGAGCACCACGCTCTTCACCCGAACGATTTCAATGGCGGGATGCTCAACATGCGTGCCTGTGTAGACGTGCGGGAACACGCGAATCAATTCGGGTCGCGAGATCTTGTGCACGATGAAAAGGTCGAGCTCGCCATCGTCGATTTCGGCCTCTGGGGTGATCAGCATGCCGCCGCCGTATGAAGGCACGTTGGCAATTGTGCAGAGCATGGCATCCAAGAGGTGAATTTCGCCATCGACGGTGAGCTTGTATGAGAGCTTCTTGAACTTCGCCAGTTCGCGGTAGAGGGCGATGCGGTATTTGATCGGCCCCTTGATGCGCTTGAAGCTATTGGCGCGGGCGTTCACCAGGGCGTCAAAGCCAGCGGCCAGCGAGCCCAAAAAGTAGAAGTCGCCATCTGATGAGTTGGCTTTACCGATGTCCACGGTTCGGGGAATCTCAAGGTGATCAGCTGCAACCTGGGTTGCCCAAACCACATTGTCGATTGGCAGGTTCAGTGCTCGAGCGATGTCGTTGCCAGTTCCGCTTGGAATGATTCCGAGCGGAATGCCCGCATCCATTGCCAGGTTTGCCCCGACGTTGACCATGCCGTCGCCGCCGGCAACAAGCAACGCGGAGACCTCGCCTCTGGCGAGTGAAGTTTGAGCTTTAGAAATCGCGAGTTCACGCGAGCTTGCGGTGTAGTCGATGAACTCGACGCCGAGCCTAGTTAGCTCGGCAGTGATGGCCGCATGATTGCGCCTGCCCATGCCACGGCCCGCCGCGGGATTCACGAACAGGCCGATGGTCATGGGCAAGACACTAGCAGTTACTTACCGCAGTTGCAGGCGCCCTGAGGGCAGTTGCACTGGCTACCGCACTGGCAGTTTGCGCCACAGTTACAAGATTCAGACATTTCACACTTCCTTTCCTGTCACAGTTCCATCATCCACCCGAAAGCCGATTTGGCAAGTGGCTAGCAGTAGATTCAAAGCATGAAGATCACCAAACACGGACACGCCTGCCTGGTTCTCGAAGAGGGCTCAACCAAGGTCGTGCTCGACCCAGGTTTCTACACCGCCCCGATGACGGGCCTGCACCATGTGGTTGCAGTCGTGATCACGCACATCCATGACGACCACTGCTATGAAGAGCAGCTCGACCGCATCGTGGCCACCAACCCTGCGGTCAAGGTCTTTGGCACGGATGAGGTTGCCAGGCGCCTGACCGCCAGCCGCCCCGAACTCGACGTCACGCCGGTGCACCACGGCGATTTGTATTCGGTTGGCGATTTCCGAATTGAGTTCTTTGGCGACATGCACGCCGAGATTCACCGCAGCATTCCGCTGGTGCAAAACTGCGGAGTGATGTTCAACGATATGCTGTACTACCCCGGCGACAGTTTCACCCGCCCAGACCGCCCGGTCGAAATCTTGGCAGTGCCGTCGAGCGCGCCTTGGCTCAAGATCAGCGAGGTCATCGACTTCGTGGCCGAGGTGAAGCCAAAGCGATCGTTCGCCACCCACAACATTCACCTGAGCGACCTCGGCAACGAGATGAACAACGGCCGCATCAAGGCAACCACCGAAGCCGGCGGCGGTACCTTCGAGTTTCTAAAGCCAGGTGAATCGACCGAGGTCTAGCCGCGGCTGGAGCCGCGGTGCGAGCGCTTAACGAGCAAAACCCCCGATTTCTCGGGGGTTTTCTTGTTTCTCAAAACAATCTTGCTGGGATACCAGGACTCGAACCTAGAACAAAGGAACCAGAAACCTTCGTGTTGCCAATTACACCATATCCCACTGGTTTGGAGCCGGCCAGCGGCACCAAGGAACTACTTTACCCGCTGGCCTGCCGACGGGCAAACGCCTAAACAGCAGCCGCGAAGGCGCGCAGGCGAGCGAGGGTCGTCTCTCGTCCGAGAATCTGCATCGATTCGAAAAGCGGTGGCGAGATGCGGCGACCCGAGATCGCCGTGCGCAGCGGGCCGAAGGCGACGCGAGGCTTGAGCCCCATCTGCTCGACCAGCAAGGCGTTCAGCGCCAGCTGAATCGGCTCAGTCTTGAACTCGCCGAGCGACTCAAGCGCGTCGGCTGCGGCCAGAGCAACCTCTGCGGCGTTCTCGGGCAGGCCGTCACGGGCATCCTGTTGAATCACAATCTCGTTTTCGAAAAAGAACGAAAGCATGTCGACCGCTTCGCTAAGAACGACAATTCTTTCTTGGATGAGCGGAGTCGCCTCACGCAAAATCGCGCGGTCTCTTTCTCTTAGCCCTGCACCGAGAACTCCCGCGCTCTGCAGGTAAGGAACGATGCGCGCCTCGAAGTCATCGGCTGCGAGCAAACGGATGTGAGCGGCGTTGATTGCGTCGGCCTTTTTCTGGTCGAAGCGTGCAGGGTTCGGGTTCACGTTTGCAACATCAAACGCACCTACCAACTCGTCGAGCGAGAACACGTCGCGGTCTGCGCTTAGCCCCCAGCCGAGAAGGGCTAGGTAATTCAACAAACCCTCTGGAATGAAACCGCGGTCGCGGTGGTGGAACAGGTTGCTCTCTGGGTCGCGCTTCGAGAGCTTCTTGTTGCCATCGCCCATTACAAAGGGCAGGTGGCCGAACTGCGGAATGAAATTTGCAATGCCTGCCTCATACATCGCGTTGTAGAGCGCGATCTGGCGCGGGGTCGAAGAAAGCAAGTCTTCACCGCGAAGCACGTGAGTGATTCCCATGAGTGTATCGTCGACCGGGTTCACCAATGTGTAAAGCGGCTGACCATTCGGGCGAACAACTACGAAGTCAGGGAAGGAACCTGCAGGAAAAGTAATCTCGCCGCGAACCAGGTCTGTGAAGGTGATGTCTTGGTCTGGCACTCGAAGACGCAGTGCCGGCGAGCGACCCTCGGCACGATATGCCGCGCGCTGCTCCTCGGTGAGGTCGCGCTCAGAGTTGTCGTAGCCAAGTTGCACGGCACGGCCGGCAGCCTTGTTGCGCTCGTCAATCTCTTCGCCGGTCAGGTAAGACTCGTAGAGGTGGCCGGAAGCCTTGAGCTTCTCAATTACCTCTAGGTAGATGTGCTTGCGCTCGCTCTGGCGGTAAGGCTCGTTTGGCCCGCCGACGCCGACGCCCTCATCCCAGTTGAGCCCCAACCAGCGCAGGGCATCAAGAATTTGCTCGAAGCTCTCTTCGCTGTCGCGCTCGGCATCGGTGTCTTCAATGCGAAACACGAACTTGCCGCCCACGTGGCGGGCATAGGCCCAGTTGAACAGCGCTGTGCGAACGAGTCCAACGTGCGGGGTGCCGGTCGGGCTCGGGCAAAAGCGCACGACGATGTCGGCGCCGGTGGCTGTGGTGAAGGGTGCGGTGATGAGGCTCATAACCTCTCAAGTCTAGGCGTGAGCCCCGAAGCCGAACAGGCTATTCGACGTGCGAGATGAGGGTGCCGATGCCCTCGATTTCACATTCGACCAGATCGCCCGAGACGATGGTGGCGATGCCGGCAGGCGATCCGGTGAGAATCACATCGCCCGGATACAGAGTCATGTTCTTCGACACGTGCGAAACGATTGTCGGCACGTCGAAAACCATTTCGCTTGTGTAAGAACTCTGCGCAGATTCACCGTTGATGCGGCTGCTGAGCTGCGCAGACTCCCAATCGAAGTCGGTTTCGATCCAGGGGCCGAGCGGGCAGAAAGTGTCGAAGCTCTTCGAGCGGGCCCATTGGCCATCCTCGAACTGCAGGTCGCGGGCGGTGACGTCGTTGGCGATGGTGAAGCCAAAGATGTGGTCGGCAACTTCATCCGGTTCGATGTTTTTTGCGGTGGCCCCGATGACAACAACCAGCTCACACTCGAGGTCGACCTGGGTGCTTTGCGGTGGCAGCACGATTGCCCCACCGTGACGATTCAGCGACGAGTTGGCCTTGAGGAACATCAGCGGCTCGTCGGGAACCGCTTCGCCGATTTCGGCGGCGTGCTCGGCATAGTTCTTGCCGATGCAAACGATTTTGCCTGGGGTCACAGGTGGCAGAAGGGCCACGTCCTTGAGCGCGATGCGGTCGTGCGCAAACTGAATGCCGTCGATCAGCGGGTTGCCCTCGAGAACTCGAAGTTCAGGCCCGTCGACCATTCCAAATCTGGCTTCGTCATTGAGCCAGAAGCGCGCGATACGCATTTTGCTTCTTTCTGGGATGTCGCCATCCCGGTCTCAGCGTTAGCTGAGTTTGTGCATCCAGCCGTGGCGGTCTTCGACCGTTCCGTATTGAATGCCAGTTAGTTCCTTACGCAGGCTAACAGTAAGTTCGCCCGGCTCAGAGTTGATTGCCAAAACCATGTTTTTGCTCTTGAACTCGCCAATTGGCGTGATTACGGCAGCGGTGCCACAGGCAAACGCCTCAACAATGTCGCCGGATGCCACGCCTTCACGAACCTCCGCGAGCGCGATGCGACGCTCTTCAACCTTGTGGCCGCGGTCTTTGAGCAGCTGAACGATCGAGTCGCGAGTGATGCCGCGCAAAATCGTGCCGTCGAGGTCTGGGGTGATAATCGAGCCATCGCGACGAACGAAGAACACGTTCATGCCGCCGAGCTCTTCGATGTAGGTCTCGGTCTCTGGGTCGAGGAACAGCACCTGAGAGCAGCCGTTTTCGTAACCCTCGTTTTGCGCGAGCAGTGAAGCCGCGTAGTTGCCGCCGGTCTTTGCCTCACCGGTGCCGTGTTTGCCTGCGCGTGCAGAGCCGAGCGCAAGCCAAATCGAAATTGGCTTGATGCCACCGGTGAAGTAAGGACCGACCGGCGATGCGATCACGCGATACTCGGCGCGGTGAGCTGCGCGCACACCCAAGAAGTTCTCGGCAGCAATCTCGAACGGGCGAATGTAAAGAGTCTTTTCGTTGACCGGCTGTGGCACCCATGCCCCGTCAACAGCAATCAACTGACGCAGCGACTCAACGAACAGTTCGGCGGGCAACTCTGGCAGCGCCATGCGACGAGCCGAAAGCTGCAGGCGCTTGGCGTTATCTAATGGGCGGAAGGTCCAGATCGAGCCATCCTGGTGACGGTATGCCTTTATGCCTTCGAAAATCTCTTGGCCGTAGTGCAGCACTGCAGCCGATGGGTCCATCATGATTGGGCCGTATGGCACGACCTCGGCCGAAACCCAGCCTTCGTCCTTGGTCCAGGTGATGAT
>CAIVWH010000025.1 GCA_903909605.1 uncultured Micrococcales bacterium | reverse complement strand
GATGTCTATTTGATGCTGTCGATTGCTGTGGCAATTCTGATCGGTAAACCGCTCGGCATTCTTGGCGGCACGTTCATTGCCACAAGGGCAAAATTCGGCAGCTTGGACGAGGCAATCACCTGGCCGCTACTTCGCCGAGTCGCACCGATTTTCGCGATGTGTTTCACGGTTTCGATCTTGATGTCTCAGTTGGCTTTCGCCAGCGATGAGGCATTGCACGCGAGCGCGAATCTCGCGGTTGTTGCCGTGGCGTGCGTTATGGCGTTGGCTAGTTCGCTATACCTGTGGCGCGGAAAGAACAGACATGACTGAATTACAAAACTCCGACGGATTGGGCGAACCAAGTCACGAGCAAACCACCTGGGGTGTTGGCCCGTGGGTAGGTGAACTGCCAACCGAAGAGTTCTACGACCAAGAACTACTGCGAGGCGGCGACACTCGCAACGTCGTTGATAAGTATCGCTACTGGAAGATGGAAGCGATTATCGCCGACCTCGATATCAAGCGTCACAAGTTTCACGTTGCCATCGAGAACTGGCAGCACGATCTGAACATCGGCTCAATCGTGCGAACGGCAAATGCGTTTCTAGCAGAAGAGGTACACATCATCGGTCACCGACGCTGGAACCGTCGCGGGGCCATGGTCACCGACCGCTACCAGCACGTGAGTCACCACGCCACCGTCGAAGAGTTTGTAATTTGGGCCCGCGCAAACTCGCTGCCAATCATCGCTATCGACAACGTTCCAGGATGCTCGCAACTTGAGACCTACAAACTGCCCGAGAGCTGCGTGTTGCTGTTCGGTCAGGAAGGCCCAGGGCTCAGCGAAGCCGCCATCGAGTCGGCCGAGGTGGTGCTCGAGATCACCCAGTTCGGCTCGACTCGTTCAATCAATGCCAGCGCCGCAGCCGCCATAACCATGCACAGCTGGGTAATGCAGCACGTTGACTTTCCGCGTAACTGAGGCGGGCGAATCCCAGTGCGCACTAGGCCGAGAGCCTCGCGGCAACTAAACTTGGCTGGGAACGCGCTCGCGAACCAGCCCCTTTTTAGAAAGACTTCGTCATGCCTGCAATCGTGATCGTCGGCGCCCAGTGGGGCGACGAGGGCAAGGGTAAAGCCACTGACTTGCTGGCCGAGCACATCGACTACGTGGTCAAGTTCAACGGTGGAAACAACGCGGGTCACACGGTTGTCATCGGCAGCGAAAAATACGCGCTGCACCTCCTGCCATCCGGCATTCTTACCCCTGGCGTAGTGCCGGTGATTTCAAACGGCGTGGTTATCGACCTAGCGGTTTTGTTCCAAGAGCTCGACGCGCTCGAGGCGCGCGGCATCGACACCTCGAAGCTTCGCGTCTCTGCGAACGCGCACATCATCACGCCATACAACGTCATCGTCGATAAGGTTTCCGAGCGCTTCCTCGGCAAGCGCGCAATCGGCACCACTGGTCGCGGCATCGGGCCGACATATGCAGACAAGATCAATCGCGTCGGCATCCGAGTTCAGGATTTGTTCGACGAAAGCATTTTGCGCCAAAAGGTTGAGGCCGCGCTGGTTGCAAAGAACAACCTGCTCACCAAGGTATACAACCGAGCAGCCATCAAGGTTGACGACACCGTGAAGGAGCTGCTCTCATACGCGCCGCGCCTTCGCCCGATGGTTGCAGACACGGCTCTCGAACTGCACCAGGCCATCGAAGGCGGCAAGAACGTTTTGTTCGAGGGTGGTCAGGCGACCATGCTCGATGTTGATCACGGCACCTACCCGTTCGTGACCTCATCGAACTCGACCGCTGGTGGCGCATCGACCGGTTCGGGCATCGGCCCCGGTCTGTTCACCACCGTGATTGCAATCGTCAAGGCATACACAACCCGTGTTGGTTCGGGCCCATTTCCTACCGAACTGCTCGACGAGAACGGCGAGTTTTTGCGGGCCACCGGTTTCGAGTTCGGCACCACCACCGGCCGCCCACGTCGCTGCGGCTGGTATGACGCGCCAATCGCCCGCTACTCGGCACGCATAAATGGCGTCACCGATTTCGTGTTGACCAAGCTGGATGTGCTAACCGGGCTCAAGGAGATCCCGGTCTGTGTCGCCTACGACGTTGACGGCAAGCGCTTTGATGAGATGCCGGTTTCGCAGTCAGACTTCCACCACGCCAAGCCGATCTACGAGAACTTCCCTGGCTGGAGCGAAGATATCAGCGGTGTCACCCGCTTCGAGGATCTTCCGAAGAATGCTCAGAACTACATTTTGGCAATCGAGAAGCTAAGCGGTGCTCGCATCTCGGCGATCGGTGTTGGCCCTGCTCGCGACGCCATCATCGTGCGCCACGACATGCTGAAGCATTAGTCAGCGCAGATCACTGCGCCTAGTTCGAACTACTTAGTCGGGCTTGGCGATGACGTCGGAGTCGCTGAAGCTGAAGCGTGCGGAATCGAAGCCGACCATCCCTTGACGCTGGCCTTAAGAACTGTTGCGCAATCAGCCTGCACCTTCGAAGTCGCATCGCCAACCGTGACGAGCATGGAATCCCAGGTGGTGTTGTCGACGTATGCCTCGAGTTGCGCCAGGTGGGCAAAGTCGGTGTTCAACCCGGTGCCCTCGCGCGACTGGTCAATGCCTGCATAGGCGCCTCTGAACAGCACCCAGTAGAAGTCCTTAGCGGTGGTGGTCTTGTATGCGTTGCCGAGTGCGGTGTTGAAGTTTTCGCACGCGGTCTGGTCTGACTTCTGCTCAGCCTGCTGCTTGCCGACTGTACCCGAATAAATGGTGAGACCAACCAACGCAATCAGGATGAGGGAAACCGCGATTACGGTGTCGGCCCAACCCCACTTGTACTTTTTCTTTGCTTCTTTTTTCGGCATGGCACCAAGGCTACCAACACTGGCAAAATAGGTGCGTGGCCAGCAACGACGAACTCGACGACTTCGCAGAAGACGAAGCCGAGCAGCTATGGGGAGGCGGGCCAGTCGCACTTTCCCGCATCCACAGCGACCACATCCCGTTCTATAAATTCGCGCTTTACATGGATCGCCTCGATTTGCGCAGGGTCGGCTATGAACTCGAAAAGTTCGCCCCGCTCTTTGACCTTTTGGATGAGGCGCGGGTGAGCCAGGCCAAGACCGTCAATCGCCTGCTGCACCTGCCTTCGGGCGCCGAGATTGACCGCGGCGGAAACCTGATTTGGAAGCCGCGACGCGCACGCGAGCTGGAGTTTCGAGTGCTGGAGGTGCTGCACCAGTTCGGGCTATCCGTGGTGCCATCGACCATTCGACGCATTTTGGGGCAGGCTTTCAATCACCTCGAAATGAACGCCTTCGACATTGACCTGATCGACGTTTTCTACTGGGCCGCACTAGCCAAAGTTGCGCGTGACTACCAGTGGCGCGACGAGCGCCTGGGCGCGTGGTGTGACTATCTGGAATACCCGGTTCGTCGGGCCTTTGGCACTACTTCTTACGCTTACGCTTCGTGACCTCGAGGTCGAGACGACCCAGAAACCAGGATGCAAAAGTCACGGTAACCAGCGACAACATGGCGATACCGCTGAACATCAGAAGCACCGCGATCACGCGGCCCTCGAAAGTGATTGGCGAGTAGTCGCCGTATCCCACAGTGGCTATCGTCACCAGGGCCCACCAAAGCGCATCACCGAAGTTCGTGATTGTTGCGCCCTTGACTGCGTGCTCCGCGTCGAAAACTCCGAGTGCGCAGGTAAACACAAGAAGCGGGATGATCAATCCTAGGTAAATGCCGATGCGAGCCTGCAGGCTCTGTGTCACGCGCGAGAGAAAACCAATTGCGATGATCACTCGAAACATTCTGAACGCGCGAAACATCGGAAGGGCCAAGCCAATCATTTCGATAACGTTGCGGCGCAGAAAGTTTGCCTTGTTGTCGTGCATTACAAAACGGGTCACGAAGTCGATTATGAACAAGATCCAGATTGCATCGCTCGCACCAATAACCTGATTGCGAATTGCTGGAGCCAGATGCGACAGCACCTCGAACGCGTACAGTGCCAAGTAAATGAGCGCGAGCAAAGCAAGGGGAATAGTCGAGAAACGTTCCCAGCGCTGAACTGCGAGTTCACGCGGTGATGCGAGTTCGCTGCTGTCGCTCATCCTGATTTATGCAGTGATTAGTGACCGACGGGGCGAAGGTCTTCGCCAACCTTCTTCTCTTGGATGAGGCGGTTGTCTGCAACCCAGTCCATGACCGAGAACAGCACGCCCGAAACCACGAAGGTCAGGTGAATCACGATGCGCCAAATCAGACCCTGGCCGACATTGGCGTCTTCCTTGGTCGAGAGGTCGATGAAGTCCTTCAGCAGCTCGATGACCGAAAGGGCAACCAGCGAACCGATTAGCTTGATCTTGAGGCCGGAGAAGTCGATGGTTCCCATCCAGTGCGGGCGGTCGACAGACTCGTGGGCGACCTCAATCTTCGAGACAAAGTTCTCGTAGCCGGCGAACAACACGATGAGAATCAGGTTGCCGAGCAGAACTAGGTCGAGCAGGCCAAGAATGTCGATGGTGAACACGTGTGGGTCTTCGAGGTTGATGTTGCCGGCGAGCTTCACGAACTCCATGCCGTAGCGCCAAAGCAACAGCCCGAGAGCACCGATGAGCCCCAGGTAGAGCGGGGCAAGCAGCCAGCGCGAAGCGAAAATCACGATTTCGAGTAGGTGTGCGATCTTCTTCATTGTGGTTCCCCTCGGTTGGGCGGTTAGCTCAGGTTCGAGAATAGCCGAATAGTCGGTCTGGCTTGGCAAAATGAAGGGGCGGCTAAGGAGTTTTGTGCTGAACATCGAAATCACTGTCGGCGACATCACCAAGGTGAATGTCGACGCCATCGTCAACGCGGCCAACACCGCTCTGCGCGGTGGCGGTGGGGTGGATGGCGCCATTCACCGAGCCGCAGGCGGGCAGCTCATCTATGAGTTGATCGAACGCTACCCCGACGGCATGCACGTGGGCGACGCCGTGGTCACCTTCGGTTATGAGTTGCCGGCGATGTATGTCATTCACACCGTTGGCCCGCACTACATGAACGTCGGCATAGATCACGAAGCGCTACTTGAAAGTTGCTATCGCCGCTGCCTCGAAGAGGCCGACAAACTCGGCCTGCATTCGATTGCATTTCCCGCAATCAGCACGGGCGTCTATCTCTACCCGCTGCGCGATGCAACGCGAGTCGCGCTCCGCACCATTCGTGAATTCGAACCCGAGAGTCTCGAGCGCGCCGAGCTGGTCTTCTTCAAATCTGAAGATGCTGAAATCGCTCGCGAATTAATGAACTATTAGCCGAAGAGCGCAGGCAGGGTTTCTTCGAAACCTGCACGCAGTTCGTTCAACTTGAACGATGCCAGGTCTTGAATCTCAAGTTCGCCAGAGTCGTCGGTCACGCCGATGCGCAGCACTGGGATGCCGCGAGCTTCGCAGAGGCCAACGAACTTCACGTCATCCTCGCGACCAACCGAAACCAGAACGCGGCCGGTCGACTCGCTGAACAGTGCGCAGGTGCGGTCAACGCCATCGCGCTCCAAGATCTCGCCGAGCCAAACGCGTGCACCCATGTTGAAGCGCAAGACGCTTTCAACCAGGGCCTGAGCCAAGCCGGCCTCTGAAAGGTCGTGGGCCGAGGCGATAAGGCCCTGCAGCGATCCGCCGTGAAGCAGGTCGGCAAGTGCGGCTTCGTGAGTCAGGTCGAGGGCCGGTGGGCGACCTCCCAGGTGACCGTGGATGACCTCAGACCAAACCGAGCCATCCAACTCGTCGCGGGTAACGCCGAGTAAGTAGATGTTGTTGCCGGCATCCTGCCAGCCTGAAGGAATTCGGCGGGCAACGTCGTCGATTACGCCGAGCACACCGACCACCGGGGTCGGGTGAATGGCGACGTCGCCGGTCTGGTTGTAGAACGAGACGTTTCCGCCGGTCACCGGGATGCCGAGTTCGAGGCATCCGTCGGCCAAGCCGGCAGTGGCCTGCTTGAACTGCCACATGACCTCTGGGTTTTCTGGCGAGCCGAAGTTGAGGCAGTTGGTCACGGCCATCGGCTTTGCGCCGCTGACGGCCACATTTCGGTAAGCCTCGGCCAGAGCCAAGCGAGCGCCCTGGTAGGGGTCGAGCTGGCAGAAGCGGCCGTTTGCGTCGGTGGCAATCGAGATGCCAAGGCCCGAGTCTTCAGAAACGCGAACCATTCCGCTGTCGTCCGGCATGGCCAGCGCGGTGTTGCCGCCGACGTAGTGGTCGTACTGGTTGGTGATCCAAGACTTCGATGCCTGGTTTGGCGAAGTCACAATCTGCAGCAACTGCGCCGCGAGATCGGTCGAGTTGTCGTTCGAACGGTGAAGGCCGCCACCGTTGTTGCCCGACAGGTGAACGGATGCCGCGTTGAGGGCATCCTGGTATGAAGGGTAAGCAACCGGGCGTTCGTAAACCGGGCCGTCGTGCGCGACGGTGCGCGGTGGAACGTTCACGATTTCTTCGTCGCCCCAGTTGATGTAAAGGCGAGGCTCTTCGATTACCTCGCCGAGGTTCGAGTATTCGACTTCCCACTTCTCGACGATCTCGATGAACTTTTTGAGCGATTTCTTTGGCACGATCGCCATCATGCGCTCCTGCGATTCGCTCATCAGAATTTCTTCAGGGGTGAGTGACTCGTCGCGCTTCAGAACATTTTGCAACTGCACGCGCATGCCGGCATTACCGTTCGAGGCGAGCTCACTGGTTGCGCACGAAAGACCTGCGCCTCCGAGGTCTTGAATACCGGCAACGACCTGAGCCTTGTAAAGCTCGAGGCAGCATTCAATCAAGACTTTTTCTGCGAACGGGTCGCCAACCTGAACTGCAGGTCGACGCGATGGCCCGGTGCTGTCAAAGGTCTCGGATGCGAGTACCGAAACACCACCAATGCCGTCGGCACCGGTGCGTGCACCGAACAAGATCACCTGGTCGCCAGGGTTAGACGCCTTTGCGAGTTTCAGGTCTTCGTGACGAAGCGCACCAATGCTAAGTGCGTTGACCAGCGGGTTGCCTTGGTAAACCGAATCGAAAACGGTTTCGCCACCGATGTTCGGCAGGCCGAGGCAGTTGCCATAGAACGAGATGCCGCTGACCACGCCATGCACAACGCGAGCGGTGTCTGGATTCGAGACAGCACCGAAGCGCAGCTGGTCCATCACGGCAATCGGGCGAGCGCCCATGGTCAAGATGTCGCGAACGATGCCGCCGACGCCGGTTGCAGCGCCCTGGAACGGCTCGATGTATGAAGGGTGGTTGTGGCTCTCGACCTTGAAGGTCACCGCCCAGCCCTCACCGATGTCGACGACGCCGGCGTTCTCGCCCATGCCGACCATCAGGTGCTTCTTCATCTCG
>CAIVWH010000024.1 GCA_903909605.1 uncultured Micrococcales bacterium | reverse complement strand
TCGAAGAATTTGGTTGCGGTAACGATTACCAAAACCGAGAAGGTCATGAAGGCACCGAGGCCGTTTGCGATGGTTCCAGACAGGGCCTCTTGGCGGTTCATCGCGCCCTCGTTCGGGTCGTCGGTTTTCTTCAGGCGCAGGCGCTTCCAGTGGCGAAGCATTCCAACCTGACCCACGGTGAACGAGGTAAATACGCCAAGCATGTAGAGCTGGATGAGTCGGGTTACGTCAGCCTGGAAGGCAATGAGCAGAACCAGGGCAGCCAGGGTCAGCGAGAGCATGCCGTTTGAGTAGACCAGGCGGTCGCCGCGAGTTAGCAGGGCCTTGGGGGCGAACTTGTCGCCGGCG
The DNA here is from genome assembly GCA_903909605.1 of uncultured Micrococcales bacterium. Classification (GTDB taxonomy): domain Bacteria; phylum Actinomycetota; class Actinomycetes; order Actinomycetales; family Microbacteriaceae; genus Rhodoluna. The sequence continues at coordinate 74,294 of CAIVWH010000024.1, read as the reverse complement.
AGAACCGAGGTGAGCAGCGGGAAGCCGTTGAAGGCGGTGTTCGCTGCGAGCAGCAGAACGGCGGCGGTGGCTGCCTGCAGAACATAGAACATCCAGTTGCCCTCGCCGAATACGGCGGTGCCGAGCTGAGCCATCACAGACATCTGTGGGTTGGTGAGGCCACCGACCCAACCCTTGAGCTGAGCCACTGGGTCTTCTGCGTAGTGCACCTTTGAAAGCAGGGCAAGCGCGGTGATGCCGATGAACGAGAAGATCGCCATCGAACCCATCATCAGCATGGTCTTCTGCGCGTTCTTAATCTTTGGCAAACGGAAGGCTTGGACACCGTTTGCGATTGCTTCAATTCCTGTGAGTGCAGAACATCCCGAGGCAAATGCGCGCAAGAACAACAGCGTCATCGCAGTCTGGGTGATGCTCTGGAACTGCGACATCGGCACGACCTCATAGTGCGCCGAAGGTGAAACGAAACCGGCTGGGTCGGCGGCGGCGCGGATTAGTCCGGTTACGATAAGTGCAGCCACCGAGCCCATAAAGATGTAGGTGGGAATTGCGAAGGCAACTCCAGACTCACGAACTCCGCGCAGGTTGACAGCGCAGAGTGCGATAAGAAAACCAACTGCGATCTCTACTCGCCAGGGGTTGAGCCCCGGGAAGGCAGAGATCAGGTTGTCTGTTCCAGATGCGATCGACACAGTCACGGTCATCACGTAGTCGAGCAGAAGCGCACTGGCAACAAGCAGTGCCCACTTCTTGCCGAGGTTCTTCATGGCAACCTCGTAGTCGCCACCACCAGACGGGTAGGCCTTGATGATCTTTCGATACGAAAAGACGATGATGCCCAGTAGCGCCACGACGACAAACGCAATTGCCGGTGCTGCCGAGAGCAGGCCGATGCCACCCATGGTGAGCACCAGCAGCATCTCTTGCGGACCATAGGCCACAGACGAGAGGGCGTCGCTCGAGAAAATCGGCAGAGCAATGAATTTTGGAAGTAGCTGGCCCTCAAGATTTTCGCTCGCAAGTTTGCGGCCGAGGAACCAACGCTTTGGCTGAATCAGGTCATTCACAAAGAGAAAGCCTACCCAAGCGGGTAGGCCTTCTCTTTAGTTAGAACTTTGGCTGGTTAGGCCTCTGTTGGAGCCTCAGGCACCTGATAGACGTGCTCCTCAGGCTTGCGCCCCTTCAGGGTGAAGGTAGCGAGCAATCCGACAGCGAGGAAGCCGGCCGCCGCGTAGGCAGTAGCCTTCACGGCATCGGTGAAGCCCTGCTGGGCCTTCTGCTGGATTAGATCGCCCAGGTTGGCCGGAGCTCCGCTGCCCTGAAGCAGAACGGAGAGCTGAGGCACGACTCCACCCGAGGTGGTCGAGACAATCTTGCCGACACTGTCGCCGAGCCCCTTGACCGCAGTTGCCGAGTATGAGCTCAGCTCATGCATGCCTGAAATCTCGCTCGATGTGTAGCTCTGAATGCCAGTGAACAGAATGGTTCCAAGCACGGCAATTCCGAGGGCCGAACCGACCTGGCGAGCGGTGCTCTGGGTTCCCGAGCCCTGACCGACCTTCTCGAGGGGAACGTCGACCATGATTACTCCGGTCAGCTGAGCGGTTGCAACACCGACGCCAAGACCGTAGATCATCAACCATGCCGCGATGCTTCCCCAACCGTTTGAAACGTTTGCGAAGAAGCCAAGGCCCACGATTCCGATGATTTCAAGAGCGACACCGATGCGAACGCTGACCACCGCAGGCAGCTTCGAACCCATCGAACCAACTGCGCCGGATGCGATGAACGCACCGCCCGCAAGCCAGAGCAGAACCAAACCGCTGTGGAGTGCATCCAAGCCGGTGATGTTTTGCAACCAAAGTGGAATCGCAAAAATCAATCCGAACTCACCCATCGAGATGATGAGCGCTGCAATCGAACCGTTGCGGAACGAACTGATCTTGAACAGGTTGAGGTCAAGCAAGACGTTCTTGTGCAGGCGATCGCGGCGACGCTCCCACAGCACGAACAAGGTGAAGAACACCAACGAGATAAACAGCGAAACCGGGATGATCGAAATCGATGCGCTTGGCCAGGTGTAGTCACCGATGGTGAACTTCGCTCCCTGGTTCCACCAGCCGTAGGTGCGGCCTTCGATTAGGCCGAAGGTGAGAGTCATGAATGCGATTGCAACGATTACAGCGCCGAGGAAGTCGATGCCGCCTTCGCGCTGCTCGGTCTTTGATTCTTTGACCAGAAGAAGAAGTCCGAGAATCACAATCAGACCGAAAGGCAGGTTGACCCAGAAGGCCCAGCGCCAGGTGCTGATTGTGGTCGAGAGAATTTCGAGCTTCCACGAAACGGTGGTTAGCCATCCGCCGAGAACCGGGCCAACGGCAACCATGCCACCGATGGTTGCGCCCCAAACGGCGAACGCGATGCCGCGCTCTTTGCCGGTGAAGTTTGCGTTCACCAGCGAGAGGGTGGTCGGCAGCACCATTGCGCCACCGAGACCCTGAACGATGCGAGCAAGGATGAGCGCGCCGGCGTCGTGTGACATGCCCGCCCAGATCGATGCCGCGACGAAAACGATGAGTCCGAGAACCAGCATTGCACGACGGCCGAAGCGGTCGGCGAGCGAACCCCAGACCAGGAGCAGAGAGGCGAAGACGAGAACGTAACTCTCCTGCACCCACTGCACTTGGGTGTCGGTCAACTGAAGCGATGCCGACAACGTAGGAAATATGGTGTTCACGATGGTTCCGTCGATGATGACAAGCGAGATCGCCATCGAGATGAAGACGAGTCCGAACCAGCGGGCTTTAGAGTTTTGCATGGTCTTAGGCTACCCAACTGGCACAGGCGCAGGGTGCTAGTGCGGCTTTGATTTGCGCAACTCGGCCCGCGCAGCGATACCGGCCCAGAACAGACCCAACGTCGTGATGGCGCCGGCGACCCAACCGAGCCAGGCCCAACCGAGTGCAGCGGCAATGGCCGCGGTCACGCTTCCGATTGTGGTTGCCGAGAGCTGAATGAATATGAAGCGCACCAGTGCCCGCACCGCGTAGGTTGTTCGGTTGGTTGATTCCTCGAGTCGCTTGACCGCGCGAAGTAGTTCTTCATCCATGTTTGCCCCATTCGTTGAGACAACTTTATTTATTTGGAGAAAGGTTTTGGCGGGGAGTCGGTTTAAAGAAAAACACCCTTGTCTCGTGAGAAGTACAAGGGTGTTTCGTGGCTCCGCCCGGCATCGATCCGGGGACCTAACGATTTTCAGTCGTTCGCTCTACCAACTGAGCTACAGAGCCCGGCGCGACTTTCATCGCGCCTAATCGAAAACCCTCTTTCGAGGGTCGCCGATTTGGCGATCCTGACGGGACTTGAACCCGCGACCTCCGCCGTGACAGGGCGGCGCGCTAACCAACTGCGCTACAGGACCTTAAAGATGCTGCTTCGCATCGAAATGGTGACCCCAACGGGATTCGAACCCGTGCTACTGCCGTGAAAGGGCAGCGTCCTAGGCCACTAAACGATGGGGCCTACAAAGTCGATACTTCATAGCACCAAGGGTCAAGACTACCCGCCGCCTAGCCGCGCGCGCAACCCAAGACCGATTCACAGCCTGACCTGCCGCTCATTGACTGCATCGACATTTAAGTTTAATGCATGACCCCAAGGATGAACCGCGCCTGGCTAGCCGCCGCGTTGGTCGCGAGCCTTGCATTCACCGGGGCCAACCTGCTTCCCGCCTCGGCGACCCCGAACCCAGTGCCTTCCTATCCAAGTGCGGCCGAGGTTGCGGCAGCCAAGAAGAAGGTGGCAACTAAAAAGGCCATGATCGCCAAGCTTGAGGCCATCATCGCCGACTTGACCGATAAGGCCGATGCGGCCGAAAAAGATGCCGAGATCAAGGGCGAGGCATACTCGCAGGCAAAAGAGGCATACGACGCAAAGGCAGCCCAGGTCGCAACCCTTCAGGCCCAGGCCGATGCCGCAGCTGCTCAGGCAAATTCGGCGTTGAAGGAGATCGGGGCAATCGCCGCGCAGATGATGCGCAGTGGATCTGGCGGGACATCCCTGAATCTGTTTTTAAATTCGGCGAAGGCCGGCGACCTTTTATATATGCTCGGCGCGCAAGAGCGACTGGCAACCAACAACAACACTCTCTATAAGCGCGCGATTGCCAAGGAGAAGTATGCGCAGGCGCTCGCGAACGAGCTGCAAACAGCGAAGCAGCAACTGCAGGCCAAGAAACTGATTGCGCAAAACACCTACGACGCCGCGCAGACCGCTGCGAATACCGCAGTTGCACTCGTGAAACAAAATCAGAATTTGAACAAAACTTTTTATCACCAGTTGGCAATTTTGCAGAACACCAGCGATGACCTCGAGCGTCAACGTGCCGAGGGGCTTGCGGCCGAGCGACGTCAGGCTGCGGGTTCGGCGAACATGGATGCACCCGAGCTCTACACGGTTGGCAACCCAGACGCCGCGAAAGTTGCAACCGCGCTCGCGTTCATGAAAGCCCAACTCGGTGAGGCATATGTGCTTGGCGGCATGGGGCCAAACGTTTGGGACTGTTCTGGAATCACCAAGGCAGGTTATGCGGCCGCCGGAATCTATATCGGCACGCACTCGGCAACCAATCAGTTCCGCACTATGGCCCAGGAGCACAAGCTGATTCCGCTGAAGGACATGCAGGTGGGTGACCTGCTGTGGTACACCCAGTCTTCAGATTTCGATGGCGACAAATATCACGTTGTGGTTTTTGTTGGCAACGGCATGATGCTCGAGGCGCCGAACCCTGCGCGAACAGTGCGCATCGTGCCGATCCGCTGGGGCGAGATGTTCCCCTATGCCGGAAGGCCGAGTGCGCCTTAGCAGCTAGCTAGGCTGCAGCGTCGCTAGTGCGCTCGTAGAGCTTGGCCATTACCCACCACTTGCCATCGAGTTTCACCAGGTTCAGGTAATCCTGATAGACCGAGCCAAACATCTCAACCTGCACGCGGGCGATGGCCAACTCTGGGCCGAGCTGGTCAACGAAGATGATGTGGTCGCGGCGCTTGTTGCCAAGCTCGCGGGGCGACTGGCGCTGCGCAACCTGAGAGCGGTAGAGCTCATACGGGCGAATCACAAGTTCGTTGCCCTGCGAGGAATATAGGCACGAGTTTTTGTGGAACACCTCATCGAAGAGGTCCATGTCCTGCTCGTGCATGACATCAAAGTAGTTGTCTAGCAGCGTGATGATTCCGACCTCAATCGATGAGGTCTCCATACTGATCAATGCTTGAACCGCTCTTGCGCTTCTGCGATCAGCTTCTCGGCCGCGGCGCGACCTTCCCAGTCGCCAACCTTGACCCACTTGCCGGGCTCGAGGTCTTTGTAGTGCGAGAAGAAGTGGTGCAGTTCATCCTTGAGCTGCTGCGGAACGTCGTTGATGTCTTGGATGTGATCCCAGCGCTTGTCCTTTGCAGGAACGCAGATGACCTTCTCGTCGATGCCGCCGTCGTCCTCCATGGTGAGGTAGCCGACCGGGCGAACCGAAACGACGACACCCGGGTAGACCGGGAACTCCAGCATGACCAGCGCATCCAGCGGGTCTCCATCGCCGCCAAGGGTGTTGTCGAAGTAGCCGTAGTCGATTGGGTAAACAAATGGAGTGAAAAGCACTCGGTCTAGGTGAACGCGACCGGTCTCGTGGTCCACCTCATACTTGTTGCGGCTTCCGCGAGGGATCTCGATGACGGCGTCGAATGGCATTGGTGCTCCTCAATAGGCTTGTAGCAACACTTTACCGAACGCACTTTTAGTTAGGTTCGAATGCCACAGCGCCCGCGTTTGACTCCGGCGATTGCCGATGTTCGTCGCGCGATTCGCGAAAGCCTGGATGCCCACGGCGTGGTCAGCGGTGATCAAATCCTGGTTGCCTGTTCGGGTGGAGCCGATTCGCTCGCGCTCGCAGCGGCCGCAAAGTTCGAAGGTTCACGAGCTGGCATCTCGGTTGGCGCCGTGATTGTCGATCACGGGCTGCAGTCGGTTACCGCCGAAGTTGCAAAATCCACCATGGATGTTCTGACCGCACTTGGACTTGGCCCGGTGCTGATTCGCGAGGTCTCGGTGGGCAAGCTCGGCGGGCCTGAGGCCGCGGCAAGAGCGGCGCGATACGAGGCCCTCGATGAAGCGGCTGCGGCATACGACGCAAAGTTTGTGCTGCTCGGCCACACCTTGAACGACCAGGCTGAGACCGTGCTGCTCGGACTGACCCGCGGCTCGGGCACGCGCTCGCTGTCTGGAATGGCAGAGGTTTCCGGTCGCTACCTGCGCCCGCTGCTTCGCATCACGCGCGAAACCAACGAGGCGTTCTGCCGCGACAGCGGGCTGACCCCCTGGATGGATCCGCACAATAAAGAGGTGCGGTTCACTCGCGTGCGCATCCGTGACGAGGTCTTGCCAATGCTCGAGCAGGAGCTCGGCGCGGGGGTTATCGACGCTCTGGCTCGCACGGCAGATCAAGCGCGAGAGGACGAGGCCGCGCTCGCGGAGTTGGCCGAGCACTATTTCAACGAGTTTGTGAAGGTGCGGGCCACCGAGCTCGAGATCGGCACGGATGATTACGCCGCCATGCCGCTTGCAATTCGCCACAGAGTTCTCGTGTTGGCGTTGGCGACACTGCACGCTCCGGAGTTTTCGAGAACGCACATCCTGGCGGTTGATGAGCTGGTGGATAACTGGCACGGACAAAAATCGCTGACTCTGCCAGGGGTTAGAGTAGAACGCATTGCGAAGGTAATTTCGCTAAAAAGCACGAAAACCCTAAGACCAGGAGCCTGCTAGTGGACCTCGACAAAGTTGCCGGAGACATCACCAAGGTGCTCGTAACCCCAGAGCAGATTCAGTCGAAGATCAAAGAGTTGGCTGCACAGCTCGACGCGCACTATGCCGATAAGGGCGTGCTGCTGGTCGGCGTGCTCAAGGGTGCGGTCATGGTCATGGCCGATCTTTCGCGCGCAATGCAGATTCCGGTGCAGATGGACTGGATGGCCGTTTCGTCATACGGCCACGGCACTCAGTCATCTGGCGTAGTTCGTATTCTCAAAGACCTGGACGCAGATCTGATCGGACGCCACGTTCTTATCGTGGAGGACATCATCGACTCGGGCCTGACCCTGTCATGGCTGATCTCGAACCTTGAGGCCCGCGGGGCTGCGTCGGTCGAGATTGTTGCCCTGTTGCGCAAGCCAGAGGCGGCCAAGGTCGACGTGAACGTGCGCTGGATCGGCTTCGACATTCCAAACGAGTTCGTTGTTGGCTACGGCCTCGATTACGCCGAGAACTACCGCACGCTTCCAGGCGTTGCGGTTCTCGACCCAAAGACCTACAGCTAAAGGTTCGACTCAAGGCTGGCAGCGGGCTGTCAGTTTCTCCATCGGTGAACAACTCTGTTCGGCGTCGGCGTCGGCAGGTAGCCTTATCCGGTGAATATGAAAAAGCTGTTTAGCGGGCCATTCCTCTGGGTAATCGCCGCCGTTGTCATCCTGTTTGTCGGCTCATCGATGATCAACACATCGAACGTAAAAACCGTAGACACCAGCGTTGGCATGCAGTTCATCACAAGCGGCAAGGCTCAGAAGGTCGTCGTCAACGAGAACGATCAGCGCGTCGATGTGACGCTGGCAAACGCCGACGGCAAGTACGGCAAGAACATCGAGTTCTACTACGCGCTTTCACGCGGCCCCGTGATCATTCAGGCCATCGACAGCTCAACCATCACCGAGGGCTACAACGACGAAGTTCCAAATACGCCCTGGTATGTATCGCTTCTGCAGAGCATCCTTCCGTTCCTAGTAATAGGTGTGATTTTTTGGTTCATCATGGGCAACGCTGGCGGCGGTGGCCGCGGTGTCATGCAATTCGGCAAGTCGCGCGCTCGCCTGGTGAACAAAGAAAACTCAAAGGTCACCTTCGCTGACGTAGCCGGCGCCGATGAGGCAATCGAAGAGCTCGAAGAGATTAAAGAGTTTTTGAAAGAGCCACAAAAGTTCCAGGCAGTCGGCGCCAAGATTCCGCGCGGAGTCTTGCTCTACGGTCCTCCAGGAACCGGAAAGACCTTGCTCGCCAAAGCAGTTGCTGGCGAGGCTGGCGTTCCATTCTTCTCAATTTCGGGTTCAGACTTCGTCGAAATGTTTGTCGGTGTCGGTGCTTCGCGTGTTCGCGATTTGTTCGACCAGGCCAAGGCAGCAGCACCAGCAATCATCTTCGTTGACGAGATCGACGCAGTAGGTCGTCACCGCGGTGCCGGCATCGGCGGCGGAAACGATGAGCGCGAGCAGACCCTCAACCAGTTGCTCGTCGAAATGGATGGTTTCGATTCACGCACCAACGTCATCCTGATTGCCGCAACTAACCGACCAGACATTCTCGACCCCGCACTGTTGCGCCCGGGTCGCTTCGATCGACAGATCGGTGTGACTGCACCAGATTTGAAGGGTCGCGAGCAGATTCTTGCGGTGCACGCCAAGGGCAAGCCAATTGCCGAGGGCGTCGACCTTTCGGTGATTGCTCGCCGAACCCCGGGCTTCACCGGCGCCGACCTTGCCAACGTGCTGAACGAGGCGGCCCTGCTGACTGCCCGCCAGAACGAGAAGAAGATCACCGCCGCCACCTTGGATGAGGCTATCGACCGCGTAATTGGCGGGCCACAGAAGAAGTCGCGCCTGATGCAAGACCAGGAGCGCCTGAACACCGCCTACCACGAGGCCGGCCACGCGCTGGTCGCAGCCTCGATGAACGACAGCGACCCGGTCACCAAGGTGACCATCCTTCCTCGAGGTCGCGCACTTGGCTACACCATGGTGCTTCCGCTTGAAGACCGCTACTCGGTGTCGCGCAACCAGTTGCTCGACCAGATCGCCTATGCAATGGGTGGCCGCGTTGCCGAAGAGCTTGTCTTCCGCGACCCAACCACCGGAGCATCTAACGACTTCGAGAAAGCAACCTCGATCGCGCGCCAGATGGTCACTCAATTCGGTTTCAGCAGTGCAGTCGGCGCGGTTTCCTACGGCAACGGCGGTGAAGTGTTTATCGGCCGCGACATGGCACAGCAACGCGACTACAGCGAATCGACCGGCCAGGTTATCGACCGAGAAGTTCGCGCAATTGTCGAAGCTGCGCACGACGAGGCATACCGCGCACTAACCATGAACCGCGCAATTCTCGACGCGCTAGCCAAAGAGTTGATGGAACGCGAAACTTTGAACCAGGAAGACATCGCGCACATCTTCAAGAACGTCAAGAAGATTCCACGTCGCAAGCAGTGGCTCTCGGGCGCAAAGCGACTGCCTTCGAAGGTTGGTCCAATCGCCATTCCGAAGAAGGCCGCAAGCAAGTCGGTTGCAACCAGTGAGACAAAGCCAACGCGCAAAGCCGCTGCCACTCGCAAGACGACGCCAAAGAAGTAGTCATGGTTGACCGTCAGCGCATTCGCGACGCCGTAACCGAATTGATTTCGGCAATCGGCGAAGACCCGAATCGCGCAGACCTGGCCGCTACTCCCGAGAAAGTTGCCGATGCCTACGCGGTGTTTTTCTCCGGTGTCGGTGAAGATCCAACGAGCGCCCTCGGCGAGACCATCCCGGCCGAACACAATGAGGTTGTGATTCTCAAGGACATCGAGTTCGTCTCGATGTGTGAACATCACCTGCTGCCGTTTACCGGGGTGGCTCACATTGCCTACCTGCCTACCGACAGGGTGGTTGGCCTCGGCAGGTTGCCAAAGCTGGTCGAAATCGTGGCGCACCGCCCACAGCTGCAGGAGAACCTCACCGCCCAAATTGCCGATGCCCTCGAGCAGGGTCTTTCAACCCGCGGCGTAGTTGTGGTCATCGAGGCCCGCCACCACTGCGTTGTTTCTCGCGGTGCAAGGCAGCCAGAGGCGAACACCGTGACCATGGCCGCCCGCGGAGCCTATGCCGAGCCGGTGGCTCGCGCTGAGGTCATGGCCCTGATTTCGAAGTAGCCATGAACTTTCACCGTCCGCTCATCATGGGTGTTCTCAATGTCACCCCAGACTCGTTTAGCGACGGCGGCCAGTTCTCGGCGATCGATGACGCGGTCAATCACGCTCGACTGTTGATTGCAGCCGGGGCAAACATCATCGACATCGGCGGAGAGTCGACCAGGCCCGGAGCCGATCGAGTCTCATTGGCCGAGGAGCAGAGGCGAGTTCTCGGTGTCATCGAACGCATCCGAGCCGAAGCATCGTTTATCGACAGCGCGGCGCAGATTTCGATCGACACTATGAACGCAGCAACTGCCCGAGCGGCGGTCGCAGCAGGCGCAACAATCATCAACGATATTTCTGGTGGGTTAGCCGACGCAGAAATGTTTTCGGTTGCAGCTCAGACAGGTGCCACCCTGGTGATCTCGCACTGGCGGGGTTTTAGCGATGTTATGAACACGCTCACCGCTTACGAGAATGTCGCGCGCGACGTAGCTGCTGAGCTGAGCAACCGAGTCGAAGCTGCAATTGCGGCTGGAGTGAAACGCGAAAAAATCGTGATTGATCCCGGGCTCGGATTCGCAAAGGACATGCAGCAGAACTGGAAGTTGGTTGCTCGCCTCGATGAACTCGAGAAGCTCGGCCTGCCCATCCTGGTTGGGGCTTCGCGAAAGAGATTCATCGCCGGAGTTCTAGAGCCAGACGAAAACGGCGAGGTAAGCAACTCGCGTCGCGATGTTGCCACCGCGGTGCTCACCGCACTGCTGCTGCAACGCAAACTTTGGGGCGTTCGCGTGCACAACGTGCTGACCACGGCCGATGCAATAGACGTGGTCGAAGCCTTGCGCGCGGGCGACAATTCATAGGGCAGAGTTAACCCATGGCCACAAAAATCAGCATCCGCGGGTTGCGGGTGTTCGCTCATCACGGCGTGTTTGAATTCGAACGCGCCTACGGCCAAGACTTCTTTATTGACTGCGATGTTTGGGTAGATGCCGAGGCGGCTGCAGCGAACGACGACCTGGCCGCCACCGTAAATTACGGAGCACTCGCCGACGCTCTGGTTGCCAATGCCAAGACCGATCCGGTTGACCTGCTCGAAACCCTGGCAAGTCGCCTTCTCGCGCTGGTGCTGGATTTCGGCGGCGGGGCTACCACCGGCATCGTTCGCAAGGCCAAAGTCACTGTTCACAAGCCAAACGCACCTATCAACCACGAGTTTGCCGACGTCTCGGTGACCGTGAAGGGGAAGCGATGAGCAAGGCCGGCAAGCGCGATTACCAGCCGGCCATTCTGGCGCTGGGCGGCAATCTGGGCGCCCGCCAGGCGAACATCCTGGCGGCGGTTGAGGCGATCGATGCCACAAAAGGCATTCGCGCGGGGCAGCTGTCGCCAATGGTCGAATCGTTCGCCGTCACGCTGGCCGGCGTGGATGAGAGCAAGCCGAATTACATCAACGCGGTGCTTCGAGTGGACACCCGCCTAAAGCCGAAGCGACTGCTTCGCGAACTTCGCCGAATTGAATCTGAGCTTGGTCGAATTCGAGTGGAGCGTTGGGGTTCGCGCACCATCGACATCGACATCATCACCTATGCCGATCGAGTGATCGCGAAAAAGAAACTCGAGGTGCCGCATCCCAGGGCATTTGGTCGTGCGTTCGTGATGGTGCCCTGGTCGATGATCGAACCGGATGCCGTGCTGCCCGGTCACGGACGCGTCGCAACCATTGCTGAGCAGATGAAGAATGATGTTTGGGTGGTGAAATGAAACCGACGAAGTTCATCAACCTGGTTCTTGCTGCCGCACTTGGTTTTGCGCTCAACTTCGTAGGCACCAAGTTGTCGCTTGCAAGCGGCGGCGGTGTCGCCACCATTCCACCTTCGCTCGATGTTTCACTTTTGGCCACGGGAGTTGTGGAACTGTTTCTTGCGATTCCGGTATTTCGTTTTCGCAGAGACCTGCAGTCATTCGCCAAAAACTCAAAGAATCCAAATGGTCAGGCAAAGCGCATCCGTCGGGTTGATTCTTTCTATGCCGTGAGGCTCCTGGCTCTGGTGAAGGCCACGGCGATTTTTGCCGCGCTCTACTTCGGCTTCGTCGCCGCCCTCTTGGTCGCGCAGTTGACGCTGCCAGTAATTCCACAATCAATTTGGCGAAACGTTGTGGCGGCAGTTGTATCCCTGGTTCTAATTGCCCTCGCCCTCTTGATCGAACGGGCATGCAAATTGCCTGAACCGGATGCACAGACCGGGGCCGAGGCAAACGCAGAAACGAACCCGGCGTGAAGCCGCAGCGTCTGAGCGTCGGCATAATCGGTGCCGGCCCGGTTGGCTGTGTCCTGGGTCGTGCCCTGGCATCGGCCGGGCACATCATCATCGGCATTGCCTCGACCGATGAACGCAACCTGGAGCGCGCTGACGCCCTGATGCCGGGAGTCAAGGCCATGGCCCCGCACGACCTGATCGAGCTTGCCGACCTTGTGCTGATTGCTATTCCGGATGGCGAAGTGGCCGGGTTCGTCGCGGGGGCCGCCGCCGCTGGGCTCTGGCGTCAAGGGCAACTGGTTGCCCACACCGCGGGCAAGTTCGGCATCGAAGTGTTGCAACCGGCCAGCGATGCCGGAGCGATTACTCTGGCGATTCATCCCGCGATGGCATTCACCGGAACCAGCATCGACATCGCACACCTGCACGAAAGTTTCTTCGCGGTGGCGGCCCCGAACATCGCGCTGCCGATTGCTCAGGCACTTGTGATCGAAATGGGTGCAGAGCCAATTGTTATAGAGCCGCAAAATCGCGGTGCCTATTTCGAGGCGGTTTCGGTGGCGCAGAATTTTTCGGCGATGATTGTGAATCAGTCGATTGGTTTGCTCGAGGGCATCGGCATCGAGAGTGCCCGAGGCGTGATCGGCCCGGTCATTCGCTCGAGCGTCGATGCGGCGTTGCGCGACGGCCACGTCGATGTTGACCCGGATGAATTGTTGGAGCAGTAGTGCAAATCATCACCTCGGCTGAAAATCTAAAAAATTTCGTCGCGCTAGCGCGCGAAAAGAAAAGCACTATTGCCTTCGTGCCAACCATGGGTGCTTTGCACGATGGCCACATGTCGCTTGTCGATATTGCTCGCGATCAAGCCGACGTGGTGGTGGTTTCCATTTTTGTGAATCCGCTGCAGTTTGGTGCGAACGAAGACTTCGATAAATATCCGCGCACTCTGCAAAGCGACGCCGAGTTGCTTGCGGCGCGCGACGTCGACGTTCTGTTTGCTCCGAGTGTTGAAGACGTGTACCCGAACGGGCAACAGGTGCTCGAACATGCGGGTGCTGTCGGTGAGACCTTCGAGGGAGCTTCGCGCCCCGGCCACTTCGACGGCATGCTCACCGTTGTTGCGCGACTTTTCGATGTCGTGAAGCCAGACTTCGCGGTGTTCGGCGCCAAGGATGCCCAGCAGCTGTTTTTGATCAAGCAGATGGTGGCATCCGAGCGCACGACCAACCCACAGCGTTGGCATGCGCTGCAGATCATCGAGGGTGTAACTGTTCGCGAGCCAGATGGATTGGCCCGCTCAAGTCGCAACCGTTACTTGAGCGACGAGGAGCATCGGGCGGCCCTGACCCTGTCGGCAGCAATGCGAGCTGCGGCAACCACAACGGGCAACGCGAGTGTGCGCATCCAAGCCGCTGCCCAACTGCTAGCCGCCGAGCCCCAAGTTAGACTTGACTACGTTGCCCTGGTTGATTCGAGCAGTTTCGAGGCTGTCGACGACAGTTTTTCAGGCCAGGCCTTGCTGCTCATTGCAGCCAAGGTGGGCAACACCCGACTGATAGACAACCTCAGCATCACGATTTAGGGGCTACGCATGAGCGACGAACTGGGCCAGCTTGACGAGTTTGAGCAGGACCTGCCTGAGCAGATTGCCGTTCGACTTGCCAAGCGTGAGCGCCTGAACGAACTCGGCGACGCCTATCCAGTCAGCCTGCCGATCACCGACACCATTGAGGCCGTGCGCGCCAAGTACCCGAGCCTCGAAATCGACGTTGCCACCGGCGACACCGTTGCCCTCGCCGGCCGCGTGATGTTCCAGCGCAACACCGGAAAGCTCTGCTTCGCGACGCTTCAGTCGGGAGGCGGTGAGCGCATCCAGGCAATGCTTTCGCTCGACAAGGTTGGCGAAGAGCAACTCGAGCTCTACAAGGAGCTCGTCGACCTCGGCGACCACCTGTTCGTTCGCGGCGAGGTCATCACCTCGAAGCGCGGCGAACTTTCGATCATGGTCGAAGAGTGGAAGATGGCCGCAAAGACCATTCGCCCGCTGCCAAACCTGCACAACGAACTCGGCGAGGAATACCGCGTTCGCCACCGCTACATCGACCTGATCGTGCGCGACCGTGCGCGCGAGGTCGTGCAGATTCGCGCGAATGTAATGAAGTCGTTGCGCCGCACTTTCGATGAGGCTCGCTACACCGAGGTCGAGACCCCGATGCTGCAGACCATTCACGGTGGCGCGAGTGCTCGCCCGTTCAAGACTCACTCGAACGCGTTCGACACCGAACTGTTTTTGCGCATCGCACCAGAACTTTTCTTGAAGCGCGCAGTAGTCGGCGGCATCGACCGAGTCTTCGAGATCAACCGCAACTTTAGAAACGAAGGTGCCGACCGCACCCACTCGCCAGAGTTCGCGATGCTCGAGGCATACGAGGCATACGGTGACTACAACACCATGGCCGATCTAACTCAGCGCTTGATTCAAAACGCAGCCATGGATGTCTTCGGCACTCACCAGGTGACCCTCGAAGACGGCACCATCAACGACCTGGGTGGCGACTGGCCGCGCATCTCGATGTTCGAGTCGCTGTCGAAGGCGGCCGGTGTCGAGATCACTCCAAACACTCCGATTGACGAGCTGAAGAATCTCGCTAAGTCGGTCGACATCGAAATCGAGCACCCACTGCACGGCAAGTACGTCGAAGAGTTGTGGGAGCACTTCGTAAAGACCGGCCTCGAGAAGCCAACCTTCGTCATCGACTTCCCGGTTGACACGTCGCCGCTGACTCGAAACCACCGCAGCAAGGATGGCGTTGTCGAGAAGTGGGACTTGTACATCCGTGGCTACGAGCAGGCGACCGCCTACTCGGAGCTGGTCGACCCAGTTATTCAACGCGAGCGTTTCGTTGAGCAGGTGACTTTGGCCGCCGCCGGCGACCCAGAGGCCATGAAGCTCGATGAGGAGTTCTTGAAGGCCCTCGAGTTCGGCATGCCACCTTCGGGCGGCATGGGTATGGGCATCGACCGCCTGCTGATGAGCCTCACCGGTCTTGGCATACGCGAGACCATCATGTTCCCGCTGGTGAAGTAATGACCGTCGGGCAGTGGCTGAGCGACGCCTTCTGGACGTCCATCCCGGTGCTGGGAATGATGGTTCTGGTTTGGCTGCTGTTTCGCTCAATCGTTCGCGCTGACCGCAACGAGCGCAAGGCCTACTCGAAGATTGAGGCTGAACTCAGAGCTGAGCTCGAGGCCAAAAACAAGAAATAACAAGGCTTAAATTTGTCAGTTCGTGGTTGAAGTTCCACTAAGTTAAGCAAAGGGGTGGGGTTTCCCTCGCCCAATCACTATCTCACGGGGGAATCATGAGAATCACAACTAAGAAAATTGGTACCAAATTGCTCATCTCGGGCATGCTCGGGATTGGCTTTGCTGTCGCTGGTGCGACAGCCTCGCAGGCGGCGGGCATTACCTGCTTCTTGCCGATTTCAGACAATGGGACTCAGGCTTCGACTGTTTGTCAGGGAACTTCGGGTTCGGCACGAATCGTCACAACTTGCAACGCAATCTGGCCTTTTCCCGTCTGGACCGACTACGGTTCTTGGTTCACGGTTCACGGCACCTCGATTCTTGTGACCAACGACCACGCATACTGCGCCGCACCTCTTACAAACGTGTTGCAGATCCAGTAGCGCTGAACAGTCTTTGAAGATTTGATATGAAAGCTCTTCAGGTCATCAAGGACTTCGGAGCCGTTCGTGCGCTAGATGGGGTTTCATTTACAATCCAGCCACGAACGGTGACCGCGCTATTGGGCCCCAATGGTTCAGGTAAAACTACGTTCTTGAGGGTCGCGCTAGGTCTGCTTGAAGCATCTGAGGGGGAGGTTCTTTGGGACGGGACTCCGTACAACCGTCTCGACCAACCACTTCAGCATGTTGGCGCTCATTTGGATCCGTCCAACTTTCATCCTGGTCGCACGGCCTTCAATCACCTTTGGGCAGCAGCTATAACGCATGGAATCACAAAAGCTAGGGTCGCGGAAGTTCTTGAAATGGTGGGCTTAGGCGGAGTTTCAAAAAGGCGGGTAGGAACTTTTTCCTTAGGCATGCGTCAGAGATTGGGTCTTGCCTTCGCGTTGTTGGGCGACCCTCAGTACCTGGTTTTTGATGAACCGACCAATGGCTTGGACGTCGATGGAATTGTTTGGTTTCGAAACCTAGTGCAAAGTTTGGTTGCTAGAGGCAAGACAATAATCTTTTCCTCGCACTCAATGGTTGAAGTTGAAAAACTTGCACAAAACTTAGTCATTTTCGGCAAAGGAGAAGTTCTTTTTCAGGGCACTTTGGCTGACTTCAATCAACAGTATCTAGGTGATGACCAGAGCCTTGAAGACGCATATTTAGCAATATCCCATCCACATCAATCTCACACCGCCACCCAATGAACGACTCACGGCTTGCGAGAGAGTCCAAAAACTTCATTCTCATAATTCGATCTGAAACACTTAAGTATTTTGGGCTTAGGTCGAATCCATTGTTTCTGGTCTTGGTAGTTATTGGACTGCCTCTGTACTCAATTGCTCGAGATGCGGTGGCCAATGCGACTAAAGCAGGCTCGCTTCATGAAGGCGGTTTCGACGGAATTTCGTCTCTGGCAGTGCCGTTAGCAATCGCCTTTTCCTTTCATGGCGCAAACAGCTCTGCCTCAGAAAAACGGTTCAGCACTAATACGCTGTCTCGCTTGGCGGTACCTAGAGGGGTCTCGCTGCTACTTGCGAAAAGTACTGTGTTGACTTTGATGGTGGGGTTTGCCTCATTGATTGGCGCCACTCTGGCACATTTGGTTGTGACCCAGGCTTGGAGCCCTGTCCTAGAACTTGAACCTAGACAATGGGAACAAATCGTGTTTTCCACATTGGGTTTCACGCTTTTTGCACAGTTCGGATTGGCTCTAGGATCAGCACTTAGCCCCACTCTGGCACTGCTCTCTATTGGCGGAGTTCTGGCTGTCATTCCTCCGGCGACATCTTTGGTATTTGGGCAAGTCTCGGCAATAGGAGACGTCTTTTCGATATCAGCGGTTCAGGCGTTGGCTGCTGTCAAACCCGCACACGGATTCCCTTTGGAGGGAATGGCGCTTTCCGACTTGTCTCCGCAAGCTGGGCTTTACGTAGTAGCCGCGTGGGGTGCTATCGCATTTGTTTGGGCGATTGTGAAATCAAGGCATCGTCAATGAGGGCTCAAAGTTCGGTTAGGTTTGTCCGAGAGCTAAGGGCGGGCTTAATAGGCGTCACTTCTACGAAGTTGGGTTTGGCGTTCCTGGTCATCATGCCTTTGAGTTACATACTGCTTTGTTCAAGCGTCCTTCAACGTTCTTTGATTCAACTTGCCGCGATACCCCAGGCAGGCATTCTTGACATCGAGAGCATTAGAAGTGATGCACTCGTCGCTGGCGATGGCATCGGCCAGCTCCTATTTGCTTTCTTTGGAGCCGCCGTATTTCTTCAACAGCATGTCTCAGGCGCGCGACGTTTAGAACTGCTGGCGACACCGGATCGACTGCTCCATATGATCTCGAAATTTACGATGATCGCCATTACTTCGACTGTGGTTGTAGTGGTCGCCCTCATCGTGAATGCGCTTCAGACATACGTGACGCTCTCTACTGGACACTATTCCTTGCAGGTCATCTCTGATTCCATTCTTTGGCACCTGTGGGTAACTCCACTCGCACTTTCAAGCTGCGCCTTGATTGGATATGCAATGGCATCAATTCTTGGAAGCTGGGGCAAGGCTCTTTTTTCATTGCTGTCTCTTTTCGTTTTCACTAAAGCCATTTTTGGATCGGCCCTAGTTATCTCAAACAACGACTTCGCGCTAGCCATTTACAACCTCAATTGGGCCTTTCCCTCGGTCGGAGTCACTGATAAATGGCTAGGGCCTAATGCGCAAATGTCTCAGTACATAAACCTCGCGCAACTTCAACTCTCGCCGGGCCAAAATTTGGCTGTCTTGCTCGGATGGACCGTTATTTCAGTCATAGCAGCTGTGTTTGTGGGCCTCAGGCGAGCAGCATAAGGAATCGGCAGGTTTGCCATCAGCGAACAGCCCTATTTAGTGGGGGAGGTTCGACCTACCATCTTTATTAGTGCCCGTGATTGGGCATCCAAGGAGTAAAGATGTTTGAGAAATTCACCGACAAGGCCCGTCGTGTAGTCGTGCTCGCCCAAGAAGAGGCGAAACTGCTGAACCACAACTACATCGGCACCGAGCACATTCTGCTCGGCCTGATTCACGAGGGTGAGGGCGTTGCCGCCAAGTCGCTCGAGGCGCTCGGCATAAGTCTCGAGCAGGTTCGCGAACAGGTTCAAGAGATCATCGGCCAGGGCCAGCAGGCACCGACCGGTCACATTCCTTTCACTCCACGTGCCAAGAAGGTGCTCGAGCTTTCGCTCCGCGAGGCTCTGCAGCTTGGCCACTCATACATCGGCACCGAACACCTTCTGCTCGGTTTGATTCGCGAGGGCGAGGGCGTTGCCGCTCAGGTCCTAACCAAGCTCGGCGCAGACACCAACAAGGTTCGCCAGCAGGTCATTCAGCAGCTCTCGGGCAATGAAGGCAAAGAGACCGTAAACGTCGGCGGCGAAACTCACGAGAAGCAAAAGGGTTCGCAGATTCTCGACCAGTTTGGTCGCAACCTGACCCAGGCTGCAGCCGACGGCAAACTTGACCCGGTTATTGGTCGCGAACGCGAGATCGAACGCGTCATGCAGATTCTTTCTCGCCGCACCAAGAACAATCCGGTACTCATTGGTGAGCCTGGCGTTGGAAAGACCGCGGTTGTCGAAGGTCTCGCTCAGGCAATCGTGAACGGCGACGTTCCAGAAACTTTGAAGGGAAAGCAGCTCTACACACTCGACATGGGTGCGTTGATTGCTGGCTCGCGCTACCGCGGTGACTTCGAAGAGCGTCTCAAGAAGGTCACCAAAGAGATCAAGCAGCGTGGCGACATCATCACCTTCATCGATGAGATTCACTCGCTGGTTGGTGCCGGTGCGGCCGAAGGCGCAATCGA
This sequence comes from uncultured Micrococcales bacterium, assembly GCA_903909605.1. GTDB lineage: Bacteria > Actinomycetota > Actinomycetes > Actinomycetales > Microbacteriaceae > Rhodoluna. Next base: position 54,974 of record CAIVWH010000024.1, on the reverse strand, counting down.
TGCGGCCTCGATCTTGAAGCCGATGCTCGCCCGCGGTGAACTCCAGACCATTGGTGCAACCACCTTGGATGAGTACCGCAAATATTTTGAAAAGGATGCCGCGCTCGCTCGCCGCTTCCAGCAGGTGATGGTGAACGAGCCATCGCTGCCACACACCATCAACATCTTGAAAGGTCTTCGCGACCGCTACGAGGCACACCACAAGGTTTCGATAACCGATGGTGCCCTGGTTGCCGCCGCCAACCTGTCAGACCGCTACGTCACCGACCGCTACCTGCCTGACAAGGCGATCGACCTGATCGACGAGGCCGGCGCCCGCATGCGTCTGTCGATTCTGTCTTCGCCACCTGAACTGCGCGAACTCGAAGATCAGATTTCTGAGATTCGCAAGGCCAAAGAGAAGGCCATCGACGACCAGGACTTCGAACTCGCCGCCAGCAAGCGCGACGAAGAGAAGCGCATGAACGCCGAACGCGTGCGTCTCGAGAAGCAGTTCCGCTCGGGCAACGTCGCAGCAGGCGGCACTGTCGACGAGGGGCTCATTGCCGAGGTATTGGCTCAGGCCACGGGAATCCCAGTGTTCAAGCTCACCGAAGAGGAGAGCACGAAGTTGATCTACATGGAAGACGAGCTGCACAAGCGAGTCATCGGCCAGGAAGACGCGATTCGCGCGATTTCGAAGTCGATTCGTCGTCAGCGCGCGGGTCTCAAAGACCCGAACCGTCCATCCGGTTCGTTCATCTTCGCCGGCCCAACCGGTGTCGGAAAGACCGAGCTCGCCAAGGCACTGGCCGAGTTCTTGTTCGACGACGAAGGTGCACTGATTTCGCTCGACATGTCTGAGTACAGCGAGAAGCACACTGTTTCGCGCCTGTTCGGAGCCCCTCCAGGCTTCGTTGGATTCGAAGAGGGTGGCCAGCTAACCGAGAAGGTTCGCCGCAAGCCGTTCAGCGTTGTGTTGTTCGACGAGATCGAAAAGGCACACCCAGATATCTTCAACTCGCTGTTGCAGATTCTCGAAGAAGGTCGCTTGACCGATGGTCAGGGTCGCGTCGTCGACTTCAAGAACACCATCATCATCATGACCACCAACCTCGGAACTCGTGACATCGCTCGAGGAGTCATGGGCTTCGCGGCAGAAGGCGACGGATTGCAGGACTACGACCGCATGAAGGGCAAGGTCAACGAAGAGTTGAAGAAGCACTTCAAGCCAGAGTTCTTGAACCGTGTTGATGAGACCATCGTGTTCCCTCAGCTCAACAAGGAAGAACTGGTTCAGATTGTCGACCTGTTCATCAAGAAGTTGGCGACTCGTCTCGAAGACCGCAGCATGAGCCTCAAGCTGACTCAAGCTGCCAAGGATCGACTCATCGAGATTGGCTTCGACCCTGCGCTCGGTGCGCGACCATTGCGTCGTGCAGTTCAGCGTGAAATCGAAGACCGTCTGAGCGAGAAGATTCTGCACGGCGAGCTCAACAACACCGAGCACGTCGATGTCGACTTCGAGAACGGCGAATTCGTTTTCACTAGCCTTGCGCGCGAAGGTGCGGCTAGCATTTAGCAATGCCTTCTAGCCAGTACCGGGTTCGCGCTGCACGAACTAGCGACGTTCCTGCCATTCAGGCGCTTCGCGCGCCTGATGAGGGTCGCGTACTGCTGCACCACGAGCTGGTCTCGCTCTACGAAAAGCTGCCCGAATTCCGCGTGGTCGTTGACGCCGAGGGCCGCGTGGTGGCCGCCGGTGGCCTGCACGTCATGTGGAGCGACCTTGCCGAGGTGCGGTCAATCGTGGTCGATGGCACCCTGCGCGGCCACGGCATTGGCGGCCTGTTACTCGAGGCCCTGGTAGATCTGGCGCGTGAACTCGGCATTCAGCGCCTGTTCTGCCTGACTTTCGAAACTTCGTTCTTCGGCCGTCACGGTTTTGTCGAAATCAGCGACGTTCCGGTCGACGAGGCGACCTTCGCCGAGCTGGCACGTTCAACCGACGATGGCGTGGCCGAGTTTCTCGACCTCGCCCGTGTGAAGCAGAACACGCTTGGCAACACCCGCATGCTTCGCCTGCTTTAGCAGGCCTGCTGGTTAACCTGAATGCATGTCGAACCCACGCAATAATCCCCGCCGCCCACAACAACTAACCCCTGAGGTCTATCGCCGCCGCCGCATTGTGGTCGGGGTCGGTTTGCTTCTGATCGCAACTCTAGTGTGGTGGATCTTCTCGACTATTGCCGGATTTATTGGTGGCTTCTTCCATCACGACTCAGCCTCGGCGGCATCGCCGTCAAGTTCAGTATCGGTGAGCGCAAACCCAAGTGCCGCCTGCCCAGCCGGTGCCGTAACTGTGATTGCCGGAATCGGTAACCAGGGTGAGCAGAGTGCGAACTCCTTCAAGGCAACCGACAGCCCATACCTTTGGTTCCAGTTGACCAACAACAGTTCTTCGCCTTGCACCTTTGATGCAGGTACCGCGGTCTCGTTCTACAAGATCACCAGCGGTTCAACCGTGATCTGGGACTCTCACCAGTGTGATCGAACTCAGGACACGTCTAGCCCAACCGTGTTGCAGCCGGGTGCAACGGTTTCATCTCAACCGTCTTCCTGGATGAAGGTGTTCTCTTCAGCCACCGGCTGTTCGACGGGTCAGAAGGCAGTGCCGACAAAGGGCGCCTCGTATCACCTGGTGGCAACGGTGAATGGCATCACGTCGAGTGATGTTCAGTTCATGTTGAACTAGCCCAAATAGTTGCGCGCAAGAATCTAGGTTGAGGGCAAGCCCTACCAGTTGAGGGCAAGTGCGAGAGCCTGCTTAAGCCCGCCAACAGAATTGTCGACACTGCGAACAAATCCGAGTCGCTCGGCCTCGTTCTTGCGAAGCTTATTGTTGCTGACCGGGCGAATTTCACCGGCGAGCGAGATTTCGCCAAAGGCGGCAAGGTTGTGAGATACCGGCTTGTCGTTGACGGCCGAGGCAATGGCGATTGCGATGGCCAGGTCGGCTGCCGGTTCAACGATTTTGACGCCACCCACGGTAGAGACATAAACATCGACCTCGCTGAGGCGCAGCCCGGCGCGACGCTCAAGAACCGCCAGAATCATGGCAACGCGCGACGAATCAACCCCGTTGGTGACGCGGCGTGGTTGAGGAGACGAGCTTTTTACCACTAGCGCCTGAACCTCTGCGATTAAGGCTCGCTTGCCCTCCATTGACACAGTTACACAAGTGCCTGAGACGGGAATCTCGGCTCGAGATAGAAACAGGCCACTCGGATCGGGCACCTCACGGATGCCGTCGCCGGTCATCTCAAAGCAGCCAACCTCGTCGGTTGGGCCGAAGCGATTCTTTTGCGAACGCACAAAGCGCAGCGAGGTTTGGCGATCGCCCTCGAAGTGGCACACCACATCGACCAGGTGCTCGAGTGCGCGCGGGCCTGCGATGTTGCCATCCTTGGTGACGTGACCAACCAAAATCACCGGGATGTTCTCTGCCTTCGCAACGCGAATCAAGTTGCTTGCGACCTCGCGAACCTGCGACGGCAAACCGGCTGCTCCGTCGAGCTCGGCGTGAGCGATGGTTTGCACAGAGTCAACAATTAGCAACCCCGGTTGCACAGCTTCGACCTGACCGAGCAGATTGGCCAAGTCTGTTTCGCTTGCGAGAAAAAGATTTTCATTGAGTGCACCGGTGCGCTCTGCTCGCAGGCGAATTTGCCCGACTGATTCTTCACCGCTGACGTAGAGCACGCGAACGCCGGAGTCGGCCGTGCGAGCCGCCACCTCGAGTAGCAGTGTTGACTTGCCAACACCCGGCTCGCCACTTAGCAAAACGACCGCGCCAGGAACCAGCCCGCCACCGAGAACGCGATCGAACTCGGCAACACCGGTTGAACGACTTGCAACTGCCGCCGTGGAAATTTCGGTAATCGGGCGAGCGGCACTCGAACCCACGATGACGTTCGGCTTGATCGACTTCGAGGCGCCAAGGCCTTTGCCCAACGCGCTGCCTTCACGCATTGTGTCCCATGAGCCACATTCGCCGCACTGGCCAACCCATTTCACCGATGACCAGCCGCACTCACTGCAGCTGAAAGAAGTTTTGGGGGCCATGAAACAAAACTACCCTGCACCGGCGACACCGATTTGCCTAAACTTTGAATGTGAACAACTTGCGAATCGCAATCCTCGGCTCGGGCTCAATGGGCACCGCCATCCTCGACGGGTTGATCGCTAAGGGCACCCCAGCCGACCACATTGCCGTCAGCACCAAGTCCGCCGCTGCGGGCAACGCCCTCAACAACCGGCTCGGCGTTCACGCCTATTCTCAAGAACTCGACTCGGATGCGAACATCCTGGCTGTCGACCAAGCCGACGTCGTGCTGGTTGCCGTCAAGCCGGCCTACGTACTGGAGGTCCTCGGCGAGGTAGCCACGAGTTTGAAGCCTGGAGCCCTTGTCATCTCGGTTGCTGCGGGCATCACCACTCAGGCGATGGAGCAGACCCTGCCTGCGGCCACGGCCGTGATTCGCGCCATGCCAAACACCCCCGCCATTGTTGGCCGCGCCATGACAGGCATCTCGGCAGGCTCGCGGGCCGAGGCTGGCCACCTCGAACTAGCCACCCAGCTCTTTGCCGCGGTTGGCAAGACGATGATTCTCGACGAACCCCGCATCGATGCGCTAAGCACGATCAGCGGAAGTGGGCCGGCATACGTTTTCTTTTTGATCGAGCAGTTCACCAAGGCGGCCGAGCACCAGGGCTTTACTCCCGCAGAAGCCACAGAGTTGGTCAACGAGACCTTCCGCGGTGCAATCGACTTGTTGCTGGCGAGCCACAAGTCACCTTCCGAACTTCGCCGACAGGTGACCAGTCCGAACGGCACAACCATGCAGGCGATTGCGCGCATGGAGCAGGCTCAGTTCGACCAAGTTTTTGCAGAAGCAACCGACGCGGCGCTTCGACGCGCTCGTGAAATTGCAGCAGGAAAATAAACCGAACAAAGGAAATCAAATGTCAGATGTTTTTGTAGCAATCTCAGATGCCAAGCGCCGCGATGTGCTCGAGTCGCTTGCCGTGAAGTCGCAGACTGCAACAGAACTCGCAACAACTACCGGGGAAACCCTGGCTTCGGTAAACAAGCACCTCACCATTTTGGTTGACGCAGGTTTGGTTAAGGCCAGCCGCGCAAAGACCGCCGTCTACTCTTCGAACCCTGCTGCGCTTAAGGCGCTTGGCGTTTGGGTCGCAAAGTTTGCCGGTGCCGAACTGAACGCGGAGTTCCAGGCACGCGCAAGGGAGTTGGCAGACAAGGCCGGAGTTTTGGCAAACCAGGGTTCGGCATGGTTGGCGAAGAAGTTCAACCCGAAATCGAAGGCAACCGATATCGAAGGTCTTGCAAAAGAGCTAGGTCGTTTCTTTGCCGATGCAAAGAAGACTGCGAACGATGAACTTGGTGACACTGTCAGCAAGGCAGTAAAAGAGGTTAAGGCCAAGGTTCAGGAAGTCACCAAGAAGCCTGAAGCGAAGAAACCGGCGACCAAGAAGCCGACCAAGAAGGCTTAGCTCGAAGCCTTGATTTCGTCGACGAGGTTTGCGACCAGCTCGCGAATCTCATCGCGAATCGGTCGAACCGCCTCGAGACCCTGACCGGCAGGGTCGTTCAGTGGCCAATCGAGGTAGGTCTTGCCCGGGAAGTAAGGGCAGGCGTCGCCGCAGCCCATTGTGATCACGTAATCACTGGCCTTCACGGCGTCGTCGGTCAAACGGTGCGGAAAGTTCTGCGAAATGTCGATGCCAACTTCGGCCATTGCATCGACCGCGACAGGGTTCACTCGGTCACCGGGCTGAGTTCCAGCCGAACGCACCTCGACCAGGTCGCCGCCGAGTTCACGAAGGAAACCCGCGGCCATCTGCGAACGTCCAGCATTGTGAATGCAAACAAATAGAACCGATGCTTTGGCTGTCATGCCTCAACTATGCCAGCCCTCAGTAAAGAGAGGTTAAACGAAACGGGGATGGCCGAAGCCATCCCCGCTCGATGAACCGATTTACTTTGTGGTCTTTTTCGCCGCAGGCTTCTTAGCAGGAGCCTTCTTCGCTGCAGGCTTCTTCGCTGCGGTTGCCGAAGCGGCCGCAACAGCAGGAGCAGCAACGGTCTTGGCAACAGGCTCAGCGAAGATCGTCACGAAGATTGACGCAAACAACATTCCGAGCAACTGCATCAAGATGACCATCAGGGTCTCCTTGCCCGAGTGACCGTGGAACAACAGACCGAATGCAACGGCTGGGTTAGCCTCTGCGCCCGACTGAGTGAAAACTGCTGCAGCCATGACCCAGAGTCCGACTGCAACCGGGATGATGTTGCCGCGGTTAGTTGAAGCCAGTCGACCAACCAACCAAACCAATCCGCCGGTTGCAACCAGTTCACCAAGCATGAACGACGAGCTGCCCGAGTGGTCAACGGTGTTGAAGGTCATCAAACTTCCCCAGAGAGAAAGGCCAACCCAGGTTCCGAGAATTGCGCCGAGCAATTGAGCAACGATGTAGACAACCAACTCGGTTGCCGAGATTGCTTTGCGCGAGTAGAAGTAAAGCGATACCGCAGGGTTTAGGTGGCCGCCAGAAATTCCTGCGGTGACAAGAATTGCCAAGCCAAGAACAGTTGCGAGTGCAGGAACCGCGAGAGCCGAACCTGAAGAGGTTGCCCCCATGATTGCGGTTAGAAAGAATGCGACGCCTAGGAACTCTGCGAAGGCCTTGCGCATAAGTGGACTGATATTCAACGAATCTCCTTTGATGGTTCGGCAATCTTGATGATTGCCTCGTTTCTCTTCATAAAGCCGGGTTTGAATGGTGGATCGAAGCGTGCCCAGTAAAGATCACCGATGGGCTGCAATCCGAGTTCGTGAACCCTTCGCATCAATTCTTGACCCATTGCCTCGAAACGCTCGGCATCCCAAGAGCCCCTAAATCGAATGGCCGCCGCGTAATGTTCGTCAACTGGCACAACCTGCAACGCTGAGCTCAGTGGCTTGGCCGAGGCATCGGGCTTGAAACCGGCGGGCATCACGAAGCTGACTGTGTGTTGATCCTGGTTTTCGGTCGATTGCAGCACCGGAGCGGTCATGGCGATCTTTTGCGCACCTGAGTTACTGCCCGATATGTAACTGAGCAGCGGGTTGAAGGCGCGGTTGCCCGCCCGCATGAATTCGCCGCGGCTCTTGGCCTGCACCAATACATAGGCGGGATAGCGGCGAATCTCGATGTCGCCATGCTTGGCGATGAGCTCAAATGGTTGCTGTTCGGTCATCCTTTGAGTGTATGGCGGCCGCCGAGTAGGATGGAACTCTGTTTTGTTCGCTGGCCCCGCTAGCGGTCAGCCAATAAATGTGAGGTCTTCATGGGTTCCGTAATCAAGAAGCGCCGCAAGCGTATGTCGAAGAAGAAGCACCGCAAGTTGCTTCGCAAGACTCGCCACCAGCGTCGCAATAAGAAGTAGAAGTACTTCGAGAAATTTTGTGTTTCCCGCCCCGAAAGGGCGGGTTTCGCATTTAAACCGGGATGACGTGTGCCGTGACGAAGTTCGTTGGCGCGAGGGTGCCGTTAACGGTTGGCGCGCAGTTCGCGCTTCTTGAAGTCCAGAATTTTCCATCCGGCTGCTTTGGCGTGAGTCTTGAGCACCTTGTCGGGGTTTACGGCAACCGGGTGCCCGACGTGGGTGAGCATCGGCAGGTCGTTGTAACTATCGCTGTATGCATAGCTGCGCTTCAGGCTGATATTGCGCTCTTCGGCAAGCTGCTTCATCGCCTTGTACTTTGCTCTTCCGTGCAGCGGCTTGCCAACCAACTTGCCGGTGAGAATTCCGTCTTTGCGCTCGACGATGGTGCCGAGTCCTCCGGTTAACCCGAGGCGCTGCGCAATAACGTTTGCGATTTCGACAGGGGCTGCTGTGATCAGCCAAACCTCGCGCCCCTTGGCGATGTGCTCTTTGGCTAGGCGAACTGTTTCTGGCCAGAGCTTCGGGCTGATGTAGTCGTCGTAAACCAGGTCGGTGAGCGATGAGAGCTCCTCGACGCGGTGGTTGGCCACCAGTCCGAGGGCGCGATCCTTGATTTGATTCAAAGTCTTCGCTGTTTCACCGCGAGCGATGAAGCGGGCCTGATGCCAGGCGAAGTTCCACAGGTCCTTGCGACTGAAGAAGCGCTTCTTGAATGCGGCCTTGCCGAAGAGGAAGGTCGACGAGCCACGAACTAGCGTGTTGTCGACATCGAAGAACGCTGCTTCGACTTTCTCTGGCTTGGGCTTTGGCACGGTCTCAAGTTTAGACAGCGGTTAGTCTTTAGCCGTGACCACAATCGCACTAACGCTGATCGGCAAGCCCGGCTGTCACCTCTGCGACGACGCGGAAGTCGCCATCGCTGACGTGCTTGAGCAGTTGGCGGCTGACCCATCCGTGTTGAATGGCACAACGGTCACACTCGAACACTTGAACCTGCTCGACTCGGCTGACCTCATGGCTCGCTACAGCGAAGAGATACCCGTCTTGCTGATTGACGGCAAGGTGCACAACTATTGGCGGATCGACAGGCCCCGCCTACTCGAGGCGCTTGTAACTGCCGCAAACGGAGGGTCCCAGGCATGAAATTGGCGAAGTGGGCACTAAAGATGTTCTGGTTGCCAATCCTGATTTGGCTGCTTGGCCGGCTAGGGCGCAAGCACGAGTGGGCAGCGAAAACTCACAAGGTCGTCAAGACCTTCAGATAGCGACACGCCGAAACGTTGTTGCATTACCAAACCATCGGATACCTCGAACTCGACGAATACAGCCCGAGCCTCGTGCTCACGCTCAAGATCGCAGCCGCGCTCGGCAAAAGTCGAGCAGGTTTTCAAGCTCGAAGAAGAGAGTTAGAAATGGCAAAAAGGAAAAGCGCTTTCGACAACGTTGTATTCCCTGACGAGTTTTCATACGATCTCGGAAATGCAAAAATCGAAATGGTAGACAACGCAATCTCCATCCGGCCGACGTTGCCAGGATTGAGAGTAATTTCTCTTCTTATGGAATACGAACGGGTTTACCTGGAGTTCGGCCCAGTCACCCAAAAAGAGCTTGATTATGTTTGGTCTGTTATCGCCAAAGATAAGAAACCAAATAAGGCTTAAGGCTCGAGGCGGTTTGGTCCGCGGAACAGGAAGCCGACCTCGCGAATGTTTGGCTGGTGCAACAGCAACATCAGCACGCGAATCAGACCCATGCCGAAGCCACCGTGCGCAGGGGCGCCGTACTTGAAGAAGTCGAGGTAGGTCTGCAGGCCTTCAGGCTCGAGCCCCTTCTGCTTTACCTGCTCAATCAGCACGTCGAGGCGGTGCTCACGCTGAGCGCCGGTGGTGATCTCGGTGCCGCGCCAGATTAGGTCGTAGCTCTTGGTGAGCGCCGGGTTCTCTGGGTGACGCATGTGGTAGAACGGGCGAACGGTCGCCGGGTAGTCGGTGACGAAGACGAACTCGTGGCCAAACTTCTCGGCGGCCCAAGCCGCAATCTGGCGCTCGCCCTCAGGGTCTAGGTCGCCGCCGCGCTCGACAGTGTGCCCACGCTCCTTGATGATCTCGACCGCCTCGGCAAGTGGCACCCGAGGAAACGGAATCGAAGGAACGACGACGTCAATGTCGAAGTGCTTCTTGATCTCATCACCGTGCTCATCCTTGACGGCCTGAATGGCGCGCTGCATCAACTGCTCTTGGATGGCCATGATGTCTTCGTGCGAATCAATCCATGAAACTTCGATGTCGACCGAGACGAACTCGGTGGCGTGACGCGAGGTGAACGATGGGTCAGCGCGGAACACAGGGCCGATCTCGAAGATGCGACCGAGGCCGGCCATCATCGCCATCTGCTTGTAGAACTGTGGGCTCTGTGCGAGGTAGGCGTGGGTCTCGAAATACTCGAGCTTGAACAACTCGGCGTTCGACTCGGAAGGGCTGGCCATCAACTTCGGCGAGTGAATCTCGGTGAAGCCGTTTTCGCGCCAGTATGAGCGCCAAGCTGCTTCGATGGTCGACTGCACCCGGTAAACCAGGTTCATTTCGCTGCGGCGCATGTCGAGGAAGCGCCAGTCGAGACGCTTGTCGATGGAGGTATCGTCGGCAATCGGGCTGATTGGGTCGGCAAGCGAGATGATTTCGATGTCACGCAGCTGAATTTCCAGGCCGCCGAGCTTCACGCGCTCGTCGTGCACCAGGTTGCCGTGTACCCAAACGAATGAGCCGGAGGTGAGAGTCGAGATCTTGGCAGCCAGCGCATCGTTCTCATCCGGGGCATCGCCGATGACGGGGCGAGGGTAGGTGACCTGAACGTCGCCGGACTCGTCGCGAAGAATCACGAACTGGATGCGCTTCTGATCGCGCACCTTCTCGACCCAACCACCGAGGGTGACCGGTCCGTCCTGGCGGGCTGCCAGTTCTTTAACGAGAGTGCGCTCGCGCATTTTGTCCTTGCTTTCGGCTGGGTGATGCCTGAATAGGCGATTCTCGCCAAGTTTAGCCGAGGGTAAACTTGGGGTATGTCTGCCTCCCGCGTTCACTTGATTCGTCACGGTGAGGTGTTTAACCCGAAGGGTGTGCTCTACGGCAGGCTCGATGGCTTTCCACTGAGTGAGCTCGGCGAGCAGATGGCCACGGATGCGGCGCTCGCACTTCAAGGCACCGGAAGTGCAGTAACCCGACTGGTGGCATCCCCGCTGCTTCGCACACAACAGTCTGCAAAACCAGTTGCCCAGGCCTTTGACCTGACGGTCGAGCTTGATGACCGCCTCATCGAGCCGTTCAACATCTTCGAGGGTCGCAAGATGACCCCTGGCCACGTCTTGGTTCGGCCGCACCTGTTCTTTCACCTGCGCAACCCATACCGGCCTTCATGGGGAGAGCCCTACGAGCAGGTGCTTAGCCGCATGACCGCATTAATAGAGGAGCAGGCCGAGGCAACGCCATCCGGTGACCTGGTCTTGGTTACCCACCAGTTGCCAATCTGGACGACCCACCTCGCCCTGGTTGGCCTGCCGCTTGCCCACAACCCGAACCGGCGACGCTGTGCGCTTTCTTCGATCACCACGATCGAGAAGCGTGGCGCAAAATGGGTTGAGGTCGACTATCGAGACCCCGCGGCTCCACGGCGCGCGAAAGATAAAGGTGCAGTTTGACTCAGCGTTCGGTTTTGCAACTTGCCGCACTCAAGCGTGTGGTTGCTATCGCGCTCGCGGCGACATCCGTGTTGGTACTGAGTGCCTGTGCATCGAACGACGGTTTGGCAAATCAGTTCAAGTCGGGTGACAACAAAAACTACATCGCCGGCGATGGCACGGTTATCGAATTCGCAAAGGCCGACCGTCTCGCCGCTGTGAAGTGGTCTGGAACTACCGAGAGCGGGCAGGCCCTTTCGAGCGACCAGCTCAGTGGCGTTGTCGTGGTAATGAACTTTTGGTATGCCGGCTGCGCACCCTGTCGCGCAGAGGCGAGCGACCTGGTTGCGCTAAATAAGAAGTATGGGAACAGCGCTCAGTTCGTCGGAGTCAACGTGCGCGACACCGCGGCAACGGCAATCGCATTCGATCGGTCTTTCAAAATCAACTGGCCGAGCATCATGGATTCCGCATCGGGCTCGGTCTTGCTCGCATTCACCGGCGTCGTTTCACCGCAGGCCGTGCCGACCACGATTGTGATTGACAAGCACGGCAAGGTGGCTGCGCGCATCCTGGGTCGATTTGAAAAAGGCACCCTTGATGCGATGATCAGTCGCGTAGTCGGCGAGCAGTGAGCGATTCGGTAAACGCGTGAACTTCGGATCGGTAATTCTCGGTGGGTCGATGGCCCTAGCGATTCCGATTGCACTTTTGGCGGGCCTGGTTTCGTTCTTGAGCCCGTGCGTGCTGCCGCTGGTGCCCGGCTACCTCGGTTATGTCTCGGCACAGGCGTCGGAGCGTTCGCGAGTTGTGCTCGGGGTAAGTCTGTTTGTGCTCGGCTTCACCGCGGTGTTCGTGTCGCTCGGCGCGGCCTTCGGTGGCTTTGCCGCCATGACCAAACTCGGTGGTGCCGTGGTGGTTCAGCGAGTTCTCGGGGTACTGGTGATCTTGCTCGGCCTCGTCATGGTCGGCCAATTCGGCTTCATGCAGCGCACCTTCAAGGCGCAGTGGCGCCCACGCATGGGGCTGGTTGGCGCGCCCCTGCTCGGCATCGTCTTTGGCCTCGGCTGGACGCCATGCATCGGCCCGACCCTCGCCTCAGTGTTGGCGCTCAGCCTCGACCAGGGGCAGGTTGCTCGCGGGGTGATCCTGACCATCGCCTATTCGCTCGGTTTGGGCATCCCGTTTATTTTGATTGCCGCCGGGGCATCATGGGCAACGCGCTCGATTGCCTTCGTGCGAAAGCACATTCGCCAGTTCAACATCGCCGGGGGAATGCTTTTGGTGTTGCTCGGGTTGCTTTTGGTGACCGGCGTTTGGAACAACGTCATCGAGTGGATTCAGGTGGTGAACAGTGGCTTCGTCCCAGCGCTCTAAATATTCGCGCGGCGAAGACGTCGAGCTTCCTGAGCTCGGCGCTCGTGGTTGGCTGCGCTGGTTCTGGCGTCAACTAACTTCGATGCGCACCGCGCTGCTGCTGCTTTTGCTTCTTGCCGCGGCTGCAATCCCAGGTTCGATTTATCCTCAGCGCACCGCAGACCCAAACGGAGTCGCGCAATTTCTCGACAACAACGCACAGCTAGGCAAGTTTCTCGACGCACTGCAACTCTTCGATGTCTACACCTCGACTTGGTTCAGCGCAATCTACATTTTGCTTTTCTTCTCGCTAATCGGTTGCGTGTTTCCTCGCACTCGTGTGCACTTCGATGCGCTTCGAGCTGCCCCTCCTGCGGCTCCCAAAATCTTTTCTCGGATGCCGGCGCACGCAACTTTCAAATCGCGCCGCGCGGGTCTCATTGACATGGCAGCGACAGTTTTGCGCAAACAGCGTTATCGCGTCGTCGTAACCGGCAACTCGGTTTCTGCAGAGCGCGGTTACCTTCGCGAAACCGGCAACCTGATTTTTCACCTGTCGCTCATCGGTGTCTTGATTGCCGTTGGTGTTGGTGGTGGTTTGAGCTACAGCGGGCAGCGCGTTTTGGTCGAGGGTGAGACCTTCGTCGATAACCTCACCGGCTACGACTCGATTTCGCCGGGCGCATTCTTCAACGAGAGCCAACTGGTTCCGTTCAAGGTGACCCTCGATCGCTTTGCCGCGAGTTTCGATTTGAAGAACCGAACCAACATCGGCACCCCGCTCGACTTCAAAGCCACCGTCACCAGCCAGGTCGGCCAGGATGGCAAGCCAGCAACGTCTGTCATCCGAGTGAATGAGCCGCTGAGTCTGCCTCACGCCAATGTCTATCTGACCGGCAACGGCTATGCCCCGCAGATCACGATTCGCGATGCCCAGGGCAACATCACCTTCTCGGGGGCCACGGCCTTCCTTCCACAGGACGCCAACTACACGTCGCTCGGGGTAATTAAGGTGCCAGATGCCAAGACCCAGTTCGGCCTGATCTCATTTTTCTACCCAACGGCCGCCAAGCTCAGCACCGGAGCCCTCACCTCGCAGTTCCCTGCCCCGGTCAACCCGCTGCTCACCGCGAATGTCTATGTGGGCGACCTGGGGTTGAACTCGGGAGTGCCGCAGAACGTCTACTCGCTCGACATTAAGAAAATGAAGCAGGTGGCAGGCCCGACCTCACCGATCAAGGGGCTTCGCTTGGCCATCGGGCAGACCGTGAAACTGCCGGGCACGCTCGGCACCATGACCTTCGATGGTCTGAAGCGTTTTGCCTCGCTCGACATTTCTTACAACCCCGGCGAGGGCTGGATTTTATTCTTCGCACTGAGCGCACTCGGCGGCTTGATCATGTCGCTGCTCATCCCGCGTCGTCGTGTTTGGGTTCGCAAGGTTGATGGCGGATTCGAAGTGGCCGCCCTGGCTCGCGGTGACGACCCTACACTTGAAAAGGTCATCGAAGAATTGGCAAACGAAATCAGACAGGCAGAAAATGACTAGCGTCACGCTCAATGAAGGTCTTTCGCAAATTTCACTCGCGTTCGTGTTTATCGCGATGGCAATCTACACAGTTTCGTTCCTGCTATTCACCGGGCACCTAGCCCGTCGAGCAAGCAAGGATGTCGCCGTCTCTAAGCGTGCATTCAACATCGAACGCATCGCCATGACACTTCTTATTGTTGGTTCTGTTTCGCACGGCATCGGCGTTGTGCTTCGCGGTATTGCTGCGTCGCGTGTGCCGTGGGCCAACATGTACGAGTTCTCGATCAGCGGCAGTTTCGTGATTGTGGCAATTTTCATCCTGTCGCTGTTCTTCGTCACAGACATTCGCATCATCGCCGTTTTGGTCAACGCCTTCGTGCTCTTGGTGCTTGGCGCCGCGACCACTAGTTTCTATGTGCAGGTTAAGACCCTGATGCCTGCGCTGCAGAGCTACTGGCTGGTGATCCACGTGACCGTGGCGGTGCTGGCCACCTCGTTCTTCAACATCGCAGCAGCCCTGGCCGTGGCCTACCTGTTCAAGACCTCCGGCTGGTTCGCCAGCCGCAAGGGCAAGCTGGCCGGGCTAATTCGCCGAATCTTGGATGTGTTCCCTAAGGAAAACCGCATCGAGAAGCTCTCATACCGGTTCAACATCATCGGCTTTATCCTCTGGACCTTCACCCTGATTGCAGGCGCCATCTGGGCGGAGCGCGCTTGGCACCGTTACTGGGGTTGGGACACCAAGGAGGTCTGGACCTTCATCATCTGGACCATCTATGCCGGTTATCTGCACGCTAATGCAACCCGCGGCTGGTCGGGTCGTCGCAGCGCCTGGCTATCGCTTGTTGGTTTCGCGGCCGTGATCTTCAACTTCACAATCGTGAACTTGTTCTTCAAGGGCTTGCACGTTTACAGCGGTCTCAAGTAGCAATCGCGCAGGCGTTGCAGCCACCACTGCCGACGGTCTTCACCTGCCGCAAACTTTTGCAATCGCGCCTCACTCGGTGACACTCGGCGAACCTGCAGTTCGCCCTGCTCTGCGATCAATGGTTCGTCGCAAATGTCTTCGTCCAATAGGGCGACCGTGCCGAGCCCGGCATCGTGGTTCGCCAGTTCATGAGCGGCCGCAAGATGCAGGCCCATCGAAATGCCAATCGAGGTCTCAAGCGCACTCGAGATGGTCACGGGCATCCTCGCCTCGTCGATGATGCGAAGGGCCGATTGAATTCCGCCGAGTGGTTGCGCCTTGAGCACCAGCACGTCGGCGGCATTGGCATGCACCACGGCCATCGGGTCGCTAACCTTGCGCACGCTTTCGTCGGCGGCAACGCGCATTCCGATGCGTGAAAGTTTTACCCGCAGCTCCGCGAGCTCTGCGATGGTTCGCACCGGCTGCTCAAAATAATCCAGGTCAATCCCATCAATGGCAAGTTCCTTGGCGAGCGCTAGCGCCTGCTCAACGCTGAACCCACCGTTGGCGTCGATGCGAATTCGCACGCCGGGGTAGAGCTCACGCACTGCACGGATGCGCGCCAGATCGGCCTCGATGCCGCTGATGCCACTTGTGCCGGAAGCCGACGGCTCGGCGACCTTGATCTTTACCGTGTTGAAATCGCCAAACTTGCCAAGCGCATCCGTGATTTGTTCTGGGGCAACGGCTGCCAAGGTGGCGTTGATGCCGACCGAGGTGCGCAGTAGCTTTGGTGTTTCGCCCCAGCCGAATTCGATTGCGGCGGCGAGCCAGGCGCCAGCCTCGTCGGCTTCGTATTCGAGAAACGGTGACCATTCCGTCCAGCCGGATGGCCCTTCAAATAGGGCGACCTCGCGCATCTTTATCCCGCGAAACTTGACCCGCATCGGCAGGCAGACAACTCGCATCGCGGCCTCTAGCTCGGCAAGCGAGGGTTTATCGAAATGGGCCACGTTGTTAGTCTAGGTTCATGTCCAATCCCGTATCCGAGCTGTTCGACGCTGCCGTCTGGCACCAGGTAGCCGGTTTCGAGGGGCTAACCGACATCACCTATCACCGACACAGCACGCTGGGCATTGTTCGAGTTGCTTTCAATCGGCCAGAGGTGCGCAACGCTTTTCGACCTAAGACTGTCGACGAACTTTATGCGGCTCTAGATCACGCCCGCACCGATTCGAAGGTCGGGGTGGTTCTGCTAACCGGCAACGGCCCATCTCCTAAAGATGGCGGCTGGGCTTTCTCGAGCGGTGGCGACCAAAGGGTGCGCGGCAAAGACGGCTACAAGTATGACGACAGCACGTCGAGTGATGCCAACCAGGTAGGGCAAATTGACGCGGCCCGTTCGGGTCGGTTGCACATCCTTGAGGTTCAAAGACTGATTCGTTTCATGCCAAAGGTCGTAATTGCGCTGGTGCCAGGATGGGCCGCGGGCGGCGGACATTCGCTGAACGTGATCGCCGACCTATCAATCGCTTCGCGCGAGCACGCGCACTTCAAGCAGACCGATGCCGACGTTGCATCCTTCGATGCCGGGTTCGGCAGTGGGTTGCTGGCTCGCCAGGTGGGGCAAAAGTTCGCTCGCGAAATCTTCTTCCTCGGCCAGGAGTATTCGGCGCAGCGCGCCTACGAGATGGGCGTGGTCAACGCGGTTGTCGATCACAACGACCTCGAGGTCACCGGCATTGAGTGGGGTGCCGAAATTCTGCGCAAGTCGCCGCAGGCGGTGCGTCTGCTGAAGTATGCGTTCAACGCTGTCGACGACGGGCTCGTCGGTCAGCAGCTGTTCGCCGGCGAAGCAACCCGCCTGGCCTATGGCACGGCTGAAGCGGCAGAGGGGCGAGACGCCTTCCTTGAAAAGCGCGAGCCAGACTGGTCTGACTTTCCTTGGCACTACTAAAGCTGGTTGCCGCTAACGACGTTATCGGCGCTCAACTTGCGGTCATCGAGGCACTTGCCGGCCGCCAGGCCCTGTTCATCACCGCGCCTGAGACGGCCGGGCTAATGCCAGAGGTTCACGGCCTTCCAGATCAAACCCCGGATGACGTCGCCTTCATCATCGAGAGCAGCGGCTCGACCGGCACCCCGAAGCGCATCCAGCACACCGCGGCGGCGGCCCTTGATTCTTCGCAGATTGCAGCCAAGCGGCTAGACGGTCACGGGCAATGGTTGCTGGCACTGCCGATTAACTATGTGGCGGGCCTGAACGTCTTGGTTCGCTCGGCAGTTGCCGACACCGCCCCAGTGGTGATGAACACCGCAGTGAGTTTCACCGCGGAGGCATTCGTGCGCAGCGCATCGTTGATGCGCGATGACCGTCGCTACACCGCTCTTGTGCCTACCCAACTGGCCCGCCTCGCGGCAGCGCTCGATCACGACGAAGATGTGCTTCGCGCACTTCGCAGCTTCGACGCGATATTGGTCGGTGGTCAATCGGTTGCACCCACACTGTTGGCAAAGCTGCAGGACTTGCACGTCAACCTGGTCGAGACCTACGGCTCTGCAGAAACTTTTGGTGGCGTGGTCTACAACGGCGAACCGCTCGATGGCGTGAGCGTTTCAATCGAACCGGATGACCGAATCGCAATCGCTTCACCAACACTCTCGATTGCCGACCAACCGAAATACGTGTCCAACGATGTTGGTGAAATCGTAGACGGAAAACTTCGTGTACTCGGTCGGAAAGATCGAGTAATCATCTCGGGTGGAATTAAGATTTCGCTCGACCGAGTCGAATCGCTCGCCGCAGACGTTGCAGGAGTGGTAGAGATTGCCGCAACTGCGCTCGACGACGATGAGTGGGGTCAGCGCGTCGGCATCGCATATTTGGGATCGCCCGAGGTTGCCGACGAGGTTGCAATGCAGCTTGCCAATCTGCTCGGGCCTGCAGCAAAACCGCTGAGAGTCATCCGGGTTGATCGAGTGCCAAAATTGAGTAGCCAAAAACACGACCTGGTCGCGATCAGGCAATTGTTCGAAAGAAACTAGGAGCCGAAATGGCAAACAAAAATAAGGCCCGCAAGCGCGAGCTCTCGCTCTGGATCGAGGGTGCTCGACTTCGCACACTGCCGCTCGCAATCGCCCCGGTTGCCGCGGGTTACGGGGCCGCGGCCGCAGCCCAGGGCGCAAAGCCCGGCTTGGCCCTGCTCGCCCTCGCGGTGGCGCTGTTTTTGCAAATCGGCGTGAACTTCGCCAATGACTACTCGGATGGCATTCGCGGCACTGACGCCACTCGCGTCGGCCCGCTTCGCCTCACCGGCGGTGGCCACGTCAAGGCCGACAAGGTCAAGCGCGCCGCCTTCATTTTCTTCGGCCTAGCCGCCGCCGCAGGAATCGCAATCGTGCTGATCACGCAAATCTGGTGGCTCATCGCAGTCGGCCTGGCCGCCATCATCGCCGCCTGGTTCTACACCGGAGGCAAGAGCCCATACGGGTATGCCGCACTCGGCGAGGTTTCGGTCTTCATCTTCTTCGGCCTG
Source organism: uncultured Micrococcales bacterium (assembly GCA_903909605.1). Lineage (GTDB taxonomy): Bacteria > Actinomycetota > Actinomycetes > Actinomycetales > Microbacteriaceae > Rhodoluna. Next base: position 36,476 of record CAIVWH010000024.1, on the reverse strand, counting down.
GTCGCCACTGTCGGAACCGCATACATTCAGCTTGGCTACTTCGACAACAACTCGATCATTGCCGGGGTGGCGATGGGCGCTCTGTCTTCGGCCGTGCTTATGGTCAACAACATCCGAGACATCGACCTCGACAGGCACGTCGGCAAAAAGACTCTTGCCGTTCGGGTTGGAAAAAACTGGTCGAAGGCAATCTTCTTGATTTTGATTTGGTTGCCGATGTTGATTTGGCTTCTGTTCGCCGTTCTCTACCCAGCAACCTTCTTTGCTATCGGCGCAATTCTGCTGATTGCTCCGGCAACGCTGATTGTTCTGACGGCAAAGACGCCTAAGGAATTGATCTTGGTTTTGAAGCTCACCAGTTTCGCGGCGCTCGCCTACGGCGTGCTGCTCGGCTGGGGCCTATCGGTCGTCGCGGTTAGTGGCTGAGTCTTCGACATCCGTGTCTTTGTCTTTCGCTTTGTTGCGATTTTCATAGATGTATGTCGAAGCGGCGTTGCGCTGTTTGCTAAATAGCAGCAGCGAAATAGACAGCGCGATTGCTGCCGAGATGACTGTGGCGAGGTATGCGTTGAAGCCGATCAGCAACATCAAGGCAAGCGCGACCGCGAACACTCCGAGTCGAAGCAGGGCATAGGTCACAACGGGATTCTTCACTCTTCAAGTCTAGGTTTGGGCTGGTTAGGCTTAGAGCATGCGTTTGGAGTTGTTCGGAGTCGTCATCCTTGTGGTGTTCACGGTTTTCGTCACAGCTTTCGCGGCGGCAGCCGACAAGACCGCGGTTCGCGCGCTGCCAAAGACCCTCTGGGTGCTGCTTTGCCTTCTCACCAGCCCCATCGGCGGCATTCTCTACCTGACTCTCGGCCGCCCACTGCCGACCGAGGCCCAAAACTCAGATGACCCGAGCTACCTTCGACGCTTGGCCGATCGCCTGCGAGAGAGCAACGATGACAAGTAGTTCGCCTGCCCAGCACTTCGCCGCCGAGCTCATGGTGAACCTCACCCAGGCAACCGGCGCCAGGCACGTCTATCTGTCACCGGGCTCGCGCTCACAGGCCCTGGCAATCGCGGCCGAACAGCTGGCAAGCACAGGCAAGTTGCGACTTCACGTGCGCTTGGATGAGCGCTCAAGCGGCTTCGGTGCCCTCGGCACGGCGCTGGCCAGCCAGAGCCCGGTCATCGTGATTACCACTTCAGGCACGGCGGTTGCCAACCTGCACCCTGCGGTTCTCGAAGCGCACCACTCGGGTGTTCCGCTGTTGCTGCTCACCGCCGACCGACCAGGCGAACTTCGCGGTGTCGGCGCAAACCAGACCACCGATCAGCCGGGCATCTTCGGCTCGGCGGTTCCGACTGTTTTTGACATCGAGGCCCCCGAGGCTGGCGACGACCACCTTGCTCGCGCCGTGACCGTTGCCGAAGCGGCCGCCCGCGCGCTGCTCGATCAGCCTGGCCCGGTGCAGCTCAATCTTGCATTCCGTGAACCGCTCTCCAGCGCCGAACCAAATGCGGCAGAACTGCAGCCGAGCGTCGCGCTCATCGAAGCCGAACCGATCGAACCAGAGTGGGTGGTTCTTGATGGAACCATTCCAACTGTGGTCATTGCGGGTGCGGGTGCAACCGATGACGCAATTGAACTCGCCGAGTCATTCGGCTGGCCGCTGTTCGCAGAGCCATCGTCAGAGGCTCGCTTCGGCGCGAACGCGATCATCGGCTATCGCCGATTGCTCGAGCACGGGCATCCGTTGGTAAATCAGATTGCGCGAGTGATTGTCTTTGGCAAACCAACACTGAGCCGCAAAGTAACCGAACTTTTCAAAAACGAAAACATCGAAATGATTGTTGTTGAATCGCGAACCCACGGGCGCTTCGATGTCGCGCACCGCGCATCCGCGTTCGTCAATGAAATTTCTGTCGACAGCGAGGTCGATTTCGGTTGGCTGTCGGCCTGGCGAGAAGCCGACGTAGCGTCACCATTTGTTTTTAGCGACAAACTCGATCGAGCAAATTTAATTCGTCTTACCTACCAGGCCTCAGAGCAGGGCGACTGCATCGTGTTTGGCGCAAGTCGCTTGATTCGCGATGCAGACCTTGTTGCTCCCGCTAAACCGATTTTGATTTTCGCAAACCGTGGCCTAGCCGGCATCGATGGCACTATTGCCACCGCAACCGGCGTTGCTCTCGCCAATCAGGAATACGCGCACATACATCACGAGACCCAGGGCTACACAAGGGCAGTGATGGGAGACCTCACCGCGCTGCATGACATTTCGTCACTGGCCATTGATCGCATGGATGGCGAGATTAATCTTCAGATAATCGTCGGCAACGACGGTGGTGGCACGATCTTCACCCAGCTCGAGGTGGCGTCACAGGTCGACGAACAGACTCTTTCGCGAGTGTTCACCACCCCGCAGAATGCAGACTTCTGGCACCTGGCCCAGGCCTATGGCTGGGAGTACGAGCGGGCGTCAACCCTGGAGGAACTGCAGCGCGCTCTGGAGCTCAGCGGTCGCGTGCTGATCGAGGTGCTGCTGGCCGATTAGGCCAGGGCCTCGCGAATTGGGCGCAGTTTCAGCTCGGTCTCTTCGAGCTCAGACTTCGGGTCGCTCTCGGCCACGATGCCGCAACCCGCGTACGCGGTAATTTGACCGTCGCGCAGCTGACCACCGCGAAGTGCGATGGCCCACTCGCCATCGCCATCGGCGCCGAGCCAGCCGACGGGGCCGGCATAGCGACCTCGATCGAACGGCTCAATTTCTGCGATGGCTCGTTGAGCCACATCGGTTGGTGTGCCGGCAACCGCCGCGGTTGGGTGCAGCACGGCAGCAAGGTCGAGCGCAGACGCTTCATCGTTTATCACGCCGTGAACGTCGCTGGCGAGGTGCCACAGGTTTGGCAACTGCAAACTAAACGGTTCGGTATCGGCATCGACGGTGGTGCAAAATTTTTGCAATTGCTCAACCAGCGATTCAACGGCAAAGCGATGCTCCATCACATTTTTTGGAGATGCGGCAAGCGCCGTCGAAATTGCGAAGTCGACATCGGGGTCTGTGCCACGCGCTGCGGTGCCCGCAAGCACTCGTGCAGAAACCTGCTTATGCGCAACTCGCACCAACAACTCTGGCGATGCGCCAAATAAACCCTCGACAGAATATGTCCAGCAGGTTGGATAGCGCTCGGCAAACTTACTGAGTGCCGGGCGAAGATCGAAATCGCCAACCTGTGCAATCAGGTCTCGCGCGAGCACGACCTTCTCAAGCTCGCCAGACTGAATTCGCGCAACCGCTTGAACCACAGAATTCGCAAAGCCTTCGCCGCTCTGCGCGCCTTCAGCAAACACGACGGGATGATTCTTTGAATACGCGGTTTCCTGATCCCAGAAATTTGCATCGTCGCCGCCAGCAACTCGAGTGAGCCAGCGCTTGCCGTCGCGAGTGCCGAGAACAACGCGAGGAACAATCAAGACGCTCTCGTCGGCGGAGTCGGCGGCAAAGGCGAATGAGCCAAATGCAATCAAGCCCGTGCCAGGGCGCTGCACCTCATCGATGACCTCGGTGGCCGCCACCAGCTCTCGCCATTTTGCGGCAAGCTCCGCGATGCGGTTCGGCCCCTTTGCGCTCAGTCGCGCGGCAACCCCTGCGCCAACCAGGCCGTCGCCACCTCGAATAAAAACTGTTGGCTGTTCAGGCAGGTGATCGGTTAGTCGGAAGCCGGATTCATCCGGGAGGGCAATGGTGTGCAGGCGCAATTGCCGAGCCGCCATGCGAACACCCTTACTGAACGTTGTCTGTGAGATGCCGGAAGGCAGTTTTGCCGACCAAGCTCAAAAGTTAAACTTGCTTCTGAAATCCTAATTCTGAGGAAGGCAATCGTGGCAAAGCAGTTCGGGCGTATGGCGTCGTCGCCGGTGCTTTCGATCGCGCTTGCTGCAGCCTGTGCAGCCTTTGCCCTCAGCATTGTCCTGGCAAACACCCCAGCCTTCGCCGATGACCGCCCGAACCCAAGCGCATCGCCAAGCTTCAAAGGCTCGGATGACTCGATGCCCGGCCACCAGGTCGGCGTGGTTCCCAATCGGGCAATTCGACCAACCGGCGCACCCGATGATGGAGATGCCGACCATCACCAAGAGATCAAAGACAAATACGGCAACGATGTAGACAAGGTTTTTCTGCCGCCGCTGGTTGTTAAGGGTTCAAACCACTCGGGAGGGCCGGTCCACAATTCGGGTTCAACTAACCTGCCGGCTCAGAGCAACACCGGGCTGAAGAATGCGACCCAGATCGATCCGGCTGCAAACCCGCCAATCAACCCAAACCTCAATGAGGTAACCGGCAAGACTCCCGCAGACAAGTTCTTTCAAGCAGCAAGCTTGGGTCTCGGCCTCATGGGGGTTGGAGCCATCGCGCTGTTTGGTGCATTGCTGGTTCAGCGTCGTCGGCACAGCGCCGAAAACCACTAAAACACCGCAAGTTAGACTTGCTCAGTGAGCAAAGCCGACTTGAACAAGCAACCGAACGATGTTGCCGCAATGTTCGATGCCGTCGCCCCAACCTATGACCGCACCAACGACCTGCTGTCTTTCGGCCAAGACCGACTGTGGCGCACCAAGGTGCGGGCCGCGGTGGCCGCAGAGTCGGGGCAGAGCATCCTAGATTTGGCTGCCGGCACCGGAACCTCATCGGTTTCGTTTTTGAAGCCAGGCGTGCGGGTTGTTGCCAGCGACTTCTCTGAGGGCATGCTTGCCGAGGGGCGAAAGCGCCACCCGCAACTCGAATTTGTCTTCGCCGATGCCACCAAACTGCCGTTCAAGGATGGCGAATTTCACGCCACCACTATTTCGTTCGGCCTGCGCAACGTGGTCGATGTGCCTAAGGCGCTGCGCGAAATGTATCGAGTCACCAAGCCAGGCGGCCGCATCGTGATCTGCGAGTTCTCGAAAGTCACCCCGCTGCTTCGCCCGTTCTACAAGTTTTATCTGAAGGTCGCGATGCCGATTGTGGCGAAGATGGCGAGCGTGAACCCAATCGCATACGACTACCTCGGTGAGAGCATCGAGGCTTGGCCAAACCAACAAGCACTCGCGACCCTGATTCGCGATGCGGGTTTTGAGCGAGTCAGTTACAAAAACCTTTCGTTTGGCATCGTCGCAATTCATATCGGATTCAAGGCAGGAAACTAATGGCTTCACTGCCTTCACAACTTAAGCGCTTCGCTGATCGCGAATTGCTGAATGAACTAGAGAGCGACCTCGAAAAGATTGAAGCGATGCTGCTCGAGGCAACCGCACACGTCGATCCGGTTCAGCAAGAGGCGGCGCGTCACCTGCTGGCAGCCGGTGGCAAGCGCGTTCGTCCGGTTTTGATTTTGCTCGCCTCCCGACTCGGCAGCGGTGTCGACCGTCGAGTTCTCGAAGCCGCAACGGTTGTCGAACTCACGCACCTCGCAACTCTTTACCACGATGATGTCATGGATGATGCGCCAACTCGACGCGGAGTCGCAACCGCGCAACACGTCTACGGCAACTCGCGCGCAATCCTGATTGGCGATTTGCTGCTGGCACGTGCATCCAAGTTGTCGGTTGAATTGGGCATCGACGCAATTCGTTTGCAGGCGGCCACCTTCGAGCGCCTTTGCATCGGGCAGCTAAACGAGTCTGTTGTGCCTTCGGCCGAGCATGCCCTTGACCACTACATTTCGGTGCTTGCAGACAAGACCGGCTCGCTGATTGCCACCAGTGCCGTGCTTGGCGCCCAGATTGCCGGGGCCAGCCTTGAACAGCAGCACGCCCTGGCCGAGTTTGGCGAAAAAGTCGGCGTTGCCTTCCAGCTGATCGACGACGTCATCGACATCTCGGAGGCCGGCCCATCTGGCAAGACCCCCGGCACCGACCTGCGTGCCCACGTGCCAACCATGCCGGTGCTGCTGCTGCGCAAGCAGGCCGCCACCGACCCGAGCGCCGCGGCTCTGGTTGCCCGAATCGACGGCGACCTAACCTCAGATGCCGAGCTTGCCGATGTCGTTAAGGCACTGCGCGAGCACCCGGTTGCCGAACTTGCCTTTGCCGAGGCCCAGCGCTGGGGCCGCGAGGCAATGGCCGCGCTCGATGTTTTGCCAGACTCGCCAACCAAGCGCGCGCTGATTCACTTTGCCGAAAAAGTTGTCGAGCGCGACAACTAAAGACCGAAAGTAAACAGGATGTCGAAACTCAGACTCGCAATTGTTGGAGCCGGACCGGCGGGAATCTACGCTGCCGACTTGCTAATCAAATCTGAGCTTCGCGACTTCGATGTTTCTATCGACCTATTCGATTTGCTTCCCGCGCCATACGGTTTGGTTCGCTACGGCGTAGCACCCGACCACCCGCGCATCAAGGGAATCATTCGCGCGCTATTCGAGGTGCTAGACCGCGGCGACATTCGCTTTTTCGGAAACGTGAAATTTGGCAGTGACATTACGCTCGACGACTTGAAGCGACACTACAACGCAGTTATTTTTGCAACGGGTGCGATTCGCGATGCGCAGTTAAACATCCCAGGAATCGATCTCGATGGCTCATACGGCGCCGCCGAATTTGTTAACTGGTATGACGCGCATCCTGATGTTGCGCGCACTTGGCCGCTAAACGCCAAAGAGATTGCCGTCATCGGAAACGGAAACGTTGCACTCGATGTTGCGCGTGTGTTGGTGAAACCTGCCGACCTGATGCTCAGCACCGACATCCCCGGTCATGTCTATGAGGGCCTCAAGAGTTCGCCGGTCACCGACGTTCACGTTTTCGGTCGTCGTGGGCCAGCGCAGGTTAAGTTCTCGCCGCTCGAGTTGCGCGAGGCCGTGCACGTCGAGGGCGTCGACACAATCGTTTACGAGGAGGACTTCGTTTACGACGAAGGCTCGAACGCCCAGATCGAGAGCAACAACCAAACTCGCGTCATGGTCAACACCCTTGAGGGCTTGCGCGGCCAAGAGCCCACCGGGGCCAGTCGTCGCCTGCACCTGCACTTCTTCAGCCAGCCGGCCGAAATCATCGGCGAGAACGGCAAGGTCGTTGCCTTCCGAGTCGAGCGCACCGAGCTCGACGGCACCGGCAACGTTCGCCCAACCGGCGAATTCCGCGACTTCCCGGTTCAGGCCGTCTACCGCGCTGTCGGCTACTTCGGCAGCCCGCTAGAAGGCATTCCCTTTGACGACAAGGCAGGCGTGATCACCAACGCCGGTGGCCGGGTGCTCGATGAGGCTGGGTCGGGCATCCCGGGGGTTTACGCCACAGGCTGGATCAAGCGCGGCCCGGTCGGCCTGATCGGCCACACCAAGAGCGATGCGCTCGAGACCATCGGCAACCTGATTGCCGACAAGGCCACCTGGTGGAACCCAGATCAGCCAGACGAAGAGGCCATTGTGACGTTGCTCGAGGGCAAGGGTGTCGAGTTCGTGACCTGGGCCGATTGGCTCAAGCTCGACCACGAAGAGATGGGCCGCGGTGCCGAGCAGGGTCGCGAGCGAGTAAAGCTTTTCGACCGCGAAGAGATCAAGCGTTTGCTTGGTCGCGGCTAACCCAAACGGTCACAGAATTACATCGTGAGCAAATTCACTCAGGAAAAAGCACGCAGGGCGCAGATCGCCCTTGTCCTGATGTATTTCGTTCAGGGTTTTGCGGCTACGGCATTCGTGCCGCTGATTCCGCAACTGATTGACCAAATTGGCGTCAACTTCATCCAGTGGGGTTCAATTCTCGGATTGACCGGTTTGGGTGCGCTGATTCCACTGACGTTCACGCATCGACTGGTTGCGCATTACGGCACCCGTCGAGTGATTCGCGTTGCTGGTTCGCTCGGCGTGATTGCAATGTTCTTCATCCCCTGGTCGCACAGCTGGGTTGCGTTCTCTGCGGCTCAGGTGCTGCAGACCATGGCGTTCAGCGCTTTCAATATTTCGATCAACGCATCATCTGTGATGCTGCAAAAGAAAATGAAGCGAACCATCGTCGGTGGAATGCACGCGGCTTGGAGTGTTGGCGCCGCATCTTCGGCAGCAATCGCCGGTGTGCTCACAACGTTCTTGCCGATGACTCTGCAGATTTCACTCGTTGCCGCGATCTGTCTCGTGAGCTTCCAGCTCGCTGGTGGTCAACTGCTCGATGCCGCGAATGACGGTCACCAGAACGAAGCAGCTCGCGCCAGGAAAGTTTCTTGGCTGAAGACCCCTGCGTTCATTTGGTTGCTAACAGCGGGCCTGTTCTCGGGCGTCTGGCCTGAGCTCGTGATGATCGACTGGTCTTCAGTATTCGCAAAGCGCGCGCTGCTGACCAGCGCAGGCGTCAGCGCAATTCCCTATACGGTCTTCACGGTCGCGATGATCATCGCTCGACTCTCAATTGGCCCGGTCACCAAGCGCTTCCACATCTCGCAGATGTCTAAGTGGGGCGGCATCGCTGGTTCTGTGATGCTGCTGCTCGGCACGTTTCTTGGCCCACTGCTCACCGGTGTGAACCCAGTGCTCGGCCTGGCGGTTGCCACGGCTTTCTTCGGCATTGCCGGCCTTGGCGTTGGCCCGATGGTGCCAAGCTTCTTCACCGCGGCTGGCAACGTCGCCGGGCTCACCACGGCGCAAGCGCTCTCGCGCATGAGCATGATCAACACCTTCGTGATCTTGAGTGCAAAGACCCTGATAGGTGCGCTCGCGCAGCAGAGCATGCAGCTCGCCTTTATCTTCCCGGTCATCACGCTGTTCGTCGCCGGCATCATCAGCGCCTTCGTGGTCGCACGAGCCAAGCGCAATGAAGACGAAATGCTGACCGCATTTCCGATGACCGGACCACTTGAGGTCACAGAACTCGAATAGAAAAAACCGCCGGGATGTGCATCCCAGCGCTTTAACTAAACCTTTTGTCTAGCGGTAGTTAGTGAACTGCAAATCGACCTCGAGGTCTTTGCCCTTCAGCAGCGACATGACCTCTTGCAGGTCGTCGCGGCTCTTGCTGGTCACGCGAAGTTCGTCACCCTGAATCTGAGCCTTCACGCTCTTGGGGCCTTCTTCACGGATGATCTTGGAAATCTTCTTGGCTGCATCCTGTTCGATGCCCTGCTTGAGGCTGGCTTCGATTCGGTATTCCTTGCCAGATGCGAATGGCTTGCCGGCGTCGAGGCTCTTCAGCGAGATGCCGCGCTTGACCAGCTTCGACTGAAAGACGTCGAGCACTGCGAGAACGCGATCTTCGCTTGCGGCCTTCATGAGAACTTTTTCGCCAGACCACTCGACGCTCGCGCCTACGCCCTTGAAGTCGTAGCGTTGCTCGATTTCCTTCTGCGCCTGAGTGAGAGCGTTAGCCGCCTCTTGCTTGTCAACTTTGCTTACGATGTCGAATGATGAATCAGCCATGCGGCAAGTTTAGTCAGAGCAAAATGCAGAAGCCCCGCCACCTTTCAGTGACGGGGCTTCCGATTCGAGCAATTAGCCCAGAGGCAGAACGTTGCGCTTCCAGGTCGAGTTGACCACGCCAGCGGCAGAGCCATACCAGGCAAGTGCAGCGGTGAGCAGACCGAAGTAGCCACCGATCTGAGTCATGCCAGCACCTGCGGCATCGCCGTTGAAGGCGCCGAGGGTGAGAAGCACGAAGGTGATCAGCAGGGCCACGAACACCAGCAACACAACGCGGCTGCCCTTGAAGGCAGCCAGGGTCATGTATGCGGTGAAGATGGTCCAGGCCAAAAGGAAGGCGCCGACGCCGGCGCTTCCGGCTTCCTTGACTGCGCCCGAGCTAACCAGGTACCAGAACGACATCCAGAAGGCGCCGTATGAGGTGAAGGCGAGAGCGCCGAAGGTGTTGCCCTTGACGAATTCCCACATTCCGGCAAGCAACTGGGCGATGCCACCGTAGAACAGGGCCAAGCCAAGAACCGCGAAAACGGCCGATGGCACGATGCCTGAGTTGTGAAGGCTCAGCACGAAAGTGGTCAGTGCGAAGCCCGCGAGACCTAGAACTCCTGGGTCTGCGATTGAGTGGCCAGGGGCCACGTTTGTTGAGTTTGAACTCATCCGATAACACTCCTTTGTGTTACTTGGTCTCGGCGTCGGTCGCCGAGCCAAGGGTCAGACTAGCGGTTTAAGTGAAAACCCCGAGCCCAAGGCGGATGCGAAGTTATCGCATTCGCTGGGCGAGACCGCCTGGTGCAAGGGCCTTAGGGCAACTGTTCGGGAGCCTTAAGCGATTTGAAAAATAAAACCCCAGCCGTGGAGGGCTGGGGTTTCGTGGCTAGTGAGGGATTCGAACCCCCGAAGTCTGAGACGGCTGATTTACAGTCAGATCCCTTTGGCCGCTTGGGTAACTAGCCGAGTGCTTGCCGAGGCAAACAACCTGTCTAGATTAGCCGAATTGGTGGCCTTAGCCAAACCCAATTAGCAGGCGCGAATCCAAACGGTCTCGTTCGGGGCAACTGCGTCAGTGGTCGAGACCGCTGTATGCGCATCCGTGTTGATTGTTTGCGAACGCAGGATGACCTCACCCGGCGGCAGGTGCAGTGCGGTGTCGCCGAAATTGTGAATTACCAGGATGTCGCGATTGCGATAGCCGAGCGCGGTATCGTTCACGAACTGCGGCAACCAATCGAATGAGCCAGAACCGAGCTCGAGTTCGCCACGAATGCGAAGTGCACTCATGTAGAGGTGCAGCGTCGAGTTTTCGTCTTGGGTTTGCAGATCGCGCGAGTATTCGCGATAGAGCTCAGGTTGTGGCAACCATGCCTTGCCCGATTGGTTGAAACCATTTGCCGCGCCATCGCCAGCAACCCAAGGAAGCGGAACGCGACAACCGTCACGACCAACTCGCGCGCCACCGGTTCGCGCAAAGGTTGGGTCCTGGCGGAACTCGCCAGCGAGAGTGGTGTGCTCTGGAAGCCCGAGTTCTTCACCTTGATAAAGGTACGAAGCACCAGGCAGACCGAGCATGAACAAAGTTGCAGCACGTGCTCGAGCCAGACCAAGCGCGCGATCCGGTTGCGCATCGTTTGGCCCGATGCCATCTGATGCGGTTGCGCGACCATAGTCGCCACCGAAACGCGATGCGTGACGAATCACGTCGTGGTTTGAAAGCACCCAGGTGCTCGGCGCACCGACCCCGTCGAAAGCTGCGAACGATTCGTTGATTGCAGAATAAAGCTTCTCGACATCCCAGCCGGCATCTAAGAATCTGAAGTTGAAAGTCTGGTGGAACTCATCTGGGCGAACCCACTTGGCCATGAACGAAAGTGGCAACACATATGCTTCGCCACACATCGCACGATCGCCCGGATACTCATCCAAGATCTCACGCCAGCGACGGAAGATCGGGTGCACCTCTTCTTGAAACCACATCGGCGGTGACGCTTCGCCCTCAATGAAGCCAGCACCTGCGCGCTCGACATCTGGATGGTCGGGCAGACCCGCGGCCTTGGCCATCGCGTGCGGCTGATCAACGCGGAAACCATCGACTCCGCGGTCGAGCCAGAAGCGCAGAATCTTCTCGAACTCAGCCTGCACGGCGGGGTTCGCCCAATTCAGATCCGGCTGCGATGAATCGAACAGGTGCAAATACCACTGGCCCGGATTGCCCTGCGCATCGCGGGTGCGAGTCCACGCTGGCCCGCCAAACATCGAAACCCAATTGTTCGGCGGTTCATTGCCGTCGACGCCACGACCATCCTTGAAGTGATAAAAATCGCGAGCCTCATCACTCGGATGCGCGGACAGCGCGCGCTGGAACCAAAGATGTTGATCGCTCGTGTGGTTTGGAACCAGGTCAATCAAAACGCGAAGCCCGAGTTCGTGTGCGCGAGAAAGCATCGCGTCGAAATCGTGCAGCGAACCGAATAGCGGATCGACATCGCAGTAATCGCTTACGTCGTAACCCGCATCTTTCTGCGGTGAGCGATAAAAAGGTGAAAGCCAAATCGCGTCGACGCCAAGAGTTGCGAGTGCGTCGAGTCGCGAGGTGATGCCGGCCAGGTCACCGATTCCATCGCCATTCGCATCCGAGAACGAGCGCGGATAAATCTGGTAGATAACGCCAGAGCGCCACCACTCATTCCGATTAGAAGAGTGATGGCGCTCCGCGTGTGAAAGGTCGGGCATTGACTAGAGCTTGATCCAAACGGTCTGGTCGATCTCGAGTTCGCCTTCAATCAGCAGGTCGTGCTGCGTGGTGGCAAGCATCTCGCCGGCAGGAACAACAACTGCGTCAGGGCCAAAGTTGCTCAGCACCAGAACGCCGTTGTTGATGTAGGCGAGGGTGTTGCCATCCTGGTATTCAGGAGCCCAGCGGAAGTTACCCGCACCCATCGAAAGTTCGCGACGAACTTTGAGCAGGCGCTTGTAGAGCTCGAGAGTCGAACCGGCTACTCCCTCTTGGTTGCTGCGCGCGTACTTCTTGTATGAGTCAGGCTGTGGCAACCAAGATGCACCGGTTGAAGAGAAGCCGTTTGACTCGTTGACGCCTGCCTCCCAAGGAATTGGAACACGGCAGCCATCGCGGCCAACGCGCTCGCCCTTGGTGCGGAAGAAGGTTGGGTCTTCGCGGTAGGCCTCGCCGAGAGTGGTGTGCTCAGGCAGGCCGAGCTCTTCACCCTGGTAGATGTAGGCACCGCCAGGCAGTCCGAGCATGAACGCGCTCGCGGCACGACCGCGACGCTGACCGAGGGCCTCGTCTGGCTGTGGCGAGTTCGGGCCGATGCCGTCGCCCTGCTTCGGGATCTGGTCGTAGCCCATGCGGGTTACGTGGCGAATCACATCGTGGTTCGAAAGAACCCAGGTGCTTGGTGCGCCAACATCGCCGAAGACCTTCAGCGACTCGGTGACCACCTTGTGTAGCTTCTCCTTGTTCCAAGGAGTCTCGAGGTAGCCGAAGTTGAAGGTCTGGTGGTACTCGTCTGGGCGAACCCAGGTTGCCATGCGCTCGAGCGGCATGACCCAGGCCTCGCCACACATGGCACGACCCTCATACTCGTTCAAAACCTTGCGGAAGCGACGGTTGATCTCGTGAACCTCAGGCTGACCCCAGAACGGGTTCTTCTCTTCAAGTTCACGGATGGTCATCTGAGCTTCGCTCTTTGCCCCACCCATGTGCGAGTCGGCAACGGCCACGTCTGGCAGGCCAGCGCGCTTGATCATGCCGTGGGCAACATCGATGCGGAAACCAGCAGCGCCGCGGTCGAGCCAGAAGCGCAGCACGCCATCGAACATGTCCCGAACCTTCGGGTTGTCCCAGTTCAGGTCCGGCTGTGATGAGTCAAAGATGTGCAGGTACCACTGGCCCGGCTTGCCGTCGGCCTCGGTGATGCGGGTCCAGGCGATGCCGCCGAAGACCGATTCCCAGTTGTTTGGCGGAAGTTCGCCGTTTTCGCCCTTGCCGTCGCGGAACATGTACATTTCGCGCTCTGGCGAGCCAGGGCCGGCAGCCAGGGCTGCCTTGAAGAACTCGTGCTGGTCTGAAGAGTGGTTTGGCACCAGGTCAACGATGATCTTGATGCCCAGACGGTCGGCCTCTTTGACCAGGTCGTCGAAGTCAGCCAGGGTGCCGAACAGCGGGTCGATGTCCTTGTAGTCGCTGACGTCGTAGCCGGCGTCTTTCTGCGGTGACTTAAAGAAAGGTGAGCACCAAATCGCATCAATTCCAAGCTCTGCAAGTGCTGGAAGGCGCTTTTCGATGCCCTTCAGGTCGCCCATGCCATCGCCGTTGCCGTCGGCAAACGAACGAGGGTAGATCTGATAAATGACGCTCGAGCGCCACCATTCAGGGTTTTCTTTGGTCTGATACAAGATAGGTGAATTCGACATGCCTCCAAGATTAGGGGCAAAAACGCGCCGGATGCGTTCATCCGGTTGGGAAGAACTCATCCGGTTGCGAGGAAATCGTGACCAACCCGTAACCAAATAGAGGGCCTAGAAAGTGGCAAAAACGGGCAGAAAGCGGTTTGATAGTAGGGACTTGATTGCAAGTCCTTCAACTACGTAGTTTCGAAAGGTAACACATGAAGATTCGCAAGAGCGGCATCGCTGCCGCAGTGGCGACTTTGGCTGTTGGCACGCTGTTCGCAGCAAGCACTCCAGCAATCGCAGACACCCCAACCCTCCTCGTATGGGTTGACAGCGCACGTAAGGCTGACTTCACCGGTCCAATTGCTGATTGGGCAAAGGCTAACGGCGTGACCGTAACCGTAACTGGAAAAGACTTCGGCACAGTTCGCGACCAGCTGAAGACTGCAGTTCCTGCAGGCACCGGCCCAGACCTACTTCTTGCAGCAGCACACGACTGGACCGGCAACCTGGTTGCTTCGGGTGTAGTTCGTCCAGTGTCGCTGTCGGCAGCACAGACCTCGAGCCTCGCTTCGAACGCACTGGCTGGCTTCCTTTACAACGGCAAGCAGTACGGCGTTCCATTCTGGACCGAGAACATCGGCCTAGTCCGCAGCCTCAAGAGCGCTCCAAAGGTTCCTGCCAACGGTGCAGCAATCAAGAACGGTGAGCTCCAGGTTGGTACCTACGGTTCAGTAGGCGGCGACCCTTACCACTTCTACCCAATCCAGAGCTCGTTCGGTGCACCAGTATTCGACTCGACCTCAAAGGGCTGGACCACCACCCTTGGTATGGACGGCGCTGAAGGTGCAACCTTCGCTAAGTACCTTGCTGCTAAGGGCACCGCATTCTTCGGTAAGGCCGACGCAAGCTGGGACAAGACTGTCTGTGCAATCAAGACCGGTGCTTTGAAGTACTGGATCACTGGTCCATGGGCTATCTCGGCGATCGAAGGCGGTAACTCGACCTGTAACGCAAAGTCGGTTGTCGACAAGGACTTCGCTATCTCGGCTATCCCATCATTCGGTGGCAAGACCGCGCAGCAGTTCATGGGTGTAAAGGGTGGAATGATCACCAACAGCCCATCGACCGACGTTGTGCGCGCTACCTCGTTGCTCACCTACCTTGCTGGCAAGGCTGCTGGAGTTAACTACTTCAACACCGAGAGCTTCTCGCCTGCAAACAAGGAAGCCCTTGCAGTTGCTTCGAACGACCCAGTAATCAAGGAGTTCGCTGCTGCAGGTAAGAACGCAGTTCCAATGCCAAACAACCCAGCAATGGACTCGGTTTGGGACAAGTGGGGCAAGACTGAAGCCAAGATCATCACTGGCAAGTCGACCAACCCAACTGCTGACTGGACCGCAATGACCGACGCAATCACCGCGTTGATCAAGGGCTAATCAGTTTCATAACTAAGGGTGGGGCCTCGCGAAAGCGCGGCCCCACTTTTTTATGTGCGCCGAATCTTCTGCCGGCTCGAGAACTTTCGAATCTATAACGAACATCAGATTTTGGGGCTGATGCCCTTGAGTTTTCTAATAGAGTTTCCCTAGATTGCTTTACCACTGGAGGTAGCCCCATGACCAACCCACTCGCTGGTGGTCCGGATCGCAGCAATGTGAAGCGCAAGACGGTCAAGAACTTGTATGACGGAGGCACTCCAAGTCTTCGCGGCACGCTGTTCAAGATCACGTTGCTCGCAATTCTCGATGCCGTAACGATTTTTGTTTTGTTCATCTTGTTTATGCAGCACCTTTGGGTTGCATTTGCAGTGGGCCTGTTTGCGATGCTTGTCGTGAACTACCTCTACCTTCGTCGTGGCGGATTGCCTGCTAAGTATTTGGCGCCTGGTGTCATCCTTCTGATCGCGTTCCAGATTTACGTGCTTCTGTTTAGCGCTTACACCGCATTCACCAACTACGGTTCTTCGCACAACGGAAGCGAGCAGCTCGCCGTTACTGCATTGAACGAAGCTGGCTCACAGCCGGTCGATGGTTCAGTTCAGTACGACGTGCACCTAGTTAGCGCAACCGGCACTGTGAACGCAGACGGTTCGAACATCGGCTTCCTGTTTACCGATCCGGTTGGCGGAAAGGTTCTGCTCGCAGATCCGAATCTGAAGCTCACCGAGATTCCTGCCTGTAGCACCGCGGTTCAGCAGGTCATCAAGACCAACGCAACCACAGTCACTCCAGACCAGTGTGGTTTGAAGATGCTTACCGATCTCGGCCCAAATCTTGCAGATGCAATTTCAGCTCCAGGTTGGAAGGCAATCTCGATTGCCGAATCAAACAAGGTTTCGACTGACATTTCTAACAAGCTCGCGGGTCGTCACTACCCAGCAAGTTCGAGTGACCAGAGTCTGTTCCTGCAAACCCAGGACCTCACAACCGCAATCACCTATCAGCCACAAATCATCTGGGTCAGCAGCATGAAGGCCGATCCAAATGACCCACAGGCAATCTATGCCGACCCGAAGGGCTACTTCCTTCGCGTAGCTGACGGTAAGAAGTACCTTCCTGCACAGGATGGCTACTTCCGCATCGACGGCAAGATTCCTGGCAAGTTCGGCGCCTGTGGTGAGGGCGATGCAGACTGCTTGAACATCGGTTGGGAAGTTCAGGTCGGCATGCGTAACTTTGCCACCATCTTCGGCGACCAGCAGCTTCGCGCCCCACTGCTGAAGATCATCTCTTGGACCTTCCTCTTCGCAGCATCGACCGTGTTCACTACGTTCGTTGCCGGTTTGGCCATTGCGCTTCTGTTCAACGACGAGCGCATGAAGGGCAAGAAGATTTATCGCTCGCTCATGATCCTGCCTTACGCATTCCCTGCTTTCCTCTCGGCATACGTCTGGCGTGGTCTGCTCAACAAGGATGAGGGATTCATCAATCAGGTGATTCTCCACGGAGCGCACATCCCATGGTTGACAGAAGAAACACCTGCACGTTTCGCCGTGCTACTAGTGAACCTGTGGCTCGGCTTCCCATACATGTTCCTGATCACAACCGGTGCGCTGCAGGCTATTCCTGCAGAGCTGGTTGAGTCGGCGACTATCGATGGGGCAACGCCTTGGCAGATTCTGCGTCAGATCAAGCTGCCACTGTTGTTCGTATCGTTGGCACCGCTGCTGATCTCATCGTTTGCGTTCAACTTCAACAACTTCACGCTGATCTACCTGCTTACCGGAGGTGGGCCGATCGATTCCACGACGAGTGGTTATGACGCGGGTGGAACAGACATCCTGATCACCTTCGTTTACAAGATCGCATTCTCGACCGGTCACGGTCGCGACTACGGTCTGGCGAGTGCGTTCTCGATCCTGATCTTCATCTTGGTCGCAACCTTCTCGCTAGTCAGCTTCCGCCGCACTCGTACCCTTGAGGATGTGAACTAATGGCTAACGCAACCGCAGTAATTGAGCAGCCACTAAAGATGAAAAAGAAGCGTCGCACGCCGCTTAAGTGGTTCCTGACCACGGGCTGGCGTCACCTGGTGGGCCTCGCGCTCATCCTGTATGCGATCTTCCCGATCCTCTACATCCTTTCGACCTCGCTGTTCCCAAATAACAGCATCGAAGGCACGAACACGCTGTTTGCGGCGATTTCGTTCCAGAACTACATCAACCTGTTCAGCGACCCGGCCCGCCCATTCGGCCTCTGGTACATGAACACTGTGATTATCGGTCTGGTCACCTCGGTCTTGTCGGTATTCATCTCGGCTCTGGCTGCATACGCCTTCTCGCGCCTGCGTTTCCGCGGTCGCCGTGGTGGTCTGCTCAGCCTGATTCTCATCCAGATGTTCCCTTCGCTTCTCGGTTTGGTCGCCATCTTCGGCATGCTGACCGAAATCGGAAAGATCTTCCCGGCATTCGGTCTCGACTCGGTGCTCGGCCTGATCATGATCTATCTGGGCGGCTCGCTCGGTGGTGGCACCTACCTGATGTACGGCTTCTTCAACACTGTTCCTAAAGAACTGGATGAAGCTGCCAAGCTCGACGGTGCGACCCACACCCAGATCTTCTACGGCATCATCATGCGTTTGGTTTCGCCGGTGCTCGCCGTTCAGATGCTGCTGAGCTACATCGGAATCACCTCGGACTACGTGCTCGCTTCGGTTGTGCTTTCGAAGCCTGAGAGCCTGACTCTTGCAGTTGGTCTGCAGCAGTTCATCTCAGACCCTTACTCGAAGGACTGGTCGATGTTTACCGCTGGAGCAGTTCTTGCGGCCATTCCAGTTGTGACTCTGTTCATGTTCCTGCAGCGTTACATCGTCTCGGGTCTGCTCGGAGGCGCCGTAAAGGGCTAATCAAAGAATCGCAATCGAGGGTCATACACTTGCGGTATGGCCCTCGATTTTTCTTTGCACCCACACCATGACGGATCCGCGCTTTACGTTCCAAACCAAAAGCCGAAGCTGCTCGAAAAAATCAAAATCCGCATCCGCGTGCACAAGGCGCTCGGCAATGTGCAAGAAGTGCGCATTCGCTACAGCGAGAGCGGCGAGGCGTTTCCTTCGGCACCGGCAAAGGTCATCAAGCGCGAGGGTGGTTGGGCCTGGTATGAAGCCACCATCGTGATGCACAACCCGAAGATGAACTATCGCTTCATGATCGTGCTGACCTCGGGGCAGACCTATTGGTACAACACTCAGGGGCTGCACGATTTGATTCAGCCGGACATCCAAGATTTCAGAATCAACACATTCTCGTCGGCGCCAAAGTGGGGCGCCTCGGCAATCATGTACCAAATCTTCCCCGACCGCTTTGCGCGTTCGCAGCACGCGGATGAGCACAAGACTCCAGAATGGGCGATAGCCAAGAAGTGGAGTGACGAGGTCATCGGTCACGGCCCCGGCACTTCTGAGCAGCTTTTCGGGGGCGACCTCTGGGGAATCATCGACCACCTCGACCATCTGAAGAAGCTGGGTGTGAACCTGGTCTATCTGACCCCGATTTTCCCAGGCAAGTCGAACCACCGCTACGACGCGAGTTCGTTCCACGAAGTTGACTCGATTCTCGGTGGCAACATGGCATACCAGGCGCTAATCGAGGCCGTGCACCGCAAGGGCATGCGAATCATCGGCGACCTCACCTCGAATCACTCGGGCGACAGTCACGAATGGTTCAAGGCCGCCTACAAGAAGCCCGGGGCCAAGGAAAGCAGCTTCTACTACTTCTCGGATGGCAACAAGAAGTACGAGGCTTGGTTCGGAGTTCCGAGCCTTCCCAAGTTCAACTGGAACAGCAAGGAGCTTCGTCGTCGGTTCATCCAGGGTGGCAATTCGGTTGTCGCAAAGTGGTTGAAGAAGCCCTACGGCATTGATGGCTGGCGCATCGATGTTGCGAACATGACAGGCCGCACCCGCGATGAGGACATGTACCTCGAGGTTTCGCAGGTTGTGCGTCAGACCATGGTCGAGATCAACCCGAACACCATCATGCTGGGTGAGTACACCGGCGACGCGGCCTATGAAGTGCAGGGCGATGGCTGGCAGGGTGCCATGACCTACTCGAACTTCACGAAGCCGGTTTGGCGTTGGTTCTACAACTCGGATGACCGCTCCCGCGGAAAGTTTGCCAAGGGTGCACCGGGTTTCTCGATGTGGGATGGAAACCCGAAGGCAAGCGGTCGCGATCTAGTTACCTCTTATACGCAGTTCATCGCGGGCTTCCCATGGCACGTGCGACTTCACAACATGAATCCGCTCGACACTCACGATATCCCGCGCTTCAAGACCTACGCAATCGCGGGGGCACAGCGCGTGGCCGCGGGCATGCAGTTCACCTTCCCGGGCATCCCGGTAATTTGGGCGGGCGACGAGTTCGGTCTCGACGGCTACAACGGCGAGAGCTCTCGCACTCCGCTGCCGTGGAACAACGAGCGCCCGAACGACCCGACCCTGATTGAGCACTACGCCGCACTGTCAAAGATTCGCCGCGAGAACTCGGCGCTCAACGATGGCTCGATGCGCTTTTTGTATGCGAGCGATGAGGCAATTGTCTATGTTCGCGAAAACGCGAAGCAGGCCATCCTGGTTGCTGTCACTCGCGGTGCAGACGCAAAGATTGCCCTGCCAAAAGACGCCGTAGCTGGCTTGGCCAAGGCCGAAAACCTGCTCGGCGGGGGCAAGATTTCGATCGCTGGCGACAAGGCGAAACTGCCAGGCAAGGCGTTGTCTTTGAACATATGGCGTTTGCCTGCCAAGGGCTAAACCTAGTAATCTAGTGAAGTTGCCTTTTTGGCTAACGCCCTGATAGCTCAGTGGTAGAGCACTTCCATGGTAAGGAAGGGGTCGCGAGTTCAATCCTCGCTCGGGGCTCTGATCGGTGTAAATCGATTTACCCGGCTGGGTAGCTCAGGTGGTTAGAGCACACGACTCATAATCGTGGGGTCGCGGGTTCGAGTCCCGCCCTAGCTACCAGTTTCACCTAGAAGGCCTTCGGGCCTTTTTCTTTTTAAGCCCCGCCTTGCGGCGAGCCAGCCCTACGCTTGAACCGTGGTAAATCCAAACGTTGAGGGCAAGACCTATCCCGAGACCGCGCCGTATCTGGTCGGTCGAGAGAAAATCCGCGAATTCGCCCACGCGGTCAAATCGACCAGCCCGATCAACCTCGACCTGTTCGCTGCTCAGGCTGCCGGCTATGCAGACGTCGTGGCGCCGCCGACCTTCGCAGTGGTCATCCAAGAACGCAGCTTGGCCACGGTGCTTGCCGACAAGGATGCGGACATCGATTTTTCGCGCGTCGTTCACGGCGACCAGCGCTTTGTTCACACTCGACCAATCGTGGCCGGCGACGAGCTGACCAGCACGCTAACCGTGGCTAGCGTGAAGGCGCTCGGTGCGCACGCGATGGTGACTTTTGAAACCAAGATTCACGATGCACGCAAAGAATTGGTTTGCACCGCAATCTCGACACTCGTAGTTCGAGGTGGCGACGAATGACTCACATCAACCTAGCCTCGCTTGAGGTTGGTCAGACAATCGGTTCGACCGAATTTTTGCTCACCCGCGACTCGCTGGTTCGCTACGCAGGAGCATCGGGTGATTTCAATCCGATTCACTATCGCGACGACTTCGCAGTTTCGGTTGGGCTACCTGGCGTGCTCGCGCACGGCATGCTCACCATGGGCGTGTCGGTGCAGCTGGTTGTCGATTGGATTGGCGACCCCGGTCGCATTCTCGACTACGGAGTTCGCTTCACCAAGCCTGTGGTTGTCGACGCAGTCGAGGGCGCTGTGCTTGTGGTCAGCGGCAAGATCGGCGAGGTCGATGCAGACAACTCTGTGGTTCGAGTCGACATCACTGCAACATTTGCCGACACGGCGGTTCTAGGCAAGGCTCAGGCTCGGGTTCGCATTTAGCGGCCGAGGGATGCAGGCACGACGATGACCAAACCGCTGAGTGAACTAACCACGATTCGAGTCGGTGGCACACCTGCCTCGCTCACCGAGGTGTTCACCCGCGATGCGATCATCGATGAGTGCCAGCGCATCTGGGCAAGTGGCGAAGAGTGGTTTGTTCTCGGTGGTGGCAGCAACGTCGTGATCGCAGACGAAGTCAGCAATCTGCACATCATCCGAGTGGCAAACAAAGGCATCGAAAAAACCGGTCACGGTTCGATTCGCGTGCAGGCCGGCGAAAACTGGGATGACCTGGTGCGCTACACGGTCGATCACCACCTCGGCGGGCTCGAGTCGCTGTCGGGCATACCCGGCACTGTTGGCGCGGCACCGGTGCAGAACATCGGGGCATACGGAACCGAGCTGGCGGATGTTTTTGTGCGCTGCGAGTTTCTCGACTACCTCAGTGGCGAGGTGCAGATTCTTGAGAAGGCGGACTGCGCCTTCGGCTATCGCGACAGTATTTTCAAGCGGGGCAAGGTTGGGGTTATCACCTGGGTCGAGTTGCAAATGCTTGTCGACCTGCCGGCGGCAAGCGGCGAGCTGCTGAATCGCCGGCGCGATGAGGTTCTCGATCTGCGCGCAAGCAAAGGCATGGTGCTTTCCGAAGATGACCTCGACACACACTCGTGCGGCTCGTTCTTCACGAACCCAATCGTCACGGCGACCTTTGCGCGCACTCTTCCCGAGGATGCGCCGCGCTGGCATGTCGATGAAGACGGCGATCGGGTGAAGCTTTCGGCGGCTTGGCTAATCGAGCATTCGGGAATTACCAAGGGGCTCGCGCTTGGCGCAGCCAAGGCTGCGGTTTCAAACAAGCACGCACTTGCAATCACTAATCGCGGTGGAGCAACCGCAGCGCAGATTGGCGAACTCGCGCGATTCATTCAAGAACGAGTAGCTGCAACCTTCGGCATCAACCTGGTACCAGAACCGAGCTTCGTAGGTTTTTGATTGCGTGCCGGCTGGCGCGTTTCGAACTAGCCGAAGAGTTTTTGAAGGCGCTGAATTCCCTCGAGCAGTTGAGCATCGCCCAAAGCATACGAAAGTCGCACGTAACCACTTGGGCCGAAAGCTTCACCTGGCACGAGAGCAACCTCTGCGGCATCGAGGATGTAGTCACACAGTTCGAGCGAGGTGTTGATTTGTGTGCCACCCCAGTTGCGACCGAGAAGTTCGCTCACGTCTGAGTAGACATAGAACGCACCCTGCGGAGTTGGCGCGAGCCATCCCTCAATCTTGTTGAGCTCGCTAACCGCCAATTTGCGTCGACGGTCGAAGGCCTCGCGCATTGCGAGAACTTCGTCTTGCGGGCCGGTGAGGGCGGCGATTGCAGCGCGCTGCGAAATGTTCGAGACGTTCGAGGTCAGGTGCGACTGCAGGTTGCCCGCAGCTTTCATGGCGTCGAGTGGGCCGGCCATCCAGCCGAGTCGCCAACCGGTCATGGCGTAACTCTTCGCAACGCCGTTGACCATGATGGTGCGGTCGATGAGCTCGGGCACTGCCTCGGTGATCGAGGTGGCCTTGATGCCGTCGTAGGTGAGGTTTTGGTAGATCTCGTCGGTGATGACCCACAGGCCGTTTTCGTATGCCCAGCGGCCGATCGCCTCGGTCTGCTCGGGGCTGTAGACGGCTCCGGTTGGGTTAGACGGGCTGACGAACAGCAAAACCTTGCTGCGCGGGCCTCGGGCGGCCTCGAGTTGCTCGACAGTGACCAGGTAGTTCTGGTCGGCCCCGGCAAAAACCTCGACCGGCACGCCGCCGGCAAGGCGAATTGCCTCGGGATAGGTTGTCCAGAACGGGGTTGGCATCAAAACCTCGTCGCCCGGGTCGACGATGGTCGCAAAAGCCTGGTAAACCGCCTGCTTGCCGCCGTTGGTGACAACCACCTGGGCGGCGCTGATTTCGGTGCCCGAATCGACCTTGGTCTTGTGGGCAATGGCCTCGCGCAGGTCTGGCAGGCCGATTGCCGGGGTATAGCGGTGATTCTTAGGGTCTTGAACGGCCTTGACTGCGGCCTCGACGATGTGAGCCGGGGTGGCGAAGTCTGGTTCGCCGGCTGCGTATGAGATCACCGGGCGACCGGCTGCCTGAAGGGCCTTTGCCTTGGCATCCACTTTCAGGGTTGCCGACTCGGCAATGGCAGCGATTCGCTTTGAGATTCGAGGGAATTCGGTCATGGACTCAAGCCTACCCAGCCGGAACCCGCTCGGGAAAAGGGCGGGCTGGGCATCCGAGGTTGCCTTATGGGGCTTGGCAACCTAGACTTTACGAAGTGAGTTTGACAACTCCGGCAGCCTAATTTGGCAAAATCCCACCTTAGATTTCAATCTAGAAGTGTGTCTGTTTCCGTTGCGGCCGGCGACTGTTAGACCCGCAAAGGGCAGTAGTTCAATTGGTAGAGCAGCGGTCTCCAAAACCGCAAGTTGCAGGTTCGAGTCCTGTCTGCCCTGCGAGTAGTTCATCAACAACGTACGAAGGATGCACATGGCTGACGAATTCGAAACGGTATCGGAAGATGTCGTCGAACAGGCTAAAGCTGACAAGGCCGCTAAGCGCGGTCCGATCGCTCGCGTATCCCTGTTTTTCAAGCAGGTAGTTATCGAGTTGCGCAAGGTCACCCGACCAACTTGGGCTGAACTTCGCAACTACACCGGTGTGGTGCTTGCATTCGTAGTTGTCGTGATGGCACTAATCGGTTTTCTCGACTGGCTGTTCTACACGGGCGTCCAGTGGGTTTTCACCCCAGGCAAATAATTCAAGTTTTTGATCGATAGGAAATAGCAATGAGTGATATCGAGCGCGAAGCGTTAGACGAATTGCTTTCGGCCGACCACGAGGCGGCGGCGCAGTCGCAGCACGAGTACCTCGACGCAGTTGAGGAAGCCCGCGAAGCCGAAGAGACCGTAGAGCTCAGTGCCGAAGAGGCAGCGATCTCAATCGTTGAAGACACCGAAGTTGCAACCCAGGCCGCAGCCGAAGAAGTTGATGAGGATGTCTACGCGCAGTTCAAGAGCGAATTCCGTGGTCTTGCCGGCAAGTGGTATGTCGTTCACTCATACGCTGGCTACGAGAAGCGCGTAAAGCAGAACATCGAAAACCGTGCACAGCTGCTCGAAGGCGGCGACGACGTTTTCGAAATCGTTGTGCCAATCGAAGAGACCATCGAAGTTAAGAACGGCGAGCGCAAGCTCACCAAGAAGGTCATGATCCCTGGCTATGTCTGGGTTCGCATGGAACTCAACGAGCACTCGGGCGACCTGGTTCGCCACACCCCAGCGGTTACCGGCTTCGTAGGCGACTCGCAGAACCCAACCCCGTTGCGCCCAGGCGAAGCGTGGGAGATGCTCAAGAAGGCCAAGTACGAAGAGCGCTTGCCGAAGGAAGAGATCGTCAAGACTCCTGGACGCGCCACCGGCGTGGTCAAGGGCGGCAAGGGCAAGTCTCTGCCAATCAACGTCGACTACAAGGTTGGCGAAAGCATCATGATCAAGGATGGTTCGTTCGCAGGTCTGCCTGGAACCATTTCGGAAATCAAGCCTGAGAGCGGCAAGCTAACCGTTCTCGTTTCGCTGTTCGAGCGTGAGACTCCGGTCGAGCTCGGCTTCGAGCAGGTAGGCGCGCTGAACTAATCAGCGATTAGCAAAGAGTTCCACAACAACAAAAAGGAATAAACAAAATGGCACCGAAGAAAAAGATCACTGGCATGATCAAGCTTCAGATCCAGGCGGGCGCTGCTAACCCAGCACCACCAATCGGACCTGCGCTCGGTCAGCACGGTGTAAACATCATGGAGTTCTGCACTGCGTACAACAACGCAACCGCAGACCAGAAGGGCAACGTAGTTCCGGTTGAAATCACCGTCTACGAAGACCGTTCATTCACCTTCGTATTGAAGACCCCGCCTGCTGCAGAGCTGATCAAGAAGGCTGCTGGAGTACCAAAGGGTTCGTCAACCCCACACACCGTGAAGGTTGCACACCTCTCGAAGGATGCCCTGTACAAGATTGCAGAGCAGAAGATGAGTGACCTCAATGCAAACGACGTGGATGCAGCAGCAAAGATCATTGCTGGCACCGCTCGCAGTATGGGAATCACCGTCGACGCTTAATCGCGTCATCCGAAGTAAAAAGAAAGTCGTGGGAGGATCGCGCGCGATCTGCCAAACCACAACTGTGACCAAATAAGAAAAAGGAAAAACAGATGCCAAAGCGCTCAAAGGCCTACCAGGCCGCAGCTGCCCTAATCAAAGAGGGCAAGCTTTACACCCCAGCCGAAGCCGTAACTCTCGTTCGTGAGACTGGCTCGAAGAAGTTTGACTCGACCATCGAGGTTGCATTCAAGCTCGGCGTTGACCCTCGCAAGGCCGACCAGATGATCCGCGGAACCGTATCGCTTCCTGCCGGAACTGGTAAGACCGCTCGCGTGATCGTGTTTGCAACAGGTGCCGCTGCAGACGCTGCTCGCGCAGCCGGAGCCGAAGAGGTTGGCGGCGACGAGCTCATCGAGAAGGTAGCCGCTGGCTGGACCGACTTCGACTCGGCCGTTTCGACCCCTGAGCTCATGGGCAAGGTTGGTCGTTTGGGTAAGGTCCTTGGTCCTCGTAACCTGATGCCAAACCCTAAGACCGGAACCGTAACCCCAGACGTGGCCAAGGCTGTCACTGACATCAAGGGTGGAAAGATCGAGTTCCGCGTCGACAAGCAGTCGAACCTGCACTTCATCATTGGCAAGGCTTCGTTCACCAAGGAACAGCTCGGCCAGAACCTCGAGGCAGCTCTCGACGAAATCCTTCGTTTGAAGCCTTCGAGCTCGAAGGGTCGCTACCTGATCAAGGGTGCCGTCTCGACCACTTTCGGTCCTGGCATTCCACTGGACACCAACGTGACCAAGGTTGAGTTCTAAACCAAAGAGTTAAGGGAAAAGGGCTGGCGCTTGCCAGCCCTTTTTTCGTAGGCTTTACAGGTTCAGAGTCTTTGAAAGGTCGGGATATTGTCACAGCGTGCGTTTGGCGCAGCCACACTTCTAGACACTAAAGACCCAATGGGTCTGCGCAACAGCGCACCTCTATTAGACGCATGGATTCGTGACATGGAGACCGACAGGTCGCCCTTCCAGATTCCCGGCCACAAGGGCCGCAACGACCTCACCGGTAGCGTCGTGGATGGCGACATTCCCGTTCTGCCGGGCAACCACCCGCACCGCATTTCGCCGAGCCTGATTCTTGAGGCCGAGGCGCTTGCCGCAAACCTGTGGGGCGCAGACCTGTGCCGCTTCGGCGTAAATGGGTCATCAGGCTCGAACCACGCTGCCGTGATGGCGGTTGCCGGCCCGGGGGACAAAGTCATCGTGTCGCGCACCCTGCACAAATCGGTGCTGGTCGGCATGGTTTATGCCGGAGTCATCCCGATTTGGATTCGCCCGGAGATCAACCCAGCCACCGGCCTGCCAGAGTACCTGCCGTCGAGCCGCCTTGCCGAGACCCTCGCCAAGCACCCAGATGCCAAGGCCGTGCTGATTGGCGAGCCGAGCTACGTCGGCACAATGTCGAACATTCCGCGCCTGGCCAAGGTGACTCACGAATACGGAATTCCGCTGGTCGTCGATGCCGCCTGGGCTGCGCACTACGGTTTTCACCCGGAGCTGCCGAATCACCCATTGGCCGAAGGTGCAGACATCGTTGTAACCAGTGCTCACAAGACCTTGCCAAGCTATTCGCAAGCGAGTTTCGTGTTGGTCAATTCGCAGTATGTCGACTTGGCGCGCTTTAACAAGATGTTCGACTCGACTCAGACCACTTCGATGAGTGGACGCATCCTTGCCTCTATTGACGCTGCTCGCGCTTTGCTTGAGCGGCACGGCTTCGAACTCATCGACCCGGTGATTGACGCAACCGAAAAGGGTCGCGCAACTTTGCGGGCAGCCGGCATCGACGTCATCGACGGTGAATACATCGACCCGCTCAAGCTCGTGATTCTGCTTTCGAGCTGCGGCGCAGATGGCAATCGCGTCGAGGCAGACCTGCTCGCTGCGAATATCGATGTCGAGATGGCCAATCGCGACATAGTGATTCCGATGATCACCTTTGCCGACACACCAGACCGCATTGACGATCTGATTGCGCGAATCATCAAGTCTGTCGATGTACATCGCGGCACTCCCCGCCCAATCAAGATTCTGCCTGCGTTCTCAATCGAGCCAGACGTTGTGGTCACTCCGCGCGAGGCGTTCTTCAGCGACTATGAGGTTGTCGAAGCCAAGGATGCAGTTGGCCGAGTCAGTGCCGAAATGATTTGCCCGTACCCACCGGGTGTGCCGGTGCTCAGCCCCGGCGAACGCATCACAGAGGCCGCGCTTGGTGCGCTGCTCGAGGCCAGAGATATGGGAGTCATGATTAAGTTCGTCGCCGACCCGACTCTTAAAACTCTCAAGGTGCTGCCTAACTAGGCTTTAGACATGCTGGCCAGACACATCATCGTCGTTGAGAACGAGTCGTTCTTGCGCGACCTGATCGGCAAGACCCTCGAGGGCGCCGGTTTCAGTGTGACTACAGCAGCAAATGCCGCCGATGCCAAGCGTGCGTTTGCGGCCGTCGACCCCGACGGCATGGTTGTAGACATCGAGCTTGGCCCTGGCCCGGATGGGTTTGACCTGGCTGAGGCTATCCTGGCCGACAGCCCAGAAACGGGCATCGTCTTTCTGACCAACCTTCCAGACCCTCGGTTGGCAGGCAAAGACTCGACCGCTGTGCCTCGACAGGCTGCCTACTTGCGCAAGTCAAATCTCTCGGATGGAAACACT
This sequence comes from uncultured Micrococcales bacterium, assembly GCA_903909605.1. GTDB lineage: Bacteria > Actinomycetota > Actinomycetes > Actinomycetales > Microbacteriaceae > Rhodoluna. Next base: position 8,451 of record CAIVWH010000024.1, on the reverse strand, counting down.
CTTGTCGATGCACTGAACGCGGTGCTGAAAGCCGAAGATGTCAGCCAGTTCCGTCACGACCTTTCAAAAGATCGCCCCTTCGCCGAGCTATCACGCAAGCAGATTGAGATTCTTCGGCAGATTGCATCCGGTTTGACCAACAACCAAATCGCAGAGGCCCGCAACAGCAGCGTTCGCGCGGTAGAGGCAATCATCGGTCGCACTTTCGAATCGCTTGGCATCGATGTGCAGGCCGAAGGTAACGCTCGCGTTGAAGCGGCAAAACAATTCTTTTGGGCAACGCGACCGGGTGAATGATGTCAAACCCATTGTTGCTTGACCGAACCTCGCCTGCGCGCTTTTTTCGACTGATTGCCAGCCCATACTCGTTTTACTTTGAGACCATGGCCGGGTTTGGACTGCTGGCGATTCTCACTAACGTCATCAATGACACCAACCGCACGTTTGGCAGCTTCCGGGATTGGCTCGCAATCTCAACGGCTGGATACGCAGCGGCTGTCGCAGTTTTGATTGTCGGCCGATTCATCTTCTTGAATTCGCGTCGACTCTCTCTGTTTGCGGTTCTGGCAGTTTTTGCCCTCGCCGGTTTGGCGCGTGGAGTCACTATTTACTTCTTTGGCCTATCTATTGGGGCGGTGACCACCGATCAATTCCCCTACCGAGTCTTTGGCTCGATGGTCTATTCGCTGTTCCTGCTCGCACAGGTGACGGTTTTGGTCTCAAATGCGGTTCGCACCGGCGCCAAAGCAGATGAACTCGAGCAACAAATGCTCAACCTGCAGGATGCCCTGATTAACCTTCGCGAAAAGCTGGCCGTGCAGAAGGCCGAGTTGGCCGGTCGGGTAAAGGCACTGGTTTATCCGATGGTTGAAGAGTTGATTGCCAAGGTTTCGGCCAGTCGGGTTTCGGGCTCGGTCGCCGAGGCCGTGGCGAGCCTGAAGAGCGCGGTAGATCAAGAGATTCGCCCGCTTTCGCTGGCAATTTCAGACAGCCAGGACAGTGGCTTGCTCGCGCTGACCGGTAAGCCAAAGGCTAAGTTCAGGTTGTTTGCAAGGCTGGCCGAGCCCGTCTCAGTCGGCAGGCTTTTCACCCCTCTGTGGATGACCCTGTTCATGCTGGTGCTAACGGCCTCAGCCGCTTTCCACTCGTTTGGTTTGACGAGCGCCCCTAAGCAACTTGCGATTCTGGCGGTGCTTACGTTTTGCCTGCTAGCGATTGCTCGCGTGAGTATGGCGAAATTGTTTCTAAAGCAGGACCGCGCATTTTTCGTGCACATCCTTAGCTATGCAGTGATCGGGTTCATTGTTGACCTGGCAATCATGATCAGCCCTTTCACTCAGGGCAAATATGTTGCCGGCAAAGTGACAACTTTTGTGGTTGTGATCGGAACCGCCTTCTTCATCGTGCAGATTCTTCAGTTGCAACGTGAGTCGGCAACTCGCTCCCTCGAGGTAATCAACGATCGACTCGAGAAGCTCACTTCAGGGGCGCGTCGCGAACTTTGGCTCTATCGCCGCAAGGTGGCCACTGTGCTGCACGGTCCGATTCAGGCTCGACTCTACGCGTCTGCAATTCGGCTGTCACAGGCCAAGCGCATAAACACCGCACTAGTGGAGCGAGTAAGTGGCGAATTGCGAGCCGCACTCGTTGAACTCGACTTTGAAAAGCAGCAGTCACCTTCGCTTCGCGAGGTGCTTCGTCAGATAGTTGATGTTTGGTCTGGCACCTGCGAGATCTATTTGAAAGTCGACAAAAGCGTGTTTTTACTTGCCAAGCGCGATTCCGATTTCAATGAGGCGTTCATCGAGGTGGCACGCGAGGCCGTGTCAAACGGCGTGAAGCATTCGAAGGCATCCGAGATTGAGGTGTCGGCAGAATTGGTGAACGACATCGTTGAATTGCGAGTGAGCAACAACGGAAGTAACTTCGAGGTCGGCGCTGCCGCAACAAAGCCAGGTTTCGGAACCGCACTATTCGACGAGCTAACGCTGAGCTGGAGTCTGGGTAAGGGTGACGACCAGCGAAACCAGTTCAACGCCAAGCTTGTTGTTAATTAGGCTTGCGAAAAACCACCCGCAAATCTAGGCGGCCTGGTTTGCCAGGCGCTGCACCATCTCTCGCATGGCCTTAGCCGATTCGTTCTCGTCGAGATCGAAGTAGCCGTCGAATGCGGCCTGGGCGGCAAGCTTGGCGCCGGCATAGTCGCCAAGCGCCTCGAGTGCCTTTGCCTTGATTTCGAGCCAGTTGCAGTCGAACTCTGCGTATTTCTCGCGCATCTGTGGAAGCGCCAAGGCTTCTTCGGCAAGGCGAATAGCCTCGCTGGCCTTTAGGCAGGAAATCAGGGCGTGGCCCAGCTGGCTAAGCGCATCGAACTGGCTGAAGAACATGTCGCCCATTTCGTCGCGCAGTTCGCGTAGTAACTCGACCTTGCGCCCCGGGTCTTCGCTGAGTTTGGCCTCAAGCACGACTATTCGCATCTTGCAGAACTCGATGTCTTCGTTGAACGGGTCGTTGGCTTTCATAGTTGAACCAATGCGACGCCAAATGTCGAGCGCCTCGAGCCAGTTTTGACCGCTGTATTCGCAGATTTCTTCGCAGAGCTTGCCGATCTCGATGTAGTCGGCGTTCATGCGAATCTGCTCGGCCGAGTCGATGATTGACTTCAGCAATTCGAGTGCGCGTTCGTAATCGTCGACTTGGTATGCGCAGACTGCGCGACCAAAGGTTGAATTGGCGGCACCCTCGGAGTCGCGCGAGCGACGTTGCGTTTCAATTGCCTCGACGAAGAGTCGCTCGGCTTCAACGAAGTTGCCCTCTGCGACTGCGAGCCAGGCTTTGGCGCGCGAGCCGATCTCTGAGCTGATTTGCCCTGAGCCGCCTACTTCAAAGATGGATTTTGCAAGGTCGAAGTGCTTGCGCGCAAGTTGTTTTTCGTTCTTGCGGGCATAGCAGTAGGTCAACATGTTGTGAGCATCAACCGCATCGCAGAGTCGATCGGTTTCGCGAGCGAGCTCTAGCGCCTTGAGTGCCGCAGCAATTGCGTGATCGAATTCGCCGACCATTGTCCAGGACTTGGCCGAATAGTTCATGTCGCGAGCTGCGTATTCTGGGCGCGAGATGCGCGAGAACTCTGAGGTGTTCTCATAACCCTTCGCCGCGGCGCGGTAGTCGTGCTTGCTCTGGCAGACCCACGAACGCCAGCCGAGCGCGGTAGCGCGCATGCGGTCGTCTTGCAGGTCGTTAGCAGCAACCAGGATGGCGTCGTCGAGAATTTCGAGGCTCTCATCCCAGCGATTGAGCTTGGTGTAGGCCTCGGCCAGCATCTGAAGGCATTGGAACAGCTCAATCGAGCGACGAATCTCGCGATTGATCTCGACGGCAGCGCCGAGGTAGCCGATGACGCGCTCGAGTTGGTGCGGCTCGTAGAGGCCAATGTTCTGAGCGCGGTTTAGCAGGGCATCGGCGCGCTGTTCTTTGGTGCCCGAAGTGATGTCGTCCCAGTCGGCCGCTTCTTCGCGGCGAGCCCAGCCGCGGTAGTCAAATTCATCCATTTGCAAGCTCCTTTGCGGTCGACCGATCACGGGGTGAGGCCCCGACCGGTGGTTTTGTGAGAATTGCAATGTTGCACCCAACCCCCGACATTTAGGTGAAACGAAACGCCGAGCGGCTTTCTTCCCCAATAGCGGCTTAGTTCGCCGCTGGCGGAATTGGGTCGACTACTGAACCGAAGGTTCGCCGACGCTGAACTTTTCGTTCGCCACAGCGGCAATCATCAGCAGCATGCCTGCGCCGATAAGCAGAATGGCCCCGACGCCTGCGCTGCCCGAGAGGGCATCAACGATCTGCTGGTCGCTCATGGTGTCTGTGATTGGCAGGGTGTTGAAGGCCCAGAGCTGAACCGCGATTCCGCCGATGTAAGCCAGGATGGACAGCGGCTTGGTGCGATAGGCGCGCGCGGTGCCAGCTGCCCCAAGAAACCCGGTGCCTGAGCTCAGGGGTTCGGGGCTCTGCGGCGAAGTTGTCGATCGAGGCCTGAGGAAGAGCGCAAATCCGGTGGCGATCACCGGAGAAACCAAGGTGTAGACACCCCATGCCTTGCCGCTTCGGCCTTTCCTGCGGGCGGTGCGTGCCACCATCATGACCTGCACGATGGCCAGGCCCAACACAAGAAGCAGGGCAGCAAGCAAAGAGTTTGAGTTCATGCCTTACAGACTACGCAGAGTCGCAGACAAATCCTCGAGCGTGGGCGGCTCACATCCGGCGCGCTCGCAGGTAATCGAGGCAGAGACCGAGGCCACCCTCGCAAACTCTGCGAAGGCCTCGTCACTCAGATTGGCGAAGCGGTCGAACGGGTCGCTGCCGAGCGCATCGACATCGCTGAGCTGACCAAGCAGGTTGGCGCAGAAAGTGTCGCCGGCTCCAACGGTGTCGACCACGTTGATTTTGCGTGATGCAACATCGATTCGGCGATCTGCACGGTAGATCGACGTGCCCTCGGCGCCTCGGGTGACCATCACCACGCGCTGACTGTCGCCTATCCAGTCGCGAACGATCTCGTCGACACTCGAACCTTCATCCAGCCCATAGAGCCAATTGATGTCTTCATCGCTTGCCTTGATTAGGTGCGAGATCGAGTTGAGTCTTTCAACTCGGATGCGCTCTGCCGCAGCTTCGAAGCCAAGTGCCGGCCGCATGTTGATGTCGTGCGAGATGGTCACCGAGTTTTGCTCGAAATGCGAGCGCGCCCAGGCTTCGATCACCGACGAGGATGGCTGCATCGCCATAGTCAGGCAGCCGAACTGAATTGCGGTGGCGTGCATGTTTTCAAGTTCCACGTCGGTTGGCAACTCCGCGGGGGTCCAGCCCCAGTCGGCGGTGCCGTTCACGTAGAACGAATAGGAGGGCACGCCGGCCGAGTCGATGCTGACCACGGCGAGCGTGGTTAGTTCATCCGTGTTGATGGAATGTTCGAGCGAAACCTGGTTGCTTGCGAGGCGCTCGCGGATGATTTTGCCGAACCGATCGTTTGAGATGCGGCCGAGGAACTGATGCGGTGTGCCGCGACGGGCAAGGGCCAGCGCTACGTTTGCGTTTGCGCCACCGACCACGGCGTTGAAGCCACCGGCCTGGTAGCGGTTTTCGATGAGATCGATGAGGGCTTCGCCGATGACCAGAATCATGCGGTCAGTCTATTTAGCGCGCCGCAGGCAATGTAGCGTTACTGCCAAGATGAAATACTTTGCCAGCGGCCTGCTTTTCGACAACGACGGGGTTCTTGTCGACTCGCACTGCGCCGCGATTGTGGCCTGGGGGCAGTGGTGCAGCGAATATGCACCTCACATGAACTGGGATGATTCGGCCAACGCCGGCCGTCGCGCAGAGGACATGGTTCGCGACTGGATTGCATCGCCCGAGCTGTTCGAAGAGGCCAACAATCGGATCAACCAGCTCGAGCAGGACTCGGCCGGGCAAACCATCGCGCTCGCGGGGGCCGTCGAACTCACTCGGTCACTAAAGCCCGGATGCTGGATCGTCGTGACCTCGGCGAATCCGAACCTTGGGCGGGCCAGGCTGTTGGCCGCGGGCATCCCGGTGCCGGCCGAGCTGGTGACGGCGGCCGACGTGAAGAGCGGCAAACCAGCGCCAGACCCATACCTGCTTGGCGCCGAGCGCCTGGGCTTCGACCCCGCTGACTGCGTGGTCTTCGAGGATGCGGCTGCCGGTGTCGAGGCCGCCGCCGAGGCCGGGGTTGGTCTAATTGTCGGAATCGGCGAGCGCGCCCTGCAAACCGAGGCCGACATCGTGATTCGTGACCTTTCGGGAATAACTTTTGACGGCGAAGTGCTTACTATTCCTGATAGAAATCGATTGCGCTGATCCCTCGGGATGAGCATCCAAGGAACAAAAGGGAAAGAAAATGAGCGAGATTACCTACTACGGAGCCGACTGGTGCAGTGACTGCCGTCGTTCGAAGTCGCTCATGAACACCCTCGGTGTCGAGTTTGACGAGAAGAACGTCGAGCAGTTCCCAGAGTTCGCGGCTAAGGCCGAAGAGATTGCCGGCCGTAAGAACATCCCGGTGATTCAGTTTGCCGATGGCAAGTTCTTGGTCGAGCCGACCGATGCCGAGCTTCACGCAGAACTCACGGTTCGTGGCCTGCTCAAGTAACAATTCGGTCAAAATAAACCTGTTCATTTCGACCCAGCTCACCTAGGCTTGAGTTATTCGGCGATTTGCCGATGGTAGTCGTTTGCATTGATCCGCATCGTTGCGCTTGATCTCTGGCATTTGGCTAGTGATCACAACGAAAAATAGGTATCAAAATGCCAAAAATTGGCAAGACAAACGCGCGCGCCGCGAAGCCTGGCGCAAAGAAAACATCAACCGCAAGCTCTTCGGCAGCGCCTAAGAAGGCACACCGCAAGGGTGGCTCGGATGCCGCGCCTGCTACCAAGCGTGCAGGTGCGCCAAAGGCCAAGGGCACTTTCAAGCCAAAGGAAGACGGCCGTGGCGGTCGTGCTCCTCACCGCAAGTTCGACGACGAACGTCCAGCACGCAAGCCACGCGCTGCAGCAGCAGGCTCGCGCGATGAGCGTCCTGCTCGTTCATACGACGAGCGTCCAGCACGCAAGTTCGACGGAGAGCGCCCAGCACGCAAGTTCGACGGAGAGCGCCCAGCTCGTCCGGCGCGAGGCACCGCAAGCGACGGACGTCGCGACTGGTCTCCACGCGAAAAGCCAGCACGCGGCTCGCGCTTTGAGCGCGATGACCGCCCGGCTCGTTCATACGACGACCGTGCACCGCGCAAGTTTGAAGACCGCACCGACCGCCCAGCCCGTGGCTCGCGCTTTGAGCGCGATGACCGCCCAGCTCGCAAGTTTGACGGCGACCGTCCTGCTCGCAAGTTCGACGATCGTGCAGATCGCCCAGCCCGAAAGTTCGACGGAGAGCGCGCACCGCGCAAGTTTGAAGACCGCGGCGAGCGCGCACCACACCGCGCCGACCGCGTGGCTCGCGATCGCGACCGCGACCAGAGTTTCGACCGCGCACGTGGCGCAAACCCAAACAAGAAGGCTTTCTTCGAAGACCAGAAGCTTGAGCGCCTAGAAAGCGTTGACGCTTCGACCGTCGAGATGGCCGGCAGCTTCGGCGACATGGATCTACATCCGAAGCTTGTCATGGCCCTTGCAGCCATGGGGGCAGAGGCACCGTTCCCGATTCAGGCAGCGACCATCCCAGCAGCCGTTGGCGGCATGGATGTGCTCGGCCGCGGCAAGACCGGCTCGGGCAAGACCGTTGCCTTCACCGTTCCAGTCATCATGAAGTTGATTGCGGGAGGTTCGCAGCCTCGCAAGCCAGGAAAGCCGCGCGCGCTCATCCTTGCGCCGACTCGCGAACTTGCCGACCAGATCGACCGCACCGCGCACACGCTCGCTAAGTCGGTTGGTTTCTACACCACCTGCATTTACGGCGGCGTGCCTCAGCGCAAGCAGGAGAACGCGATGAGTCGCGGAACCGACATCGTGGTTGCAACTCCGGGCCGCCTCGAAGACCTGATGGCTCAGGGAATCGTGGACCTCAGCGAAGTTGAGACCATCGTCGTTGACGAGGCCGACCACATGTGCGACCTCGGCTTCATCGAGCCGGTAAAGCGCATCATGCGTGCCACCGGCGACTCGCAGAAACTGCTCTTCTCGGCAACTCTCGACAAAGAGGTTGACGCACTGGTCAAGGAATTCCTTCCTGCACCGTTCGTGTATGAAGTTCCAAACGAAGAAGAAGACACCACAAACATCATCCACCGCGTTTTGCTAGTCGACCAGGAAGACCGTTCGCAGGTGCTATTGCGCCTCGTTCAGGGCTTCGGTAAGTCGTTGATCTTTGCGCGAACCAAGATGACCGCAGAGCGTTTGAGTGAATCACTGACCGCAGCCGGTGTGCCTGCTGCACGTTTGCACGGTGACCTAAATCAGAACCAGCGCAACCGTAATCTCGAGCGCTTCATCAACGGAAACGTTCGCGTTCTAGTTGCAACCGACGTTGCGGCCCGCGGCATCCACGTTGACGACGTAGCTCTGGTCATCCAGGTTGACCCACCAGAGGAATACAAGACCTACTTGCACCGCGCCGGTCGAACCGGTCGTGCGGGAGCAACCGGAACTGTGGTGACACTCATTCCGCGCACCCGTCGTCGTCGCATGGAGCAGATGCTCGATCGCGCCGAGCGTGACGGTCTTTACACGGATGTTCGTCCAACGAGCGCACTGCTCGAAGAGTTGGCCGGCCCAATTGCGCCACCGCCAGCCCAGGATGCACTCGACTTCGGCGACAGCCGTGGCGGAGGTCGTGGCGGTTCGCGTGGCAGCTCACGCGACGGTGGTTCACGCGGCGGTTCGCGTGGCGGAGACCGCAAGTTCAGTGATCGCCCAAAGAGAAGTTTTGGCGACAAG
>CAIVWH010000023.1 GCA_903909605.1 uncultured Micrococcales bacterium | reverse complement strand
GTGCGCTTGGAGGGACTCGAACCCCCAACCTTCTGATCCGTAGTCAGATGCTCTATCCGTTGAGCTACAAACGCATTGGGCGTTGCCGAACATTCCTGTTCAAAACAACAAGACTTTAGTTTAACCGTGTTTTGGCCTGCTGTCCACCGGTAGCTGATTGCACTAAGGCCGGACCACAAAACTAGAACTCATCGCCGGAGTTGCGTTGAATGTTTCGTCTGCCGCGATAGTCATGGTGATTGTGCAGGTTCCGGCCTTTAGGAAGTGCGCCTGGGGCACACCCGCCTTCTGAATTATTGAGCACACTGCTGGGGTCGCGATGGAACGGTGATTTTGTAGGTCTGAAGTCCCAAGGCAATCGCAAAGATTGCCAGGTAGCCCCGGCTCCTAACTAGTCGTTGCAGGAGCAACGGTTCTCTGCTGGAACCCCCTCTAGGGCTTCCTCGATGTGTTGGCCACAACCGGTCCAGGTGATTTTTCCGCAGTTGTCGCAGTTTGCTGGTGCGCACATAGCTTCAGTTCCTTATTTATTCTTACCGAATAGTCTGGCAAAGAATCCAGGTTCTTTTGGATCATTTGCATGTCCTTGGCACTGCTGTGACTTTGGGATTCCGCGCATAACCTGGTCAACGTGCTGGCCACAGCCGGCCCAGGTGGCTTTGCCGCACTTACGGCAGGTAACTTTTTGGCACATTTTGGATCCTTAATTTCTGTTCTTATTTTTGGACTATGGGGAGCATGGTGAGGTTGGCGGCATCGGCTATGGCACCGGCATTAGTCAAGGTTCCGGTGAATCCGTTTGACTTCATGTAGTCCAAGGCCATACCCGCCCGACGACCAGAGTGGCAGTAAAGAACGTAGTTGGCCTTATGGTCGAGCGCACCGATCTCAGTCGCAAAGTTTGCACCTTCGACATCGATGTTCTGTGCACCCTGCAAGTGTCCTTGCGAATACTCAAGCGGGGTGCGCACATCGATGACGGTGCCGACTGCCTTCATGTCCATGGTGGTTGTGGCGCAACCAGAGAGAGTGCCGACAAGGAAAATAGCTAAAACTGTGGTGGCAAGAACCTTGATTAATTTAGTCAACAGACAAACCTTTCTTATACCCCCTAGGGTATACTAAAAATAAAGCAAAATGCAACAACCAAGGAGCAAAATGCAGATTGAAGCAGCGGAACTTAAGGCAGCACGGGATCGTCTAGTTAGAGTTCAGGGGCAAATCGGCGGCATAGTCAAGATGCTAGACGAGGGTAGGGATTGCACCGAACTCCTCACCCAGCTCTCTGCAGCTTCTACCGCGCTCACTCGCGCGGGTTTCACAATCATCGCCACTGGCATGCGCCACTGCGCTAACGACCAGACGGGCGAAACCGACCGCGCAATGCTTGAAAAAGCATTCATGTCTTTGGCCTAGACGAAAACCCATGAAGTTTGTAATCGTTGGCGGTGTAGCCGGTGGCATGTCGGCCGCAGCACGTCTAAGGCGCCTAGATGAATCCGCCCAAATAACCGTTTACGAGATGGCCGAGCACGTGAGTTACGCCAACTGCGGGTTGCCATACTTTGTCAGCGATGTGATCAGTGATCGTTCGTCTTTGCTTTTGCAAACCCCGGATTCGCTGTGGTCTAGATTCCGCATTGCCGTAAAAACCCAGTCCAAGGTGGTTCGAATCGATCGTTCGGCCAAGTTTGTTGAAATCCAGAACCTCGCAACCGGTGAAACCTACCAAGACAATTACGACAAACTGGTGATTTCCACCGGTGCTCGGCCTAGGCATCTTGACGTACCCGGTATCGAGCGGGCGCTTTGGTTGCGAAACGTCACCGACGCAGACGCGGTGAAGGCAGCCTTGGCAGAGGCCCCGCACAGGAGCGCGGCAATCATCGGCGCAGGATTTGTGGGAATCGAACTTGCCGAGAACATTCGGCAACTAGGTATTCCGGTGACCGTAATTCAGCGGGGTAGCAGCATTTTGGGTCAATTTGATCCAGAGATGATTCAGCCTTTGCATGACCAGTTGGTTTCCAATGGCGTTCGGGTAGTTTTGAATGCCGAAGTGGCGGAAATCTCCGACTCTTCGGTTTTGCTCAAATCTGGTGAAACCATTCCTGCCGGGGTGGTGTTCACGGCCGCTGGAGTTGAGCCAGACAATCAACTGGCAGTAGGCGCAGGGCTAAAGATTGGCGCCACCGGAGGATTGTGGGTAGACGCCCAGCAACGCACCAGCGATCCGAACATTTACGCTGCCGGAGACGCAGTTGAGAAAAATGGTGAGCTTACTGGCACCCAAACCCTGATTCCACTTGCAAACCTTGCCAACCGACACGGCCGCCTTGTTGCCGATGCAATTGCGGGTCGCCAAGTGGCAGCCCATCCAGCACTTGGCACCGTGATTTTGGGTGCATTCGGTTACTCCGTTGGAATCACCGGCCTAAGCGAACGGGCCGCGATCGCCTCGGGAATCGAACATCAGATCATTCACGTGCACCCCAGCAACCATGCCGGCTATTACCCGGGGGCTAGTCGGGTTTCCATGAAACTGCTTTTCGACCCAATCAGCGGCAAGATTCTGGGTGCCCAAGCACACGGCAAAGACGGCGTTGACAAGCGCATCGATGTGATTTCCACAGCCATTCGGGGACACCTGACCATTGATGATCTGATGGACTTGGAACTGGCCTACGCCCCTCAGTTCGGTTCCGCTAAAGACGCGGTGAACATCGCAGGTTATGTTGGCAACAATGTTTGGAGCGGAACAACGCCCACCTTGCAGTGGTACCAGCTATCCGAGGCCATTTCCCTTGGAGCGCAGGTTATAGATGTGCGAAGCTCGGCCGAGCATTCTGCGGGTCACATCCCTGGCACCGTGAACATTCCAGTGGATGAACTGCGAGACAGATTAGCCGAAGTGCAACTGGACAACGTGGTGGTTTACTGCGCAGTCGGGCAACGTGGCCACATTGCCACACAAATCTTGAAAGCCCACGGCGCGAAGGTACGAAACCTAGACGGTGGTTACGCAACCTGGAGCGCGCTGAAGCACTGAGGGAATTGCCCTGGTTACGCTAGGTGCTCCGCAAAGAACGCATCGATGCGCTGCCAGGCATCTTGAGCGTCAGCAGGATTTGGTTTGGCGCCGGTGATCTTCAGTAGGGTTCCAAAAACTGGTCCGCCGCCCTGGTTAGGGTTCATGAAGGCGTGACCAGAGTCTGGGTATTCCTTGATGTCGTGAGGTACGCCGTGCTTTGCGAGTGCAGCGTCTAGTTTGAGCTTGGCATCTTTGAGCTGACCATCTTTGCCGCCATAGTTACCAGCAATCGGGCAGGCGTCATCGCCGGTGCGCAGCTTCGGGTTGAAGGCGCAGCCTCTGCAGTGGTTGGTCATGCGGTTCAGGTATGCCCCGCCGGCCGCGTAGGGCTTGGTCATTAGCTGCCCGCCATCGGCGCGGGATGTGGTGCGTCCACGCGCGTTTCTCAACATCGGCCACCACCGACTTCACGCAGTTCATTTTGGTTTTAGCTGAATCAGTTAGCGCGGCAGGAAGCGGCGAGTGAGCGTTCAGTCCGTTTCCGTTTCGATAATCCTCACCAAGAAACCAGTACATGCCGTTGATGTATTCACGCCAGCCAATAACCTGACGGATGAACGCCTCGACCGATTCGATCGGAGCGCGGCCGGCGCGGTATGCCTCGAGCACCGGCGCGATGACCTCTTCTGCGTGAATCAAGCCGTTGTTGAGATAAGGGCTAAGCAACGAATGATGCAGTGACCAGTCTTCGCTGGTGATTGCATCCTCGTAGGGGCCAAACCCGGCAAGGTGGTGTTCGACAAAGTGGCTCAACTGATTGAGTGCGCCGGCTCTGGTTGTAGCCCAGGTGCCGTCTGACTCGTAGCCAACCTGCGCGCCGACCTCGACATCGAGCGCGTCGACCGCGTGCTGAATGCGCGGTGGCCAGCTGTAGTTTTTCGGTGGTGGCAGGCGATTCTCGGCATCAAAGTTCCAGCGGCCTGCCTCTGGCTTGCCAGTTGCGTCGACGAGAATGCCAAGTCGATTTCGTTGCGCACGATAGAAGTTCTCCATCACGTAAGTTTTTTGAGCACCAGCCCAGGCTGAGAAGAGTTCTCGATCGGTTAGGAAGAGATCGTTCTTTACCCAACTGACTCCATAGTCGCTCAGCTGCGCAAGTTGCCGATGCGAAGAGGCCTCGACCGCCACAATTGGCAAGTCTCCGAATTCTTTGCGAGCCTCGGTGAGCCCAACGATGGTTGTGGCTGCCTGAATGTAGCGAACCGTGAAGCGCGCGTGCTCAAGCTCGAGGGCAAAGTGCCTTGCCGAGGAAAGTAGGAAATAGAGACGGGCAGGATGCCAGTTGCGGCCCTCGGTCATTCGCTTGCTCTCGATGAGCACAACGACATCCGTTTTTGGATTTGCAGTCTTGAGGGCGCCGCGTTCGCGATTGAGGTGATCGTGTGCCACGTAAATGATGCGATCAAACAATTGGGACCTAACTAAACCTGGTTAGGGTGTTTGCGGAGTCGAGAGGATTTGAACCTCCGAGGGGCTTTAGACCCCTACCTCATTAGCAGTGAGGCGCACTCGACCGGGCTATGCGACGACTCCTGAGTACAGCCTGCCTAGTTTAGCCCGAAACCTCGGGGCATCCAAGACCTGGTTAGTTCGAGCAGGTGGTCTGGCCGGCATTGGTTCCGGTTGCCCAGTCGAGCGAGTCGCTCGAAGTTGGGCTCGGCGTTGCAGACGGCGTGGCCGAAGCGGTTGGGCCCGGGGTTGCCAAAACGGCGCCGGCGCCGGTGTTTGCATTTCCTAGGATGATCGGCATATCGTCGCGCAATTTCTGGAACAGCACGTTCGCCTGATCGTAATTCGGCTCGACTCGGCCAGAGTATGGCGCAGGCAATCCACCGTGAGAAGGCACCTGCAAAAAGACCATCTTCTCGAGCGATACATTCTTGAGTGCGCTTGCGAGCGAAACGAGAGTTCCGAGATCGGTGAGCGACTGCGAGAGCTTCATGTTGCGCGCCGCCGCATTGGCAAGCGCATACAGTTCGACAGGATTTGTGAGCACGCCGGCGCTCTTGATTTTGCGAACCAACGAAGTCAAGAACACTTGCTGATTCGAAATTCGTGCAAGGTCTGAGCCGTCGCCAACGCCGTGACGAGTGCGCAAGAACTGCAGCGCGGCTTTGCCCTGCAGGGTGTATTTGCCAGGCTGAAGATAAGTCTGGGTGTATGGGTCGTTGATCGCCTTTGCGACACAAACATCAACTCCACCAATTGCATTCGACATTTCGATTACGCCGTTGAAGTCAATCATTGCGAGGTATGGGATGCTCACGCCGGTCAGTTGCTCAATTGTGAGGAGTGTGCATCCTGGGCCGCCGTTCGCAAGAGTGGCATTTAGCTGACCGAGAGCCTGAGGCAGATAGCCTGGGCCGCCGGTTGTGCTCGGACATGCGGGCCAAGGAACGAGCAGATCGCGTGGGAACGAAACCGCAACCGCGTTTTTTCGATCGGCGCTGACATGCAGCAAAATCATTACGTCGCTCAAGGCTGAGCTGACGTTTCCGTAACCAGGACCCTGTCCGGCACGGGTGTCGCTGCCGACGAGAAGCATGTTGATCGGGCCCCTGAGGTCGGCCGCGGTCAAGGCCTTTGCGCCAGGAATGTTCAGGGCATTGCCCTTGATGTCGCTGCTGAGCTGATAGACCGAGATTCCGGCGATGGCTACCGTGGCACCAAGGATGGCCGCCAGCCCCTTGAGCAGAAGGCCACCGAACGCCGCCCCTTTCGACTGCACCTTCAGGCGGCCGTGGCGGGCAATCGCTCGCGGGGCACGCTTCTTAAACAGGGGCATTGGGGGCTTTCGATTGGTTCTAAGCGGAACTCCTAGTTTAAATAGCAAACCCCCAATCGCCAATCGCAATCAGGGGTTTCCCAGAACTGGAGGAAGCGGTGGGATTTGAACCGGAGACCCGCGATTAGCGGCGAGGTTATCGCCGCTGCGGGCCGAGACCGCCTATTGCTCGTCATCTAGATCGACTAATCGGGAGGGATTACGACACCGCTGAAAAAAATGGACCCAGATTTCTGAGTCCATTTTTGTGGAGGAAGCGGTGGGATTTGAACCCACGGTAGCTATTAACTACGACGGTTTTCAAGACCGTTCCGTTCGGCCGCTCCGGCACGCTTCCAGCCAGAAAAGTTTAGCCGACCACAGTTGCGGGGTCTACCCTGAGCCCGATCAGCGACTAAAGAGAATGCCTTCGAAGCCGCTGAGCACCTCGGCCACGCCATCTTCCTCGACGCTGGCTACCGTCGCGGTCGCGACGTCGTGAACCTCCTGCGGCCCCTGCCCCATAGCAAAACCAAAGCCACCTGCGGCGCGAGCCCACTCGAGCATCGAGATATCGTTTCGACCATCGCCGCACGCGATTACCTGATTTGCCTTGATGCCAAGATCGGCGCGCACCTTCTCGAGCGCGGATGCCTTGCTCACCCCTTCAGGTGAAATGTCGAGCCAGGCCGTGTAACCAATCGCATAGGTAACCGAGTGAAGACCGATGCTCGACACAATCTCGGCGAACTCATCCGCGCCGTGTTGCGGAGACAGAACGACAACACGAGAAACCGGCTCTTGCATCAGTTCTTCTAACGGGGTCTCGAAGTTTTCGGTGCCGAGTGCATAGCGTGGGAACGGGCGGTGGAACTTGTATGTGCCATCGATGTTCTCAACCGCGAAGTGTGCCTCTGGCAACTTCTGAATCAGCTGCGTGAGAATCTCGCGCGGATTAAATGTGACAACTTTGTGTGGCGCGTATCCGCGTGGTTCGGTCGGGTCGATGCGAACGGTGACGGCGCCGTTCGAGCACACCGAGTAACCATCGCGAATTTCTAGATCGTGCAGCACCGGCACTGTTTGAGTTGCGCTGCGGCCGGTTGAAACAACGATCTCGTGCCCGAGCGCACGCACGCGCTTTACCTGCTCGGCAACTCGCGGCGAGAGAAAACCATCGTCGTGCACCAGGGTGCCGTCGACGTCGAGCGCGATTAGCCAGCGCTGGTCACCAGTAGCGATGGTCATTTAGGCGCAATGACCTCTTGGCCACCGAGATAGGGGCGAAGCGCAACCGGGATGCGAACCGAGCCGTCGGCCTGCTGATGCGTCTCGAGAATTGCCACCAACCAGCGCGTGGTTGCCAGTGTTCCGTTGAGGGTTGCAGCCGTGGCGGTCTTGCCGTCTTCGGTGCGGTAGCGCACGTTTAGGCGACGGGCCTGGAAGGTCGTGCAGTTCGAGCTCGAGGTGAGTTCGCGGTACTGATCCTGAGTTGGCACCCATGCCTCAGAGTCATACTTGCGGGCGGCACTCGAGCCGAGGTCGCCGGCCGCGGTGTCGATCACGCGATATGAAAGCTCGCAGGCTTGCAGCATGGCTTCTTCGAGTGCGAGCAACTTTAGGTGCTCGGCCTCGGCGTCTTCTGGCTTCACATAGCTGAACATCTCGAGCTTGTTGAACTGGTGAACCCTCAGGATGCCGCGGGTGTCGCGACCAGCAGAGCCAGCCTCGCGGCGATAGCAGGTTGACCATCCGGCGTAGCGAAGTGGGCCATTCGAAAGGTCGATGATTTCGTCGCGGTGGTAGCCGGCGAGAGCAACTTCACTGGTGCCGGTTAGGTAGAGCTCGTCGGCTGGCAGGTAGTAGATCTCGTCGGCGTGAGCACCGAGAAAGCCGGTGCCGGCCATGACCTCTGGGCGAACCAGAGTCGGGGTAATCAGGGCGGTGAAGTCGTGCTTGGTGGCTAGGTCGAGGGCCATGTTCATCAGGGCGAGTTCGAGACGCGCACCCCAACCCTTCAAGAAGTAAAAGCGCGAGCCGGCAACTTTGACGCCGCGCTCGATGTCGATGATGTCCAGCAGTTCGCCAAGGGCAACGTGGTCGCGTGGTTCGAAATCGAACTTGGCCTTGGTGCCAACTTCTTTGAGCACCTCGAAGTTCTCTTCGCCGCCCGAAGGAATATCGGCGATAACTACGTTTTCGATCTGCCAAAGAATCTTGTCGCGAGTTTCAGCTGCCGAGTTTGCATTCGCCTCTGCGGCCTTCACCTTGGCGGCGAGTTCCTGTGCGGCTGCAACCAGCGCTGCCTTCTCTTCTTTTGGTGCGGCAGCAACCTGCTTGCTCGAAGCGTTCTGCTCGGCACGCAGGGTTTCGAAGTTTTGCAATGCCGAACGCCAGGCTGCGTCGGCTTCGATTGCCTGGTCTACCAGGTCTTCGCTTGCGCCACGCGCACGCTGCGAAGCCTTGATGGCTTCGGGGTTTTCGCGAAGGAGGTTAAGGTCAATCACCCGATAAGCCTACCCGAGAGGGTTTTGCGCCGGCGATTAGCCCTTTGGCAGAACCACGGTTTCGATGTACTTGCGCACGGCAACCACGCGGCCGTGTTCGCCTGCGCCAATCTCAATGCCGGCGGCATCGAGGGCGCGCTTGAAAAGATTTTCGACCGCGCGAACCGTTGTGCCGCGACGCTGTGCAATCTCGGAGTTTGACAGTCCGAGGGCTGCTAGGTGAAGCAGGTCGAGTTGCGATCGTGAAAGGTTAGAAAGATCGTGAGCATCGCGATCTTGACGAAGCTCCGTGCCGACTCGGCCACGAAGGCTGGCGTTTACCGCGCGAAGCAGCAGATCGGTGTCGCCAACAGATTCCTTGACCAGGTAGGCAGCGTCTTTCGGAACAATCTTGTTGTCAACACCGATGGTTTTTGGTTCAGGGATGTTGGTTAGAAAAACCAAACCCAGCTCTGGAGTGTCCTGGCGCAAGATTCTGGCGAGATCAAAGCCATTTGGTCCGTGGCCGAGTTCCACATCCAGGATGGCCGCATCCGGGTCGAATGCAGCGGCGACCTTGACCGCGTCTGCAGCGGTTTCGGCAGTGGCGGTTTCGAAGCCTTCTTTTTCGAGAAGGTCGGTGATCAGGGTGCGCATAAAGGCGTTGTCTTCGACAACTAACAGGCGACGAGCACTTGGCATGGAAACCCCTTTCACCTCTAGATTTGCATATAGAAGGGGCGTTGCCGAGATAAATGTTCCTTGGTGAGAACTTATTTTGGGAGGCTACGTGGCAAAAACTACTGCTCAGGCAGCCGTTATCTTCTACCCAGACAAGGTGAACCTGCCCAAACTTCGCAAAGCAGTTGATGCTGCAACCGCAGGTACTGATTTCAAAACAACACTCTGGCTGAAGACCGATGTCAAGAACACCGGTGCAAAGCAGGCCCTGGATGCGATTGCCAAGAAGTCGACGCACATTTTGGTGGCCGGTGGCGACGGCACGATTCGCGAGGTGCTCGAAGCCGTTGCGCGCTCTGGCTCGCAGGCTTCGGTTGGTGTGATTCCATCTGGCACCGGAAACGTTCTTGCGCGCAACCTAGGCGTCGAGCTAAATTCGCTAACCACACAGGTTCGACGTGCGATTTCGGGTATCGCCCATCCGATTGACCTGGGCATCGCCCGCATCATTCACCAAGACGGAACACGAGACGAGCGCCTGTTTGCCGTGATGGCCGGGCTCGGCCTCGATGCGAAGATCATGCTCAACACAGACCCGGCGAAAAAGCGCCGCCTCGGTTGGATTGCATATGTCGAGACTGGCTTGAAGGCCATCCCGTTGAAGTATCAACGAATGCTTGTGCAGGTAGATTCGCGCGAGGCTCGCAGCGTTCGTGTGGTGACGCTGCTTGTCGGTAACGTCGGTTGGTTGCCAGGCCGGCTATCGATGATGCCGGATGCCGCGATGGATGATGGTGTGCTGGATGTTGCGGCGATTGGCCCATTTCATTTTTGGCAGTGGATTGACCTTTGGTCGAGGGTGACCATCGGAAATAACGTGGTGCGAGTTTCACGCATTGGTCGAAAACTCTTGGATGCGACTGCCGATGTGAAGACCTTGGAAAACATGGCGGGCAAAAAAATTTGGATTAGCCCGGATGAACCGGTTGAGTTGCAACTCGATGGCGATGCGGTTGGGGTTATTGCAGAAGTTGAGTTTGAAGTTCGACCGCGCGCGGTGTTGATTCGAAGCTAGCGCAGCTTCTTTAGCCAAGCTTCGGCCGCGTCAAATTCTGGGTTCGAATTGTTTCCGCGGTGAATCGATTGCTCTTTGTCGGCACGAGGGTATGAACCAAGAAAGACAACGCGCGGACTAAAGCGGTGCAGGCCCTTCAGCGCCTCGGCAACGGCTTCGTCATGCAGGTGACCTTCGACATCGATGTTGAAGCGGTAGCGCCCCATGCGATCGCCGATCGGACGCGACTCGATTCGAGAAAGATTCACGCCGCGAGCTGCGAACTGCTCGAGCATTTCGAGAAGAGCGCCCGGACGGTCATTTGGCAACTCGACGATGACCGAGGTTTTGTCGCGACCTGTACGCTGCGGCACCGAACTGGCAAGGCCAATCTGAATGAAGCGCGTCTGCGCGTGCTTGTTGTCGCCGATGTTGCGAGCCAAGACCTTTAGGTCGTAGTGGTCGGTGATGGTCGAGGCGGCAACCGCAGCTTCGGCGGTCGAGCCATCGAGCAGGTCGGCCGCGGCGGCGGCGGTCGACGTGGCGGGCAGATGGCGATGCTTCGGCAAGTTGGCAGCCAGCCACTTGCGGGTCTGGGCGTAGGCAACCGGGTGGGTGGCCACGGTGCGAACATCCTTGAGGGTCACGCCCTTTGCGGCAACCAGGTTGAACGAAATCGGCACCAGGTATTCGCCATAGATGCGCACATTGTCAGTGGCGGCAAGGGCATCCAAGGTTGCCGAAACGCCGCCCTCAATCGAGTTTTCAACCGGGATGATCGCCCGCTGGGCCTTCTTTGAAAGCACCAGGTCGATTGCCTCTTGAACGTTGTTGACCGGGCGGTGAGTTTGCCCCTTGGCTTCGACAACCTGACCGAGAGCCAACTCGGTGAACGTGCCGATCGGGCCTAAGTATGCGTAAACCCGCTTGACCGAACCGTTACCTGATTTCTTTGGCATAGATAAAGGTTAATGGTGAAAATTGCTACATGACAGAGCGAGCTGGGCAAAAGGCGCAACCAAGTGATCTGACGGATGTCAGCAAACTCATCGACGCCTACTACGACATCAAGCCCGATGTCACCCAGTTCGAGCAAAAGGTTGCGTTCGGCACCAGCGGTCACCGCGGCGCCCCGTTGAACGGCTCATTCAACGAAGACCACATTGCTGCCATCACTCAAGCGATTGTCGAATACCGTCGCCACGAAAACATTCACGGCCCGATCTTTGTTGGCAAAGACACTCACGCGCTTTCGGGCCCCGCGCAAGAAACGGCACTCGAGGTGCTCGCCGGCAACGGCGTGCACGCGCTCATCGATCAACTTGATGGCTACACACCGACCCCAGCAGTGTCGGTTGCAATCATCAATCACAACGCGAAGCTCGAGCCCGGCGGCGCGCAACTTGCCGATGGGCTAGTCATAACGCCATCGCACAATCCACCGACAGATGGTGGCTTCAAATACAACCCGCCGCACGGTGGCCCAGCAGACTCGGATGCAACCAACTGGATTGCGGCACGTGCGAATGAAATCATCCTTGGCGGAATGCGCGAGGTGAAACGCGCGAATGCCAATGCCGGCAAATTCGATTTTCGCGAGAACTACATTTCGCAACTCGGTGATGTGATCAACATGGATGCGATTGCAGGCAGCAACGTGACTATCGGTGCAGACCCAATGGGTGGCGCGTCGGTTGACTACTGGGGCGAAATCGGTTCACGCTACAACCTAAAGCTCACTGTGCTCAACCCAAACGTCGACTACCAGTTTGGTTTCATGACCCTCGACTGGGATGGCAAGATTCGCATGGACTGCTCATCGCCCTTTGCGATGGCATCGCTCATCGAAGACCGCGACCGCTACGACATCTCGACCGGAAACGACGCCGACGCCGACCGCCACGGCATCGTCACTCGCGACCACGGGCTGATGAACCCGAATCACTTCTTGGCGGTGAGCATCGACTACCTGTATCGCAACCGCGAAGGCTGGTCGCCGAGGGCCGCGGTGGGCAAGACCATGGTCTCGTCTTCGATGATCAACCACGTGGTTAGCGCTCTAGGCCGCAAGTTGATTGAGGTTCCTGTTGGTTTCAAGTGGTTCGTGCCAGGGCTCATCGACGCCTCGGTCGGCTTCGGTGGCGAAGAGTCAGCCGGCGCCTCGTTCCTGCGCACCAACGGTCAGGCTTGGTCAACCGACAAGGATGGCCTCATCCTTGCGTTGCTTGCCAGCGAGATAACTGCGGTGACCGGCAAGACCCCGAGCCAGCAGTACGGTTTGCTCACCGAGAAATTTGGGGCGCCTGCCTATGAGCGCATCGATGCCCCTGCAACACTCGAGCAAAAGAGCAAGTTGGCAAGACTCTCGGCCGATGCGGTCACCGCAAGCGAACTCGCAGGCGAACCAATCAAAGAGATTCTCACCCACGCACCTGGCAACGGCGCTGCTCTCGGTGGTCTAAAGGTGGTCACTGAATCTGCGTGGTTTGCCGCTCGCCCATCTGGCACCGAAAACGTCTACAAGATTTACGGCGAATCGTTTAGGGGCGCGACTCATCTGCGCGAAGTTCAAGTTGCCGCCAAGGAACTTGTCGACAAAGCACTCGGTTAACTCGGCGCTTCTAAAACGCGACCGATTCGCAAGCGAAATGCCGCGAGCGCGACTATTTTGTGTAACTTGGCGCGGCTGGCAAACCAAAGAATTTTTCTAGCACAACCTCGCCGGCGTTGTGCATGGCAACCGAAATATCGACGCCAACAAATCGGATGTGCCACGGTTCGTACTGATACCCCGTGTATGCGGTCTTCCCTGCCGGATAGCGAATGATGAATCCATATTTGTAAACATTCGCAGCCAACCAGTTCGCCGCTTTTGTTGCGCCAAAGTTGGTGATCTTGCATCCGAGCGCCGTTGTCGAAACATCGATTGCCAGACCGGTTTGATGTTCGCTGTAACCAGGATGCGCGGCCAGATGCTCGGCCACGGTCTTGCCGTAACGCGAGAGGTCTCGGTTATACGTGCTGGTCTGGGTTGCGAAGCTGCGGTAACCGCTGTTGAGGCAAAGCGTGCCGACGCCGGCATCGGCCATCGCCTTCTTGACTGCTCGATAGCCGCTGGCCGCTGGCACGGCAAGTGGCAGCCACTTGTCTAGCACGGGCTTGTAGGTCAACGGGTTCAGCGGGCGGGCCTTGTTGACCACGACCTGGGGTGAGGCGGCCGAGTCATAGTCATACGGGTAGGGGCAATTGACACCGCAAACGATCGGGGTCGAGGCTCCAGGGGTTGGGGTCGCGATTGGCGCCTGGCCTGATGCCTGGGCCGGAATCACCATAAATGTGCCTAATAAAGATGTAAGGCCAAAGAAAGTGACCAGAGTCAGGGGAATAAACCGGTTTCTGACAGGCTTACATTCCTCTGAAGGACTTTGGCGTCTAGGCTGGAACACGGCTCAAGCCTAAGTCAGGCATATAAGCAAACCCCGAAAGTAGAGGCCCCTGTTGGCACGCGAAAAATCTTCGGCAGCAAAAGAGATGGCTGCACACACCGGTGAGATGACTCACCGTCAGATCCTGCTGGTTCTGGTTGGCCTGATGTCAGGCATGTTCCTCTCGGCACTCGACCAGAGCGTCGTCGGTTCGGCAATGCGAACCATCGCAGACGACCTGAAGGGTCTCGAGTTGCAGGCTTGGGTAACCACCATGTACCTGATCACCTCGACAGTGACCACCCCTATCTACGGCAAGCTCGGCGACATTTTCGGTCGTCGTCGCCTGTTCATCTTCGCGATCTCAATCTTCTTGTTCGGATCGCTACTCTGTGGCTTCGCGGCAGACATGTGGCAGCTCGCTGCATTCCGCGCAGTGCAGGGCCTCGGCGCCGGTGGTTTGTTCTCGCTTGCAATCACCGTGCTTGCCGACATCGTTCCTCCTCGCGAGCGCGCACGCTACCAGGGCATGTTCCTTGGCGTCTTCGGCACCTCGTCTGTTCTTGGCCCGGTTATCGGCGGTCTTTTCGCAAGCGCACCGCAGATTCTCTGGATCAACGGATGGCGTTGGGTGTTCTTGATCAACCTGCCAATCGGTGCAGTTGCACTGTTCATGGTCTACACCTTCTTGCACGTTCCTCACACTCCGAAGAAGCACCGCATCGACTACTGGGGCGCAATCACTATCGTCATGGCAGTTGTTCCATTGCTCGTCGTTGCAGAAAACGGTCAGGGCTGGGGCTGGGGCTCGGCTAGCTCAATCAGCATGTATGTAATCGGTGGCGTTGGAATCATCGCCTTCATCATGGCTGAGCGCGCAGCTAAGCACGAAGCGCTGTTGCCACTCAACTTGTTCAAGTCCAGGGGATTCACGATGTCGACCATCCTCGGCGTAATTGTCGGTGTTGGAATGTTCGGTGGAATGATGACGCTGCCACTGATTCTTCAGATCGTGGATGGCGCAACCCCGACCCAGTCTGGCTTCATGATGCTGCCGATGGTTCTCGGCCTGATGGTTGCAACCGTGATCTCGGGTCAGTACACCCGCAAGACCGGCAAGTACCGCATCTTCCTGACGATCGGAACCGGCATGTTCTTGGTCGGCTACGTCTACATGATTGGCTACAGCGCAAACCAGCCTTACTGGTGGGTTGCAATCGGCATGGTAATCATCGGTCTTGGTCTCGGCCAGTTGATGCAGACCCTGACTCTGCTCAGCCAGGGCTCGGTGCCCGCATCGGAGGTTGGTGTCGCAACTTCGTCTGCGACCTTCTTCCGTCAGATGGGTGGAACCCTCGGAGTCGCCGTGTTCGTCTCGATTCTGTTCAACAGCCTCGGCACCAACATCGGTAACGCGTTCAAGAACCCAGCCAACGTAGCTGGAATCAAGGCCGCGGTGACCGACCCCAAGGTGCTTGCAGACCCTGCAAACCAAGAGATTCTCAAGGCGATGCAGCCTGGCAGCGGCGCGGCCGCTGGCCTCGGCGACAAGATCAAGACCGACTCGTCGTTCTTGACTCACATCGACAAGCGCCTAGCCCAGCCTTTCTTGGATGGCTTCGCTTCGTCTGCTTCGACCGTGTTCACCTGGGCCGCAGTCGTGGTCGCGGTTGGCTTCGTGATGTCGTTCTTCGTGAAGGCTCCGGCACTGCGAAACACTTCGGCAAGCGCCGAGGCCGCAGCCGCAGCCGCAGCGCACTAGAAGTCGCTTAGAACAAAACCCCGTCGGTTTCGGCGGGGTTTTGTTTTATCCTTGAAGCACACGGGAGTTCGGTGTCACCGATCTGAGAGGAAGCCTAAAGGCTTCGACCGTCAAACCTGATTTGGGTAATGCCAGCGAAGGAAGGAAAAATGACTAATTCAATTTCGCGCAAGTTTTCACGCGCAGCTGCACTGATGGCCACAATCGCAATCGGCGCAATTTCACTCACGGGATGCGCATCCAAGCCGACTCACGAAATCACTGTTGTCGTGCACGACAGCGTGGTTGTTTCAAAGAGCCTGCTCAACGATTTTTATAAGCAAACCGGAATCACTGTCGATTTGATTAAGGCCGGCGACGTCGGCACGATGACCAACAAACTTGTACTGACCAAAGACTCACCGATCGCCGATGCCGTTTATGGGATCGATAACACCTTTGCCGGAGTCGCATACGCGAACAAGCTCATTGACGGTTCGCTAACCGCAATCGACTTTGGCGATGTCTGCCTCAACTATGACAAGACTTGGTTCTCGACTCACGAGCAAAAGGTGCCAACGTCAATCGATGACTTGACCAAGCCAGAGTTCAGTGGCCTGACCGTTCTCGAGAATCCGAATGACTCTTCAACCGGTCTTGCATTCCTGGCAGCCACGGTTGCGCGCTTCGGGGCGAACGGCTGGCAGTCATACTGGAACGCGCTCAAGAACAACAACGTGAAGATCGACTCCGGCTGGGAAGACGCCTACTACACCGACTTCAGCGGGTCGTCAGGTAAGGGTGCCTACCCAATCGTGCTGAGCTACTCGTCTTCGCCGGCCGATGAAGTTCGCGCCGATGGCCAGAGTCAAACTGCCGCGGTGCTATCAGGTTGCTATCGCCAAACCGAATATGCCGGAGTCCTCGCCGGTTCGAGCCACCGTGCCGATGCCGCCAAGTTCGTTCAGTTTCTGCTCAGCGACGAGGTTCAGCAGGCAATCCCTGAGGCGATGTACATGTACCCGATTGTCACCTCGACCAAGCTGCCCGAGCGCTGGGCCCAGTTCGCCCCGGCCGCCAAACTGCCGCTCGGTGGCAACTTGGATGTGAACGCCAACCGGGCAACCTGGCTAAAGGCATGGACCGCCATCTTCGGCTAAACCGAAGGGGTTGGGCCAGTCGCCTTGCCCTGTGGAGCGCCCCGGCACTGTTCATCGCAGTGCTGTTCTACCTGCCACTCGGTTCGATCCTGATTCGCGGGTTGAACTCCAACACCCTGAGCGTTTTGGCTACCCCTGAGGTGCAGGCGGCGATTTGGTTCACTTTGGTCCAGGCAATCGCATCCGTGTTGTTGGCCCTATTGATCGGCGTGCCGCTTGCCTACCTGGTGTATCGCCGCAGGTTTTTCGGCGCCAGCGTGCTTCGCAATTTTCTTGTCATTCCGTTTGTCTTGCCAACCATCATCGTGGTGATTGCGCTGCAGCCAATTCGAATTCTGCCTGCCCCGATTGCAATTGTCATCGCGAATTTGTTTTTGAACCTGTCGCTTGTGATTCGCATTGTCGGTAGCGTTTGGCGTACCATCGATTTCAACTTGGATGATGCTGCCGCCTTGGATGGGGCCAGCACTTTCACGACTATCACCAGAGTGCACCTGCCAATGTTGCGTCACGCGATTAGTTCTGCCGCTGCTCTCGTGTTCTTATACTGTGCAACAAGTTTTGGAATCGTTCTCGTGTTTGGTTCGCCAAAGTTCCAGTCGATAGAAACCGAGACTTACTTTGCATTGAACCAGCGGCTCGACTTCAACACGGCAAGTGCTTTGGCAATTGTTCAGACGCTCATCACCCTGATCGCCTTTGGGCTTTCCTCGCGACAAGCTGAGCCGGCAATCGAAATCGAAACGCGAGTTGCGCGACGAGCACCGGCCCTCGCGGCAATTCTCGCAAGTGGGTTTTTGATCGCGTTTTTTGTAATTCCACTCGCAGCGATTCTGCTGCGCGGGTTGAACGCGAATGCTCTAGCCAACCTGTCGACCCTCGGCAGCCGGGGGCTTCTCGACATCAGCGTGTGGCAGGCGATTGGCAACTCACTGCGTAACGCCGCAATCGCCGCCGTGATTGCCACCACGCTCGGCTCCCTGGTGGCCCGACTCTGCGCTGGGCGAGGCTGGTTGCAGTCGCTCTGGCTACTGCCGCTCGGAGTCTCAAGCGTGATGCTGGGCTTTGGCTATCTGGTCAGCTTCGGCTCGGGGCCGCTGCCGCTGCGCTCTTCATGGATGGTCATCCCGCTGGTTCAGGCGATTCTGGCAACGCCACTGGTGGTGCGGCAGGTTGCCGCGGCCTATGCCGGCATCCCGGCCGACCTGGCCGAGGCTGCCGCAAACGCGGGGGCTGGCAGCTGGCAGATTTGGCGACACATCGAGGCCCCGCTGATCGCCACTGCCATTCGCAACTCGGCGGCCTTCGCGCTGCTGGTCTCGCTTGGTGAATTCGGAGCCGCCTCGCTGCTGAGTTTTGGCGATCAGGCCACCTTGCCGGTTGTGCTCTACCGACTCATCTCTCGCCCGGGTGAACAGAACTATTCGATGGCCATGGCCGCAGCGGCGCTGTTGATTCTGTTGGTGTTCGCCGTGGTCGCGCTTAGTTCGACACGAATTCGAATTCGACGCCGTCGCGCTCCAAGCGCTCTTTGATCACGGCGATCGACTCGGCGTTCTGATCAATCAGGGCAAACCGACGTCGAAGCTTTGCGGCCACCGCTCCCGTTGTTCCCGAACCTGCAAAGAAGTCGACAACCAGGTCGCCTTCGCGCGAAGACGCCTGAATGATTCTGCGCAAAATCCCCTCCGGCTTTTGCGTCGGATAGCCAGTCTTCTCTTTGCCGGTTGGCGAAACAATCGTGTGCCACCAAACGTCGGTTGGCAATTTGCCGAGCTCAACTTTTTCTGGTGTAACCAAACCCGGCGCCATGTATGGCTCTCGATCGACACTGCTGCTATCGAAGTAGTAGTGCTTCGCATCCTTGACGTAAACCAGAATGGTGTCGTGCTTTGACGGCCAACGATTCTTCGCCTTGCCGCCATAGTCGTATGCCCAAATGATTTCGTTTAGAAAACACTCACGGCCGAAAAGTGCGTCGAGCAAAACCTTGGCATAGTGCGCCTCGCGATAGTCGAGGTGAAGATAGAGCGTTCCGGTTTGCCCAAGGATGCGCCAGGCCTCTTCGAGGCGAGGCTCGAGAAAACTCCAGTAGTCGGCGAACTCGTCGTCGTAGCTCAGAACCGTGGTTCGAATGACCTCGTAGTTTTGCCCCTTGAAACCAACCCGGCCGCCGCCCTCGACCCTGCGCGTGGTCGAGGCTCCACGCTGCTGCTTGCGGCCGGTGTTGAACGGTGGGTCGATGTAAACCAGTTGGGCCGAACCGTCAGCAATAGACTGCAGATGCGTCAGGTTATCCCCGAAGTAGAGGCGATTAGGCATCGCATTTGCTGGCACAGAAAGAGATTAACAGCATGGACACCAAGGTCATTCACAACGCAGAGCAGCACCGCTACGAGATCTGGCTCGACGGCGAAAAGGTTGGCCACGCCGACTACAGCCTGCGCCCCGGTGAGATTCACTTCGTGCACACCGAGGTCGACCCCGCCCAGCAGGGCAAGAACCTAGCCGCGATCTTGATGAACGCAACCCTCCAGGATGTGCGCGAAAACCGCAGCGAAAAGGTCGTGCCGGTTTGCAGCTACGTCGTCAAATACATGGAGAAGCACCCCGAGACTCAGGACCTGCTGCTGAACCCGATCGAAGATGCCATTGCCGCCTGCCAGTGGAAGCCCAAGCAGGCCTAACCAAGCCCAAGCAGGCCTAGGCCTCAAGCGACTGATTGATCCAGCCGATCACATCGGCCAAGACCTTTTCACTTTTAATCTCATTTAGCGCCTCGTGCCGCATACCTTCATAAACGATCAGCGTCACGTCTTGCACCCCCGCACGGCGATAAGCATTTAGCAACATCTTGTTGCCGCGCTCTGCGCCAAGCGGGTCTTCACTTCCGGCAAAAATCAAAATTGGCATGTCGCTTCTGAGCTTCCGGCTGGGCAAGCCAAGAATCTTGGATGCGTTCACCAGACCAAATGCCTTCGCTGCCGAATCTGGGAAACAAAGCGGGTCACTCATGAAGGCGTGGCCCACGCGGTGGTCGCTCGACAGCCACTCCTTGCCGCTTCCGCCTGGGGTGGCATCCCAGCGTTTGTTGAAGCCGTCGCTCGGAACTACGCCGGGCAGCAGCAGGGTCGAGCCGCTAAGAATTGCGCCGAAGTATTCGCTCGGGTGGCGATTGATCAGGCGCTGGGCCATCATCGCCCCGAGCGAGTGCCCAAACAGGATGATCGGGGTGGCCGGATTCTCGGCCCGAATCAGTTCGGTCAGCTGGTGCACCTCGGCCATGGTTGCGCTCATGCCGCCGGGGCCGAGGGGTCCTAGCTTGCTGGTAATGCCCGCGCTAATCATGGCTTTGCCGGTTTGACCGTGACCTCGATGGTCATCCGAGTAAACCGAGAAACCAGCCCGGTTCAGGGCGGCGGCCACGTGGTCGTAGCGCCGCGAATGCTCGCCAAGCCCGTGCACCAGCTGCACGACCGCACGCGGCTGGGCCACGGGCCACTCGAATACGGTGATCTCGACACCCTGGGTATCCTTGAAGGATCGGGTCAACGGCAGTGTTGTCATGGCTTCACCCTAGCTCCACCCCGAGAACTCCCAGACTCCCAGAGGTCTTACGGCTTGTTCCCAGACTTCTGCCAAGCACGCTAAACAGACTCTAGGCATGGAACAAACCACCACAAAGCGCCCACTGATCTTGGTCAAGCCCAAGACCAGCATTCGCCTTGGTGTTCGCAAATGGAACGAGCTCAAGCGCGGCCAGGACATCATCGAGGCACTTGCCTGGGCCACCGTGGTTTTCGTTACCGCAATCTTCTTCATCGATGGTGGCGCCAAAGACCTGAGCAGCGCCCTCAACATCACCAGCGCAATCGATCGCCTGACGGCACTCGTGGCTACCGACCTACTGCTGATCGACATTCTTCTGGTCTCGCGAATTCCTTGGATTGACCACTACTACGGTCAAGACAAGGCAACCGTCGCTCACAAAAAACTTGGCAAGCCAATTCTTTACCTGGTGCTCGCGCACTTTTTCTCATCGGTGCTGCAGTATGCGATCGGCGATGGCAAGAACGTGGTCAGTGAATTCTTTGCAATGCTGCAGATTCAAGACTTGTTGTTCGGAACCTTCGCACTGGCGCTAATGGTTGCAGTGGTCGTTACCTCGCTGAACTTTGCACGCAAGGCAATCAGCTATGAAGCCTGGTACCTCATCCACGTTTTGTCGTATGGTTCTGTGCTTGCCGCAGTACCCCACCAGTTTTCAACCGGCAACGACATCGCCGGTAAGCCAATCGCGCAGGTCTACTGGATCGCGTTCTATCTTTTCGTTCTCGTGAACGTCGTGTGGTACCGAGTCGCACGACCTGTGCTTCGCTCGATGCGCGCGTCGGTGCGAGTCGCCGGTGTAGTTCGCGAGTCGAGTGACACCGTTTCGGTTTATGTGACCGGCCGCAAGGTTGCAACTCTCGGAGGTGAAGCAGGTCAGTTCTACATGCTTCGCATCATGACGCCATCACAGTGGTGGAGGCCTCACCCATTCTCAATCTCGGCTGCGCCAAACGAAAACTTTGTGCGCTTCACGATTGGCAACCGCGGCGATGACACCGCGATGATGCAGCACCTCAAAGCTGGCACGCGCGTGATGCTCGAAGGGCCATACGGCGTATTCACCGAAGACCGTCGCACCAAGGAGAAGGTCGTTCTGATGGCCGCCGGAATTGGCATTCCGCCAATCCGCGCGCTTGCAGAGTCGATGGCCGCTCGCCCTGGCGACGTCACCATCGTCTACCGCTTGCGCGATCAGGGCGACGCATCGCTGCTCGATGAGGTTCGCGAGATTGCTCGCCGCCGCGGTTTCTACCTGCACATCCTTGATGGCAAACGTGGCATCGGCACTTCATGGATGAACGTGGATGAGCACCGCCGTACCGACCGCGAGCGCTTTGAATACATGGCGCCTGACATTCGCAACAGCGATGTCTACATTTGTGGCCCCACCCAGTGGACCCACTCGGTCATCAAGACGCTGAAGGAAATTGGTACCGAAGACCGATTGATTCACGCAGAGGAGTTTGCCTGGTGAGACAGTCAACCAAATCGACAATCGGAGTCATCACTCTTGGTGTGCTCGGCGCATCCTGGTACCTGGGCCAGTCGGCCACTGCAGTTTCCAGCGGTGGCTTCGCTGCCCCAGCTCCGATCAACTCGTCGAACTCTGGCAGCTCAGCAACCAGCGCTGGAAGCGAAACCACTAACCCCGGCTCAAGTTCGTCAGGGTCGCAGTCGTCGCCAACTCCAAGCAAGAGCGCTACTAAGCACAGCACTAAGACTTCAGCTAGTGGCTCTTCAAGTAGCACCTCGACCGGTTCTAGCTCATCAAACGGTTCGGACACATCGAGCAGTTCGACAAACTCTGGTTCGGCTTCGGGCACGACTGGTTCAACCACAGACACGACCGGTGCCGCAAGCGTGACCAAGAGCGGAAGCCCAGTTGAGTCGGGCTTCGGCGTGGTTCAGGTGTCGGTGACCAAGGCAAACGGCAAAATCACCAACATCACAATGCTGCAGGCAAACGCGAGTCACGGCCGCGATGCAGCATTCCCATACCTCATTCAGTATGCGGTGGCGGCAAACAGCGCCAACTTCGCAAACCTGAGTGGCGCAACCTACACAACAAACGCATTCAAACAATCATTGGAGTCAGCTCTTGCAAAGTTCTAGCCGCGAAGTAAAGACCGTCAACGCGATCAAACCACGCAAGTCGCGTGGAGTGTTGCAGGCGGTTGCTCTGCTCGGCCTGAGTGCCGCTGGAGCCATCGGCCTCTTGAACCACAACACCCCAACCGCAAGCTCGGCTGCCGGCAACACCGCCGCAGGGGCCGGCTCAACCAGCAACTCGGGAACAAGCAACTCTGGCTCGGCCAGCGGCGCAGCCAAAACCGCTACCGGTGATGCAATCAGTTACCGCTTCGGCACGGTGCAGGTTTCTGTCACGAAGGCGAACGGAAAGATCACCGCGGTAAATCTCATCCAGGCTCAGGCATCTGCCGGCCGCGACCAAGCATTTAGCTACCTGGTCACCGATGCGATTACTGCCAACGGCAGCAACTTCGGTAACCTCAGTGGCGCGACCTATACCACCAGCGCTTTCAAGCAGGCCCTGGATAGCGCAATCTCGAAGCTCTGAGATTAGTAGCCGAACACCCGAGCGGAAGCGAGCCCTGTGAATCGATTCGATCATATTGAGCTTGCAATGGGCACGGGCTTTAGCTTTCGCGGCATCAGCCGCCTGGAATCGACCGCTACTAACTCGGCAATCGAAGCGGCCTGCGCAATCATGCACGAGGCCGACGAGACCTTCTCGCTGTACAAACCAGATTCGCCTGTTTCGCAATTAGCCGCCGGCAAAACCTCGCTAGACAAGTTGCCTCACATAGTTGCCGAAATCTGGGATGAGTGCGAACGCCTCCAGAAACTCACCGGTGGTTGGTTCTGCGCGTTCACCCCGCAGAACACCTTTGACCCGAGTGGACTGGTTAAGTCTTGGGCGGCAAAACGGGCCGCCGATTCGATGGTTGCTGATGGCATCGATGACTTCACGCTGAATGCCGGTGGAGATGTTTTTATTGCCGATGGAACCACCGACGAAGAGTCGTGGCGAGTCGGAATTTCCAAGCCCGTTTCAATTGCGAGTGAGGACTCTGGCGCACTTGCCGTGATTGACTTGCGAGGCACCGTGTATCGCGGAGTTGCAACCAGTGGATCAGCAGAGCGCGGCTCGCACATCTGGAACCCTAAGAACCCCGAGCTCGATCCGGCGAAGGCCCTGCAACAGATCACCGTGATTGCCAGAGACATCGTTACCGCCGATATTTGGGCAACTGCAGCCTATGCGGAAGGCATCGACTCAATGCGGCGCCTTCACGCGCAACAAGACATCGAGGCACTTGCCGTGCTTGCCGATGGGCAACTGGCTGCGACGCCTGGATTCCAAGCCCTGCTTGCCAAGTAGCTGCTGGGCTTCAGCCAGCGGCTAGTTCCAGGTCGAGGTTGCGTCTTCATGCAGGCGTGGCAGCAGCGAGGCTTTTGCCCAGTCGCTAACCCACTTTGGCAGCACCGGCTCCGGGCCGACCCAAGGCTTACTTGCAAACACCTCGGCGGTCTTCACCGAGCCACCCGCACGCTTCAAGAAGCGAATGCGCACGATCGCCTTTGCATAAATCTCGCCGCGAGCAGTGAAGCGCTGCTCGAAGTAGAAGGCCTCGCTATCCCAGCCGACAAGTTTGGTTTCAAGCTGGAAGGTCATCCATGGCATGAGTGATTTTCTGAACGTGATGTTTTCTGCAACAACAACCGCATACCAGCCCTGCTTCTTCCAGCGTTGCCAGGCGTGCGAACGCAGTGATAGGTCGTAGCGACCGAGGTCGAGCAGTTGCACGAACACACCATTGTTCATGTGCGCAAAGATGTCTAGATCGGTTGGCCACACTCGAAATGTGCGAACACCGAGATCGCCGATTTCTTTCTTAGTGCGAAAACGCCAGGTGATTGTCTCCCAAAACAGGCGCCACCAAAGATTCATCGTCTACCTCAGTAAATAGTTTGCGATTACCAGATGGTGACGCGGTGCTCTTCAGCCAACCAAGCAGCATCGTTCTCGGTCACATCAAACGCCTCATAGAAGGCGTGGATGTTGCGAACGATCTGGTTGCAGCGGAATTCGTTTGGTGAGTGCGGGTCGGTGGCGAGTCGCTGAATGACAATCTCGTCGCGACCCTTTCCGCGCCAGGCCTGACCCCAAGACAGGAAGAAGCGCTGCGGTCCGGTGTAGCCATCGATGACTGGTGCCTCAGCTCCGCCTAGCGATTTGATGTACGCCTTGTAGGCAATCGACAGGCCACCGAGGTCGCCGATGTTCTCACCGATGGTGAGTTCACCATTTACCTTGTAGTCGTCAGAGAGCTGTGCCGGCGATAGCTCGTTGTACTGAGCAATCAGCGAACCGGTGCGCTTCTCGAAGGCCTCGCGGTCAGCGTCAGTCCACCACGAAATCAGCGCACCATCGCCGTCATACTTCGACCCCTGGTCATCAAAGCCGTGACCAATCTCGTGACCGATGACCGCGCCAATTGCGCCGTAGTTCACTGCGTCATCCGCATCCAAGCTGAAGAATGGCGGCTGCAGAATCGAAGCCGGGAACACGATTTCGTTGAAGCCCGGGTTGTAATAGGCGTTGACCGTCTGCGGGGTCATGAACCACTCATCGCGGTCAATCGGCGAGCCAATCTTGGCAACCTCGCGAGCGGTCTGGAAGGCAGCAACGCGGCGGATGTTGCCTACCAGGTCGTTGCGATCGATCTCGAGGGTCGAGTAATCGCGCCACTTGACCGGGTAGCCGATCTTCGGGGTGAACTTCTCGAGCTTCACCAGCGCCTTGCGCTTGGTCTCCTCGCCCATCCAGTCAAGGTCAAGAATGCTGTCGCGGTATGCGTCAATCAGGTTGGCGACCAGACCATCCATGCGCGCCTTGGCGGCAGGTGGAAAGTACTTCTGCACGTAAATCTCGCCGACGGCCTCGCCGAGTGCCCCTTCGACCGCCTGCACCGCGCGCTTCCAGCGTGCTCGCAACTGTGGTTGACCGGTGAGCTTCTTGCCATAGAAATCGAAACGAGTGTTCACAAAGTCATCGCTCAAATATGGTGCCATCTGGTTGATCACGTTGAACTGCAACCAGAGTTTCACGGCGGCAAGGTTGTCGTGGTTGTAAACCGAGTCGAGCCCCTCCAAGAACGACGGCATCATGACAACGACCTCATCAAGGATGCGCTGCTCAAGTTTCGCGCCTGCCAACCACTGCGACCAGTCGAATTGCCCGCTGAGTTTCTTCAACGCATCGAACGCGCGAAGGTTGTATGTCTTCTCGGCGTCGCGTGAGTCAACGACGTTCCAGTGGTGCTTGGCCAGAGTGCTCTCAAATTCGTAAACGTGCTTCGCCGCAGCCGCAGCATCGCCGGCGCTCCAACCTGCAAGTTCGAACATCTTGGTGATGTATGGAACATATGACTCGCGGAACTCTGCGTACTTCTCTTCGCGGTAGTAAGACTCATCTGGCAAGCCGAGGCCGCCCTGGTAAATGTTGACGAGGTAACGCTCTGGGTTACCCGGGTCGTTGTTGACATACATGCCGAACACCGAGTCGATACCCTGCACCGAAAGTTCGCCAATCAGCTTGGTGAGATCGCCAAGGTTAGTGATCGCAGCAATGCGCTCAAGGTCGGCTTGGATGGGTTTGCCGCCGAGTGCGTTCACCTGCGACTCATCCAAGAACGAACCGTACATGTCACCAATCTTTTGGCTGACTCCAGGTTGCGGATTTGCCGCTGCCTCTTCGAGAATTTCGCGAACGCGCTCTTCGCTGAGATCGCGAAGAATCATGAACGAGCCATAGGTGGCCTGGTCTTCAGGGATCGGCACCTCGTCAAGCCACTTTCCGTTTGTGTGCTTGAAGAGGTCATCCTGCGGGCGAACGCTCTGGTCGAAGGTGTGGAGGTCTAGGCCTGGCTTGATAGTCATAGGGCAAGGCTAAACTTTTTTTCGTGGAACTCCAAAAAGTCATTCTTTATTACGGCTTCGCGCCTGTCGCCGACCCAGAGGCGCTCAAACTCTGGCAGCGCACCCTTTGCGAGGCGTTGGGCCTGAAGGGGCGCATCCTGGTGTCAAAGCACGGCATCAACGGCACCCTGGGCGGCAATATGAGTGACCTAAAGAAGTACGTGCGAGCCACCAAGGAATACCCGGGCTTCGGCAAGATCGACTTCAAATGGTCTGACGGCACGGGCGACGAGTTTCCGCGACTGAGCGTCAAGAACCGCAAAGAACTTGTCGCCTTCCAGACCCCGGATGAGGTTCTGGTCGATAAGAACGGTGTCACCAATGGCGGCAAGCACCTCAAGCCCGCACAGGTAAATCAGCTGGTTGCCGAACGCGGCGACGATGTCGTCTTCTTCGATGGGCGCAATGCTTTTGAGGCAAAGATCGGCAAGTTCAAGAACGCTGTGGTTCCAGATGTCGACACGACTCACGACTTCGTTGCCGAACTCGAGAGCGGCAAGTACGACCACCTCAAAGACAAGCCGATTGTCACCTACTGCACCGGCGGCATTCGCTGCGAAATTCTTTCTGCAGTGATGATCAACCGCGGCTTCAAAGAGGTTTACCAAATTCAGGGCGGCATCGTTCGCTACGGTGAGCAATTCAAAGACAAGGGTCTCTGGGAGGGCTCGCTCTACATCTTCGACAACCGCATGGTGATGGACTTCAGCGACGAGGCCAAAGTCATCGGCGAGTGCGAGGCGTGCGGCGGGGCAACCAATTCGTTCCGCAACTGTGCCAACCCTGCCTGCAAAGATCTTGTCTTGCTCTGCGACGCTTGCGCGGCAAAGGCTGAGAACCTCGACTGCAAAGACAGCCACACTCGAGGCCGCACAAAGAATATGGTCGGCTAGCGCCGATGAACAAGGCCGGCTAACTAGCCGTTTCAGCAACCCGAACCCTTGAAGCACAAAGGCCCCCGATTTCTCGGGGGCCTTTGCTCAACTAAGGAGGGATTGCAATGAAGAAAGTTGCTCCGCTGGCTAGCCAACGGTGATTGGTGAGGTGAGCTTGCCATCGGTTCCGATGGTGCCCGAGACAGCCGATCCGGTAACTGCCACGAGCTTCAAGGTGAATGACCCTGGGTGCACAGGAGGCAGGGTCACGGTCTGAGTGCCGGTGCCGGTAATGGCGATGGCCTCGCTGTGAGCCTTAGGAGCCGGAGCGGTAGTGCTGGTTCCCGAGTTTGCCGGTGGGGTTGGTGCGGCCTCGGTGACGACCAGCATGTAGGTCTTGCCGTCGTTGGGCACGTTCACGGTAACCGTCTGCGGGGTTGCGTTGACGTCAAAGCCGAAGTCGCCGTGGCCGTGGCCACCGCGTGGTCCGTCGCCGTCGTTGTCGCCCTGACCGCCGCCGTTGCCAAAGCTAGGGGCGCCGGTAGCAGAAGGGGTGCTCGAAGAGCTGGTCGAGTGGGTGGCGGCAAGCGAAGGCGATGCAATCGCGATGCCAGCCACAGCAATGAGACCAGCGCCGGCGGCGGCGATCTTGGTTCCGAGTTTCTTATCCATGTCAGTTCCTTTCATCCAGGGACACCATGAAGGTATGAATCGAACCTGAGCAGAACCCTGTGAAACAGCGTTTATCAAGGATGCTGTCAGGCAACTCGGAGCCTTAAAGAAAAAAGACCCCGAAAACTCGGGGTCTTTGTGCGCAAGGCGGGACTTGAACCCGCACGCCCGTGAAGGCACTGACACCTGAAGCCAGCGCGTCTGCCATTTCGCCACTTGCGCAAAGAACTAACTACACGAGATTAGCAAGGCGAGCCGTCTAGCGCTAGGCGCTGTTTCGCTGCTCCAAAGATAAACTTCTTGTGAAACCGAGGTGTGCGTGGGCTTTCTAGAAAAGTTTGAGAAGGGTCTTGAGCGAGTCGTAACTGGCGCGTTCAGCAAGACCTTCAAGAGCGAACTTCAACCCATCGAGATCTCCTCATACATTCGAAGCGAGATGGATGCCAAGGCATCCGTTGTTAGTCGCGACCGCATCCTGGCCCCAAACACCTACTCGGTAAGGCTTTCTGCCGCCGACTACCAGCGGCTTCGCACCCTTGGCTCTGCGCTGATCAACGAGCTCACCACGCTGGCGGCGAGCCATGCCCGCAAGCAGGGCTTCCAGTTTGGAGCCGCCCTGGACATCAAGCTCATCGAGGACAGCAGCCTGGCCCTGGGGCAGGTTGAGGTGGCCTCGGCAACCCAGCAGATTGCGGTCGAATGGGTGCCAAGCGTTGAATTTGCGGGCCAGCGGGTGCAATTGCGCACTGGCCGCACCACTGTCGGCCGCGACGCCAGCGCCGACCTGCAGGTCGACGACCAGGGCCTTAGCCGCAAGCACTTCGAACTGCTCTGGGATGGCGCCAAGGCTGGCGTTCGCGACCTGGGTTCGACCAACGGAACGCGGGTCAACGGTCATCAGATGAGCGAAAGCCCCCTGAAGAACGACGACGTGATCTCTGCCGGACGCACAGACTTCGTGTTCCGCATCCTGGCAAACAAGGTGAGTAATGAGTGATCTCGCGCTCTACATTGTTCGCATCGCGTTTCTCGTGGTGCTCTGGATCTTCATCTTCAGCATCATTTCTGTAATTCGAGCAGACCTGTTTGGTCAAAAAGTGGTTTCTCGCGTGACGCGCGCGAACGCGCCCACCAAAGTCTCTTCTCCGGTTTTACCGACCGCACCCGCACCCATAGTTTCGACTCTGCCGAGCGAGGCTGGTGGAGTCACTGCAAGCAGGCTCGAAATTACTCAGGGTGAGCGCAAGGGCACGAGCATTCGTCTCGATCGTCGCGAAATCACAATCGGTCGCGCAGAAAATAGCGACCTGGTAATCAATGATGAGTATGCATCCACGCACCACGCCAAGTTGGTTTTGATCAACAACGAATGGATGTTGCAAGACCTGAACTCAACAAACGGAACTTTTGTTGATGACAATCGAGTTGGAACGCCAATAGTTGTGAAGATTGGCACGCCAATTCGAATCGGCAAGACCGCATTCGAACTGCGAGCGTAGTCGTGGCAGTAACCACTAAGGCATTCGCCGCCTCGAACATAGGTCGAGTCAGAAAGTCGAATCAAGATTCGGGCTACACCGGCTTCAATTACTTCTTTGTAGCTGATGGCATGGGTGGTCACGCCGGTGGCGACATCGCATCGGCAATTGTGGCCCAGTCAGTTGCCAAGGATGATCGTGACTACGACAGCGCAGAGGCCGCGCAGGCTGCTCTGGTTGCCGGGCTAATCGAGGCGAATCACAAACTCGCTGAGACCGTGGTCGAGCACAGCGAACTCAAGGGAATGGGAACGACATTCTCCGGCATTGCCATCACCGGCGATCTGATCACCACCGCTCACATCGGCGACTCTCGCATCTACCTGGTCAGCGAAAACAAGTTGAAGCAGATCTCGAAAGACCACACCTTCGTTCAGCGACTCATCGACACCGGGCGCATCACGCCCGCTGAGGCGCTGACTCACCCGCGTCGCAACGTTCTGATGCGGGTGCTTGGCGACGTTGAGCTCGAGCCCGAGATCGACACTGAAACATATAAGGCTCAGCTTGGCGACCGTTGGATGCTCTGCAGCGACGGCCTGTGCGGCGTGGTTCCGCCAGAAATTATCGAGAGCATCCTGGCCAACAAATCGGTCGATGCCGAAGAGGCCACCGAACTATTGATCTACGAAGCACTGGAACATGGTGCACCAGACAACGTAACCGTGGTGGTTGTCGATGTCCTGCCCGCAGAAATCGGTGAACCCGCGACGGCCAAGTTCGTTGGTTCCGCCGCACACGAAGTTGTGATTGCAGAGCACAAGGGCCGCTCGCTCGTGCAAATCTTCAATCCGCGCATCCTTGTTGATCTCTTCACTCGCAAGCCTGTCGATGCTGAATTCGCGATTGAAACCGAGGAGCTGCTCGAGCGCATTATGAATGAGACGCGTGCCAAAGTTCGTTGGCGTCGCGTTCGCGGAATTTTGCTCGCGTTGGTTCTGATTGCCGCTGCCATCTTTGGTTTGAAGGCCGCCTACGACTACACGCAAACGCGATACTACATTTCGCAACAGAATGGCTACGTGGTGATCTACAAGGGCATTCGTGAGTCGTTTGGGCCGCTGCACTTCAGCCGCATCTACCAAACTACAAACATCGACGTCACCAAACTCAGTTCATATCAACAGGATCTGGTTTCGCGTTCGATCAGCGGCGACTCGCTGAAAGACATCCAAGCAAAGTTGACCACTTTGATTGAGGTGGGTAAGTGAGTGTGACAACCAACACCATCGCACTCGACATTCGTCGACTCAGTCGAGTGATTCCGCGCAATCGAAACATCGAGTTGGCACTACTCGCATTTGCTTTTGGCATAAATGCCTACGAGCTTGCACAGATTCAGCTGTCGACCATCCAGATTTACAACGCCGACATTCTTACCTACTGGTTGCCGATCACTCTTGGCGCTCTTGCGATTCACTTGGTTTTGCGTTGGCGGGCGAGTGAAGCCGATGCACTGATGCTTCCGGCGGTAGTTCTGTTGAACGGGCTCGGCATCGCCGAGATTTACCGTCTCGACCTAGCCAGGCTCGCAAACCACTCCACAGACCTATTTGCGGGCAAGCAGATTGTCTGGTCTTGCGTTGCGATGGCGGCGGCTATCGCAGTGATTGTCTTTGTGCCAACCCACCTGTTCCTGCGCCGATACGTCTACATCTCGATGTTCATCGGTCTGGCCCTGTTGATTTCGCCAATGCTGCCCGTGATCGGCAAGACGATCAATGGCGCCCACCTCTGGCTTGCCATCGGC
The DNA here is from genome assembly GCA_903909605.1 of uncultured Micrococcales bacterium. Lineage (GTDB taxonomy): Bacteria > Actinomycetota > Actinomycetes > Actinomycetales > Microbacteriaceae > Rhodoluna. The sequence goes on along the minus strand of CAIVWH010000023.1, from coordinate 66,281 downwards.
AGCCTGACCTTCCAGCCTGGCGAGCTGGCAAAAATCGCCCTGACCGTCTTTTTCGCCGGTTATCTGGTGACTCGCCGAGACTCGCTCGCTGTGGTCGGCAGGCGATTCCTAGGTGTTCAGCTGCCAAGGGCGCGCGAATTGGGGCCAATCCTGGCCATCTGGGCGATCAGCCTGCTGGTTCTGGTTGGTGAGCGCGACCTGGGCACATCCCTGCTGTATTTCGGTCTTTTCCTGGTGATGATCTATGTGGCCACCGGCCGCCCTATCTATGTGGTGGTCGGGCTCGGCTTGTTTCTTACCAGTGCTGTGGTCGCCGCCCGCTTGATGACCTACGTCAGTGGTCGCGTGGATGCCTGGCTCAATCCATTCGACAGCGCCCACTACGACGCCATCGGTGGCTCGTATCAGCTAGTACAGGGCATCTTCGGGCTGGCTCACGGCAGCGTTCTAGGCTCGGGGCTCGGCGGCGGGGTGCCCCAGCTGGTGCCGCTGGCCGAGAGCGACTTCATCATTGCGTCGCTCGGCGAAGAGCTCGGTCTGGTTGGCATGTTTGCGATTCTTGCCATTTACCTGCTCATCATTGCCCGTGGCGCACGCATCGCGTTTCAACACAGCGACGACTTCAGCAAGTTGCTCGCAATCGGCTTGAGCTTTGTGATTGCGCTGCAGAGTTTCATCGTCATCGGTGGAGTGACCCGCGTTGTGCCACTCACCGGCCTCACCACTCCGTTCCTGGCTGCCGGTGGTTCATCGCTTCTGGCTAACTGGATAATCGTCGGCTTGCTGTTGCGCATCTCGAACACCTCTGGAACACACGTTGAGGTTGAAGAATGAACCGCGAACTCAAGCGCGTCGTTTATGTGATTGTCGCAATGTTTGTTGCGCTGTTTATTTCGTCATCGACAATTCAGGTGATCACGGCAGATTCGCTAGCCAGCGATCCTCGCAACGTGCGCGCAGTTTACGATTCATACAAAACTCAGCGCGGAGCAATTCTGGTTGCTGGCAATCCGATTGCCGAGAGCGTGCACTCGGATGACAACTTCCACTACGCACGCACCTACTCGAGCGAGATTTACTCTGCCGTCACCGGGTTCTTCTCTTTCTTTCAGGGCGCAACCGGTATGGAGTCTTCGATGAACTCCTATCTGACCGGCAAGAGCTCGTCCCAGTTCTTCGAGCAGGTCAACGCACTGCTTAGCGGCAACCCGCTCACCGGGGCATCTGTCGAACTAACCATCGACCCGAAGGTGCAACAGGTTGCCTGGGATGCGCTTGGCAAACTTCAGGGAGCCGTGGTCGCAATCGATCCGAGCACAGGCAAGATTCTCGCGATGGTTTCCAAGCCGGGCTACGACGCTAACGCTCTTGCCACGCACGACGGCACTTCATCGGCAGCGGCCTACGCCAAGTTGCTCGCCGACAAGAACAGCCCACTGGTCAACAAGGCCATCTCGGGAACGCTTTATGCACCCGGCTCGGTGTTCAAGATTGTGGTTGCCTCTGCGGCCTTCGAGTCTGGCCAGTACACGCCTGATTCCACTTTGCCTAACCCGCCTAAATACAAGCTGCCAGGCACCAACACCTGGATTACCAACTCCGGCGAGGGCAAGTGCGGTGGCCAGCCGACCGTGAGCATTGCTACGGCGCTGATGCTCTCGTGCAACATTCCGTTTGCCCAGCTAGGCGTGCTGCTCGGTCAAGACGCCATTCGCGCACAGGCGCAGAAGTATGGCTTTGGCAGGTCTGTCGATATTCCACTTCACTCAACTCCGAGCACTTACCCAACCGGCATGGATGATTCGCAGACCGCGCTGAGTTCATTCGGTCAGTTTGATGATCGAGTCACTCCGCTTCAGATTGCGATGATTTCTGCAACCGTCGCAAACGCCGGTGTCGAAATGAAACCAAATTTGGTTTCGAATGTGCAGTCGGCAAACCTTGCATCGCTGTGGTCTCCGCAACCGGAGCAATATGCAAATCCAATTTCGGCTCAGACAGCATCCTGGTTGAAGCAGATGATGATCAATGCGGTCGCGCATGGAGTCTCGTCGAATGGCGCGATTCCAGGTGTAACGGTTGCGGGCAAGACTGGAACCGCGCAAAACGGAACCAGCGCTCCATACACGCTTTGGTTCACCGGATTCGCTCCTGCTGAAAAGCCACGAGTAGCAGTTGCTGTAGTTATTGAAAACGGTGGGGGCATCGGTCAGGCGGGTCGAGGAAATTCACTCGCCGCTCCGGTTGCGCGCAAGGTGATGGAAGCGGTGCTTGGCAAATGAAGCCGGAAATAGGACAGATCTACGGCGGGCGATACCGACTTATTTCGCGAATCGCAATCGGTGGCATGGGTGAAGTTTGGCAAGCACACGACCAGGTGATTCTGCGCGACGTTGCAATCAAGATTTTGAAGCCGGAATACATGGGTGACCCCGGATTCGTTGAGCGCTTCAGAACCGAAGCTCGTCACGCCGCGATGATTAATCACGAAGGCATCGCGAATGTTTTCGATTACGGCGAAGATGCCGGCAGCGCATACCTGGTGATGGAGCTAGTGCCTGGTGACTCGCTCGCCAAGACTCTTGAACGCGAGCGCAGCATTTCGGTCGACCGGGTGCTCGACATTGTTTCGCAAACCGCGCGAGCCCTGCACGAGGCTCACCTCGAGGGGCTAGTGCATCGAGACATCAAGCCGGGCAACCTGCTGATCACCCCGGATGGGGTCGTGAAGATCACCGACTTCGGCATCGCTCGAGTCGCTGACCAGGTGTCGCTAACCGCAACCGGCCAGGTGATGGGCACGGTTCAGTATCTGGCGCCGGAGCAAGCCACCGGCAAGGTGCCCACCCCAGCCACCGACATCTACTCGCTTGGCGTGGTGGCCTATGAGGCACTTGGAGGAAAGCGCCCATTCACCGGAGAATCGCAGATGGCGATTGCGATGGCCCAGATCAACGAAACTCCGCCCCCGCTACCGAGCAACATTGACGAGCGGGTTCGCAGCCTGATCATGCAGTGCCTGGCCAAGAAGCCTGCCCAGCGCCCATCCACGGCCCTGTCTTTGGCCGAGCGGGCCGAAGCCCTGATGAGCTACGCGCCGAAGCATCTGGCCGCCACCCGCCTGATTACCTCGCCAACGGTGGCAGACACGACCGCCCGCATCCCGATGCTCGAACAGAAGCCCGAGAAGCGCCAGCTGGTCTGGCCCTGGATTGCGGTTATCGCTCTGGTTGCAGTCACCGGACTTTCGGTCGTTGCGGCGATGGTGATTGGGGCCGTTTCGGGCCACAACCCAAACCAGAGTTTCACGCCTCCTAGCCCAAGCCAGTCCGCGAGCGCGAGTCCGACTGATTCGGCAAGCCCTGGCAAGGTCATAGTTCTGTTCACGGATGTCGCCGGCATGGATGCCCAGGTCGCCAGCGATAACCTGCAGAAACTCGGTCTTCAAGTTCAGCTAGTACCGGGCGAGGCAGTTGACCCGAATGACCCGAAGGCCAACACGGTGTATCAGGCTTCACCCCTCGGTTCGATGGACGTCGGCACGACTGTGCAGTTGCTGTATTACGTTCCTGCGAACGCTGTGAGCCCGTCGCCCACATCCAGCAACTAATTAGACTAAAACGCAGAACCCCTCTGGAGAATGATGACTGAACGCCTTATTGCCGGCCGCTACGAATTGGGCAGCCTGATTGGTCGCGGTGGCATGGCCGACGTATACGAGGGCAAAGACACCCGACTTGGTCGCACCGTTGCGATCAAATTGATGAAGTCAGACCTCGCCAATGACCCAACCTTCGAGGCTCGTTTTCTCTATGAGGCACAGGCCTCTGCCCGCATGGCTCACCCAACCATCGTTCGCGTTTACGACGCCGGCGAAGACTTCTCAACCGACTCGCTCGGCAACGAGGTAAAGCACCCGTACATCATCATGGAATACGTTCGCGGAAAATTGCTTCGCGACATCTTGCACGAACGTCGACTTTCGATTGAAGAGTGCGTCAATTACGCGAGTGGCGTGCTCACCGCACTCGAGTTCTCGCACAAGGCTGGCGTAATTCACCGCGACATCAAGTCGGCAAACATCATGATCACCGAAACCGATCAGGTAAAGGTCATGGACTTCGGCATCGCACGTGCCGTTTCAGATTCTTCGGCCACTCTGCCAAACACCGTTGGCATCATGGGCACAGCGCAATACTTCTCGCCAGAGCAGGCTAAGGGCGAGACCGTCGATGCGCGAACCGACCTCTACTCGACAGGCGTGCTGCTCTACGAAATGCTCGCTGGGCGCCCACCGTTCACCGGGGACACCGCTGTCTCGGTTGCATATCAGCACGTGAGCGAAGCAGTCATCGCTCCATCGAAGTACAACGAATACATCAGCCCGGAACTCGACCAGGTGGTGCTGCACGCGCTGGCCAAGTCTCGCGACGATCGCTTCCAGTCGGCCGAAGACTTCCGCGACCACCTGATTGCTGCCGCCAACGGCTCACCAATCACGCTTGCGGCAACGCCATCGACTCAGCCGACCGAAGTAACTCAGTCGACCTCGAACGAAGAGGATGCCGACCAGCCTGTTGATGAAACCAAGAGTGCCGTTGACGCACTTTTCGACCAGCTGCTCAACGGCGCCGACACCGCCGCAACCACCGTGCTTCCAGAGCACAAGGTAGAAAAGCGCGAGATCTTTGAGACGCAGGTAATTCCCGAGGTTCAACTCGAGGGCGACGACCTGCCAAGCACCGACCCATTTGCGAAGCTCGGCGTCGAGGCCAAGTACTCCGAGGAAACCAGTGCGATTCCTAAGGTTGGTCGCCCGCGAGCAGGCCTGCTGTGGGGTTTCGGTTCGGCCGCTGCCGTCTTGGTCGTCGGGCTAATTGCCTGGGCCTTGACCGTCGGTTCGTTCAACATCAACATCACCCCGGGGCAGGGTGGCATTGCAGTTCCGGATGTCGTTAACCAGACCTTTGAAAACGCATACGCGACCATCACCGGAGACAAGCTCTTGGTCATCAAAACCTTCCAGGCCAGCGACACCGTCCCCGCCGACACCGTGATCAGCTCCGACCCAGCCGCTGGCACGAAGGTTCCTGAGAACACCAGCATCACGCTTTATGTTTCATCTGGTGCGCAGGCCGTTTCTGTGCCGAGCCTGCTGGGAATGACAGAGACTGACGCGACCAATGCACTGACCGCGTTGAAGTTGAACCTCGGAACTATCACTCAGAATCAGTCGGCAACTTATCCGGCTGGTCAGGTGATTTCGAGCGACCCAGCAGCGAACACTCAAATCGCTCCAGGCACAACGGTGAATCTTGTAATTTCAAACGGCAAGGTAATGGTTCCTGACGTGCGCAATCTCTCCATCAATGATGCGAAGGCGCAGCTGACCGCACCTGATGTGCAACTCAATGTTTCGATCACAACCAAGACCGCCTGCACCGGAACTCAGGGCACAGTGGTTTTGGATCAGTCGATTCTGCCGGGATTAGCACCACAGGGCAGCGCAATCATCCTTTACGTGGGTTGCACCAACTAATAGCGATTTGCGCGCACTTGTGCGGGTTTAGAACTTTACGATTGGGCTGAGCGACTTAGCGCGTTCTGCGGCTCCGGCAAGCCCGATGCTCTCGAGCCAGTTGCCGAGCATCTGGTAGCCGCCCTCGGTGAGAACGCTCTCCGGGTGAAACTGCACACCGTAAATAGGCCTGCTGCTGTGCTGCAACCCCATGATGATGCCGCCCTCGGTGCGCGCGGTGACAATCAGATCGCCGGGAACCGTCGAGTCGACGACCGCCAGCGAGTGGTAGCGGGTTGCTGTGAAAGGCTGCGGCACATCCTTGAAAATCAGCGAGCCATCGTGCTGAACCTGCGAGGTCTTGCCGTGCATCAGCTCTTCGGCCCCGCGCACGGTTGCACCCATCGCCTCAGCTATCGCCTGGTGGCCAAGGCAAACGCCTAGAACCGGCTGGCCAGACTGAATCGCGAGCTTCACCACTGGGATGCTCAAACCGGCCTCTGCCGGATTGCCCGGGCCCGGGCTGATCAGGACCGCATCGAACTCGGCCAAGAGCGCCGGTAGTTCGGCCTCGGATACGACATCGTTACGCAGCACCTGAGTCTGCGCCCCAAGTTGCTGAAGGTAGCCGTTCAGGGTGTAGACAAAGCTGTCGTAGTTGTCGAGCACGAGGATTTTTGTCATTGAAACAAGCCTAACTTGTAGAATTATGGCTATGTCAGACAAGAAAAAGTCAAAGCCTGCCGCCGAAATTCACTCGAGCGAGAACGCCCCGAACCCGGTTTGGTTTAAGCCGGTCATGTTCGGCTTCATGATTCTGGGCTTCCTCTGGATTCTCGTCTACTACATCACCGAAGCGCAGTACCCACTTGGTGCCGCTACCCCAATCAACCTGAGCAACTGGAACATCCTGATCGGATTCGCCATTGCCATGGTTGGTTTCGTGATGACCACTCGCTGGAAGTAACCAGCAACTCGCAAAATTCTTGAATAGCCAATCGGCTAGCTAAATTGCCCTACCCGAATTACTGCCGCTACCACGAGTACTATCATGAACCCAGCCAACGCGAGAACCTGAAGATTGCGCTGCTGAGGTTTTCTGGTTTGAGCGTAGATCCACGCAACGATGCCGCCACCGACGAGTCCGCCGATGTGGCCCTCCCAGGAAATACCGGTTGAGATAAAACCAAAGACCAGGTTGAAGGCAATCAGACCCAGCATCTGACCGGATGGTTGACCCAGCGTGCGAAGAAATACCGCGTATGCGCCCATGAGCCCAAAGATTGCTCCTGATGCGCCGACCGTCTGACCGGTTGGTGCACCGAGCCACAGCACTCCAACACCGCCGGCCAACAGCGCAATCATGTAAAGCGCGAGATAGCGCGCACGGCCTAGCAATGGTTCAACGGCCTGGCCGAAGATGAACAGCGAGTACATATTTACCGCCAAGTGCAGAGGCGAGCTCCAGTCGTGCGCGAATCCCGAGGTCACCAGCGTCCATGGCGCGTTCACCACATTTGCCGGCATCAGCACGATCTGGCTCATGTAGTCGACCCACCAGGATGCGCTCTTGGCGAAGTACTCGGGCAGCCAAACCAGAACGTTGATAGCTATGAGCAGTGTGGTGATTGAGGTTGACCCGCGCGAGAAGCGTGTGCGTTGCATGGTTACCTTGCGCTGCGTGCCGCCAGCGCACTCGGGGCAAAGAAAACCAACCGACGATTCCACCTGACACTGCGGGCAAATGTAACGCTCACAACGCTGGCACCTTACGGATGCCTCGCGATCTGGGTGTCGGTAACAAACCATCGGTTGGTTCTCGCTGCTTTGGGTTTGGTTATTCGTCGAGGCTGATCGACTCGATGACCACGTCGTCGAATGGGCGGTCGCCGCCATCCGTGGCAACGTTGCTGAGCTTGTCAACGACCTTGCGCGAGGCCTCGTCGGCGACTTCGCCGAAAACGGTGTGCTTGCCGTGAAGGTACTGGGTTGGGGTCACGGTGATGAAGAACTGCGAGCCATTGGTGCCCGAGCCGTCAAAGCCCTTGCCAGCGTTTGCCATTGCGAGCATGTATGGCTCGTTGAAGTGGCGGTCAGGGTGTGGCTCGTCATCGAAGTTGTAGCCTGGGCCGCCGCGACCGGTGCCGGTCGGGTCGCCGCCCTGAATCATGAAGCCAGAGATGATGCGGTGAAAGATGGTGCCGTTGTAGAACGGCTTGCCGGTCTTCTCGCCGGTGGCAAGGTCGATGAAGTTCTTGACGGTGACAGGCGCTTCGTTTCCGAACAGGAAGAGCTTGATGGCGCCGTGATTGGTGTGAATAGTTGCGACGTTAGTGTGTGAAGTCATGCCTCTATTGTGGCATCCCTCAGTCGTTGAATTCAGCCGTGTTCAGTTCGGGCGTGCGCCTATTGAATGAAACCAGTATGGCCGCTGCGAGAGTCAGCAACGCGATGGTCAGATAGACCGACTTCAGCGGGAAGGCATCCACGGCGAGGCCAACAACCACCATTGAGATCATTGGGCCTCCAGACCAAATCGTGCCCTCAAGGCTGAACACTCGACCGCGTTCATTGGCCGGCACTTTGCGCTGAATCACAGTGTTGAGCAGTGGTGCGAGCGGCCCCCAGGCGAAACCGAGTATCAGGCCAAGGGTGAGCATCACCCAGGTCGGCGGCAGGAATGACATGACCAAAACCGGAATCGCCACTCCGAGCAATCCGATTCGAAGCAACGAGCTGAACTTGAACCACTTGGAGAAGGTCTCGAAGAACAGTGAAGAGACCGATGTGGCAGCGGCCATGGCGGTCAGCAGCAGTCCGAGTCCGTTCGGGTCGTGCATCCCGTTGAAGTAGCGAGGCAGGACCACCATCTCAATCGGAATGTAAATCACCGCGAGCGTGACGAAGGACATGAACGCGATTAGCACCGAAGGGGTTTTGAAAAGCGTGCGAAAGCCTTGAGTCGCGTAATAGAGGAACGAGCGAGATTCGCTCTGATCAACTGGCTCGTGCTTTTCAACCACTCGGATGAACCAGGCGGCGAGCCCGCACAGCGCCTCAAGCGCGCCGACCACCCAGAAGACCTGCGGCCCCGACATAAAGGTGAGGCAAAATGCGGCAATGGCTGGCCCGGTTGCAAAACCGGCTGCGGCGATTGATTCGTGAATCGAGTTGGTGCGCTCGAGGGTCAACCCGGCCCTGTCGGCGACATCGGGTACGAGAGATTTGCGCGCGGAGGCGATGCCGAAACCACAAATCGAGCGCGCGGTGCCGATGGCAATCAGCGCAAAGAGGTTGATCGGAGCGAAGCTGGCAAGCAGCGGAACCGAGAGTGACACCAGAGCGGTGATCCACTGCGCTGCGTATGCGTAGCGCCTGCGGCCAAACTTGTCGATCAGCGATCCGGTGATCGGCGAAAGAATCAAACCCGGGATGGACGTGATGGTAACCAGTAGCCCCGCGCTTGCCGATGAGCCGGTCACCGATAGGGCCATCCATGGCGTCAAGAGGAACGTCATGGAAAACGCAAAGAACCCCGAAAAGTTGGCTGCCTCAAGCAGCACGAGTGGAGTCAGAGATTTTTTAGCGGAGGCCAAGGTCATCCAAGCTGATCGCCGAGAGGTAGCGATAGCCGGCATCTTCGATGACCTTCTGGGCACCGGTGTCGCGGTCGACCACGGTGGCTACGGCGAGAATGATGGCGCCGGCTTCCTCGAGGGCCTTGGCTGCGGTCAGCGGTGAGCCGCCAGTGGTCGAGGTGTCTTCAACCACGATGACGCGGCGACCCTTGACCTCTGGGCCTTCGACCTGGCGCCCCATGCCGTGTGCCTTGGCCGCCTTGCGAACTACGAACGCGTCAACCGCACGCCCGCGGGCAGCCGCCTGATGCATGATGGCGGTGGCCACCGGGTCTGCGCCCATGGTCAGGCCACCAGCGGCATCAAAGTCTGTGATGCCGGCGGCGTCGAGCATGTCGAGCATTACCTGGCCAATCAGCGGGGCTGCCTCGTGATGCAGCGTTGCACGGCGAAGGTCAACGTAGTAGTCGGCCTCGATGCCACTTGATAGAGTCACGCGACCGTGAACCACTGCAAGTTGTTTGACGAGTTCGACCAGGCGCGCGTGATTAGACATTCCCTTAGTTTATTCGCCGATAAATTTGAACCATGCGCATAGCCACCTGGAACGTGAACTCAATTCGAACTCGAGTTGGTCGAGTCACCGACTGGTTGCAGCGGGCCGATATTGACGTGCTCGCCATGCAAGAGATCAAGTGCAAGCCCGAGCAGTTTCCGCGTGAGGCCTTCGAGGCCATCGGCTACGAACTGGTGGTTCACGGCCTGAACCAGTGGAACGGCGTTGCGTTTGCGTCGCGCATCCCTGCAGAAGAAATCGAAATCGGATTCAGTGGCCAGCCGGAGTTTGGCAAGGAGCCCCATCAGGAGGCGCGCGCAATTGGGGCCAGCTTCGATGGGGTGCGAGTTTGGAGTCTTTACGTACCTCACGGTCGCTCGCTCGACGACCCGCATTACGCCTACAAGCTCGAGTGGCTCGACCGCCTCGCGCAGAACGTCGCCGAGTGGCAAGAGCACCTGCCTGATCAGCCGCTGGCTCTCGTGGGCGATTTCAACATCGCACCATTCGACACGGATGTCTGGGACCTCGCCGAATTCGTCGGTGGCACTCACGTGAGCGCCCCAGAGCGCCAGGCGTTCGAGGCCTTTGAGCAACTGGGCCTTGTCGATGTGGTTCGCCCGCTGGTTCCGCAGGGCTACACCTACTGGGATTACCAGCAGCTTCGCTTTCCGAAAAACGAGGGCATGCGAATCGATTTTGTGCTTGGCAACGAGCCATTCGCTCAGCGCGTGACTGGGGCTTCAATTGAACGCGACGAGCGCAAAGGCGAAAGCCCGAGCGATCACGTTCCGGTCGTCGTCACGCTCGACTAGCCAGCTGATCCTTGTAATTCATCCACCGGCGACGTTCGGCCTCTGGGCGCTTCTCGATGGCATATCGCAGCGCGGTGCGAGGCGTGGTGGCGGCATGCTCCTCGAGAAAAGCGTGCAGGGCACCAAGGTCGCGATTGCCCACTTCTCTAAGCACCCAGCCGACCGCCTTGTGCATTAGGTCGTGCTGATCATCAATCAGGCGGTCACACAGCTCTAGGCTCTCGGCCACAGAACCCGCCCGCAGAGGGGCAAAGGTCAAAATCACCGAGGCTCTGCGCTGCCACAGGCTGGGCGACTTGGCCAGGCGGCGAAGCAGAGTCATCCCCGACTTGGTGCCAAGCAATTGCACCCCCATGCGCGGGGCCGAGACATCGACCAGGTCCCAGTTATTGATTCGACCGGTCTCCAGCCAACTGAGCCAGATCTCGAAGAGTTCCTCGCGCGCGGTTGCATCCTTGGATTTTTCAAATCGGGTAACCAGAATCACCAGAGCACAGAGGCGCTCTTCGTGCCACTTCGATTTGATCAGTTTTTGTAATTCGCTAAGCGCCAAGTCTCTGAACTCGCGGGCCACCTGGCGGGTCTGCGGAACCTTCACACCTAGAAAACGATCGCCTTCTGCATATTCGCCAGGTCCGGTTTTGAAAAACCAGCCAAGGTTTGCCGAATTGGACGCAGAAGCAAAAGCCGCCAGAGCTTTTGAAACGCTGGCGGCTGATGCTGCTTGTTTAACCAAGGATTATTCCAAGTCTCCGATGACGATGATTGAGTCGCCCTCTGCAGGAGTGAAGCTGTGGGTCTTAGCTGGGTTCAGCTCGACACCGGTTGCGGCATCCTTTGCTGCCTCTGCTGCAACGCGGTAACCGATTACCGATTCGCCGTGGCTGCGACCGATGGCAACAAGCTCGCCGAAGCTAACTGGCTTGCCAAGTGGAACGTAGTGATCGATTGGCTTCGAACCTAGGGTTGCACCGTCTGCATCGAAGAGGTCTTCGAATACTGGAGCAAGCAGTGGGTTCTCTGAGAGCTGAGCAATCAGCAGTGCAGCCAAGTTGTCGCTAACTACCAAGTCGTCTGCAACAGCAACTCGTGCGAGCTCCTGCTTGCGCGAGTCGAGAATTTCAGCAACGAGGCGGGTCGGCTCAACACCGTTGCCCTCCGCTGCGAACAACTGGTTCATCTGCAACATGGTCAACATGGTCTGAGCGTCTGCTTCAGACTGCGAGATTGCCTCGCGATAACCAAGGATGATGATCTCGTTGTACTTGCGTGCAGATGCTGCCGCGATCAGCTCGTCAATGTCTCCGCTAACCGAAGCGAAGGTGGTCTTGACGCTGCCGAACTTGAGGTCCGCTAGCTGCGCAGGGGCAACGTACTTGTTCTGAGCAACGATGTGAACGGTCGAGCCCTTAGGCAAGAACTGCGCCAGTTCGGAGACGACCGAGCGACCCATCGAAGACCAGCCGATAACCAGAAGGTGCTCAGCCTTACGGGTTATCTCCTTGCGTGGCTTTGCCTTCAGTTTGGCAAGCTCATCACTTACGCCGGTGTAAACGACTTTGTCGTCGTCTTCGGCAATGGCAATCACCTGAGTCGAGGCGGTCAACTTGGTGCCCTGAGGGGGATTGATGCGAACGACGCCGTTTTGAACCAAGCCGATTACGGCCGCTTCGTTGAACGCGAGCAGTGCATCCGAGTATGTTTTGCCGGCAAGGGCTGGAACATTCTGGAAGTAGATTTCATCGCCATCGAAGTCGAGCAGGTCGAGCACAACAGCTGCAAGACCCGGCTGACGCGATGCCTGCGCGGTCACGCGAGCGATGATGTCGTGCGAACGAACGCTGATTACCTGACCCTCAGTTGCGGTCTGAAGTGCCTCGGCTGTCGACTCGTCGTCGATCTCGGCGATCAACTTGAGGTCGGCATTTGCGTTCACTGCCTTGACCGCAAGAACGGTCGATACAACGGTTGCATCGCCAGCGTCATCTGAATCAAGGATGATTACTGACTTGGCGGTTGAAACGTTTACGCGCTTGAGATCACCTGGGTTGGTTGGGTCACCGGTGCGGGTGACGACCTTCAACTTGCCAAGTCCTTCTGCTCGCGATTCAATCTCGTCTTCCATGAAGTCACGAGAGTTGTCCGAGAAAATCACAACGACTGGTCGGCGAACATTCTGGTTTGCAACCGCAAGCTCCTTCAGAATCGGGAACACGCGGTTAGACCATCCGAGAATAAGAGTGTGATCGTCGTCAATCACTGGGCTCTTGCCCTTGCGCAGAGTTGCGAATGCGCGAGTGATAGCGCCGACAATGAAACCGGTGACGCTACCGGTTATGGTGATCGTGATTGCCCAGTAGAGCACGCCAACGATTCGGTCAGCCCAGGTCGCCTCAGCGCCGTGGCCTAGGAGGGTCGCGAACGATGACCAGAAGACGTTGAAGTCAGCAGCAGGCAGCGGGTCGCCCTGGTAGAGAAATGGAATCGCGTAAAGCGCGTACTTGATGAGTACGACGAGTATCGAGAGAACGACCATCGCGGCGAACATGTAACCGACGAAAGCGCCAGGCTTTGCGATCGAGTTGTCGAAGTTGTAACGAAGGCGGGTTAGCACTCCGGCGCGTGACGCTTTTGGTGCTTCGAGCTCGCCTTGGGCCCCTTGACCATATGAACGGTTGTTGTTTTCAGACATGGCTAGAAGTTTAGCGATGCCCGAACCACTAGCAATAAAGGGCTAGGCGCTCATTCCACCGAGTTCGTCGTCGCCGGGTTCAACGATCAACTGCACTCCGTCGGCTGCAACATCGACCTTCACAATCGACCCATCATGGATGGATCCGGCCAGCAATAGGTTCGCCAACTGGTCGTCGATTTGCTGCTGCATTAGGCGACGCAGTGGGCGGGCGCCATAAATCGGGTCATAGCCGTGATCGGCGAGCCAAGCTCTGGCGGCCGGGGTGACAGCAAGCTGAAGTCGGCGTTCGGCCAAACGTTCGCCCAGGCGATCAATGTTGAGCTCGACGATTTGGCCGAGTTCGCTTCGGTCCAGCGGGCTAAACACAACTATGTCGTCCAGGCGGTTCAGGAACTCAGGCTTGAAGTGGCCGCGCACCATGTGCATGACGCCCTCGCGCTTCTCGGCATCCGTGAATTCGGGGTCGATCAAGATCTGCGAACCGAGGTTCGAGGTCATGATCAGAATCACGTTGCGGAAGTCGACGGTTCGGCCCTGGCCATCGGTAAGTCGACCATCGTCGAGCACCTGTAGCAGTAGGTCAAAGACCTCCGGATGGGCCTTCTCAACCTCGTCGAGCAAAACGACAGAATAGGGGCGGCGGCGAACGGCCTCGGTGAGCTGGCCACCTTCCTCGTAGCCGATATAGCCCGGAGGGGCACCGACCAGGCGCGAGACGCTGTGCTTCTCGCCGTATTCACTCATATCGATACGCACGATGGCCTTCTCGTCGTTGAACAAGAAGTCGGCCAGGCTCTTAGCCAGCTCGGTCTTGCCAACGCCGGTAGGGCCGAGGAACAAGAACGAGCCGGTTGGCCGGTTAGGGTCGCTGATGCCCGCCTTGGTGCGGCGAACCGCATCGCTGACCACCTTCACCGCTTGCTTCTGACCAATCAGGCGCTTGCCCAATTCGTTTTCGAGATTGAGAAGTTTTTGTGATTCGCCAGCGAGCAGTCGGCCAGTCGGAATGCCCGTCCAGGCGCTGACGACAGCGGCGATGTCGTCTTCGCCAACCTGATCATTCACCATTCGGTCTTTGTCGTTTGCCTCGGCATTTTCGGCTTCGACAAGTTGCTTCTCAAGTGCGGGAATCTCTGCGTAGAGAAGTCGCGATGCCTTTTCGAGGTTCGCTTCGCGTTGCGCGCGTTCCGCCTCGATGCGCAGTGCGTCAAGTTTGGTTTTGAGATCGCCAATCTTGTTGAGTTCTGCGCGCTCACGATCCCAGCGTTTGGAAAGTTCTTGTAGTTCGGCACTCTTGGTATCAAGTTCTTCGCGCAACTTTGCAAGACGCTCCTTTGCCGCAACGTCCTTCTCTTTTTCGAGTGCGAGCTCTTCAAGCTTGAGTCGGTCGACGCTTCGACGAAGTTCGTCAATCTCCACAGGTGCGCTGTCAATTTCCATGCGCAGCCGCGAAGCTGCCTCATCAATTAGGTCGATTGCCTTGTCTGGCAATTGTCGACCGGTGATGTAGCGATTGGAAAGTGTCGCGGCGGCGACCAGGGCACTGTCGGCGATGGCCACTTTGTGATGCGCCTCGTAGCGCTCCTTCAGGCCGCGCAAAATTGCAATCGTGTCAACCACGGATGGCTCACCAACAAAGACCTGTTGGAATCGGCGCTCGAGCGCGGGGTCGCGTTCGATTCGCTCGCGATATTCATCCAGGGTGGTTGCGCCGATCAGGCGAAGTTCGCCACGGGCAAGCATCGGCTTGAGCATGTTCGAGGCATCCATGGCGCCATCGGCCGCGCCGGCGCCAACCAGTGTGTGCAGTTCGTCGACGAAGGTGATTACCTGACCTTCGGCGGCGTTGATCTCGGCTAGAACTGCCTTAAGGCGCTCTTCGAATTCGCCGCGGAACTTGGCTCCGGCAACCATGGCGGCGAGGTCGAGGCTGATTAGCTGCTTGCCCTTGAGGCTCTCTGGAACGTCGCCGGCAACGATTCGCTGGGCGAGGCCCTCGACCACGGCAGTCTTGCCAACACCCGGCTCACCGATGAGCACAGGGTTGTTTTTGGTGCGGCGCGAAAGCACCTGCGAGACGCGGCGAATTTCGGCATCGCGCCCAATGACCGGGTCGAGCTTTCCGGCTTTGGCAATCTCGGTGAGGTTCACGCCGTACAGCTCGAGTGCAGATTTTTGTTCCTGCTGTTGATTCATTTCATTCATTTGTTACTCCTTAGCGGTGCTACCGCTTGCGCCACAAAACCACTGACGTTTCTTTTGTTGGTCGCTTACCGCGAGCAATGCTCACGACACCCTGATCACCGGCCGCGAAAACTCGCGCACCAGGTTGCTTCATTAATTCATTTGCCAATGCAGTTTCCAAATCGCGAACCCGCTGAGCTAGATCTGCGGCGTGGTTCTCGAGTTCGAGGATGCGCCTGATGCCTTCGAGGCTCACACCTTCTGAGCTCAACCGTGCAATCTCTCGCAGCTGCGCAATGTTTCGCACCGTGTAGCGTCGCGACTTGCCACCGGTTCGGGTTGGAACAACAAGACCCATGCGGTCATACTGACGAAGAGTCTGTGGATGCATCACCGCGAGTTCAGCCGCAACCGAAATCACAAACATCGGAGTGTTCTCGTCGTAGTTTTCCATTTCGATTCCTAGAGCAAGCCGGCGCGAAGCAAAATGTCTGCGCGCGGATCTTCATCCGGTAATTGTGCGTTGAATTCTTCGAGCGCTTTCTTGGCCTTGTCGTTCACGTGGCTCGGCACTGCAATCTCGACAGTGGCAAGCAAGTCACCGCTGTTCTTCGCGGTTTCGACGCCACGCCCCTTGACTCGCAGAACGCGGCCGTTTGGTGTGCCAGGGGCAACCTTGAGTTTCACCGGTTCGCCACCGAGCGTGGGCACCAGGATGGTCGCGCCGAGCACAGCTTCAGCAATTGTCACCGGCACTGTCACGCGAATGTTGTTGCCTTCGCGGCTGAACACCGGATGCGGTTTGACGTTGCAGGTGATGATCAGGTCGCCGGCCTCGCCACCGTTTGGCGACGATTGACCCTTGCCGCGAAGTTTGATTTTCTGGCCGTCCGTGACACCCGCCGGGATGTTCACCGAGACATCTTTATTGCCGAGCTTGACCTTGATGGTGGTGCCCTTGACCCCGTCGATGAAGTTGAGTGAGGTGGTCATGGTTAGGTCTTGGCCACGCTGTGGGCCGAACCCACCGCCAAAGCCACCGAACGGGTTGCCGCCCCGGCCACCAGCACCGCCGGCACCGCCGAACAGGTTGGCAAAGACATCCTCGAAACCGCCCGCACCGCCCTGGAACCCGCCTGGGAACCCGGCCCCGCCGGCACCACCGGTAAATCTTGCGCCGCCACCCATAGCGCGAACGGCGTCATACTCCTTGCGCTGGGCAGGGTCGCTCAGCACAGAATATGCCTCGCTGATCTCCTTAAACCGCGCTTCGGCGGCAGCGTCGCCCGGGTTTGAATCCGGGTGAAACTGCCGCGCGAGCTTGCGGTAGACCTTCTTCAGCTCGGCGTCAGATACGTCTTTGGCGACGCCAAGCACTTTATAAAAGTCCTTGTCGAACCAATCCTGACTAGCCATCTTTGGTGAGTCCTTCTGCTTAGTTCTTTAGCCCTCAGCTGGGATGAAGACAGCAACCATTGCCGGACGAACAATTCGATCGCCGATCTGGTAGCCAGCCTCAATCACTTCGGCAATGACGGTGTCGTTGACATCTGCGTTTGGTGTTTGCACGAGTGCGTTGTGCAGCGCTGGGTCGAACTTGTCGCCCTTTGCGCCAAACGCCTGCAGTCCAAACTTTTCCACGGATGCTCGCAACTTGGTAACCACTGCTGCAAACGGTGACCCCTCGAGGTCGCCATGTGCTTCGGCGCGAGAGAGGTCATCGAGTGCCGGCAACAACGAACGCAAAACTTCTGCGATTGCGTTGTTGCGCGACAAATCACGATCGCGCTCCACGCGCATTTTGTAGTTCACAAACTCGGCCTGCAACCTTCGCAGATCTTCAATCAGTTCTGCCTCTTTGGAACCTGAATCCTGGTTCTCGGCAGCAGACAGAATGTCTTCAACGGTTAGCTCTTCGGTATTGATGGAATCGCTGGAGACGCTAGAAGTTTCGTCTGAAAGAGATTGCGACGAAGTCGCATCGTGAATTTCAGACGATTCTTCTGCGTTCCCTGAGTTACCTTCGAACGTCATTACTTCTGCTCGTCCTCATCGTCGACAACTTCAGCATCAACAACATCCTCGTTCGAGGCATTTGCATCTGCCGCAGCTTCGCCCTCAGGCTGTGCCTTGTAGATTGCCTCGCCAAGCTTCTGCTGCGATTCGACGAGTGCGTCGAACGCGGTCTTGACCGCTGCGACATCTTCGCCCGCGAGCGCGGTCTTCAGAGCATCGACATCTGCCGTAACCGAAGTCTTTACGTCCTCTGGCAACTTCTCGTCGTTGTCCTTGATCAGCTTCTCGGTCTGGTAAACCAGCTGCTCGGCGTTGTTGCGAGTCTCCTGGTCTTCGCGACGCTGCTTGTCTTCGGCTGCGTGAGCCTCGGCGTCCTTGACCATGCGCTCGATGTCTTCCTTCGAGAGCGAAGAGCCACCGGTGATAGTCATCGACTGCTCCTTGCCGGTGCCCTTGTCTTTGGCAGACACGTGCACGATGCCGTTAGCGTCGATGTCGAAGGTTACCTCAATCTGTGGAACACCCCGAGGTGCAGGTGCGATGCCGGTTAGCTCGAAGTTGCCGAGTGACTTGTTGTCGCGGGTGAACTCGCGCTCGCCCTGGAATACCTGGATCGAAACCGAAGGCTGGTTGTCAGCCGCGGTGGTGAAGGTCTCTGACCGCTTGGTCGGAATCGCAGTGTTGCGTTCGATCAACTTGGTCATGATGCCACCCATGGTCTCGATGCCTAGAGCAAGTGGAGTCACATCGATGAGCAGAACGTCTTTGCGTTCACCCTTCAACACGCCAGCCTGAAGCGATGCACCAACGGCAACAACCTCATCCGGGTTTACGCCCTTGTTTGGTTCTTGTCCTCCGGTGAGCTGCTTGACCAAGTCGGTAACCATCGGCATACGAGTTGATCCACCAACGAGCACAACGTGTGCAATGTCAGAGACCTTGATGCCTGCTTCTTTGATTACGTCGTTGAACGGCTTCTTGGTGCGCTCGAGCAAGTCGGCAGTCATCTGCTCAAACTGTGCGCGGGTGATTGACTCGTCCAGGTTTGCTGGGCCGTTCTCGGTGAGCGACAGATATGGCAACTGAACATTCGCGGTCATCGACTGCGAGAGTTCCTTCTTCGCCTGCTCTGCTGCTTCCTTCAAACGCTGCAGCGCGATCTTGTCTTTCGACACGTCGACGCCGGTAGTCTCCTTGAACTTCTTGACGAGGTGCTCGACGATGCGTGCATCCCAGTCGTCGCCACCGAGTCTGTTGTCGCCCGAGGTTGCGCGAACCTGAATGGTCGAGAAGTCGTCATCCTTGCCAACCTCGAGCAGCGAAACGTCGAAGGTTCCGCCACCGAGGTCGAATACCAGGATGAGTTCATCCTGCTTGCCCTTGTCGAGACCGTATGCGAGCGCGGCTGCGGTTGGCTCGTTGATGATGCGCAAAACATTGAGGCCCGCGATTTCGCCGGCTTCCTTGGTTGCCTGACGCTCTGCGTCGTTGAAGTATGCCGGAACGGTAATTACCGCGTCGGTCACTGCCTCGCCCAGGTAAGTCTCTGCATCGCGCTTGAGCTTGGCCAGGATGCGGGCCGAGATCTCCTGCGGGGTGTACTTCTTGCCGTCGACTTCAAACTTCCAGTCGGTGCCCATGTGACGCTTGACCGAAGCGATGGTTCGGTCAACGTTGGTGACGGCCTGGCGCTTTGCGGTCTCGCCGACAAGCACCTCTCCGTCTTTGGTGAAAGCCACGATCGAAGGGGTGGTGCGGAACCCTTCTGCGTTCGCGATTACTGTCGGCTCGCCACCCTCAAGTACGCTAACCGCGCTGTTGGTGGTGCCGAGGTCGATGCCTACTGCACGTGCCATGTGTGTTTCCTCTTTCTTTGCCGGCCCGAATCCGGCTTATTTTCTGCTTGGGCTCAATACTTGAGCCTCGTTGACTCAATTTTGTGACCGAACCGCAAATTTGTCAAGCATTTCTCGAAAAACTTGAGTGTCTTTGACTCAAGTCTGCGACCCCGCGCCGCGCCGAGTCCGCCGCCATTTCCTCCGCCAAGGCAAATCTCATCAAACCGGCTCTGGCGAGTCGCTTTGCCGCTACCTTGTTGCCTATGGCAATCATCGACGCTCGCCGCTCCCGCTTGGCCACCCGAGCCTGGGCCCTCTGGGGTTGGGCTGAACACAGCTACCCCACCATCATCCAAACCTTCATCTTCGCGACCTACATAACGTCGTCGTCGTTCGGCAAGAACACGGATGAGCTCACCGCCCAACTCGGAAACGCAACCTGGATTGCCGGGTTGATTGTCGCGCTGGTCGCCCCGGTCATCGGCAGGCGCAGCGATCGATCTGGTCGGCGCAAGTTCTGGTTGCTGGTCAACAGCGGCATCCTGATTGCTTTGATGTTTGCCTCCTACTTCGTGATGCCAGATCCGAGTTACCTGATGTTTGGTCTCGTGCTTTACGGGGTTGGTGCCGTGATTCAAGAAGTCGCGATGGTGAATTACTACGCGATGTTGAAGCAACTCAGCACGCCAGACAAAATGGCGCGTCTCTCTGGATTCGCCTGGGGCCTTGGCTACCTCGGTGGCATCGCGATGTTGTTGATTGCGCTCGTTGGTTTCTATTTGCCTGTACATCCGTGGTTTGGAACCACCGACCAAGCGCAAAACATTCGCATCATGTTTTTGCTCTCGGGCTTGTGGATGTTGATCTTCAGCATTCCTCTTGCAATTTGGGTTCCCGAACTGCCACGCGACAACTCTGTGGCCAAGGTTTCTTTCTTGCAGAGTTACCGAGAATTGTTTGCACAGATTCGTCGCCTCGCAAAACAATCGCCGGATGCGCTGCGCTTCTTGATTGCCTCCGCAATCTATCGCGACGGACTTGCCGGCGTCTTTACCTTCGGTGCAGTGCTTGGATCAGTCGCGTTCGGTTTCTCACACAACATGGTGATTTACTTCGGCATTGCGGCCAGCGTGGTTGCAGGCATCGGTGCGGTGACCGGCGGTTATCTCGACGACATCATTGGAACCAAGCGAACTATCGTCGCCTCGCTTAGCGGTCTGGTCATCACAGGTCTTGCGATCTTTGCCTTTGCCGGTGCGGGCTCAATCACATACTGGGTTGGTGGCTTGCTGCTCTGCCTATTCGTTGGTCCAGCACAGGCCTCGAGCCGCACCTTCGTGGCACGCCTTTCGCCAAAGGGTCGCGAGGGCGAGATCTTCGGTCTCTACCAAACCAGTGGCGAGGCAATGAGCTTCATCGCGCCGCTGCTCTGGTCGATCACCGTGAGCGCGGCCATCTCGGCCAAGGTTGCCAACCCGACTGTCTGGGGCATCCTGGCAATCGTGTTGGTGCTCGCAGTTGGTCTCGGGCTTCTGCTGCGCGTGCACCCGAACCCTGGCGAAGTGCAACACGATTAGTCGTTAAACGATTGATGCCCACCTGCAATGGTGGGCATCTTTCGTTGAGGCTGTTTGCTTGCTCGCCTATTGATCGAGCGGTTCGTTGCCGACATCCGTGCGATAGAAGTTCTTGTACGAGCGCGAAGCAGTCGGGCCACGCTGCCCCTGGTAACGCGAGTTGTATTTTTCTGAACCGTATGGGCTCTCGCTCGGGCTCGACAGCTTGAAGAAGCAGAGTTGACCGATCTTCATTCCCGGCCAGAGCTTGATCGGCAAAGTTGCAACGTTTGAAAGTTCGAGAGTGACGTGACCCTTGAAACCTGGGTCAACGAATCCTGCGGTTGAGTGCGTGAGCAACCCAAGGCGACCAAGCGACGACTTTCCTTCGAGTCGAGCGGCGATATCATCTGGCAGCGAAACGAATTCGTAGGTCGACCCCAATACAAATTCTCCAGGGTGCAGAATGAACGGTTCGTTCGGATCGACTTCGATTAGGCGGGTGAGTTCATCCTGGTTTTCAGCAGGATCGATGAACGGATACTTGTGGTTATCGAAAAGACGAAAGAAGCGGTCGAGTCGCACGTCGAAAGACGAAGGCTGCAGCAAATCCATCTCGAGCGGTTCGAGGCCGATACGGCCAGATTCAAGTTCGGCACGAATATCGCGATCAGACATCAACATGCCTCAAATTTTACCGCTGACCGCGCTTCTCGATTTGCCGATGGTTGGCATACTGGCACCATGAAGAAAGAAGAGTTTCTCGCTTTCGAACAGCGAATGACGGCAAGCCTCTCGGCTGACGAGCGCGTCATCGGTCTGGTATTTGTGGGTTCGGCGGCCGACCACTCGCGCATCGACGAATGGAGCGACCACGATTTCTATTTAGTTGCCAAAGAGGGCTCGGCCGAGAAGCTTCGTCAAGACCTTAGCTGGCTCCCCGATGCCGACCAGATTGCTCTCAGCCCGCGCGAAACTGAACATGGCCTTAAAGTGGTCTTCCACT
The DNA here is from genome assembly GCA_903909605.1 of uncultured Micrococcales bacterium. GTDB lineage: Bacteria > Actinomycetota > Actinomycetes > Actinomycetales > Microbacteriaceae > Rhodoluna. The sequence goes on along the minus strand of CAIVWH010000023.1, from coordinate 44,519 downwards.
CGGGTCACGTGCTCGAGTTCGCCGTGTTCAACGACTCTGAACTTGAAATGGCCGGCGCCAACTACTTCCTGGTCGCCCTCGACAAGGTGGGCAACCTAGAAACCAGGATGGCCGCCCTGCAGGCCAAGTCCTCGGCCGCCTCGAACGAGGCCCGTACCACCCGCTACCACCCAGAGGCCCAATACGAGCTGCTGCTCTGTCAGGTGCTCATCGGGGTTGGCCGTGCCCGTCGTGGCGAGTTGCTGATCGCAGGCGAGCATGTGCGCAGCTGGGCAGTGGCTGCATTAGTGGGCTTAATTCGTCACTGGATGCCAGTGGCTGAGGGGACCGAGCACCTGACCGACAACCTAGCCTCGCTGCGTCGTTTCGAGCGCCAATACCCGGCATTTGGGCAGCAGCTAACTACCGCCCAGACCAGAACGGTTGACGAGTGTGGTCGCGAATTGCTTTCGATTGCCCTGGCAGCAGGAGCCGGAGTCTTGACCGACCGTCAGCTGGCTCAGGCTGAAGTGGTCGCGCGCCGACTTGGCTGGTAGCCCGAAGTAGGAGTGGCGCGACCTAGTGGTCTAGTCCGACCTTGTGATAGACCCACTTGAGCCACTTCGGTGCCCACCAATTCAACTTTCCGAATAACCGCATCAAGGCAGGAACCAAGAGGGCACGAATCACGGTTGCGTCGAGCAAGATCGCAAACGCGATCCCAAGGCCGAGCATCTTCATGATGCTTACGCCAGAGGTCACAAACGCGAAGAATGAAACCGCAAGCACAAGTGCGGCGGCCGTGATGATGCGGCCGCTGCGCTGCAATCCGATGGCCACCGATTCGGTGGTGCCCAAGCCTATATCGTGTTGCTCTTTGATTCGACTGAGCAAGAACAGCTCGTAGTCCATAGACAAACCAAACGCCACAATCAAAACCAAAACCAACGAAGATGTATCAATTGTTCCGGTGACATAGAAATCGCCAATTAGCCACTTGAGATTGCCGCCGATGAAGACCCAGGTGAGGAATCCGATTGTTGCTGCAAGCGATGCCATGTTGAGCAGCACTGCTTTGATTGGCAAGATCACGGAACCGGTAAACAAGAACATCAACACCAAAGTCCAGATGACTATCCAAAGCAAGACCGTTGGCAGCTCGTGCTCGATGCCCTGTTGCGAGTCGGTATAAATCGCAGCACTTCCGCCAACCAAAATCTTCGCGCCGCTGATTTGAAGTTTGCGAATTGCGTCAGTCAGGGTCAAGCCCTGAGGCGATCGAGGTTCAACATCGCTTATCGCCTGGATGCGCTGGTAATCGCCGTGGGCATAAGACGCGAACATCTGAGCATATCCGCGATCGAGTTGGCCATCCTGGGCGATACCCGCCATGCTCTGAGCCCTAACAATGTGCTTCTGCTGAGAAAGCGAGGTTGTGAAATCGATGATTTGCTGGTCGCTTGCCCCTTGAACCATGATCTCGACCGGGCTGCCTTCGCGACCGCTGAAGCGGGTGCGAATCACGTTGTTGGCAATCACTGAGCGGTTGCTCGGCGGAAGAATGCGGTCATCGACCTGCCCGAACTGCACGCTGCCCATCAGGCTCATGAGCCCACCTAGGGCGAGCAGCGTAACCAGCGTCACGGCGATTGGGCGCTTCATCACGAAGCGCGCGGTTGCCGCCCAGATGCCAGACTCCATGGGCTTGACGGCCTGGCGGGCCAGGTGCAGCTTGTTCACGCCGTCGCCAATGATTGCCAGGAGTGCTGGCAGCGCGACCAGCGCAGCCGCAACCGCAAGCATGACGACAACCACGCCGCCTAGGGCGAATGAGCGCAGGAAATACTGAGGGAAAAACGCCATCGAGGCGAGAACAATCGAAACTGTCAGGCCGCTAAACAAAACGGTGCGACCGGCTGAACCGATTGTCTTCACCACCGAATCTTCGACACTCTCACCGCGAGCGCGTTCCTCGCGAAAGCGATTCACAATTAGCAACGCATAATCGATTCCGAGACCGAGACCCATGCCCGTAATCAGGTTCACCGAGAACACGGATGTGTCATTGAACTGCGCGTAGAGCCACACCGCACTGAAAGAACCAACGATGGATAAGCCGGCAACCAGAATTGGCAGCCCCGCCGAAACCAGCGAACCGAAAACGAAAAACATCAGCACGACTGTAAGTGGAATCGCGATTGATTCTGCGAAGGTAAGGTCTTTAGAAATTTGACCGTTGATGTCCGCGCTAATGGCAGCAAAGCCAGCAACATAGACTTTTGCCGACTCAAAATTTCCAGTGAACTTGTCGGCAATGGCTTTTCCGACAGAAGACTGGGTCACGTTGTCATTGAGTTTCACGAAGAAGTAGGCGGCCTTGCCATCGGTGCTTCGAAGCGACGGAGTGTGGCCGAGCGTGAAGTAGCTCGAAACCGACTTCACGCCTTGAACTTTTTGCAGGGCGCTAGTGAGATCCGAAGCGATGGCGGAGTTTGAGGGATTGTCGACATAGCTCGGCATGTCTGCCACCAGCACAACCTCTGGCACCTGGCTGTTGAACTGAGTCTCCAGGAGTTTTGTCACCTTGGTTGAGTCGCTGTTTGGATTGTCGTAACCGCCAGCCTTGAGCAAGCCGAACACCTGCAGACCCCAGATCGCGCTAACGGCAATCAGGGCAACGAATGCGACCAGGGCCATTTTGCGTCTACGTACTAAAAGGGTTCCGTAGCGCTTCATGATTTAGTCCTCGTCTGGAAAAAGTGGCTCGTCTGGTTCTTCCAGCTCTGGCGTCGCGGCACTGTGGTGACCTGCCATAAACGCTTGCACGTACCTATCAACTTTAATGTCGTCCATGCGCAGAGGCCTAGTTAAATAAAGGCCCTCGAGCGAACGAACTCGGCTGAGGGCCACGTATGCCTGGCCGGCTGCGAAGACTCGCGTGCCAAAGTCGATAGCCACCTGGTCATAGGTCTGCCCCTGTGACTTGTGCACGGTGACCGCCCAGGCCAGCCTCAACGGAATCTGGCGGTATTCGGCAACTGGCACCGCAACCAGCTTCTCGCGCACCTTGCCCGCGGTGTCATCGAAGAATTCCTCGATTGAGTACGTCACCTTTTCCCATTTTGAGCGACCAACGTCGAGCAGTTCGCCGTCAACGTCAACGGTTAGGTGGGCATCATTCTTGATCTCAACCACGTGACCGATGGTGCCGTTGACCCAGCGTTGCATCGCGCGGCCATCTTCATCCTTGTGCGGGCTTGAGTCATCGTTCTTGATAAACATCACCTGCGCGCCGGGCTTGAGCTCAATTGCCGGCTCGGCGGGAGCCTGTCGAAAGTCGGTTACGTCGCCCAAGGGAATCTGCGCGTGATAGATGTGCGACTTTGCGGTGAGCTTTGACAACTTCGTGCGGTTGTGAGTATCGACACTTTCGTTGATTGTTTTCAGGCGCAAAATGTCGTCGTCGGGCACGTCGCGCACAGCGTGCTGATTCAACTCGTCGAGCATGTCTTGCGTGACTGAGCCGTCGCGAATCGCGTTCAAGATGTCTTTGAAGCGGCCGTCTTTTTGTCTGAAGATTTCGATCAGCTCGTAGCGTTCGAGGCTTGCCTCACGCCAAACGTGCGCGTGAAAGAACCAGTTGCTCTGGTAGTTCTCGGCCATGTATGCGCCATCTTCGCCCTTCGGCGGAATGGGCGGAAGCTGATAGACATCGCCGAACATGACAATCTGGGCACCGCCGAACGGCAGGCCTCGCTTTCCTCGGGCGGCGCGCAACTGCTTATCCATGGCATCGAGAATGTCTGGGTTCACCATCGAAACCTCGTCGATGACCAGCATGTCTATCGCCCGCAAGACCTCGCGCACGCGGCGGTTCAGATGCTTAGTGATGTCGGTCTTGCCCAGCAAACCAATAGGAAACCCGAACAGCGAGTGGATAGTGCGGCCGCCAACATTGAGGGCGGCTACGCCGGTCGGGGCACAGACTGCAACTGACTTGCCGGTGTTATCGATCAGGTATTGCAGCAGCGTCGACTTACCCGTGCCGGCGCGCCCAGTCACGAACACATGTGCATCGGTCGATTCGATGTATTCGAACAGCTTCTGCTGCTCATCTGAAAGTTCTACAAACTGCATTACTTCTTGCCACCCTTTGCGTCGCGCTCGGCGAGGCGGGCAAGCATCGCGTTGTATTGCTCGAAGTCTTTGTTATCGCCGCGATCTGCCGCGCGGTCGAGGCGCCTGGCTTCGCGGGCATCAGACCTGAACCACTGCACCGAGACGATTATCGTAAGGGCTGCGGTGGGCAATTCGCCGATGCCCCACGCGATGCCGCCACCGATATGTTGATCTTCGAGCGGCGCAGCACCCCAGGTGCGGCCCATCGCGCCGAACCAGTCGGGCAAAAGCAAGCCGCTGCCCGACATGATGGCCAAGCCGAAGAACGCGTGAAAGGCCAACACGAGGATGAGCAGCCCGATGCGCATGGCATACGGCAATCTGTGCGGGCCTGGATCGATTCCGATTAGCGCTTGCACGAAGAGATAGCCGGTGATCAAGAAGTGCACGATCATCCATTCGTGACCGAGATGATCACGCGTGGCCCAGCCGAAAATTGGGGTGTAGTAGAAAACCACGAGTGATGTTGCAAACAGCAATCCGGCGACTATTGGTTGCGAAACGAACTGCGCATACCTGGTGTGCACAGCCCAGAGCACCCATTCGCGAAGACCGCGCGAATCATCGTGGCGCTTTTCGGTGGCACGAGAGATCAACGTGATTGGCGCGCCAGGCACCAGGAAAATCGGCACGGCCATGGTCAGCAGCATGTGCGCCATCATGTGCACGCTAAACAAATATTCTTCGTATGCGTTGAATGAACCGTTGGTAATGAAGGCAAGTAGCAGCATTCCAAAGATCCAAGAAATCGTTCGAGAGATTGCCCACTTATCGCCGCGCCGATTTAGTCGAATCACACCAATCAGATAGCCAACGATGGCGATGGCGACAACCGCGAGCCAGAGCGGGTCGACGCGCCATTGCGTAAAGAAAGTCACGAACGTGAGTTCGGGCGGAAGCTTCTGCCCGGTCAGAATCTCGGCGGGGCTGGTGCCCACCAAGGCCGTGGCGTTCAACGGAGGGGCGGTTCGGCTGAGGGCCGCCGCGACGCCAATAGCCGAGACCATTAGGACGATCTCGATGGAAATTAGCCGCCAGAATCGCTCCCCGTCGTTCCAGTTTTTGAAGTGCCTTAGTCGATAGGCCGCCCCGAGGGCTCCGAGGGTCACCAAGATGGCCGCCTTGATGCCGAGTAGCGCCCCATAGGGCCCAATCAGAGCCGAGAGGCTACCCACGCGCAGCCAAGCCGAAATCAACCCGGATGCCGTGATCAGCACAAAGGCCACGAGTGCCATCGCGGAATACCGCTTAACCACATCCAGGCCCACCTGCCCGCGGGTGCGCAGAACGGCGAGAGTAGCCAACCCGCCAAACCAAATTGCTACGGCAACAAGATGAAGACCGAGTGCATTTACTGCCATGCCGTGATTTGCTGTTCCAGCCGCGTGGCCGGTGAGTGAAAGCGGCACCAGGCTGGCAAGGCCAACCGTAGCGGTGAAGATTGTGCCAGTCAGCCCGCGAACCGAAACGGCCAGCACGGCAACCACTGCACCACCGATGAGATTGAACGCCAGATAGCGCCCGAGATCAATTTGGGTTGCAAAGAGCACCAGCTGTGAGCCGAATTGTTGGTTGCTCGAAAGCGCCAGGCCAGTGACGCTTAGGTAAGTGAAAAGAAACTGAATCAACCCGGCGATTACCCACACCACGGATGAGCTGGCTGCAACATTGAGCGCTGTCGCGAGCTGCTTGCTGCCAATTGGCAGAGCGTATGACGCAAGCACGAGCGCCCCGATGGCGATTGCCATAGCCAGTTGCGTGACTCCTGTTGCAAATGGCAGACCCCATCGAACCACGGCGCCTGGATCAACGAGAAGAAGCGGATTGGCCGCACCGCCGATTTGCAAAGCGGTGATAGTAAAGGCAACGAACGTCGCGATAAGCGTTACGGCAAATAAAATTCGTCGTGCCACAAAACCTTTCGAAGCGATTGAGGGGTTTGTGTTCACCCCACAAGCCTATTTAGTGAACACGATTTTCTTGAGCGAAGTTGACATCACACCGGATGGCTTAACCACCGTCACCGAGAGCAAGCAGGTGCCGGCTGATTTGCGAAGCACCTTGCCGGCCGAAACTGTGCAAACCGACTTGGTCTTCGATACGTAGCTGATCTTCAGCGAAGACGTCGTGACCGGAGGCGTTGCCCCAGGCTGAGCCGAGTTGTTCGGGTCTGGTGTCGCAGAAGGAGTAGCCGATGGCGCTGGTGTGGCTGGGTTTGCCTGCGTGTGGGCCCCGTTCGCGGGATCAATGAACGAGTATGCACACTCAGTTCCTGTTGAGCCAAAGCCTGTCCATGTGGTGCATCGCTTTGTGCCAGGCGTCGCATCGGCGGCGGCCTGAGCGGTTGCTCTGGCTCGAGCCTTTAGTGCGGCAATCGCAGCTTCTTTATCGGCAGCGACCTGAGGGTTATAGGTGCCACCAGATGCAACGAAGTTTGCCCAGGTGTCACCTCCGATGCGTTGGGCCTGCCATGCCGGCGATGACCAACAAGCGGTTGTCACCACACCGGTGGTCGCATTCACGCTCAGGCCATTCGCGGCTTGATAACCCACTGGGCAATCGGCGGCCGAATGTTGACCGGCGAGCTCAACTGTGAACGGCAGTATGGCGGTGAGCGCAGGTCGTGTTGGCAGAACCGAGTTGTCGACAATCGGATCAGTCTCGATCGATGCAGCCGGGGCCTCTGGCTGAACCACGTTTGCGCAGGCCCCGCCCGAAGCGGTGCTGACACCGTTCGCGTGAACTACCGGCCCCCACTGCACGCACTTCTGCTGACCCGGGTTTGCCTTGTTCCATGCTTCAGACTCTGCCTGCGCGGCAGCGGTAGCCAACTGAATTCGGTTTTGAAAATCTTGATCTTGTTGCTGCTTTAGAACATCGGCAGCGTTTGGTGCCGCATAGCAAATAGTGAACATGCCCACACCGATGCGAGCTTCGATGCCGACTGAATACTGGAAGCCGCTCGGGCACTGGTCGACAGTGACCTGCCCCGGAATGGTCACGGAGTCTTGCGCGTAAGCGACGTCTGCGATGCTGATCAGCCCGAACAAGACAACTGCAACCGCACAAACAGAACTAACCAGACGAATCGATTTCTTCATACTTCGAAAATAGGCGAGGCCTCCGACAATCGGCAAGAAGTCGCCGCCGATCGAACAGACCTCCGACAATAGAAAAAGGCGCCGGCCTAAGCCGACGCCCTCTTCTAAGAAGCTGGATTACTTAACAGCAGCCTTGAGCTTCGAACCTGCCGAAACCTTTACGGTGTTCGATGCAGGGATCTGGATGGTTGCGCCAGTCTGTGGGTTACGACCGGTGCGAGCTGCACGGTGACCCTTCTCAACTGAAAGCCATCCTGGGATGGTGACCTTTCCACCCTTGGCTACGGTCTTTGCGATGGTGTCGAAGAATGCGTCAACAACGCGGTTGACTGCGGCCTGCGACTCACCGGTGTGCTCTGCGATTGCTGCAACGAGCTCGCCCTTGTTTAGTGCTGACATGTTGTCCTCCTGGACTAGATACGTTTTGACGTTTCGTCAAACAACAAACTACATCCGTGTAGTTCCGCGCCAATGCTAGCCTCTCGGCGTGTTGCGGGGCTGGAACCCGCCTAATTTGTGGAAAAGATGCCCGAAATCGCCCCTGTGAACCGTTGCCAGGATGCCGCCGATCGGCTACATCCCAGTAAATAGGCGGACTTCAGCCTCGCGACCTGCTAGAGCCCTTATGTTTCTTGGCCAACCGCGAGCAACACCAACCACGAGCAACCACGCCTTAAAAAGAAAAGTCCGGCTTTCGCCGGACCTCTCTAGAAGTTTTGGATTACCAAGACGACTTGGTGATACCTGGCAGCTCGCCACGGTGAGCCATGTTGCGGAATCGAACACGCGAGACACCGAACTTGGTGAGCACACCACGTGGACGACCGTCGATTGCGTCGCGGCTGCGAACGCGCACTGGCGATGCGTTTCGTGGAAGCTTCTGCAGTCCGAGGCGTGCCTCTTCGCGCTGTGCGTCGGTCGAGTTTGGGTCGACCAAGGCCTTCTTCAGTGCGAGGCGCTTTTCTGCGTAACGCTCAACGATGACCTTGCGCTTCTCGTTCTTTGCGATCTTGCTCTTCTTAGCCATTTTTAGCGCTCCTCGCGGAATTCAACGTGCTGACGTACAACTGGGTCGTACTTCTTCAGCACCATGCGGTCTGGGTCGTTGCGGCGGTTCTTCTTGGTTACGTAGGTGTAACCAGTGCCCGCGGTCGAACGAAGCTTGATGATTGGACGGATGTCCTTGTCCTTCTTGGCCATTGGCTAGTTCTCCTTAGATCTTCTCGCCACGAGCCTGAAGCTCGGCAACTACTGCCTCGATGCCGCGAACATCAATTACCTTGATGCCACGTGCAGAGACGTTGATGGTGACGTTGCGCTTCAGCGAAGGAACGAAGTAAGTCTTCTTCTGAATGTTTGGGTTGAAGCGACGCTTGGTCTTGTTCTGAGCGTGCGAGACGTGGTGGCCGAACTGTGGTCCGGTCTCAGTCACCTGGCAATACGCAGCCATTTGGTTCTCCTTGTAAGGGGCAAGCGACAGACAGAGCGTCTGAGGCTTGTGAAAATTGTGGTCGCAAGAGCAACCTCACAAGTTTAGGGAATATCTAGAGGCTTAAGCAACCCCGGAACTCGCACAATCTGGACAAATTCCGAAGATTTCGATGGTGTGGCTCGCCTGGCTAAATCCATGCTCCGCCGCCACCTCGTCGGCCCACTTCTCAGCCTGCCTGGCCTCAATCTCTTCTGTCTTGCCACAACCGCGGCAGATCAGGTGATGGTGGTGACTGGTGGTGCAAGCACGATAGAGGGCCTCGCCATCCTGTGATTGCAGGGCGTCAGCCTCGCCCATCCCGGCTAGGTCGGCCAGGGTGCGGTAAACGGTGGCCAAGCCGATGGTCGACCCGTGATTGACAAGGACCTTGTGCAGCTGCTGAGCACTCACAAAGCCGGTTGCCTCGCCAAGGGCATGGCGAACGGCGTCGCGTTGGCGCGTGTTTCTGCGTTTCGGTGTGGCGATCAAGGCTGGGATGCTCGCCTAGTGATCGATGCCGTGTTCGAGATCGATCTCCTTGTGAATATCCTTGCGGATCTTTGGCAGGATGACCTTCTTGAACAGGGTGCCGTAGAGAAGCCAGACGATAACTACATCTTGGATGATGGTCCAGGAGAGTTCAGCAAGGATGTGGGCGGGGTCCGTGAATACGGCCCACGCCTCTTGAAGCAAGCCAAGACCAGGGTGCGAGTTGTCCATGGCCCAAGGTTATGGCTTATTGAAAATGATTGTCAATAGCCTCGAGGGCTAGTCGAGCAGCAGCGCTGGCTCTTCAATTACCGATGCAACATCCTGCACGAATCGGGATGCCACGTCGCCGTCGACCACGCGGTGATCGAAAGTTGCGCCGATGGTGGTGACCTGACGAATCACGATTTCGTTGTCGACCACCCAAGGCTTTGGGCGGATCGAACCGAGAGCAACGATGCCAACTTCGCCAGGGTTCAAAATCGGGGTTCCGGTGTCTACACCAAAGACACCAATGTTGGTGATGGTAATGGTTCCGTCTGCCATGTCTGCAGGTGTGGTCTTGCCTTCACGCGCGGTGTTCGACAGCTGCTCGATTGCCTTTGCAAGTTCGAGCAGTGACATCTTGTCTGCATCCTTGATGTTCGGAACAATCAGGCCGCGCGGAGTGGCCGCAGCGATGCCGAAGTTCACGAAGTTGTGAACGATGATCTCTTCATCGGTCCAGGTCGAATTCACGGTCGGGTTGCGGCGCACTGCCCACATCATCGCCTTTGCCATGATCAGCAGCGGCGTTACCTTCACGCCAGCGAAGTCGGCCGAGTTCTTCAGGCGCTTCACGTATTCCATGGTGCGAGTGGCATCGACGTCGACGAAGATGCTCACGTGCGGTGCGGTGAACGCCGAACGAACCATCGCGCTAGCAATTGCCTTGCGCACACCCTTTACTGGGATGCGCTCCTCGCGCTCACTCTTCGGCTCAGGCGTCGACAGGTTCTTGAACACGCTTGCTTGCTGCGCTCCGGCGAGCACATCCTCGCGGGTAATTTCGCCCGCGTAGCCGGTGGCCTTGACCTTGGTGAGGTCGACGCCGAGGTCTTTCGCGAGCTTGCGAATCGGGGGCTTTGCGATCACGTTCAACTCGGCAGGCACCACCGCGATCAGGCTGGTGGCCGGTGCGCCTGGAATTAGCGGAATCGCCGAGGTGCTCGGTGCGACTACCGGAACCGGCGTGATCGGGCCGCGAGCGCGCCGACGCGAGTGACCCGCCGTTGCCGCTACCCCGTAGCCAACCAGTGGCTTCATTACTTCTTCGCTGGCCACCGTGGCTGCCGCATCTGCAACGGCCTGGTGTGCCGACTGTGCCACTTCGGCATCGATGGTGGGCAGGCTCGCTGTCGCTACGGCTCCAACTGCCCCGTCAGAAACGGTTGCTGAGATGATCGGCTTGCCAACCTCGACGGTTTGACCTTCTTGGGCTAGCAACTCGGTGACGACTCCCTCGAAAGGGCAAGGAAGCTCAACCAGCGACTTTGCGGTTTCGATTTCGACGATGATCTGGTTCACAGAAACGCGATCGCCAACGGCAACCTTCCAACTTACGATCTCGGCCTCGGTGAGACCCTCGCCAACATCAGGCAAATTGAAGTACGCGATCTGACTCATCATCTGCTCCTAGTAAGCCAACACTCGGTCGACTGCTTCGAGAATGCGGTCTGCATCCGGTAAGAAAAGTTCTTCGAGTTTCGCCGCTGGGTATGGCACATCAAAACCGCCGACACGAATCACCGGTGCTTCAAGGTGATAGAACGCGAGCTCTGCAACTCGCGCGGCAATCTCGGATGAGACCGAAACGAAGGTGCTCGCCTCGGCAGCGACGACCAGGCGCCCAGTCTTCTTGACTGACTCGACGATGGTTGCGAAATCAATTGGCGACATCGAGCGAATGTCGATGACCTCGATTGAGTTGCCTTCTGCCGCTGCAATTTCTGCGGCCTGCAGTGCAACAGGAACCATTGGCCCGTAGGTTGCGATGGTCACGTGAGTTCCTGCGCGCAAGACAGCGGCCGCGTGCAAATGCGCTGGAGCGCCATCGAGATTGACCGGGCCCTTCTGCCAGTAGCGACGCTTAGGTTCGAAAAACAACACGGGGTCGGTTGATTCGATTGCCTGTTGAATCATCCAGTAGGCGTCGTTTGAATTACTCGGGCTCACCACGCGCAGACCCGGCGTGTGCGCGAAGTATGCCTCTGGGCTTTCGCTGTGATGTTCGACAGCGCCGATGCCACCGCCGTATGGCACCCGGATGACCACAGGCATGGTCAAGAAACCTTCAGAGCGGTTCTGCAGTTTCGCCAACTGCGTGGTGATCTGATCGAAGGCAGGAAAGATGAATCCATCGAACTGAATCTCGACGACTGGACGATAGCCGCGCATCGCTAGACCGATCGCGGTGCCCACGATGCCTGACTCAGCGATTGGCGAATTGAAAACGCGCTGTTGCCCAAACTCTTTGTGCAGACCCTCGGTGACTCGGAATACGCCGCCAAGCTCAGCAACGTCCTCACCGAAGATCAAAGTCTTCGGGTCGTTTTTCAGAGCCTCGCGCAGGCCTGCATTGATGGCTTTCGCGATTGGCATCTCAACGATGTTGTTCACTACTCATCACCGCCAAACGATGCCTCGTAATTTTCAAGCCACGCCATTTGCTCGTCGATCAGCGGATGCTGTTGCGAGTAGACATGCTTAAACATGTTTTCGACAGGCGGGTTCTGCAAGGCAAAAGTTGCCTCGCGAATTTCGCGACTCATCTCTTCGCCAGCATGTGCAACATCATCGAAGAAGTCTTGACCAATGCCATTGCGGCGCAGGAACTTCTCGAGGCGATCGAGCGGGTCGCGCGCCTTCCAATACTCGACCTCTGCTTCGTCGCGGTACTTGGTTGGATCATCGCTCGTAGTGTGAGCGCCGATTCGATAAGTGAGCGCCTCGATCAGATGAGGGCCGGCGCCTTCGCGCGCATCATCCATGTGCTTTTTGGTGACCGCGTAAGCAGCCAGAACATCGTTTCCGTCGATGCGCGTGCCAGGAACCCCGAAGCCTTCGCCGCGCTGGTACAACGGAACTTTGGTCTGCGCATCCGTGCGAGAAGAAATTGCCCACTGATTGTTCTGGCAGAAGAAAACGATTGGCGACTGATTGATAGCAGCGAAGAGGAATGCTTCGCTAACGTCACCCTCTGCGGTTGCGCCATCGCCAAAGTATGAAATCACCGCGAGGTCGTCTGCCTTGTTTCCGGTGGCGACCTTGCCGTCGAACTTCACGCCCATCGCATAGCCGGTCGCGTGCAAAACCTGGGTGCCGAGCACGATTGCATACAGGTGAAAGCGGGTCTCGTCTGGATTCCATCCGCCGTGGTTTACACCGCGGAGCATTTTCAGAATTGAGATCAAGTCGATGTCGTGGGTGATTGCAACGCCGTGTTCGCGATAGCTGGGGAAGATGTGGTCATTCGCACCAACGCCGTAGCCGGAACCGATCTGTGCTGCCTCTTGGCCGATGGCCGGAATCCAGAGGCCTAGTTGGCCCTGGCGCTGGAGCGCATTTGCCTCGTTGTCAAAGCGACGGCAGCGAGCCATGTCGCGATAGAACTTCAGGTAGTCCTGCTCGGTGAGCTCGCGCAGGTACTCGCCATATTGCGCGAGGTTGGCGGGAACCCGCACTTCGCCATCTGGCGAAAGGAACTGCACCAGCGGTGATTCAGCGTCAATAGTCACGGAGACAAATCTACCTTGTGGCACAATCTGAGCATGGTTCGATTTCTACTAAACACAGTGGTCAACGCAATTGGCCTTTGGCTTGTCACCATGATTGTTCCCGCGATCAAACTCGCTCCATATGGCGGAGGCAGCCTCTGGTTGCTGATCCTCTCCTACCTACTGGTGGCAGCCATCTTCGGCCTGGTGCACGCCATCATCGCGCCAATCATCAAAATTGTCTCGATTCCCCTTTACATCCTTACTTTCGGGCTCATCAATCTGGTTATCAACGGCGCACTGCTGCTTTTCGTGGCATGGCTGTCTCAGAGCATCGGCTCGCCAATCTTCTCGATTGCGGGTTTCACCCACGAGGGGTTGACCGTCAATTCACTTGGCTGGGCAATCCTGGGCGGTTTGATTTTGAGCGTTATCGGCTACATCGGCCGCAAGGTCTTCGCTAAGGCACTTCGCTAACTCCAAACTCGAAGAATCTTGATCTGCCGGGTGGGCCAGTGACCGCCCCAAAGCTCTGCCAGTGCGAGCCGCCAAGCCCCTCAAGGTCAGTGGCGTAGGTTTCGATCTCGTGATTTTTCACAACATTTAGTGAGGGTTCGGGCACCTTTAGGGTCGATGAACCAGGCCAATTGGGCTTGCCGAGGCCATCGAGCAGGGGTATCAGGTCGCCCTTGCCATCGATTGAAAGCAGCTTCAGCCCATCAATTGGGGCGTGCCGACCAAGTGGGGCCGCGACTTCGATTACCTTGTCGACCGTATACGGCAACTGGCCATGAGCACTTTTATCGGCAAGGCTCACCGCAACCATTCCGCCAAGTGAGTGCCCGACAACCGTGACGCTATCGCCAGCCCCGGCACCGGAGTCGGCCAGGGCCAGCTCAACGGCTCGCTCAACCGGGCTGGGTTTACCTGCCAGCTCGAGCACGTTTGTGCGCATATCGAGCGGCCCACCCAGAAAAGACTTTGTGCCAGGCACGTAAACCACAAACCGCCTTCCGAGTTGCCCGCCATAAACATCGACGCGCAGCGTGGGCCTTGGGTTCTCAGCCACAGCGGCAAGCCGATCGACCATTGCCGAGGTGCTACCCGGGGCAGGTTCGTTGTGCTGCTCGAGAGTCGACCTTACCCAGACCCGGCCTGCCCCAAGCCCCAGTTGAGCAATGGGCGCGGCGGCCGTCGCCAGAACCTCCATAACCCCGATTCGCGAATCGGTAAGGTGGCCGAACACCTTGCTTTCTGCCTCGAAGAACTGTTGACCGGCCACTTCGACTGCGCGAATCAGGTTGCGAATTCGCCCGACAATCTCGGGAAGGCGATGCAGGATCGCAAGCACGTGAAAGGGGAAAGTCACACCCCCGACTAACGACTCGAGGGCCACCAATTCACCAGCGTGAACCAACGCCAGTTTGATTCGATCCAACTCAACCTGGCTAACTAACGTCGACGTCACCAAAACTCCAAAGTGCCTGAAGCAGCAGCTCAACCTCATGGGCCAAATTTTCGACGGCGGTGGCAAGTGCCGCGGCACTCGGGCCCGTCCATCCCAGCTGGGTAGGCAGCGCTTCGAGCACCGCCGCGGCAGCCACATACAATCGGTGGTTCAAATTCGACATGAATCAATGATTCGAAGCTCAAACGGTGTGCGCAGCCCAGCATCCAAATCTGTTGATAGCAATAGGGCAGAATATCCTTGTGAGCAAACTTTCGAATCAACCACTTAGTCCGCTGGATGGCCGCTACCAGGCCTCTGTGGTTGAACTCGGCGAACACCTAAGCGAAGCGGGCCTAAATCGCGCCCGCATTCATGTTGAAATCGAGTGGCTCATTCAGCTCGCCAACCGTCAAGTTCTCGGCAATGCTCGCACCCTCGACCTCACCGAGCAGGCGGCCCTGCGTGCGGTGGTCACCAACTTCTCCGATTCGGATGTCGCAAAATTGGCCGAAACCGAAGCGGTCACCCGGCACGATGTAAAGGCCGTTGAATACTTTGTCCGCGAAAAGCTTGCCGAGCTGAAGCGCGGAGACCTGGCCGAACTGGCTCACTTCGCCTGCACCAGCGAGGACATCAACAACCTCTCTTACGCGCTAACCGTCAAGGCCGCGGTGAATGAGGTTTGGTTGCCGCGGGCAAAGTCGATGGTCGCCCTAATTGCCGACATGGCCACCAAGTTCGCCGAAGTTCCGATGCTCAGCCGCACCCACGGGCAACCAGCAACCCCAACCACGGTTGGCAAGGAGCTGGCCGTTTTCGTGCACCGTCTGAACCGGCAGCTGGCCCGCATCGCGGCCGCTGATTACCTGGGCAAGTTCTCGGGAGCTACCGGCACCTTCTCAGCTCACGTCGTGGCTGCCCCAACAGTTGACTGGCAGGCGGAAGCTCGCACGTTCGTTGAGGGGCTCGGCCTTGGTTTCAACCCGCTAACCACCCAGATCGAGTCGCACGACTGGCAAGCCGAGCTCTACGCGGCAGTCGCTCACTTCAACCGCATTTTGCACAATCTCTGCACCGATATCTGGACGTACATTTCCCAGAACTACTTCAAGCAGATTCCCCAGGCGGGGGCCACCGGTTCGTCAACCATGCCGCACAAGGTGAACCCGATCCGCTTCGAAAATGCCGAAGCCAATCTTGAATTCTCAAACGCGATCTTGGATTCGCTCTCCGCCACTTTGGTCACATCAAGACTCCAACGCGACCTAACCGATTCATCTGCACAAAGAAACATCGGAGTCGGATTCGGGCACTCGCTTCTTGCAATCGATAACGTGACTCGCGGATTGGGTGAGCTCGAACTCAATCGCCCCGTTATTGACGCAGACCTGTCTGAAAACTGGGAAGTACTCGGCGAAGCAATTCAAACTGTGATTCGCGCCGAAGTTGCTGCCGGTCATTCAAATATCGAAGACCCTTATAGCTTGCTAAAGGAGCTGACTCGCGGAAAGCGAATTGGTCACGATGACCTTGTCACTTTTATTAATGGGCTTGAGATCTCGCAGGATGCGAAAGACCGACTTCTTGCTCTGCGCCCCAACAACTACATCGGTATCGCCGGTCAACTCGGCAAGCTCTAAAACTATTTGAGTCGCGGCTGATCAGCCGGGGTCGAATCATCCTTGGATGACAATTCGAGAGTCGCTATAACCACAATCGTCACGATGAAGGTAATGCCTGCGGCGATCAGCGCCAAGTTCGCCGATGCCAAGAATGGCTCATCTGGTCGACGCGTGCCGTAGTAAACGATTACTCCCAAGAATGCAGACGCGGCAAGTGAAACTAAAAGGTATGTGCGTAGTGAAGTTCGTTTCATAGGTCAAGACTACTTTGACGGTGTAGCCGAGGCGATCGCGTAGAGCACGCCCGTCACCAATAGATAGGCGCTGAAGTAACCGAGTTGATTTCGTGGCGCTGCTCCCGGAAGTAGCAGTACGAGACCGAGAATCGCACTCGCCATCGACACGCTGAAAAAGTCGCGACCCTGTGATGACTTAACACCATGTTTCAATGAGCCGATTAGCAGCATCGAGCCCTGCGCCAGTGCCCAGGTAGAAACGAGAAGCTGGTAGTCGATACTCGCCGTGTCAGTGAGCAAAATCGAAACCGCAGCGACGATTGAGATTGTGGCCACCGCGAGTAATTGGTTTCGGTTCAAGCTGGACGTGCGCAACTGACTGATCGCAATGACAGCACCGAGGATGAACAAATAACCGACTGCCACTGGTCGGGCAACCTGGGAGTAAAACGTTGGAGCAAGGAAGGTCAGCAAAAGGCCGGCGACCAGATTGATCGCCGACCAGGTTGCCGTGAGTGCACGAGTCATTACTTCTTCATGTCCTCAAACTTGGAGTACTGTCCGAGGAAGTTCACGATCACCTTGCCGGTTGGCCCGTTACGTTGCTTCGCCAAGTAGATGTCTGCTTCGCCAGCTCGGGAGTGTTCCTTCTCGCCCATGGCCTCGCGGTGAAGCAGCATGATCACGTCGGCGTCTTGCTCGAGTGAGCCCGACTCGCGAAGGTGCGAGATTTCAGGGATTCTGTTGTCGCTCTTCTCGCTGTTTCGGTTGAGCTGAGAAATCGCAACCACTGGGACACCGATTTCTTTTGCAAGTAGTTTTAGCGCGCGAGAAAACTCAGAAACTTCTTGCTGGCGCGATTCAACTTTTTTGCCCGAAGTCATCAACTGGATGTAGTCGATAACAATCATCTGCAAACCGACCTGTGATGCGAGCCGGCGACATTTCGCGCGAATTTCCGGAAGCGTCATGTTTGGGCTGTCATCGATGAACAGTGGTGCGTCGTTGATTTCTCCGCGAACAGCAGCTAAGCGAGTCCAGTCGTTGTCGTTGAGTGAACCCTTGCGCAGAGTTTGCATGTAGATCTTTGATTCGGCCGAAAGCATACGCATTGCGATTTCGGCGCGACTCATCTCAAGGGAGAAGAAAATTACGGGGCGCCTGTGAGTGATCGCAGCGGTGCGAGCGAGGTCGAGAGCCAGAGTTGACTTTCCAACTGCAGGACGCGCGGCGATGATAATCAGCTGACCAGGGTGTAGACCGTGAGTCATTGCATCGAGCTCGTGGAATCCGGTCGGCACTCCGGTCATGTCGCCGTCGCGCTTTTGCGCGTTTTCGATTTCTTCGATGGCTAGTTCGATCGAATCAGAAAGCGGTGCGTAGTCTTCGCCGACGCCCTGCCTGGTGATTGCGTAGATGTCGTTCTGCGCGGTATTGACCAGATCGGTGACTTCGCCCTCCGCGGCATAGCCCATCTGCGCGATGCGAGTGCCGGCCTCGACCAAGCGTCGAAGAATAGATTTTTCTTGCACCATGCGGGCGTAGTAGCCAACGTTTGCAGCGGTGGGAACAATTGACGTGAGTGTGTGCAGGTAGTCTCGCCCACCAATTTTCGCTATGTCGCCGCGTTTGGCGATTTCGTCGCCGACAGTGATGGCGTCTACCGGCTCACTGTGGCTGAAAAGTGACATGGCCGCATCGAAAATGATTTCGTGCTTCGGCGAATAGAAATCGGCGCCGCGCACATATTCCATGGCTTCAGCAACGGCATCAGGTGAGAGCAGCATGCCGCCCAGGGTTGACTGTTCGGCGGCAAGGTCGTGCGGGGGAACTCGTTGTTCGAGCTGCGGAACTTGATCAACCGATGACACGGCTTGCAAGGACATGGGGCCTCCAATAGCTTCGAATTAGGTCTAGCATCGGCCTCCGACATCTCCGAAACAAATCACCCTGTGCGCGAATATGTGGATAACTTGTGGAAAACGCCGAAAGTACTTGGGGAAAACCTTGTTGGTGCTGTGAAAAACTGTGTAAAGATCGCTCGAAATTGGCGTATCTAAAGGGCTTCGGGCTGTGGATGGAAAAAGTGGATAAACCTTAAACCTCTGGATTAGCCTTGTGCATAACCTTCAACTATCGGCTGAAGTTATCCACTTATCCACAGGTTATCCACAGGGGTGGTTACCCGTACGTATCGCGTGGGCCTCGACCCGGTACCGAACGTAGCCCCTTCTTCCAGGATGGGGCATCCGGGCCAAGAAACTTGAGGCTTTCGACGCCTAGATCGGCGTGGGCCTCAACCACCCGAGCCAAAATCTCGTTCTGCATGAGGCGAAGCTGGGTGGCCCAGGCCGTTGTGCGACAGCGCACGGTCAAAGTACCGTCAACAAAAGTCTCGGGCTTTGAGTTTTCCGCATTCACATCGCCGACGATTTCGGCCCAGCGATTGAAGAGATCGGCCTCCGCGACCCTACCCTGCCATCGATATGTTTCAAAAAGACCGTCGATCGATATAGCCGCCTTGACTGGCTCTCGACCCCTATCGAACGGCTTCGACTTCTGCTTTTCCTTGTCACGGATGCGCTTGGCGTCGCGAGAGAGTCGGCCGGTAACGGCCTCTCGCATCCGGTAGTAAAACTCTTGAGTGAAGTCGCTAGCCATTCGCCACAACCCCATTCGTAACCGTGAAGGCCTTTGCTTGAAGTTCAGATGGTACATCCTCGGCGACGGCCGCTGTGATGAGCACCTGCTCGTTTGAGGCAACCAGGCCGGCAAGGCGGGCGCGCCGCCCGGCGTCCAAGGTCGCGAACACGTCATCAAGAATCAGGATGGGGTCACCGACGCGGCCATCCTGCCGAAGCAAATTCAATGATGCGAGTCGAAGCGCTAGGGCGAGAGACCAAGTCTCGCCACTTGAAGACTGGGTCTTCGCCGAAAGATCGTTGAGCAGAAATACCAGGTCATCGCGATGTGGCCCCACCAAAGTTAGGCCCCGCTCGAGCTCTTTGACGCGAATCTCGTTCAGCTTGAATCTATAGATCTCCGCAATATCCGAAGGGTCTTCGAGCAACATCGATTCGAGCTCGGCCTCATCGTCGAGCGCGAGTTGTGCCGTGGCAATAGAAGACTTGACCAGCACCTCGACCGCAACTTTCATTAGCGCGATCGCGGCGTAACTTTCTTCGAGCAGCGGCTTGAGTTTGTTCACCAGGGCAACTCTGCCGGCGATGAGTTCAGATCCGTATTTCACCAACTGGTCATCCCAGGCGTCAAGCGTTGAAAGTGCCGTGCCCTTGGCCCCGGTTTGTTTGGCGGTGCGAAGAAGTGTGTTGCGCTGCTTCAGTACCCGCTCGTAATCAGCAATTACCCCCGCAAACCTCGGCGCCAATTGCACCAGCAAATCATCTATGAAATCTCGCCGATGGCTCGGTTGGCCCCGCACCAGTTCGACATCTTCGGGAGCGAACGTGACGCTGATAATCGAGCCGAGAACATCACGCGGCCTAGTCAGTTGATTCTTGTTTATCGCAGCGCGATTCGCAGACCCGCGATTCAGTTCGTAGTCAACGAGCACATCTCGATCGTTGTGATGCGCCATAGCTCGCACGGACGCGGATGCCTCGGTGCGACGAATCAAAGCGTCATAGCCTGCAACACGGTGACTTCGCAGCGTGGATAGGTATCCAATTGCCTCAACGAGGTTGGTTTTGCCGTGGCCGTTTTCACCGACGAAGAGATTTACTCCGCGACTGAGTTCGACTTCTGCAAACTCGTAGTTGCGAAAATTGGCGAGCGACAGATGTTTTATGTACATCTGTCACCCGCCAATCTCGATTGTTTTTGATCGCTTCAGATTGAAGCGAACTCAGAAACCTAGTCGGCCTTCTTCATCGCGTGACCACCAAACTGGTTGCGCAAAGCCGCAACTGCCTTCATGGCAGGTGAGTCATCTTGGCGCGATGCGAAGCGAGTAAACAGCGATGCCGTAATTACGGGCATTGGAACCGAGTTGGCGATTGCCTCTTCGACGGTCCAGCGGCCTTCGCCGGAGTCTTCGACGTACCCACGAATCTTGTCGAGGTTCGGACCCTCTTCCTCAAGAGCACGAACGAGAAGATCGAGCAACCAGGAACGCACCACTGTGCCGCGCTGCCATGCTGCGAAAGTGCCGTGCACATCCTTGATGATGTCCTTCTTTGCGAGCAGCTCGTAACCCTCGGCAAACGCCTGCATCATTCCGTATTCAATTCCGTTGTGCACCATCTTGGCGTAGTGGCCAGCGCCAACATCGCCGACGTGAACGAATCCCTCTTCGCGCTTGCCCTCTGGGCGAAGTGCGTCGAAGATCGGCATGGAGCGCTCAACAAGGGCCTTGTCGCCGCCAACCATCAAGCCGTAACCGTTTTCAAGACCCCAGACACCGCCAGATACGCCGCAGTCAAGGTAGCCAATGCCGTGCTCCTTGAGCGCGGCGGCATGCTTGATGTCTTCGCTGAAGCGCGAGTTGCCACCCTCGATGATCAGATCGCCCGACT
Source organism: uncultured Micrococcales bacterium (assembly GCA_903909605.1). Classification (GTDB taxonomy): domain Bacteria; phylum Actinomycetota; class Actinomycetes; order Actinomycetales; family Microbacteriaceae; genus Rhodoluna. The sequence goes on along the minus strand of CAIVWH010000023.1, from coordinate 23,702 downwards.
CGAGGTGCTTCACAAGTTCGTCAATGACGTCATCGGTTGGCTGTCCGTGCGGAACCATGACCCACACGGTTCGTGGTGCAGGCAACGCAGCTACAAGGTCTTTGACTGAATCGACATCTGATACATCTCGACTACGTGCGTAGCCGGTTACTTCGATTCCTTTGTTGCGCAGGCGCTGGCGCATGTTGCCGCCCATTTTGCCAAGTCCAATTAGACCAATGTGAGTCATTTGTTGCCTTTCGGTTTTTGCTTTGAAAATTAATTTGAGAGCAGGCGGGGCTGCAGCAAGTAGCGGAAACTATCGCTGTCATTCTTTGCTGAGTGCGGCGCAATCAACAGCGGACTTGCCTTTGCAGGATTGTCATGCATGTTGGTCAAGCCGATTTTCGCGAACTCTGTGTGAATACCGGATAGCCCGTCGATAACGTACTGGGGCTTAAGCTCCATTGCTCTTGGGTCGCCAACCAGCTCGGCCTCGACATCTTCGCTGGCCTGGGTAAGTTCGCCCGGGTTGGTTGTGATGTTGATTGAGCCAGCGTTGAAATTGAAACGCATGTGGTGGTCTCGGTCGACAACCAACATTGCGCGTCGAGTTGCTTCGAGTAGGTCCTGCTTCGAGACAACCGCAAAGCTTGCTACTTCGGCCGCGAACATGGTTTTAATCGGTGGGAAGCCGCCCTTGATAAGACCGGCGGTGACTGACTTGTTTTGCGCTTGGAATGCGATCATCTGTCGGTCTTCGGTATTCATGATCGAAACTGCGATGTCGCCTGTGTTACCGAAAGTTTTGGCAACTTCGAGCAGGGTTTTGGTTGGAACCATCACCGTGGTGTCCGAGTCTTTCGAGCTCGGGGTCCATTTGATTTCGACAAGCGCCATTCGGTACTTGTCCGTTGCCAAGAGTGAAAGCTCACTACCGGCCGTCTCGATCTGAATCGACGCGAAAATTGGCTCAAGCTCATCGCGCAGTGATGCGACTGAAACCTGGTGCACAGCCGTGTCGAATGCTTCGGCCGAGATCGAGCCGCTGACGCTTGGAATTTCGGGCAAAGTTGGGAACTGGTTTACGTCCATAACAGGGAAGCCGATTTTCGTGCTTCCGCAGACCATGTTGAAAGTGGATGCATTTAGCGTGAACTCGACCGGCTGATTAGGAAGCTTGCTAACTAGGTCGCTAAGGAGGCGTCCGGAAATCAAGACTCGGCCCGAGGTCTCGACCTTGGCGATGATTTCTACCTGCCCGGATACTTTGTGATCGAAGACCGAGAGTCGAACAGCATTTGCATCTGCTTCGATGAGAATCCCGCCAAATGCCGGATTGGTTGGTCTCTGGGGCAGGAATCGAGCTACGAATGCAACTGCGTCACTTAAGACGTCGCGATTGACTTGAAACTTCAAGGAAGTGACCTAACTCTTTTGAGTGGCCGAGTGGCCGGTTTCTAATATTGGCACAAAGGTCCGACCGTGTTTGCTGCTTCAACTTCTGAGGGCAAACTCTTTTCACGCGATTTCAAAAGTGCTTGGAACGCAAAGGGATCGCTGCCGGCCCAGGTTGGTTTTCTTGAATTAACTCTCTTTAAAAACAACATCATTAATAACCCTTGTGGAAACTGTGGATAAGGGCGTACTGGCCAGTATTTGACTGGGAACTACAACGGTGAAAGATGTTTACACAGCTGTTAATAAACCTGTTGATAACTATGCCGGTTGTGGATGAAACTTTGCGAACTAACAGATGAGGGGTAGTTGTTGGGGTATTTATACCCAGATTAATGGGGTTATTCACACCCTTGGCCACAGGCTAGCGGCTCGCCTTAATTCTGTCTTCGATCTGTAGAACATCGTTGTAGATGCCCTTGCGATGCTTCATTTCTTGAGCAATCTTGCCGTGGGCGTAGAGCACAGTCGTGTGGTCTTTGCCACCAATAATTTGCCCAATCTTCGGCAAAGACAAGTCAGTTAGGGTGCGACACAGGTACATGGCGATCTGGCGGGCCTGGGCGATGGCCGAGGTGCGGCTCTTGCCATGAATGTCATCAACAGACAGGTTGTAGTACTTGGCAACGGTGGCAATTATCTCGGATGCGGTCACGATGGTGTCTTGTCCGATTGGCGAATAATCCTTGAGGACAGTCTGTGCCGTGTTCATGTCGATGGGCTTGCGGTGAAGCGAAGAATAGGCAACCAGGCCGTTCAGCACGCCTTCGATTTCGCGCACATTGCTCGAGACGCGCTTGGCGATGAACTCGAGAACGTCGTCAGGTACATCGGCGCGGTCATATTCGGCCTTTTTGCGAAGGATGGCGATGCGCGTCTCGAGCTCCGGAGCCTGAATATCGGTGCTAAGGCCTTTCGCAAAGCGGCTGGTGAGCCGCTCCTCGAATCCGGAAAGCTTGGTCGGAGGCTGGTCGGAGGTAAGCACAATCTGCTTGTTGTACTTGTTTAGGGCCTCAAAGGTGTAGAAAAACGCCTCTTGGGTCTGTTCTTTGTCTGCCAAGAACTGAATGTCGTCGATCAGAAGGACGTCAACCTGGCGGTATTCGCTTTGAAAAGCTGCCGGACGGTTGTCGCGCAGGGAATTGATGAAGTCGTTGGTGAACTCTTCGGATGACACGTAGCGAACCCGAAGGCCTGGATACTCGGCCCGAACCGAGTTTCCGATCGCGTGCAGCAGGTGGGTCTTGCCGAGGCCCGATGCCCCGTGGATGAAAAGCGGGTTATAGCTTCGGCCCGGTGCCCGGGCAACTGCAAAGGCGGCGGCCATCGCCATGCGATTCGACGCACCGGTCACGAAAGTATCGAAGGTATGCGAAGGATTCAGCGGGTTATCCACAGGCTCGGCAACGCGGGGCTCGACAACGCTTGGTCGATAGACCGAGACCTGCTCCGGTGCGGTTTCCGGCTCGGCGGCTGGCATGGCCAGATTCGGATTTACGGTGACTGCAATGGTCAGTGCGCCGCGGTTATCCCCAACATGAGTGAGTGCTTCGATGATCGCTGGGCGGAGGTCCTGCTCGATTTTGTTTCGAGCCAGGTCAGATTTCACCTCAATGTAAAGCGACTCGCCAAGTACCCCCTTGGGTTCGGCGAGGGCAAGAAACGCAAGGTCACTGCGGCCGATTCGCTCATCTTGGTTGACTCGAGCCACGACCTCTGCCCAGAGTTCGCTTACGCTTTCGACACCGGCCATGGCTCCTCCAATCTGATTTTTCGTCGCGAAGTTTTCGATAGTTTTCCACAAGTTTTGGCACCTGTGGATATCTTGTGGATAAGTCCGTGGAAATTACTAACCTGTGGATAAATCCGTAGTTGATAATTTTGGCCACAAGTTGGATTAAAAAGCAAATCGAATCGGAGTGTCTTTTTGATAATTTTTGACTTGACCCAAACCCTTGGTTTCCCCTAGGTTTAACAGGTTGTCTTGCCCAGGGACTGGCAACAACAAAGCGTCGAAAGACACCATCGAAGATCCCAAAGTTTCAATCGGAGAAGAGCTCATGAGCAAGCGCACATTCCAGCCAAACAACCGTCGCCGCGCAAAGACCCACGGTTTCCGCGCACGCATGAAGACCCGCGCGGGTCGCGCCATCCTGGCCGCCCGTCGCCGCAAGGGTCGCGCAGAGCTCTCGGCCTAGTCGAAGGCATCCGTGCTGGCTCGCGAGAACCGGCTGATCTCAGCCGATGATTTTCGCGCGACCATGAGAACTGGTCGTAAGACAGTCAGCGCCAACCTCGTCACCTACACAAAACAGACCGAAACCGGGCTACCGGCAAAGTTTGGATTCGTAGTGGCAAAGACGGTTGGGAACGCGGTGGTTCGAAACTCGGTCAAAAGGCGCCTCCGCGCTATCGCCCGCAACGAACTGGCTAACTTTTCAACCAACTGGATGATCGTGGTTCGAGCCCTCGAAACAGCGGGTTCCGCATCCTTCGATCAACTAAATCAAGAACTTTCCACAGCGGTGAAAACCGCGTCGGATAGGTCAACCAAGTGATTCGGGTAGCCGAATTCATCTGGTTGGCGCCAAGAAACCTGCTAATTCTGGGGGTTCTGGGCTGGCGTCGCTGGATTTCTCCGCTCTACGGAGATGTCTGCAGATACCACCCAACCTGCTCGGCCTATGGGCTGGGTCAGTTGCAGCAGCGCGGTGTTGTTCTCGGATCGGTGCTCACGATTTGGAGAATTGCCCGTTGTAACCCGTGGTCTCGCGGAGGAGTCGACGAGGTTAGGCCAGGTTCTGGCAGGTTTCAAGTAACGAGGGCAGGTTTTGCCTTGCCTATGAAGAAGGATTAGACATGGATTTACTGTGGCCAGTTAAGTGGGTCATCGAGGCACTTCTCGTTGGATTCCACTGGTTGTTTTCAACCCTCAGCGGTCAGCCCGATGCCGGTTGGGTTTGGGTTCTTTCCATCGCTGGGTTGGTTGTCGTGGTTCGCGCCGCCCTCATCCCAGTTTTTGTTCGCCAGATTAAGAGTCAGCGCAACATGTTGGTCATGCAACCCGAGCTACAGAAGCTTCAGAAAAAGTACAAGGGAAAGACTGATCGCGAATCGCGCGAGAAGTTTGCCAAGGAGCAGATGGAGCTCTACAAGCGCACCGGGTCGAACCCGTTGAGCTCGTGCCTGCCACTTCTCATTCAGATGCCGATTTTCGGCGGTCTACTTTTCACGCTCAACGGTGCACAACACGATCACCAAGGCATCGCCTTTCTAACCGGAGGCTTGGTCAAGTCATTCAGTTCGGCCACTTTGTTCGGTGCCAAACTATCTGAAACCTTCCTCACCGCGAGCACTCTCAACGTGAAAATCTTGGCTGCAACCCTGGTCGTATTCATGACCATCACGCAGTTCATCACCCAGCGACAGATCCTGGCCAAGAACCAGAACCCGGATGTGACCAACAGCCAGTACGCGCAGACCCAGAAGATCATGCTCTACATCTTCCCTATCATCTTCATGATTTCGGGTATCTCATTCCCCCTCGGCGTGATGTTCTACTGGTTGGTTTCGAACAGCTGGACGATGGGTCAGCAGTTCCTAGTGATCCGCCACATGCCTACACCTGGCTCGCTGGCCCACCGCCAGCGCGAAGAGCGCATGGCTCGCAAGGGCAAGCCAACCATCGTGAGCCCAGCCATGCTTGAGGCTGCCGAAGAAGACAACCCTGTAAACAACCAGCGTCAACAGCCAGTGGGCAAGAAGCGCGCCAAGAAGAAGAGCTAATTGTGTCTGAAGAGAATTTGAACGAAGTAGAGGCCGAAGCGCCAGTTGCTCTCGAAGCCGAGGTAACGGCCGATGAGGCAAATGGCGACGAGTCAGAGGACGCCGGCAAGGCGAACCCGAAGGCCCTTGAAGAAGAAGGTGAAATCGCTGCCGACTACCTCGAAGAGCTGCTAGACATCTACGACCTGGATGGCGACATCGAGATTGACGTTCGCGAGGGGCGCGCATACGTGTCGATTTCGGCCGACGGCAAGAGCAACCTGAACCTGATTTCGGCCCCAGAGACCGTTCAGGCCCTTCAGGAACTCACCCGCCTTGCCGTTCAGGTAAAGACCACATCCTTTAGCCGTTTGATTCTCGACATTGGCGGCTCACGACAGACCCGGGTCAACGACCTGACCCGCATCGTCAACAAGCTGGTTGCCAAGGTGCAGGAGACCGGCGAGGACGTTCACATGAAGCCAATGTCCTCATACGAGCGCAAGATTGTGCACGATTTGGTTGCTGAGGCAGGGCTGGTCTCTGAGTCTGAGGGCGAAGGCAAAGACCGCCACATCGTCATCAAGACCGCCTAACGTTTCACGTGAAACATCCCGAAAATGGATGAATTTACCCCCGAGGCCGAACCGGCGGCCGTAAAGGCCATTTTCGGCCCGCAATCCGATCAAGCTCGAGCCTACTTTCAGGCGCTAGTTCGCGATTCCGACCTGTTGGGCCTGCTTGGCCCGCGAGAAATGCCGAAGCTTTGGAGTCGGCACATTTTGAACTCGGCCGTGGTAGCCGAGCTCGTCGCACCGGGCAAGAGGGTAGCCGATGTGGGTTCGGGCGCCGGTTTGCCCGGCATCCCGATGGCCCTGGCACAGCCGGCGGCCCAGTTCACCCTTATTGAGCCCATGGAACGTCGGTCAGATTGGCTCAAGAAGATGGTCGCGGAGCTCGGTTTAGCCAATGTGCAAGTTCGTCGCGCCAGGGCCGAAGAGGTAGGCGACGCCTTCGAAATCGTCACCGCAAGGGCAGTTTCGGCTTTGCCCAAACTGCTTCGCCTAGTGGTGCCCATCACCCACGCCGGAGGCGAAGTGCTGGCACTCAAGGGCTCAAAGGCTAGCGAAGAGATCGAGGAGAGCCGCAAGCTCGTGAAGAAGCTTGGAATCGAGAGCTTTGAGATCATCCAAGTAGGCAAGGATTTTCTGGCTGAACCCACGTCTGTGGTTCGCACTAAGTTAGTCTGAACTCGGAAAGTTTGGAGCATCGATGACTGACAATTCAAAGCCAGAGGCCGAGAAAGACGCCGTCACCCAACCGACCGTTGTGGCTGGCTTGGGCTTCCCGCTTGACCGCAAAGAGACCTCACCAGAACCAACCGGGTGGCAGAAGCCGGCCGATTCAGACGGCAATACCTCCACAATTTAGGAACGTTTCACGTGAAACAATTCGACGAAGGCACTGGCCCACTCGGGGGCAACGACACCCCGCTGGCCCGCGAACTGGCCGAGAACACCACTCGCCTAGCCAGGGTTCGAGCCCTTCGTTTGCCTAAACCTCGCAAGACCAGGATCATCGCAGTCTCGAATCAGAAGGGCGGCGTCGGTAAGACCACCACAGTGGTCAACCTTGCCGCTGCTCTCGCGCTAAAGGGCGCCACCGTTTTAGTGATCGATGTCGACCCACAGGGCAACGCGTCGACCGCATTGAACATTGATAAGCAAGCAGGCACTATCGGGCTCTACGAAGTTTTGATGGGGCAGTGCCGACTCGAAGAGGCAATTCAGGTTTCGACCGATGCCCCCGGACTCTTTGGAATCGCCGCCACCCTAAAACTCGGCCAGATCGAATTCGATATGACCGCCACCAGCGATCGAAACCACCGGTTGGCCAATGCCCTGAACCTGTTTCTAGAAACGGCCACCACACCACCCGACTATGTGCTCATGGATTGCCCTCCGAGCTTCGGGTCGCTGACCATAAATGCTCTTTCGGCAGCAAACGAAGTGCTAATTCCTATCCAGGGAGAGTTCTACGCACTCGAAGGATTGGCGCAGCTGCTGCAGAACGTCGAAGCGGTGAAGGGTGCAACAAACCCGAACCTCGAGGTCTCCACAATTCTGCTAACCATGTTCGACGCGCGCACTCGACTCGCACAGGGAGTCGCCGAGGATGTGCGCGCTCACTTTGGTGACGTGACGCTGACCACGGTCATCCCGCGCTCGGTAAAAGTTTCTGAAGCGCCGTCGTTCGATCGTTCGGTCGTGACCTACGACCCGAGCTCGCCGGGCGCAATCGCATACATGGAAGCTGCAGCGGAAATCGCAATCAGAGGAGAAACAAATGGCCGATAAGAAGAACGACGCAAAGAAGACACCAGACAAAAAGGGTGGACTCGGTCGCGGCATCGGCTCGTTGCTTCCTGATGCGAGTAAGACCAGCAGCCCGATCGATGTGTTTTTCGGTGGCGCGACTTCGGCCGCACCTGTAACACAATTGATGACAGTGCCAGGTTTGACTCTTCTCGAAATAAAACTTGAAGACATCACTCCGAACTCGAAGCAACCTCGCAACGAGTTTGAAGAAGAGGCAATGTCGGAACTCTCGCACTCGATTCGCGACTTCGGCGTTTTGGAACCCATCGTGGTTCGCTCGTTGCCCGGTGCCACTGGCAAGTATGAACTGATCATGGGTGAGCGTCGCTGGCGCGCATCACGTCTCGCGGGTAAAACCACCATCCCGGCCGTTGTTCGTGAAACGGCAGACGAGAACATGCTGCGTGATGCGTTGCTCGAAAACTTGCACCGCGCAAACTTGAATGCACTCGAAGAGGCAAGCGCATACCAGCAGTTGATGGCCGACTTTGGAATCACCCAAGAGGAGTTGTCGAAAAAGATTGGACGTTCGCGTCCGCAAATTTCAAACACGATTCGTTTGCTGCAACTGCCTGACGCCATCAAACTGAAGGTTGCCGGTGGCGCACTCAGCGCCGGTCAAGCCCGCGCGATCCTTGGGGCCAGGAACGAAGAGCGCATGGCCTACTGGGCCGACCAGGCAATCAAGCAGAACCTTACCGTGCGAAACCTCGAAGAACAGATCGCAATCGATGGCGGCGGCGCGAGCAAGCGCGCGGGCAAGGTGACTTTCGGCACCAAGCAGCACGGGCTCGACGAATTAGCCAAGCGTCTCGGTGATTCACTCGACACGAAGGCAACCATCAAGCTCGGCAAGAAAGCCGGCGAGATCAAGATTCAGTTTGTTTCACTCGAAGACCTGTTCCGCATCTTCGACAAACTTGGTGTCGACAGAAAACTCTAAGCAGGGCAACCGAGCTAAAAACATTTCTCTGGTTCGGCGGTCAACTCGAAGAAGCTCTCGAGTTTTACCGTGAAACATTCAAGGATGTCGAAATCAAATCGACCAATCGAATGGGCGACAAACTATTCACCGCAGACTTCTCAATTTTCGGACACGGCCTCATCGGAATGAATTGGGCAGGGGGCCCAGAATTCAACGATTCGATTTCGCTCTCGCTCAACGTCGATTCGCAAGAAGAAGTTGATCGACTCTGGAATGCCATCACCGAGAAGGGCACCGAGGGTCAGTGCGGTTGGTGCAAGGATGAGTGGGGTCTGAGCTGGCAGGTCACCCCGAAAGATATGCGCATCTGGCTAGAGCACGAAGACGCAGCGGTGCGCGACTATGCAAATACCGCATTGCGCGGAATGAAGAAGATCGTTTTAGACGATTTGCACGTTTAGCGCTGACGAAGCGAGACTAACGCTGACGAAGTGCCGCCTCGGCGAGTGATAGATAGACCTCGCCCAGCTTTGAACCCTCGGCCACGATTGCCTGCGGCAACAGCGAAGTTTCGGTGAGGCCCGGGCAGACATTCGCCTCGAGGAACCAAACGGTGCCCTTCTTGTCGACGATTAGGTCGATGCGGGAAAGGTGACGAAGTCCGAGTGCTTCGTGTGCGGCGATGGCAACCTTGGCGGCACGATCCTTGACGGCTTTGGTTAGGCGAGCCGGCACGTAGTAGTTGGTCTCGCCCGCGGTGTAGCGCTCCTGGTAGCCGAACTTGCCAGAGACCGGTTCGATCTCGACGGCAGGCAGGGCGATTGGGCCAGAACCCAGGTCGATTACAGAGAGGGCCAACTCGGTGCCGTCGATGAACTTCTCAATTACGGCAACGTCGCAGTAGACGTAGGCGTCGACCATGGCTCGGCTGAGTTCATCTGCCTTCTTGACCACTGTTACACCTTGGGCGCTTCCGCTTCGGGCTGGTTTCACAACTAACGGGAAACTCAGGGTCTGAGTCACGGCCTTGAGTACGCCATCGGCATCGAGCTCACGGAAGGTCTCTTTTGGCAGGGTCACCGAGGGCGGAGTTTGAATTCCAGCCTGAGCCACGAGAATCTTGGCTACGGCCTTATCCCAAGCCAGTCGGGCACCACTGGCAGTCGCGCCGACAAAGGGAACGCCGGTTAGCGCCAGGATGTCGCGAAGAGCGCCATCCTCGCCGCTGGCACCGTGCAGACACGGCCAAATCACATCGGGCTTGTCTTTCTTGATGTTGGAGAGCAGCTTTTCATCGGGTTCGCGAATTACCACGTCGCTGCCCGCATCGAGCAGGGCGTCGGCAACGCGGCGACCCGACTTGAGCGAGATCTCGCGCTCGTGCGAAATGCCACCGGCCAGCACCAGAATCTTCAAACTGCGCTTTGACTTGCTCTTCGAAATCATGACTTCACCTTCTTGCCGAAAGTTTCCAACAGTTCAGTTTGGCGATTGATCACGGTGGCCAATCGCTTGATTCCGAGATTCAGATTCTCGGGGGTTGGGAAGCTGTAGCAGATTCGCAGGTGCTGGTGTCCGGTGCCGTCTCCGAAGAACGCCGTGCCTGGCGTGTAGGCAACGAGCTCCTTAACGGCAAGTGGAAGCATTGCCTTCGAGTCGATGCCCTCTGGAAGTGTGACCCAGAGATAGAAACCGCCATCCGGATTTGTTGTCTCAAGGTTCGGCAAGTATTCGTCGAGTGCGTTCAACGCGGCATCGCGGCGTTCGCGGTAAACACCGCGGAAGGTGTCAACCTGTTTGCGCCAGTCGGCGATGCTGAGGTATTCGCTGATCAGCATCTGCGAAAAAGATGATGGGCAGAGCAGCGCCGACTCTTGAGCGAGCACGATCTTTTCGCGCAGTGCGGGCGGCGCAAGCACATAGCCAACGCGGAAACCGGGAGCGAGAATTTTCGAGAACGAGCCGAGATAAATCACGTTGTCGTCGAGACTGCGCAGCGCATCCGGCACAGGCTTATCAAAGTAGAGCAGGCCGTATGGGTTGTCTTCAAGAACCAGGATGTGTTCGCGCTTGCAGATCTCAATGATCTGCGGGCGACGTTTTGCCGCGAGGGTAACACCAGATGGGTTGGCGAAGTTTGGCACTAGATAGAGGAACTTGATTCGACGACCCTGAGACTTCATGCTGTCGATTGCCTCTTGCAGTGCTTCCGGCGAGATGCCTTCGTTGTCTGTGTAGACGTGTTCGATGTGCGCTTGATAGTGACGGAAGATTCCAATTGCGCCAACGTAGCTCGGGCCCTCGGCGAGCACGACATCGCCCTCATCTAAGAAAAGGCCGGCGACCAAATCGAGTGCGTGCTGAGAACCTGTGGTCACAACCACATCGTCTGGCGAGGCGTGAATGCCCTCGAGAGCCATCACATCGCGAAGCTGTTCGCGCAGTTCGGCATCACCCTGGCCGCCACCGTATTGAATGGCGAGGTTGCCTTTGCGAGCCATCATCGACTCGTGGGCCTTAGCGATCAGGTCCTTTGGAAGGGCCGCAACATAAGGCATTCCGCCTGCCAGCGAGACGACCTCGGGGCGGGAGACTACGGCGAAGAGGGCGCGGACTTCAGAAACTGAAAGGGTGTGGGCTCGCTCTGCGTACGCATCCAGCCACGAATCAAAGTTGGTGCTTTGTGGCGGGCGAGCTTCAGACATTTACCTACTTTAGCCAGTCGGCCAAGTCCTGCTCAAGCGCGAACTTTGGTTTTGCACCGACCATGTCTTTTACTACTTTGCCGTTTTCGAAAAGTTTGAATGCCGGGATGCCCGTGATGCCGAACTTCATCGCGAGTTCTGGCTCTTCATCGACGTTCACTTTGACGACGGTGATCTTGTCGGCGTTCTCTTCACCGATTTGGTCAACGATTGGAGAAACCGCGCGGCATGGTCCGCACCATTCGGCCCAGAAGTCGACGAGCACAGGCTTTGTGCTGTTGAGCACTTCGGCTTCAAACGTCGCGGTGGTTACTGACTTCGACATGGTTTCTCTTTTCGTGATTGGGAAGGCCTAGTGGCCCTCAAGGTATTTTTCTGCATCGAGTGCGGCGACGCATCCCGAGCCGGCGGCGGTGATTGCCTGACGATAGGTTGCATCGATCACGTCGCCAGCGGCAAATACACCTGGGATGCTCGTGCGCGATGATCGACCGTCGACTTTAATGAAGCGGTCTTCGGTGAGTTCAAGTTGATTTTCGACTAGCCAAACGCGCGGGTCGGAACCGATAGCGATGAATAGTCCCTCGACTGCGAGGTCACTCAGCGAACCATCGACGGTGTTGCGAAGCTTGATCTTGTCGAGGTTTGGCGCACCGTGAAGTTCAGCGACCTCACTGTTGTAAACCACTTCGATCTTCGGGTTGGCCAAGACGCGCTCCTGCATGGTCTTGGATGCCTTGAAAGAGTCACGACGGTGAATCAGATAAACCTTCGATCCGAACTTGGTTAGGAACATTGCCTCTTCCATCGCCGAGTCGCCGCCGCCGACCACAGCGATTGCCTTCTCGCGGAAGAAGAAGCCGTCGCACGTTGCACACCAGGAAACGCCGTGACCGCTGAGTTCGCGCTCACGGTCGAGTCCGAGTTCGCGGTAGGCCGCGCCGGTCGAGACGATTACCGCACGAGCCTCAAAGGCTTCGCCGGCTCCGGTTTTGACGATCTTGATGTCGCCAGATAGGTCAACCTCGACCACGTCGTCCATCAGCACTTCGGTGCCAAATCGCTCGGCCTGTGCCTGCATGTTCATCATCAGATCTGGGCCCAGCAGGCCATCTGGGAATCCTGGGAAGTTCTCCACCTCGGTGGTCTTCATGAGCTCGCCACCGGGCTCGACCGAGGAGGCAATTAGCAATGGCTTCAACCCGGCGCGAGCGGTGTAGATGGCGGCGGTCCAGCCGGCAGGGCCGGAACCGATGATGATGACGTTGCGCAAGTTGACTCCTAGAAGGGCTAATGGCCCGCAATATGAATCAAATTTTATTTGCGCAGTATTCCCCTGGCTGCACGAATCGCAGATTCGGCCTCGGCGACCTTCATTAGGCGAAGCAAAATCAGGTAAACCCCGCCCATTACAAGGCCGACGATGGCGTCGACGATTAACGAAGAAACTATGGATTTCAGGGCGAACGCCCCATTTGAGGTGCCGCCGATCAGCTGGAGGGTGAAATATCCGACCACTCCGGCACCCAGGGCCGCCAACACGAAGCGAAACATAGAAGCCAGGATGTGCTCACGGAACAGCGATCCGATGCGCCGACGAAGCATCCCGTAGGCGGTTGCGGCCTGGACTGTGACGGTGAACGAGGTCAGTGCGGAAAGTGCAACAACGATGTATGCATGCGGCACGGTAAATGCGATTGTGATTGAGCCGCACATGTGCAGAGCGATTTGAACGCAGGTAAAGATAAACGGAGTGCGGGTGTTCTCGAGAGCGTAAAACGCGCGCTGCATCATGTAAACAAAACTGAATGGCAGCAACCCGATCATCAGCGCAATCAAAACATTTCCGAGTGCGATGTTTCCGCCGTATTCCCCGACGAACACGCGTGAGATTGGGTAGGCAAGCACAATCAAAATCGAGGATGCAATTGCCGCGATTAGTGCGATGGTGCGAAGACCGGCCGACAAATCTTTTTTGAGAAGGTCGATGCGATTTTCGTGCACGTGCTGAGACATCTTGGTGAAGTAGGCAGTCGCAATTGAAACGGTTGCAACGCTGTGCGGAAGCATGAAGATCAACCAACCGATTGACGCGGCGGCAACCGACGCAATCGCGACTCCGTTTGCACGACCGCTGGTTGCACCCGAGGCGACAATACTTTGAACGAGCCCACCGATTTGCGTGACGATAACCATTCCGAGAGTCCAGGATGCGGCACGCAGTGCAGGACCGAGACCGAAGCCGCGCCACTTGAAATTAAGGTGAAGCACGAGGCCGATGCGCTTCCACGCGAAAAACAGAATCAGTGCTTGGGCCGCAACACCAACGGTTGCGCTTCCAGACAGCCACGCGATTTGAGACTCCGTCCAGTTCGCAATTCCCTGCTTGTCGGTTGGGTCTGCGCCGAACATCACGATGTAGGCAACCAGGCCACCAAGCGCAACGACGTTGTTCAGAACGGGGGCCCAGGTGTATGGGCCGAAAGCACTGCGTGCGTTTAGCACCTCACCGAGAAGTGAGTAGAGCCCGTAGAAGAAAAGCTGCGGCAGGCACCAGTATGCGAAGGCCGTTGCCAGGGCCAACTGGTTGTTACTCCATCCACTGGTGTAGACGCGAACCAAAACCGGAGCTGCGAAGGTCGCCACCACCGTGACGATGAGAAACACGGTCAGCAAGAACGTGAGTAGACGATCGACGTAGCCCTTGCCGCCATCCTCGTGACTGCGAGCCTTGACGATCTGGGGCACTAGAACCGCCTGCAGCACACCGCCGACGATGATCACGTAGACGTTGTTGGGCAGCTGATTGGCGACCCCGAATGCGTCTGCCGCGTTCGTGGTGACACCGATGGCAACGGCAAGAAGCACGGAACGCGCAAATCCGAGCACTCGCGAAATCACGGTGCCCGAGGCCATCAGAAGCGATGAACGCAGGATGCTCAAGCTGCAGCTCCCCGTCGTTTACGCAGCGTGCGAATCACGCCGAACGTGAGAAGAATTGCCACGGTTGCTGTGAACCCGATGAGAATCACGGTCTCGGCACCAGGGTTTACGTTGATGTGCAAAGTTGCCTTGCTGTTGAGGTTCAATCCAGAAAAAGTCTCTAACCAAACTTGCAAATCTACATTTCCAACTCCGGTTGCCTGCACCGGAAGTTTTGCGGTGATTGCGGTCTGCGCCGGAACGGTGACTTCGATTGCTTCCGGCACCGAGATGCGTCCGTTCTCGGCGATTGCGTGAACTTGCACACGAACATCCATGTCGAAGTCGTTTTGAATTCGAATCGGGATGGCAGACGATGACGAGAGCAAGTTGATGTCGCTGCCAGCGAGAATGTGAACGCTCGGAATATCTTGTGGCGCCGAGGCGTGGGCAGCGGTTATTTTTGCCGGTGGATTTGAGGCGAACGAAGCGGTCGCGCCGGTGAGAATCATGAACACTGCGACTGCGAAGGTGGCGACGCGTTTCACCTGGTGGCCAACCAGTCGATTAGTTTCACTGCGAGTTTGCGCTCGTTCTGGTGGGTCAATTTATTTTCGAGTTCGTCGATGTGAACCCAGCGTGCCTCGACTGCTTCGTGATCTGGGTCGTTCTCGACGGTCAGCGAGCCCCCGGTTTGACGCATAAGAAAGTGGTGCACGGTTTTTTCAATCGTGCGATCGGGAACGGTGAACTCGTAGGTAATTTGACCTAGCGATTCGATGATTTCAGCCTTGAGACCGGTTTCCTCTTCGACTTCGCGAATGGCAGCTTGTTCGTAGTTTTCGTCGCCCTCTGGGTGCCCCTTTGGAATGCACCACTCGAGGCGACCGCCGCGAGTGAGTCGACCGATCAGGGCAACGAGTTTCGGATTTTCGGCGTTCATCACGAAGCCGCCAGCCGAGGTTTCGACCACGCGTGGTCGATGTTTGCCTTGGCCGCCCTGAGTCATACTCGCAAGTGTAGAACGGGCATCCGTGAAGGGCCCTGTGGCACGATGGAGGCATGCAATCAGTGGCGCAGGCACTGGCGAATCTCGAAAAACTCACCGATTCGCCTCTGTTTGCGCAACTTGGCCAGCGTTTCAAGGATGCGGGTCACGAACTCGCGCTGGTCGGCGGCCCGGTGCGCGATGCCTTTCTCGGTCGGCGTTCGCCCGATCTCGACTTCACCACCACGGCCACACCTGACGAGATTTTGACCATCGTCAAGCCGATGGTGAATGCCCACTGGGACATCGGTCGCGAATTTGGCACCATCGGGGCACGCGTGGGCGACGAGCAGATCGAGATCACCACATACCGCGCAGATAAATATGACCGCGACAGCCGGAAGCCGGAAGTTCGGTTCGGCAAGGACCTGACCGAAGACCTGCTGCGTCGCGACTTCACCGTGAACGCTATGGCGCTTCGCCTTCCGGAGAAGGTCTTTGTTGACCCATTCGATGGACTGAAAGACCTGCTAGCGGGGGTGCTGCGCACGCCGGGTAAGCCCGAGGACTCATTCAGCGACGACCCGTTGCGCATGATGCGTGCGGCCCGTTTCACATCGCAACTTGGATTCGAGATCGAGCCGGCCACCTTCGAGGCGATGGTTGCCATGGCCGGCCGAATCGAGATCATCTCTGCCGAACGCGTGCGCGACGAGCTGGTCAAGCTGCTGATGGGCAGCCAGCCGCGCCTAGGCATCGAGGCTCTGGTCGATTCGGGCATCGCGGCAATCGTGCTGCCCGAGGTGCCCGCCCTGAAGCTCGAGGTAGACGAACACCACCATCACAAGGATGTCTACGAGCACAGCATCCGGGTTCTAGAGCAGGCCATCGACTATGGGCGCGACTACGGGCTCGAGAACGACTTCATCTTGCGCCTTGCCGCGCTGATGCACGATGTTGGCAAGCCCAAAACCCGCCAAATGGAAGGCGGCGTCGTCACCTTCTTTCAGCACGACAAGGTGGGTGCGAAAATCACCCGCGATCGCATGCAGGCACTGCACTTCGACAACGACACCATCAAGGCCGTTCGCCTGCTGATCTCGGAGCACCTGCGCTTTTTCGGTTATGGCCAGAACGATTCGTGGACAGACTCAGCGGTGCGCCGCTACGTGCGTGACGCCGGCGATCAACTCGAGCGTTTGCACGCGCTGACTCGCGCCGACGTGACCACCCGCAACCAGAAAAAGGCCGACCGCCTTGCTCACGCCTATGACGACCTGGAGGCTCGCATCAAGGTCATTGCAGAGCAGGAAGAGCTTGGAGCGATTCGCCCCGACCTAGACGGCGAACAGATCATGAGCATCCTGGGGTTGAAGCCGTCGCGAGAGGTTGGCGAGGCTTATGACTGGCTGCTCGAGTTGCGCCTCGAAGAAGGCCCACTAGGCCCAGAGGTAGCCAAAGAACGCTTGCTTGCCTGGTGGGCCAGCAGGTAAACTCGTGAGGTTGCCCTTCTTGGGCACGTGCAAATAACCCTCCTGCTATGGAAAGTCCATGGCCGTTTAGTCCGAAGGAGGTGGGTGAATCATGCACAAATATGAGCTCATGGTAATTCTCGACCCATCGGTTGAAGAACGTACCGTCGCTCCAAGCCTCGACAAGTTCCTCAACGTGATTCGCAATGGTCAGGGCACCATTGAGAAGGTTGACATCTGGGGCCGTCGTCGTTTGGCATACGAAATCAACAAGAAGAGCGAAGGCATTTACGCCGTCGTTAACATGACCGCAAACGCTGCAGACGTAATCGAACTCGACCGTCAGTTGCGAATTTCTGAAGCAGTAATGCGCACCAAGGTGCTGCGTGCAGAAGACGTCGCCTTCGAAATCGAATCTGCTTCGATCCCACAGATCACCAAGGACGAGTTCGCAGAGAAGAAGACCGCTCGCGCGCCACGCCCAAAGGTAGCTAAGTAACCATGGCCGGCGAAGTAAACGTAACCGTCGTTGGCAACCTAGGTGCCGACCCAGAGTTGCGTTACACCCAGGGCGGTGTTGCAGTTGTCAGCGTGAACGTCGGTTCGACTCCACGCACTTACAACCGCACCACCAACGCATGGGAAGACGGCGAAACCGTATGGGTTCGCTGCACCGCATGGCGTGAGGTTGCCGAGAACGTTGCACAGTCGCTCACCAAGGGCACTCGTGTAGTCGTTACCGGTCGTCTTAAGGCTCCAAGCGCATACCAGACCGCATCTGGTGAGGCTCGGGCATCGCTCGAGCTCGAGATCGAAGAGATCGGCGCTTCGCTTCGCAGCGCAACCGCAGTTGTCACCCGTCGCGCTCGCGAAGGTGGAGCAGCAGTTGCCGGTGGCGGCGACCAATGGGGCGATGCTCCAAAGAAGTCGGTGTCGGACGCAGGCTGGGCTAACCCAGGCACTGGCGCTGGCGCAGACGACACCCCTTTCTAAACGCAGTTTTTACACATTCTTTTTTAGGAGAAAATCATGGCTGGAAAGTCAGAAGACCGTCGCAAGGCGGCGCGCAACGCGAAGAACGCGAAGCTCGCACCTGTGAAGGCAATCAAGGTTGGCGTGATCGATTACAAGGACATCGCTACCCTTCGCAAGTTCGTATCAGACCGCGGCAAGATTCGTTCGCGTCGCATCACCGGCGTCTCTGTTCAGGAGCAGCGCCTCATCGCCAAGGCCGTCAAGAACGCACGCGAGATGGCTTTGATGCCATACGCCGGTGCAGGTCGCTAAGGAGCAAACATCATGGCAAAGCTAATTCTGACCAACCAGGTATCAGGCCTGGGCGCAGCCGGCGACGTCGTTGAGGTGAAGAACGGTTACGCACGTAACTACCTTCTTCCTCGCGGATTCGCAGTGCTGTGGAGCAAGGGTGGCGAGAAGCAGGTCGAGCAGATCAAGTCAGCTCGCGAAGCTCGCGCTATCGCAACCGCCGAAGAAGCACAGACTCTGAAGTCACGCCTAGAAGAGAAGGCAATTCGCCTCTCGGCTAAGGCTGGCGTCGGTGGTCGTCTGTTCGGTGCAATCAAGACCGCAGATGTTGCAGCAGCAGTTGCAGCAGCTGGCATCGGTGAGCTCGACAAGAAGAAGATCGAGATCCCTTCGCCAATCCGCACCAGCGGAGAGCACCTAGCGCTGGTCCACATCACCGGTGGACTTATCGCCAAGGTAACCCTCCAGGTTCAGGGCAAGAAGTAACCAGTTTCTGGTCGAAAACGGGCTCCGAAAGGGGCCCGTTTTTGCATTTAAATCGGGATGAAAATGGACCGGGAATTTGGGGTTTCGCCGGGGCCTGCATCCCAGATAAATAAAGGGCGAGAGGCCTGTGCGCCGTGGTCAAAGAATGTCGCCATCGGGGGTAAAATTTAGGGGTTAGCAACCCCGAATTTCAGTCGCATTTCGGTGCGCAGTTCAGTGGGCCTAATCCAGCAAAAAGGAGCACCAAACTCAATATGAACGCACCTAAAAAAGAGGCTAAGCCGGGCGAATACGACGCCGGCAACATCCAAGTTCTTGAGGGGCTCGAGGCGGTTCGCAAGCGCCCGGGCATGTACATCGGCTCCACTGGTCCCCGTGGTCTTCACCACCTGGTTTACGAAATCGTCGACAACGCCGTAGACGAATCACTCGCCGGCTACTGCGACACCATCAACGTCACCATCACCAAGGATGGCTGGATCCGCTGTGAAGACAACGGCCGCGGCATCCCGGTTGCCGAACACCCAACCGAAAAGAAGTCGACCCTAGAGGTCGTGCTCACCGTGCTGCACGCTGGCGGAAAGTTCGGCGGTGGCGGCTACGCGGTTTCGGGTGGTTTGCACGGAGTTGGTGCATCCGTGGTTAATGCACTTTCAACCGAGCTGCGTGCGGTTGTTGCGCGCGACGGACACCTCTGGACTCAGCAGTTCAAGATCGGTGTGCCTACCGGTCCGGTGAAGCAGGGCCCAGCAACCGACACCACCGGAACCGTGATCGAGTTTTTGGCGAGCCCAGAAATTTTCGAAACCGTCGAGTACGACTACGAAACTCTGCGTGCGCGATTCCAGCAGATGTGTTTCTTGAACAAGGGCTTGCAAATTTCTTTGTTCGACGAGCGCAGCGGTCGCGAAGACACCTATCTATATGAGCGCGGTCTTCAGGACTACGTCGAATATTTGAACAGCACCAAAAAGGTTGAGGTCGTTAACCCAGAGATCATCGCGATCGAGGGCGAGACCAAAGAGAAAAACCTTTCGGTCGAAATCGCAATGCAGTGGACCAACGGCTACAACGAGTCTGTTCACACCTACGCAAACACAATCAACACTCACGAGGGTGGAACGCACGAAGAAGGTTTTCGCGCGGCACTTACTTCGCTGTTGAACAAGTATGCGCGTCAGACCAACTTGCTTAAAGAAAAGGATGAGAACCTCACCGGCGATGACTGCCGCGAAGGCTTGACCGCCGTCATCTCTGTCAAAATCTCAGAGCCACAATTCGAAGGCCAGACCAAGACCAAGCTCGGCAACACCGAAGCAAAGGCGTTCGTTCAGAAAGTTGTGAACGAGCAGTTCGGTGCTTGGCTTGAGCGCAACCCTGCAATTGCGAAAGACATCGTGCGCAAGGCCATCCAGGCCGCGACGGCTCGTCAGGCAGCCCGCAAGGCCCGCGAGGCCACGCGCCGCAAGGGATTGCTCGAGTCGCAGGGCATGCCAGGCAAGCTTCGCGACTGCTCGAGCCGCGACCCAAAGAAGAGCGAGATCTATCTGGTTGAGGGTGACTCGGCCGGTGGTTCGGCAATGCGTGGCCGCGACCCAGAGACCCAGGCCATCTTGCCTCTTCGCGGAAAAGTTCTGAACGTTGAGAAGGCACGCCTCGACCGTGCGCTACAGAACGCAGAAGTGCAGGCGCTGATTACCGCATTCGGAACCGGCATCGGTGAAGAATTCGACATCAACAAGATTCGCTATCACAAGATCGTGTTGATGGCAGATGCCGATGTTGATGGTCAGCACATCCGCACTCTGCTTTTGACTTTGCTGTTCCGCTACATGCCGAAGCTAATCGAACACGGTTTCGTCTACCTTGCGCAGCCACCGCTGTATCGCATCAAGTGGTCGAACGCCGAACACGAATATGTTTACAGCGATGAAGAGCGCGATCGTCGACTTGCCGAAGGTCAAGCCGCGGGCCGCAAGATTCCGAAAGAGAATTCGATTCAGCGCTACAAGGGTCTTGGCGAAATGGATTACGACGAACTTTGGGACACCACCATGGACCCAGCTCGACGCACCCTGTTGCAGGTAACCCTCGACGACGCAGCACGCGCCGATGCAACCTTCAGCACTTTGATGGGTGACGACGTCGAAGCACGACGCACATTCATCCAGCAGAACGCTAAAGACGTTCGATTCCTCGACATTTAAATTTCAAACAATTAGGCGAACAAAATGGCAGACGAAGAAGTAACCCAGCCACACGACAACGTTGAGCAGGTCGACCTTCAGGTTGAAATGCAACGCAGCTACCTCGACTATGCGATGAGCGTGATCGTCGGTCGTGCGCTTCCAGACGTGCGCGATGGTTTGAAGCCTGTGCACCGTCGCGTTATCTACGCAATGTACGACGGCGGCTACCGACCAGACAAGCAGTTCAGCAAGTGCTCGCGAGTGGTTGGCGACGTGATGGGTCAGTTCCACCCGCACGGTGATGGCGCCATCTATGACACCCTGGTTCGTTTGGTTCAAGACTGGAACCTGCGCTACCCGCTGGTAGCCGGTCAGGGCAACTTCGGTTCGCCTGGCAACGACCCAGCCGCCGCGCCTCGATACACCGAGTGCCGCATGGCCCAGCTTGCCATGGAGATGGTGCGCGACATCGACGAAGACACCGTCGACTTCCAAGACAACTACGACGGCCGCACTCAAGAGCCGACCATCCTGCCTAGTCGCATCCCGAACCTGCTGATCAACGGTTCGATCGGCATCGCGGTTGGCATGGCAACCAACATTCCTCCGCACAACCTGCGCGAGGTGGCCTCTGGCGCACAGTGGTACCTCGAAAACCCGGAGGCCACCCCTGAGCAGCTACTCGAGGCCCTGATGGCCCGAATCAAGGCCCCAGACTTTCCAACTGGAGCCGAGATTCTCGGCCGCACCGGAATCGAGGCGGCCTATCGCACGGGTCGTGGCTCAATCACCATGCAGGCCGTTGTCAACGTTGAAGAACTGCACGGCCGCACCTGCCTCGTGGTCACCGAGCTGCCATACCAGGTGAACCCAGACAACCTCGCCGAGAAGATCGCCGAGCAGGTCAAGCTAGGCAAGCTCACCGGCATCGCCGACATCCGTGACGAGACCTCGGGCCGCACCGGCCAGCGTTTGGTAATCGTGCTGAAGAAAGATGCCGTTGCCAAGGTCGTGCTCGCAAACCTTTACAAGCACACTCAGCTTCGCGAAAACTTCAGCGCCAACATGCTTGCACTTGTCGATGGTGTGCCTCGCACACTTTCGCTCGACGGCTTCATTCGCGAGTGGGTCAACCACCAGATCGATGTAATCGTTCGTCGCACCAACTTCAGATTGCGTCAGGCCGAAAAGCGCGCGCACATTTTGCGCGCATACCTCAAGGCACTCGATGCACTCGACGCTGTCATCGCACTCATTCGCAAGAGCGCGAATGCCGAAGAGGCGCGCGAAGGTTTGATGAAGCTGCTGACCATCGATGAAGAACAGGCCAAGGCCATTCTCGCGATGCAGCTGCGTCAACTTGCAGCGCTGGAGCGCCAGAAGATCATCGACGAGGCCGCCGAAATCGAAGCGCTCATCGTCGACTACAAGGCAATCCTGGCCGACCCACAGCGTCAGCGAAACATCGTCAAGGATGAACTTGCCGAAGTTACCGAAAAGTTCGGCGACGAGCGACGCACGAAGCTGGTTGCCGGACTCGATGGCGACGTAACTAAGGAAGACCTCATCCCTGAAGAGGAGATGGTGATCACCCTGACTCGCGGCGGCTACATCAAGCGCACCAAGAGCGACAACTACCGCTCGCAGCACCGCGGCGGCAAGGGCGTGAAGGGTGCAAGCCTGCGCGCAGACGATGTGGTCGAACACTTCTTCGTCACCACGACTCACCACTGGTTGTTGTTCTTCACCAACAAGGGACGCGTCTACCGCGCCAAGGCACACGAAGTGCTTGAGGCGGGCCGCGACACCAAGGGCCAGCACGTGGCCAACCTGCTTGCCCTGCAGCCAGACGAGCAGGTCGCATCGGTTCTCGACATCAAGGACTACCAGCAGGCGCCATACCTGGTCTTGGCCACCCGCAAGGGGCTGGTCAAAAAGACCGAGTTGACCCAATACGACACAGCTCGCAGCGGCGGCATCATCGCAATCAAGTTGCGCGAAGACGACGAAGTGGTCGACGCAATGCTGGTGCGCGACACCGACGACATCCTGCTTGTTTCACACAAGGGCATGTCGATTCGCTTCAAGGCCGACAACGAAAGCATGCGCCCAATGGGCCGCGACACCTCCGGCGTAATGGGCATGAACTTCCGCAAGGATGACGAACTGCTCAGTGCATCCGTGATCAACGATGTTGACGGTGCGTTTGTGTTCGTTGTCACCGAGGGTGGTTACGCAAAGCGAACATCTGTCGACCAATACCGTGCACAAAACCGCGGTGGTTTGGGCATCAAGGTTGCCAAGCTCGAAGAGAAGCGCGGCGACCTGGTTGGTGCGTTGATTGTTGCCGACGACGACGAAGTTCTGGTCGTTCTCGAGAGCGGTAGAGTGGTTCGGTCTGCGGTTGCCGAGGTTCCTGCGAAGGGGCGCGACACCATGGGCGTGGTCTTCGCTCGATTCGAAGAAGACGACAGCGTGCTCGGTCTGGCTCGAAACACCGAGCGAAACCTGGATGCACAGCACGAAACGGTAGGAGCAAGCAATGAGTAACTTCATCACCAAGAAGGCAAAGCAGACCCTGACCCCGGTCAAGCAGGTCAAGCTCAAACTTGTGCACATCGACTTCTGGTCGGCAGTGCGCAATGGCTTCATGGTCACTCTGGCCGGCGCGATTGCAACAATTATCGGCTTTGCATTCCTGTGGGTAGTGCTCAACACCACTGGCCTGTTTGGCTCGTTGAACAGCCTTCTGAACTCAGTCGTTGGCGGCTCTGCCGGCAGCGTCGATGTTCAGGCCGGGCTCAGCCTTCCGCGCATGCTCTCGTTCGCAGGCGCGATCGCAATCTTCAACATCGTTCTCGGCACCCTGCTCTCGGGAATCGGCGCGTTGCTGTTCAATCTGATTGCTCGCCTCTCGGGCGGCATTCGCGTTGGATTTACCAACGAGTAGTCGGGCATCCGGGTAGAAAACTGGTTTGACCTCAAGCCCCAGTTTCGACTAGGGTTAACAAGGCTCTTGGGCCTATAGCTCAGGTGGTTAGAGCGCTTCACTGATAATGAAGAGGTCGGAGGTTCAAGTCCTCCTAGGCCCACCAAGCAGCCTCTTCAGGTTCTGAAAAGAAGCGGAAGATAACGAAATACCCGCAAGGGGACTTAGCTCAGTTGGTAG
>CAIVWH010000022.1 GCA_903909605.1 uncultured Micrococcales bacterium | reverse complement strand
TTCAATCTGCTTGGTTGACATTCGAATCTTGCGCCGCTTCTTACCATCGGAAATTGCTGCGATTCGGGCGCCGGGCACGAAGGCTGCCACCGAATCAAATCGACCCGCTCGAGCAAAGCCAGAACGAGCAAATCGAAAAGCCATGGCCAGACAAGTCAAGATCGCAACTGCCGAAAGGGTGATCATGCAAACACTCGCCTATCGAACTCAACCTTGCCGAGCAAAGTCACGAAGCGAAAAGCCACCACACTGGCGGCCAAGCCGGCGAGTGTTATGCCGACACCCGTTGGGCTTGCATACAACCTGGCGTTCTCGGCACGAACGCTGACCAATGCGATCACGACCCACGGAGCCGCAACGGCCAACTTTGCCGTACCCAGCACCCAGCCCTGCTTTGCCTGAATTTCACCGATGACCAACTCGTGTTGTCTGGCCGCCTCGGCTTGAGACCGGAGGGCTGCAACCAGCCCCTGCCCTCCACTTCGAACTACCTGACGAAGGATTTCAACCGTGAGGTCGCAGCAGGGCAAACCGAACCGTGCGCCAAATTGCGCAAGCGCTGCATCCATGGTGAGGCCAGATTCAAGGTCGACAACCAGCTCTGCAAATTCGCGGGCCACGACGAGGCTGTGAGCTTCAGCCAACTCACGAAAGGCTTCGAGCAGACTGAGCCCCGCTATCGCCGCCGACTCGAGCGACTCCAGCACGGATGGCCAGGCCTCTGTAACCGCAATAGACCGACTGCTTGCCCTCCTTGCGATCGACTCGAGCACTAGTGCAACTTCGCCCACGGTGACGGCAAGGGCCAAAACCGCTAACCCATCTAGTTCCATGACCAGTGCGAAAGTAACGACAGCCGAGAGAGCCAGAAGAAACTGGAAGCGAAGAGGGTTTTTGATGCCTGCCTGTTTCAGTTGATTATTCAAGTTCAGCATGCGGCTGCCACCAGTTCGAAGCGCTCGTCGCGAAACTTCAGTTCTGCGATTTCTGAAACTCTTCTTTGCCCAGACGCGGTCATCTCGCATTGCACTACTAAATCAATGCATTCGGCAACCGTTTGACGAACGAAATCTGGAGAGATGTTGCTGCCGGCCAGCAACGGAAGTGTGCAGAGTTTTGTGATGGCCGCGCTTGCTGAATTTGCGTGAATCGTGCACATGCCGGTTATGCCGCTGTTCATCGCAATCAGCAGGTCGAGACTCTCTGCCTCTCGCACCTCACCGACAACGAGCAATTGCGGGCGCATTCGAAGGCTCTCTTTGACTAAGCGGCGAAGCGAGATCTCGCCGCGGCCTTCAAGATTGGCCTGACGGGTTTGCATCGCGACCCAGTCTGGCTTCGTCGACCGAAGTTCAAAGGTTTCTTCAACTGAAACCAGCCGCAGGTCTCCATTCGCCTGCTCAATCAACGCACACAGTATGGTGGTTTTGCCGGCCTGCGTGGCCCCGCTGACCATGATGTTCGCGCCCTCGGCCACTCGATGACTCAGGTAGCTCGCCTGACTGACGGTGATGGCCTGCCGCTGCACCAATTCGGCAAGATTCCAGACTTTGCTTGGAAAACGCCTGACATTAATAGCCCAGTGGCTTCGTGAAATATCGGGAATGACCACGTGAAGCCTCGAGCCGTCGGGCAAGGCGGCATCGACAAATGGCGTTGCTCGGTCTAGCCGACGACCAGTGCTGCGAAGCATTCGCTCTACCAGAGCCGATATTTCACCGGCACTCAGGGCCATAAATTCTCGATCGACCCGCCCATTTTTGGCGAAGAAAACCTCGTTTGGTTGATTAACCCAGATCTCTTCAATTTCTGGATCATCGAAGAACTTTTGTAATTTGCCAAAGCCGAGTGACTCGCTTCGAAGTTTGTCGAGCATGGAGCGTTCGTCTTGCAGGGCCAAGCCCCGGCCGGTCGAGTATTGACTGGCGGCAAGATCAAGCGCCAACTCAGCTGGCATGGCACTGCCAGCTGCAGAACTGGCCACTGCCAAAGACGCGGCAACGCCTGCGATTTCCAAATTCGACACGGAACCTCCACCTGCGAGGATTCCAAATCGAAAATTCCGGCGCTTGAGTTTTCCACAGCGACCCAATCACCTAGACTTGAAAGGTTGCGGGAGTGGCGAAATTGGCAGACGCACTGGATTTAGGTTCCAGCGCCGCGAGGCGTAGGGGTTCAAGTCCCCTCTCCCGCACCAACACAAAAGGCGAACCTTTACGGGTTCGCCTTTTTGTCTAGATGGCCTAAGGGTTTTGTTTCGATGGCTAGGGGCTTGTTTGGCTGGCCTACGGGTGGGTCTTTAGATATGCCACCGCAGCACCCGCATTCACGATTCCGACTCCGCACTCCTGCGTTGTCGAGGTTGCACACTGCCCGCCTGGTTTGAACTTGCTCACCGTGGACGAAAGAACTGTCCAGACTTCATCGAAGCTGATCGTTGGCTTTATGGAGTAAAGCAGGGCAACGATTCCGGCGACCACCGGAGTTGCCATTGAGGTTCCCTCCATCGAGCCATAGGTTGGGTCGCCCGGAACGGTAGTGCCGGTATTCAGCAGTGAGTAAATCTGGCCGCCAGTTCCGGCTGGTGCCCCGACGGCGTCCTTGTCGTCTCCGCCTGGAGCTGAGATGTCAACGCCGACGTTTTGTGCGTTCGGCTCTGTGATGTTCGAGTAGTAGGCACGATCGCCACTGATGCCGGTGGCACCTACGTTGATAGTCGGATAGCAATTGCCCGGATATGAGTAGCGTGCATCAGACCCGCTGTTACCAGCTGCCGTAATCGTGGTAACCCCGGCTGCCTTGGCTGCGGCAAGCGCCTGTGCCGTGCTGTAGAGGCGGCTCTGGGTTGGAATGTTGTCGCACATCGAGGTGCCATCGGTGCCGAGCGAGAGGTTCAAGACTTTTGCCGGGGTTGGGTTCATGGGGTAGCCAGGAACACTCAGGCCGGCTGCCCAGTTGATGCCACGGATAAGGTCGGCGCGAGTTCCTCCGGTTGAACCTAAGACTCGAACCGACTGGATGCGCACATTCGGTGCAATGCCAATGGTTCCGACCTTGTCTGCAGCGGCAGCGATGATGCCGGCAACGTGAGTGCCGTGCCAATCGCTAGGAATGAGATTGTTGTTGCGATCGTATGTCCAGTTGCCTGGGTCGCTGGCATCGGGATCTGGGCCATCGCCGTCATTGGCGCTGGTGACATCCGAGACGAAGTCGTAGCCGGGAATCAAACGACCTGCCAACTGCGGGTGGTTTGTGATGCCGCCGTCAAGCACGGCAACGACAACGTCGTTCGACCCGAGAGTTACCGCCCAAGCACTGGGAGCATTGACGCCGTAGGTCGAGTTTAGGTACCACTGCTTCGAAAACGACTCATCGGCCGGGATGAACTGACTGCTGCCGTGAGTGCTGCCGCGGGTATTAGTCGCAACCACATCGACGACGTAGGTTGCACCAGCGACCAGCCCGACAAGGGTGCAGGAACTTGAAATTGTTGTGCAGGAAACTTGTGCTCCTGAAGTAGGAGTTGCCGTGACCGTGTAGCTCACAGAAAGCCCACCCTGGTCAATTACCGATTGGGGCAGCCAAGTGACGGTTGGGGCGGCAGCGCTCACGTAGGTGCCGCTGCTTATTACAGGCGCCGCGGGCGCCGAGGTGAGCGTGAGCGTCTTCGCGGTGGACGCGGTGCCGAGTTTGCTTGCACTGCCAACCTTGGTGATTGCGTGTGCCCTGAAGGAATACTTGACTCCGGCTGTCAAAGAAGAAAGAGTGGCGCTGGTTTTGGTGCCGACCAGCAGAGTCTTTGTTGTGGCGAAGCCGTCGATTGAATAGTCAACCTGGTAGCCGGTGAGCTTTGCTCCATATAGATATGTTGGCGCCTTCCAACTAAGCGAAGCACTGGCTGCCATGGGCGTGCTCGCAGACCAGGAATCTTTGACGGTTAGAGCGGTGACGGCAGAGGCGCCCTTGATTGCGGTGCTGGCGGTTTGCGGCGAAAAACTCTCGGAGTAAATAACGGTGTTCAGTTCAACAGCGGCAACCCGCGGGTCTTGTGCCATTCGATCGGCAACAGCCTGCGCGTCGGCCGCAGAAAGCTGGCTCGCAAAGTTCAAGACATAGGTGTCTGTGTCGAGCAAAGAGTCGAACTTGAGCGCTACCCCAGCAGTGTTTGCTGCGGTTGGCTCGCCGTTTGGCGCAAGCGGTAGCACGCCGGAGTGGTACTTGACGATGAGCCCGGCAGCCTTGGCGGTTGCTGAGAATTGCGACGGGGCGGTTGCTGCAGAGGCCGGAGCCACCGATGTGCCGATCAATGTGAGAAGGGCAATCCAGACTGCGACCCCGCGAAACTTTGCCATTGCTAAAGCCTAGGTGGCTACCCTGAGAAAAGGCTTTTAGCGCCAAAACTGTTGAACACTCGTAGGCAACCGCAGCATGTGAATAACCGGCCAACTACTGAGAGGGCAGTTTGACCGCTAGAGGCTCTTTTGCAGCATCACAACGCCGAGCCAGCGCCCGAACTTGAAGCCAACTTTGCCAAGGTGCCCCTGCGACTTGAAGCCGAAGCGCTCGTGCAGGGCAATTGATGACTCAGCTCCCTTATCCGAGATAACCGCCACGATTTCTTTAATGCCGGCTTCGCGCGATTTGTTAATCAGAGCCTCGAGAAGTTTCGACCCGATGCGTTTTCCGGTTGCTGCCGGGCGCAAATAGATAGAGTCTTCGACAGTGCGACGATAGGCCGCCTTCTGACGCCATGGGCCGACATAGGCAAAACCGATCACCTGACCGCCATCGCTCTGAGCTACGACGAACGGAAAGTTCAGGCCCTTGATCCAGTGAAACTTGTCTTGCCATTCGGCCACGGTCATTGCGTCAACATCAAAGGTGACCACCGAGTTTGCGATGTAGTAGTTGTAGATTTCGCAAACCGCGCCGAGGTCTTCTACGGTTGCGTCGCGCACGAAGTATTCGACCTGGGTCGAGGCCTGCTGACCCTTTTCTTTGCTCTTGCGAACCAATCGCCAACGCGACTCAGAATCCAACGGCATTGTTACTCCTTAACATGACCAATTTATCGGTTGCTCACCGACATAAACCAGCGCTGCGTTCGCTCTCGAAAAAGGCTTCGAACCGAAGAATCCCTTACGCGCAGAAAGCGGGCTCGGATGCGCGCTCTCGATGACCTGCGCATCTGCAAGCAGTGGCTTCAACGCCTGAGCCTGAGCACCCCAGAGCAGCGCGACCAAGCGAGATCCGCGAGCGCGATTCAAGACACGGATGACCTCATCCGTGAACTGTGACCAACCGGCGTCGAAGTGTGCGCCGGCGGCACCGGAGGAAGTGGTCAGGTGGCGGTTGAGCAACATCACGCCTTGGGCGGCCCACTGGCGCAAATCGCCATCCGAGCTGAGGTTTGCAGCCCCGGCTTCGAAGAGGGTGGCTCCCCCAAGGTCGCTGGTCAACTCGCGCATCATGTTCTGCAGGCTGCGCGGCAGCGGGCGAACCTCGGGGGCGACGGCAAACGACAGCCCGATGGCGTGACCTGGCGTCGGGTATGGATCCTGGCCAACGAGAAGCACTCGCACCTCGGTCAAGGGGGTTTCGAAAGCCCGCATGACCAGAGCAGCAGCGGGTACCACCGAGGGGTCGACAAGCACCCGAGCCTCAATCGATTCGAGCAAGGTCCGATGGCCGGCAAGGGCCGCCTGCCAGGTTGGGTGCATCGCCTCGAAGAACATTTGACCAGCCTAGGCGTGCCACAATTACCAGAGAACAAAGGAGTCTCGTGGACTACAAAGCATTTCTCACCGAAGCACAGTCTTGGGTCGAAATCAGCCAAGGCATTCGCCGCGATCTGCACCAGATTCCAGAGTTCGGTCTGCACTTGCCGAAGACTCAGGCACGCGTTCGAGCCTCGATTGAGGGCCTAGGCGAGATCCACGAGGGTCGCGGGTTGAACTCGCTTGCACTTTTGATCAAGGGTGCGCATCCCGGCCCAACCGTTTTGGTGCGCGCCGACATGGATGCACTGGCAGTTGTCGAAGACACGAGCGAGCCCTTCGCATCGACCAACGGCTACATGCACGCCTGCGGACACGATCTGCACATGTCGATCGGCATCGGCGTTGCCCACATGATTGCAACCCACAAAGACAAACTTCACGGCGATGTAGTGATTTGGTTCCAGCCTGGCGAAGAGGGCCACGGCGGCGCAGACATCATGCTCGAAGAGGGCGCGCACATGATTTCTGGTAGCAAGCCGATTGCTTCATACGGCATCCACGTTTTCAGCGCGATGCTGCCGCGCGGCATCTTCGCCTCGCGCCCCGGCGCAATGATGGCCTCGGCGGGCGACCTGATCGTCAAGGTAACCGGCTCGGGCGGTCACGGTTCTTCGCCTTGGATGGGAAACGACCCGATTTCTCCGATGCTGGAAATCGCCAACGGCCTTCAAGCCTTCTTGAACAAGAAGCTCAACGCCTTCGACCCGGTTGTCATCAACATCGGCTGGGTTGAGGCTGGCGACACTCACACCACCAACGTGATTCCTGAGACCGCTTCGTTTGGAGCGACAGTGCGAACCTTCTCGAAGGAGCACGACAGCAAGGTTCGCGACATCGTTCCTGATTTCGTTGACGGAATCGCCAAGGCATACGGCGTAAAGGTCGAGGTCGAGTTTTCGGCGGCAACCAAGGTGCTGATCAACGATGCCGATGCGGTTGATCGCGTTCGCGATGTGACAAACCAGATCTACGGCGAAGGCCGATACATGGAGATGCCTACCCCGATGGCTGGCGGCGAAGACATGGCCTCGATCATCGAAGAACTCGGAGGCGCATTCGTGTTCCTCGGTGCAGCCAAGCCTGGCGTCGATTTCACCACCGCACCGGTCAACCACAGCAACCACGCCGAGTTCGACGACAGCGTGATTCCTGATGGTGTCGCCTTGCTCACCGGCTTGGTGTTCTCGCACCTCGGTGGCGAATAGTTACGAACTCTTACGCTCAGGCTTGAATTAGCCCTCGCCCAACTGAAAGCCTCTTAACCTGGCAGGCCAGGATTAGGCGAAAATAGCGTTATGGAATTCCAAACATCAGAGGACACCGTTCCCTCTGCGTTCATCACGGATGAGCTCAGCAGGCAACTGGTCGGGCGCCCGCCTGCCTCCGGTGCATGGCGAGATGGCGACCCCGCCGGCGACAGACAGTTCGCACCGATTACACACATCAAGCTCGAAAATGGTCGCGAACTTTCAAACCTGCGCATCGCTTTCGAAAGTTGGGGCGAGCCGAATGCCGACAAATCCAACGCAGTACTGGTGCTGCACGCCCTCACGGGCGACTCGCACGCCGTAGGCGGTTCATCCAAGGCGCACCCGACCGAAGGTTGGTGGAACGGCATCATCGGGCCGGGACTAGCCATCGACACGGACAAGTGGTGGGTACTAGCGCCGAACATGCTAGGCGGCTGCCAGGGCTCGACCGGCCCCTCGAGCCTGAACAAGGCCGGCAACGAATACGGTTCGAACTTTCCTTACCTGACCATTCGCGATCAGGTTGGGGCGCAGCGGCTGTTTAGTCAGACCCTCGGAATCAAAAGTTGGGCCGCGGTCATCGGCGGCTCGATGGGCGGAATGCAGGCCCTCGAGTGGGCAATCTCCTACCCCGATTCGGTCGAGCGACTCGCAGTCATTGCGGCCCCTCCGGTTTCGGCCGCAGACCAGATCGCACTCAACTCAGTTCAGGTTGAGGCGATTAAAACCGACCCGCTGTTCAACGGCGGCAGCTACTACGACGCAAAGGCCGGCTTCGGTCCACACCGCGGTTTGGCACTTGCCCGGCGCATGGCCCTGCTCAACTATCGCTCGCCAAGCGAACTCAACGAACGTTTCGCGCGAAGCTGGCAGTCGGATGTCGACCCGCTAAACGGCAAGGGGCGATTTGCGGTCGAGAGCTACCTGGACTTCCACGGCAACAAGTTCACCCGACGCTTCGACGCGAACTCATACATCACACTGGTGAACGCGATGAACTCTCACGACATTGCACGCGATCGCGATTCTGTGCAAGGCGCGCTGTCCCGCATCCGTGCGAAGAGTCTGGTTGTTGGCATCACCAGCGACCGACTCTTTCCGCTCGAAGGTCAAGAAATCATCGCGGCCGGAATCGACAAAAAACTATTGGTTGGCAAGAAACTGCACGTCATCGATTCGGCCTTTGGCCACGACGGTTTTCTTATAGAGCGTGAAGCGGTTGGCCCGCTTTTGGCTTCGCTGCTAGCGAGCTAAGCCGCACGTTCGCATAAATCAGCAGCAGCAGGTAGCCAACATTTCTGGTTACCAGCAAAAGTAAACCTGGCACCTCGCCGCTGAGAATCGCTCCGTAGTAGGTCGGGTAAATCAGCTCGGTCAGCGCTGCAATCACGGCAACAGAAATCATCGGCAGGCGCCAGCGTTCGGCGCGATACAGAACGCCAAGAATGATCGGGATGGCCAGCCAGGTGACGTACTGCGGCGAACCAACCTTGTTGAAGAAGATGAGGTCGAGAACTGCGGTGAGGGCCGCGATCGGCATGATTTCGCGGTAGTGACGGCCTGCTCGCTGAGCCCGCCAGGTGAGCCAGAAGGTAATCAAGAAGGCAATGCCGAGGGCCGCACTCATCAGCGAAGCCGCGATTGCCGTTCCGCTGCCGGCAACCTGGAAGGTCATCATTCGCTCGTCGTAGTAACTAACCGCGTTGCCGATGCCGAACTTCGACGCAAAGACAAAAATGCTCGAGATTGGGGCCTCAAGCTGCAGGCCGCGAACCTGCTGATCTTTCAAGAAGCCGAACATGTGCTGGTTTCCGCCAACTAAGAAGCCGAGAACCAGAATCACGCCAGAGGTTGCGACTGCTGAAACAATCACGCGCAGCCAGTGCTTTGAGCCGGCAACCGCAGGCATCACAATGGCGACCGGCCAAATCTTGAGCCAGGCCGCAAAGGTAAACCAGCCGGTGGATTGAGTCAGGTGCTTGCGCGTCATCTGCACGACTCCCATGATCGCGATTACACAGCTGATTGCGTCGATGCGCGAAATTGACACCGGGCCGAGAGCAACCAAGAAGCAAACCCAAAACCAGGCTGCAACAAAGTTGATGTGCGAGTCGCCATCGCGTTTGCCGAACTTCACAAGAACCGAAAGCGCAACCAAATCCAGGATGGTGGTCATGGTGAGCCAACCGGCCTGGAAATCGTTCGGATTGATGATTTCGGAAATCCACATTGGAATTTGTGCCGGAAACGGATAGACCCAAGAAATGTTGATGCCGTAGATCTGGTGGCTCTTGAGCATCCAGTCGACCCAGGGCTTGTAGGCAAAAAGGATGTCGCCCATCGGAGTGCCTCGACCATTCAGACCGATGAAGATGAGCCACATGTGCGCGATCAACGCACCAATGATTAACAGCGGGTAGCTCTCCCAAAAGCGACGACGCACAGGCAGGTCGGTGAATTGGTCGCTTGGCTGGGTCATAGAGAAACTCTTCTGTAAGTTCGTGCAAATACGCTGAGAGAATTAAACCATGACCAAACTGTTTAGCCCGATAACCCTTCGCGACCTTGAGCTGCGCAATCGTGTATTTCTTGCACCCATGTGCCAATACAGCTGCGAAAACCGCGACGGCGTGCCGAGCGACTGGCACTTCACCCATCTGGTTTCTCGAGCCATCGGTGGCTTCTCGCTGATCGTCACCGAAGCAACGGCAGTTTCACCCGAGGGGCGAATTACTCCTTGGTGCACCGGCATTTACTCGGATGAACAAATCAATGCCTGGCGTCGCATCACTGATGCGATCCGCGATGCCGGTTCGCGTTCGGCAATTCAGATTGCGCATGCGGGTCGAAAGGCCTCGACCTACCGCTCTTGGAGCGGCTCTGGCTCGGTGCCGATTTCTGACGGCGGTTGGGAGACCATCTCTTCGGGTAGCGAGGCTTTCACCGGCTATGCCGCTCCGCGCGAGCTGACCACCGAAGAGGTTTACGAGGAAATCGCAAAATGGGGAACCGCTGCAGCGAACTCGGTGCGCGCGGGTTTCGACGCGCTCGAGATTCACGCGGCTCACGGGTACTTGATTCACCAGTTCCTCTCACCTATCTCTAACCAGCGCACGGATGAGTTCGGCGGGTCGCTCGAGAACCGCGCACGTTTCCTTGTCGAAATCGTGAAGGTCATCCGTGCATCGATGCCCGAAGGCATGCCTCTGATCATTCGATTCTCGGCAACCGACTATCGCGAAGACGGCTGGGACATCGAGCAGACCAAGCAGGTTTCGGTTTGGTGCGCGGAACTTGGCGTCGACCTGTTCGACATCTCCTCGGGTGGTCTGATCACCGGCGTGACCATTCCGACCGGGCCGGGCTATCAGGTGGCGCTCGCCACGGCAGTTGGCACAGTGGTCGACGAGGCCGTTGCCGCGGTCGGCCAGATCACCGAGGCTCAGCAGGCAGCCCAAATCATTGAATCTGGCGACGCCGATGTGGTTTCAATTGGCCGTGCTGCCTTGCGAGACCCATACTGGCCGCTTCGCGCAGCCGCCGAACTGGGTGCAACCATTCACTGGCCGCACCAGTATGAGCGCGGCACCTGGCCTAGCAAAGCGTAAGCGGCAGGTCGAGCCCGGCGGCGGCTAGAGCTGATTGGCGACTAGCACCGGGTGGCGGCTATCGCTGGGTTGCGTCGGTTACTTCGCCGACGAGTTCTTCCAAGATGTCCTCTAGGAACAGCACGCCGAGCACCTTGCCGGCCTGGTCGAAACTCTTGGCCATGTGTGCCCCGACTCGCTTCATCGATGCCAGCGCGTCTTCGAGCTCAGTTTGGTTTGGAAGTGCAATCAAAGTCCTGATGCGCTTTGCTGGCATCGGCTTGTCCATCTCGTCGTCTCGCAGGTCAATG
>CAIVWH010000021.1 GCA_903909605.1 uncultured Micrococcales bacterium | reverse complement strand
CGACTTGGCCGTGGGCAGCAGCTGGCCGAGTGAGATGGCGATGTCGCCGGTGCCAGGGGGCAGGTCGACCAGCAGGAAGTCGAGATCACCCCAGTGCACATCGGCCAAGAACTGCTGCATGGTCTTGTGCAGCATCGGCCCACGCCAGGCCACGGCCGTGCTGTTCTCGAGGAACATGGCGATCGAAATGACCTTCACTGCGGGCCGTGCACTTTCGCTGACGCCGTCAATCGGCAGCTCATAGACCGGCGGAATGATGAACTCGTCGACCTTGGTTGGGCGAGCGGTGAGCCCGAGTTGACCCGGAATCGAGAAGCCGTAGACATCTGCATCCAGCAGTCCGACCTTGTAGCCATCTTTGGCCAGTTGCACCGCAAGATTTGCGGTGAGCGAAGACTTGCCAACGCCGCCCTTGCCCGAACCAACCAGGTAAACGCGGGTGTAGCTCTCGACATCGAACGGAATGGTTCTGGCCGCGCGCGAACCGCGCAGTTTGCTTCGAAGCTCGGTGAGTTCATCCTCGTTCATGACGCCGACCTGAACAGCAACCTCGTTGACGCCTGCCACGGTTCGCGCGGCGGTAATCACATCACGTTCGATGCGGTCTGCGGCGGGGCAGGTGGCTACTGTCAGTTTGAGTGAAATGTTGGCAGCGCCTTGGCTGAAACTGACATCGCCAACCATGCCGAGTTCGGTTATGGGGCGACGAAGTTCAGGGTCGATTACCGCATCGAGCGCGCGACGAATTTCGTCGATCACTACTTGCTCTTCTTGGTTTTCTCTGCAGGCTTTTCTGCGCGCAACTCTTCGAGTAGGTCACGAAGTTGATTGCGGATCTCATCGCGAACGTCATCCTTGGTTGCCAGCTCGGCAAGAGCAAGTCGAAGCGCAACAACTTCGCGAGCGAGATATTCGGTGTCGGCAAGGTTGCGCTCGGCACGTTGACGGTCCTGCTCAAACTTCACGCGGTCCCGGTCATCCTGGCGGTTCTGCGCCAACAAGATCAGTGGCGCGGCATACGAGGCTTGCATCGAGAGAATCAAAGTCAACAGCGT
The DNA here is from genome assembly GCA_903909605.1 of uncultured Micrococcales bacterium. Lineage (GTDB taxonomy): Bacteria > Actinomycetota > Actinomycetes > Actinomycetales > Microbacteriaceae > Rhodoluna. Next base: position 121,783 of record CAIVWH010000021.1, on the reverse strand, counting down.
GAAGTTCAGTGAGCGTGGGTCCCACTGCAGGGCGGTCGGTGCAAGTGAGTTCCAGGTGAGCCAGACCGCACAAAAGATGGTCATGCCAATCAAGAATCCGCCGGTACCCATGGCGCGGGCAAAACCCTCGGATGCACGACCGAAGCGCTCTTGATCGACGCGAATGCTCGGCAGGAAGCGGCTGCGGGCGCCCTTTGGCGATTCGAGTGAGTCCTTAGCCACGGCGCACCTCGCTTTCCTCCTCGGCTCGCCAGTCGTCTGGCAGCAGGTGATCTAGAACGTCGTCAACAGTGACAACCCCGAGCAGGCGGTTCTCTTCGTCAACTACAGGCAGGGCAACCAGGTTGTAGGTCGCGAAGGTGCGGTGAATCACCGCGATGTGGGTATCGACCAGGATGGGCTCGAGCTCGGTGTCGAGCAATGCGCCAAGGCGCTCGTGTGGCGCATAGCGCAGCATGCGCTGGAAGTGCACGGTGCCGAGGTAGCGGCCGGTGGTGGTCTCGTATGGTGGCAGCGTCACGAACACCTGAGCCGCCAAAACCGGCGCAACCTCTTTGCGACGAATCAACGCCATAGCCTCGGCAACTGTCGTGTCTGCAGAACAGATCATCGGCTCGGTGGTCATCATTCCACCGGCGGTGAATTCGTCGTACTTCATCAGGCGGCGAATGTCTTCTGCTTCTTCTTCGTCCATCAATTCCAGGATGGCCTCGGTGCGTTCTTCGGGAAGGTTCGCCATCAGGTCGGCAGCGTCGTCCGGTTCCATCAAATCGAGAACTTCGGCGGCACGCTCATCATCGAGCTCGCTGATGATGTCGACCTGCTCGTCTTCTGGAAGTTCCTCGAGCACATCGGCCAAACGCTCGTCGTCGAGGTCTTCTGCTACTTCGATCATTCGCTCGTCGGGTAGGTCGAGCAGTGCGTTCGCCAAGTCGGCGGGGCGCAGGTCAGAGTAGGTGGCAAGTAGGGCGGTGTTCGACTGTGCTTCGCCATCCTTGTTCTCGTTGACCTGATCCCAGTGCGCGAACAGAGTGGCCCCACGTGCAAATGGTGATGCTGAGGTCTTTGGGCGACGCAGGAACAGTTCGCTGACTACCCAGTCGTGAGTTTTGTTTGGCTCAATCGAAAGATCTTCGATCGTTGCCGAGCCGCTGCCATCTTTGAGGTTGACTTTGCGACCGAGAACCTCGGCGATGACGCGCTCTTCTTGACCGCGCTGAGTGAAGCGTCGAAGGTCGATGAGCCCGGTGGAAATGACCTGCCCGTTGCCAATCGAAGTGATGCGGGTAATCGGCACAAAAACGCGGCGGCGACCGGTGATTTCAACCAGCATCCCGGTGGCCTTTGGGGCGCCAGATTTGCGGTAGGCCAATAGAACGTCGATGACCTTGCCAACGCGGTCTCCCGCTGGGTCAAAGACGCCACAGCCGGCCAGTTTGGCCACAAATACTCGTGTTGCGCTCATCTAACCAACCTTAGACGAGAGGTTGAAGGCGTGCCAGAATGGGTTTATGGCCCCTCGCACCCCTCGACGTAATGTTCCTGCGGCAGTTCCGCAGGGCGAAGTGATCGCTGATTTCACTGCATACACCGAGGCTGTGGCATACGTCGAAAAACTGGTGGTCAATAACTTTCCGGCCGGCTTCATCGCCATCGTCGGCACCGACCTTCGCACGGTCGAGAGGGTTCGCGGCAAGCTGTCTTACGCCCGAGTCGCCCTGCAGGGTGCAATCACCGGTTCATGGATGGGCCTGATCGTTAGTTTCGTAATCGGCGACCAGGGCAGTACCACCGGAGGTCTCGGCTCGCCAATGGCTGCCGATATCTTTATCGGGGCAGGCCTTGGCATGCTGTTCAACATCGTGCGTTTTTCGATGATGCGCTCAAAGAAGCAGTTCATCAGCCAGTCCAGCGTTGTCGCCATGAAGTACCAGGTTCAGGTGCCTCAGTCGCTGGTCGGCCAGGCGCTCGCCGCAGCCAACAAGGCGCAGGAGCCAACCGCCTAAAACGTTTGCGGTATTAGCCGCGAACCTTTTTCATCCAAGCCTCGACATCGCTCGCCTTGCGAGGCAGCGCCTTGGTCAGGTTCTCGACACCCTTTGCGGTGACCAGCACGTCATCCTCGATGCGAACACCGATGCCGCGGAACTTCGCTGGCACCGTGAGGTCATCTGGCTGGAAGTAGAGCCCTGGCTCGATGGTGAATATCATGCCCGGCTTGAGTTCGGCGTCGATGTACATCTCGCGACGCGCTTGTGCGCAGTCGTGAACATCCATGCCTAGGTGGTGGCTGGTGCCGTGAACCATGTAGCGACGGTGGAACTGCTTCTCTGGGTTGAGCGACTCTTCGGCGCTAACTGGAAGTAGGCCCCACTCGGCGGTCTTGCGAGCGATGACCTGCATCGCCGCATTGTGCAGCTCGCGGAACTTCACGCCAGGCTTTGCAATCTTGAAGGCAGCATCGGCTGCCTCGCGCACTGCTTCGTAAATCATGCGCTGAGTGTCGGTGAACTTGCCGTCGATAGGCAGGGTGCGGGTGACATCCGCGGTGTAGAACGACTCGACCTCGACACCAGCATCAAGAAGCAGCAGGTCGCCCTTGCGAACCTTGCCGTCGTTGATGATCCAGTGCAGGGTGCAGGCGTGCTCGCCGGCAGCAGCGATGGTCTCGTAACCGAGGTCGTTGCCGTTGGCGCGAGCCTCTGCGAAGAACGCACCTTCGACCATGCGCTCACCACGAGGATGCTTCACAGCGCGGTCAAGATTGCGAACCACGGCCTCGAAGCCCTTGACGCTGGCGGCAACTGCCGCGCGCATCTGCTTGATCTCGTATTCGTCTTTGATCAGGCGCAGCTCGCTGACGAACTCGGCAAGACCGGCGTCCTCGAGGTCAAGAGTGTTCTTCTTGCCGACATCCTTGAGGAATGCGTCGAGATTCTTGATGTCTGCGGTCTTGAGGCCGAGCAACGCTTCAACCTGCTTCAGGCTCGGGCGCTTGCCGACCCAGAACTCGCCGATGGCAGGGTTCGCGAAGAACTCGTCGGTGTCGTGACCAGCGGTTGGGCGGAAGTAGAGAGTGGCCTTGACGCCCTTGCGTGCATCGATGACCAGCACCGAGCCGGCGACAGTGTTCGAGCCCCAACCGGTGAGGTGTGCGAATGCGGTGTGTGGGCGGTAACGGTATTCGGTGTCGTTCGATCGGGTCTTCGCAGCGCCTGCTTCGATGACCAGCACCTTGCCCTTGAATGCCTTGGCAACTGCGGCGCGACGCTTGGCAGCGAAAGGAGCAACCGCATCTGGTTTCGGAAGCTTCTCTGGGGTGTTCGCCCAGTTCGACCCGATGTATTTCAGAAACTCTTTCGAGTGCGGGGTGCGGCTGCGGTTTTCGTTGCGCTTGGCAAGCTTCTTTGCGTCGTTGCTCATAGGGTTTATTGTCTAACAACTTTGCTAGCCAGGATGCCCAAATTGCTGAAATTCAATCTCGGTGGGTGTTGGTAGCCTGACTCTGAAAGTGAGGCGCCGTGAAGATCGACCTGCATGCCCACAGCACCTGGAGCGATGGTGCCGACCCGGTTGCCACCGTGTTCGAGCAGGCCAAGGCGCAGGGCGTCGACATCCTGGCCCTCACCGACCACGACAACACTCTGGGCTGGGGCGAGGCGCAGGCCGCGGCTACGCGTTTGGGCATGGGCTTCGTGCCTGGCATCGAGGTATCCACTCGCGCGCGAGTAAATGTTCATCGCTCTTTCGGCGTGCACATGCTTGCCTACCTGCCCGACCCGAACAATGCCGAATTGGTTGCCGAGCTAGGCGGGTCCAAGTCGACCCGCGAAGATCGACTTCGCGAAGTTTTCGAATTGGTCTCGGCCGATTACGCCCTTGACTGGCAAGATGTGCTCGGGCAGTTGACCGAAGGCGGAACCTGGGGTCGACCATCGTTGGCTGCCGCACTTGTTGCTCGGGGGCACTTTGCCCACACCGATGAAGTGTTTGAAAAACTTTGGGGTCCGGGCGAATCTCGCTACTACGTGCCGAACGAGCATGTGCCAGAAACCTTGGATGCGATCAAACTGATTCGACGCGCTGGCGGTGTGCCAATCATCGCCCATCCGATGGCACGTGGCAAAGGCCCGCAACCCGGGCAGGCCATGCCGCTGCAACATTTCGAAATGATGATTGAGGCTGGTCTTGCCGGCTTCGAGGTTTTTCACCGCGATGTGCCAGAGCATGCTCGTAAACGGCTAATCGATTTGGCAAAGCAGCACGATCTGATTCTCACCGGTTCGAGTGACTACCACGGAGAGCGCAAGCACAACGTGCTCGGTGAAAACACCACCACTCGCGAGATGCTCGATCGCATCCTTGAGCAGGGCACCGGCACTCAGGCCTATCTCTAGGTTCTAGCTATCGCTGGTGCGGCGAGTGCGGCTGCGCTGACGATCAGAGTTCTGGCGAGGAGCGCGTGGCTGCTCGGTCGAGGTCTTCTTTTCGCCTGAGCCTGAGTTCGAACCGCCACGGCTTGAACCACCGCGCGAGTTGCCGCCTGGACGACCACCCGAACGACCGCCCCCGCGGTTGCCCGCAGCTTCGCCCTCGGGCTTCGGTCGTGGCTTGCTGCCTGGAATGCGACCCTTGGTGCCGGCAGGAATGTTCAAGTCGGTGAACAGGTGAGCACTCGACGAGTAAGTTTCGACGGGGTCTGGCGTGTTCAGCTGCAGAGCATCGTTGATGTGCTTCCAGCGAGTCATGTCTTCCCAGTCGATGAAGGTAACGGCAATGCCGGTGCGACCAGCGCGACCGGTGCGGCCCACGCGGTGCAGCAGCGCCTTCTCGTCTTCAGGAACGGTGTAGTTGATCACGTGCGTTACGTCGTCGACGTCGATGCCTCGAGCGGCAACTTCGGTTGCAACCAGGATGTCCTTCTTGCCAGAACGGAAAGCCGCCATCGACTTCTCGCGGGCCTCTTGCGACATGTCGCCGTGAAGTGCGGTCGCGTTGAAGCCGCGGTCGACGAGTTCTTCTGCGACCTTCGAAGCCTGACGCTTGGTGCGACAGAAAATTACTGTCTTACCGCGACCCTCAGCCTGAAGGATTCGGCCGACAACTTCATCCTTGTCGAGTGAGTGCGCGCGGTAGAAAAACTGCTTGATGTCTGCCTTGGTGTGGCCCTCGTCGGGCTCGTTCGCGCGAATGTGCACCGGACGGTTCTGGTACTTGCGCGCCATCGAAACTATCGCTCCAGGCATGGTTGCACTGAACAGCATGGTCTGACGATCTTGTGGCGTGTAAGCAAAAAGTTTTTCGACGTCAGGCAAGAAGCCGAGGTCGAGCATCTCGTCGGCCTCGTCGAGAACCATGAAGCGAATCTTGCTCAGGTCGAGCAGCTTCTGCTTGCTCAGGTCTATCAAACGACCTGGCGTGCCAACGATGATCTGGGCACCGGTCTGAATCTCGGCCACCTGACCCTCGTATGCCTTGCCGCCATAGATTGCGACCACTGTGGTCTCGCGGTTGGCAGTTGCCAGCTTGAGGTCTTCTGCAACCTGGATGCACAGCTCGCGAGTCGGAACCACAACCAGTGCTTGCGCACCTTTTTCTGGGTTCTGGCCCAAGGCCTGGATCAGCGGAAGGCCAAAACCAAAGGTCTTGCCGGTTCCGGTCTTAGCCTGGCCGATGACATCCTGGCCGGTTAGGGCAACAGGGATGGCCTGCTCTTGAATTGGGAAAGGCTCGGTAATGCCCTTGGCTGCAAGGGCGTCAGCGATGTCTTGGTCGATGCCAAGGTCGCGAAAAGTCAAAAGGACTCCTATTTATAGGGGAGGACAGCAGGGAAGAACCCCAATTGCCTTGAGTGGTGCCTGGCCAAAAGCGCGATGCGCGAGATTTGCGGCCTCCCCTAGTCTAGCCGTGGCGGCATTTGGAGCGACAGGTATTCTTGAGACCATGTTTGACTGGCTCAAGCGCCTGCTTCCAAAAGCGGCTAGCAGATTCGCGCTTCCACCTCGTGAAGAGCGCGCAGCCCGCAACACCTCGAAGCTGAACCTCAAGCCTTACGCACCAGATGCCAAGAGCTTCCTCGGCCAGCTGACCTACCTGCAGCTTTCGCAGTTCGAGATTCTCACCAACGAACTCAAGTTCGCACCGACCACCGCATACAAGGCCGAGTTGTCAGAGGCGGCGGCCAAGAGCTTCGACCAATATCGCAGCCTCGCAAAACTTCTTGCCGGGATGGGCGTTGACCCAACCGACGCGATGGATCCGTACACCGAGCGAATCGCAACTATGCAGTCTCGACTCAGCGGCACCGACTGGTATGAAACCATCATCAAGATTTACCTGGTTCACGGATTACTCAACGACTTCTATCGTCGACTCTCGGTTGGGCTGCCCGCTGAGGTTCGCTCATCCGTTGAAAAGGCGCTGGGCGACAAGACTTTCGAAAAGTATGCGGTGAAGGTGCTGACCCAGTCGATGCAAAACGATGCTCAGCTTTCGTCGCGGCTGGCGCTTTGGGGTCGCAGGCTGATGGGCGATGTGCTTCTTGAATTGCGAGCAACCTTCGACAATCGCAAGCTAGCGGGAGTCACCAAGGCGACCAAGCTTTCTGCCGAGCAGGAGCGTGAAGTTAATTTGAATGCCTACTCGAAACTTGAGCCGCTAATCAGTGAACTGATTGCTGCCCACTCGCTTCGAATGGTTGCCCTTGGGCTGACCGCCTAAGCGGTTACTTGTTGCCGCGGATGCGGCCCAGCTGCTTTGCGCCGATGAAACCACCGGCTGGCATTGCTGCCATAACGATGATCCAGAGCAGTGCGTTGGTGTCGTTCAGGCCAGTCCAGACCAGGATGGCCCAGAGCAACCCGCCAAATACCGCGGCGAGACCGGCTGGCACCAGGATGCCGTAGCGGTCATCCTTGAAGCCGATGTAAGGCGAAACTAGGCCGAGCAAAGCGGCATAGAAAAGCAAAAATGCGATGTCAATAACGAATGTGGTGTTCATTAGGCGATGAATCCAACCCGGCGCGATTCTTCTGCGCCAATCTCTACGTAGGCCAGGGCGTCGACTGGAACCACGAACTTGCGACCCTTGTTATCGCTGAGGGTGAGCACCTTTGCCGAGCCGTTTAGGGCCGAGGCCACCTGCTGCTCGAGCTCGCCTGCCGCCTGATCTGACTCGAAGGTCAGTTCGCGGGCTGCCTCGCGGATGCCAATTCGTACTTCCATGCGCTTGCGCCTTTCTTCTGAACCTAGATTACAAGGATGCACCGACAGCGAATGTCGGTGGGGGCGAATAGTCTGGCGGGGATGAATACACGGGGCAAAAAGAAACAGCCGGCTTATCTCGACAAGAACGCCGTCAAGGCGGTGTTTCGCCCGCACGGAATCACCGACAACACCCTCGATCTGACCCTCTCGGCAAGCCAGCGCGCGGTTTTCGATCTTGGCTTTGGCGACTTCGCTCGCGTGCTGGGTGCTCCGCAATCTGGCAAGACCACCGCGCTCAAGGCCCTGTTTTTGAAGCTCGCCAAAGAGGCCAAGCCAGAATCGCTGCTCGTGTTCACCGCCAATCGAACCGCTGCTGCCACCTTGCGCGACGAACTTGCCTTGGCATACCAGGGTGCCAGCAACGGCCCGATGGCCAGAACTATTCCGTCGCTCGCGTTCGCGATTCTTCGCCACCATGCACTCATGACCAAGTCGAAGTTGCCTGAGCTCATCTCCGGTTCAGAGCAAGACGCCATGCTCGAGGACATTCTCGATGCTGTCGCGATCGGTGAGCTTTCGACTCCTGACTTTCCAAAGACCATTACTAAGAACTCGCTCAAGTTGCGCGGTGTGCGCACCGAGGTTCGCGATCTGATTTCGATTGCGATCGAACATGACTTATCACCGGCAGAGCTTCGCGCTCGCGGCGAAAAGCTTGGTCGCCAAGAGTGGGTCTGGGGTGCTGCCGTTTATGAGCACTACCTTCACGAACTCGATCGCGAAGACAATATCCACCGCTTTGATCCGACCTCATTGGTTGTTGAGGCAAGCAAGATTATTCGCGCCGGCAATGCTCCGGCTTCGCTCGGTGATGTGCATGCCATCCTGGTTGATGATGCGCAAGAGCTGACTCCGGCAGCAACCGATTTTCTGCGGGCGTTGAGCGAGCTCGGCGCGTCTGTCGTTCTGTTTGGTGACCCAGATGTCGCAACCCTTGGTTTCCGCTCAGGTGACCCAGAGGCCATGACCCGCCTGGCTTCAGAGCTCGCCGCCAAGAGCGACAAGGCCCCCAAACTCATTGCCCTTGAGCCGCGCTCAAAGTCACACCACCAAGACATCGCGGCGGCACTCTCACGAGTCACCGATCGCTTGGGCTCAGCGCTCGGTGGCCCGCAGCGCATTCGTGTTGATGCAAGTGAAGTCGAAGGCTCCATCGTCTCGCGTGCCTTTGCCCTGCAGGGCGACGAGCACTCTTGGCTGGCTCACCAGTTGCGTTCCGAGCACCTTAACAACGGTGTGCAGTGGCGCGATATTGCAGTCGTGGCCCGCTCTGCCGAAGAACTTGTGGAGCTCGAGAATGCCCTGGCTGCCGAGTCTGTGCCTGTTCGCTTGATCGGCGCTAAGGCAGCGCTCAAGGATCAGTTTGCTTCGGCCGCATTCCTGACAGTTCTCGAGGCCGCCCTCGGGCAAGTCGAGATCGACTATGCCAAGGCTGTTGAACTTCTCGAAACACCTCTCGGAAACTTCGACTCAGTCGAACTTCGCCGACTTCGCCGCGCACTTCGCGGTCACGAGTTGAACGAAGGCGGCGTGCGCACCTCGCACGAACTCTTGGTTGCGGCCTTTAGCTCGGCCGAGTGGCTGGCCGAGCACAAAGCCGGCATCGCAAAGAAGGCCGCTCGATTCATCAAGATGTTCTTCGAACTCCGTGATGAAGCGGCAAAACCGAACACCACCATCCAAGATTTGATCTGGCTCGCATACTCTTCGAGCGTCATCAAGACCAACTGGCCACAAGACGCCCTTGGTGTCGACGAAGTTGCTCTACAAACCGGCAGAAATCTCGATGCCGTTGTTGCACTTTTCGCTGCAGCTGCGCGTTACGTTGAGCGCAACCCACGCGGTTCCGCAATTGATTTCGTCAAACAGCAACTCTCGCTGAAGCTCCCCGAAGACTCGATCGGTGTAGGCGCTAACCTGCAGCACCGAGTTTCGCTGGTTACTCCTGCCGGCCTCATTGGTCGCAAATTCAGAGTCATTGCCGTGGCTCACCTGCAAGAGGGCATTTGGCCGAACCTTCGCCCTCGCTCATCACTCCTTGGTGCGACTTCGCTCGACGAGCTGATCCGCACGAATGCAGACTCCTCTGAGAATCGAGTGGCTCAGAACGAGATGCCTGGCGAGCTTCGAATGCTCGCTAAGGCGGTTGGAGCCGCAACAGAACGTCTTTACCTGTCGGCAATTTCAACAGAAGAGGAACAGGCCAGCCAGTTCTTCGAGCTTCTAACACAGCAAATCCCTGAGCCTCAAGATTTCCAGGATTCGCCTCTGACTCTTAGGGCTATCGCCGGAAACCTACGCCGAAAGCTCATCAAAGAACAGGATTCCTTGCGTCGCCTTCAGATTGCAGGCCAGCTTGCTCGCCTGGCCGAGGCCGGAGTCGCCGGAGCTCACCCTGATAGTTGGTGGGGTTTGGCTGCGCCGAGCACATCCGAGCCTTTGGCGATTCTTGGAGTGGCCGCCGCTGACGCGAATGCGCTTCATGTACGCCCTGCACAACTCGAGGATTTCGTGCGCTGCCCACTGCACTGGTTCATCAACGCCCACGGCGGCAGTGATTACAACTTCAAGGCCCGCGTAGGCGATCTCATGCACGAGATTCTTGAGCGAGCGGTCGACATCGATAAGCGAGAGTTTGAAAAAGTTGTCGAATCTAAGTGGTCAACACTCGAATTCGAATCAAAGTGGACAGAAGCGTCCGAGCGTCGTCGGGTCGGGCTAATGGTGAATCGCCTCTTCAACTACCTAGCCAAGTTCGATGCCGGGGCAGAAGGCGTCATCGGTCGCGAGTTGCCGTTCAAATTTGCCGTCGGAGGTGCGCATGTGACCGGTCGAGTAGACCGCGTGGAACTACTGCCTGACGGCACCGTTCGAATCTCTGATCTCAAGACTTCCAAGTACCTGGTTGCAGAGGCCGATGTTCAAACTCACCCCCAGCTCGGTGTCTATCAGTTGGCATTGCTTAACCGTGCTTTCGAAGAACCAAAGCTGAAAGGCGACATCCATGTTGCTGGCGCTCAGCTGATTGAGATTGGCGAGCCTAAAGCGTCATCTGACAACCCTGAAGACGAAGAGCCGAAGCTCAAACAGCAGGTGTCTTTTGAGGTTGACGAGACTGCGAAGCTGCAGATGGAAGCCCTTCTTGGGCAAATTATTAACGAGATGTTGATGACGAATCAAACACTCGTTGCCAAAGTCGGAGAGCACTGTAAGGCCGAGTTCAGCTTCGGTTCGTGCGACATTCACCTCGTAGAGCAGGTCACCTATGGAAATTAAGTTCTCTGCGCTCGATGTTGCTCGAGCGGTCGGTCTCAAATACGCGCCTAACGCGCAACAGCAAGCCGCTATCCAGGCCCCGTTTGATCGGCCATCCCTCGTGGTGGCAGGTGCCGGCAGCGGAAAGACGGAGCTCATGTCTCTGCGTGTTCCTTGGTTGGTGGCCAACCGCTTGGCTTTGCCAGAGCAAATCCTGGGTTTGACCTTTACGCGCAAGGCCGCGGCTCAACTGAGCAACCGAATCAACGGCAACCTTCGTAAGCTCGCAAAGAGCAAGGTAGTTGAAGGCATCTGGCCAGAAGAACTGGGGTTGGAGTTCACTCCGCCGACAATCAGCACCTATAACTCATACGCAACTGCTCTGTTCCGAGACTTCGGGCTGCAGCTCGGCTATGACAGCGATGCCGTTCAGCTAACTGAGGCGTCAGCGTTTCAGTTGGCTCGCGACCTGCTAAATGAGCGCGGTCACGAGATCGACCCACGCTTGCTTGAAGCCGATTTCTCATCAAAGACCCTCGTTGGGGCTGTGCTCAAAATGGCCGGCGACATGAACGAGAACTTGGTTACTGCCGACGACATCGAGCAGCACATCGACGAGATCATCGAACACATTTCAAACAACGTGCCGAAAAAGCGTGGTGGTGAACCTGGCGAATTCATCGTGGACGTGCAAAAAGTTCTAACTGCACTCTCTAAGAAGAAGATCATCGCGCGCCTTGCCCAAGGCTTCCTTGAAGAGAAGAAGCGCATTGGCAAGATCGACTTCAGCGACCAGGTGGCTCGTGCTGAAGAGGCCGTGCGAAAGCTCGGTGGCGCCGTTGTCGACCGCGAGCAGGAGCGGTACACACAAATCCTGCTTGACGAATATCAAGACACTTCGGTCTTGCAGACCCGTTTGCTGGCTTCGCTATTCAAAGGCAAGTCGGTTTTGGCAGTGGGCGACCCACACCAGTCAATTTACGGCTGGCGCGGTGCATCCGAGTCAAACTTGGCTGAGTTCAAGCGCGACTTCGGTGCTGACAACAGGGTTCCTTTCCAGTTGTCCACCTCGTGGCGCAATCCGCAAGGCGTTCTCGACATCGCGAACAAGATTGCTAGGCCGCTCGATACTCCCGCAGATTACCTGGCTGCAAGCCAGCAAGACCTCGTGCGCTCAGTCGAACGTGAGCCATTGACCGTGCGATCAGCCGAAGCGCCGGGCGAAGTTTTCATCAACTGGCATGAGACCATCGAGCAAGAGGCCAAGGCTGTTGCCGCCTGGTTCGCCGAGCGCATGGAAATTCCTATTGACGAAGAAATGCCAAAAGGTGCTCTGCTTCTGGCCAAGAAAAAGCGCATTCCGATTTATGTTGCAGCGTTGCAGGCGGCCGGCGTTGACGTAGAGGTTGTAGGCCTTGGTGGCCTGCTCACCATGCCTGAGGTGACTGACGTTCGCTGCGCGCTTGCAGTAATCAGTCGGCCTGATGCCGGCTCTGAACTTATTCGTTTGTTAACAGGCGCACGCTTCCGCATCGGGCCAAAAGACATCGATGGCCTCTATAAATACGCAGATTCGCTGGCCAAGTCGAGCTATGAGCACCGTCAGGCAGAGGGCAAGCTCGATGAAGCTCAGATCTCACTGATTGACGCAATCGACGACATTGCGAATGGGCCAAAACTCAGCACCGATGCAATTTCCGACGAAGGTCTCGAACGCTTAGTCAAGGCCGGCGAACTTTTCGGCAAGCTCCGAAAGCGCATTGGGCTTCCGCTAGCTGAATTGGTTCGCGCTGTTATTGCCGAGCTCTGGCTCGATGTCGAGTTGATGGCAAACCCAACTCGCAACAATCCGATGATGCACCTGAACGAGTTCGTTGCTGTCGTGGGGTCCTATGCGGCTAACAATGATGCGCCAACCGTGGGTGCATTGCTCGAATACCTTGACTTCGCCGATGATCTCGATCGAGTCGATGCAGCCCCACCGGTAGGCCGCCCTGGAATGGTTCAGATTCTGACAATCCACGCCTCCAAGGGTTTGGAGTGGGAGCACGTAGCCATCGGAAGTTTCAACGAGGGTGACCTGCCAAAGGGCTCAAACGATAACACCGGTTGGCTCAACGCTGACGTTTTGCCATATGCCCTGAGAGGCGACCGTGACTCACTTCCGAGCATCGATCTATTCAAGGACGACAACCAAACCGATCTGAACAAGACCATCAAGACTTTCAAAGAAGACGTAAAGAAGATGGGGCTTCAGGAGCAGCGGCGACTGGCATACGTTGCAGTGACTCGTGCAAAGGTCGATCTTTTGGTAACTGGTTCCTACTGGCAGCCAGCCGAGACCAAGGCCCGCCCTATGTCTAGCTACCTTGAGGAATGCGCTGCGGGTGGGGTTTCGCCAATCGCCGAATACGAATTGCCTGAAATCCAGAATGAAAAGAACCCTGCCGACAAGGCCAGTTTGGTTGAACACTGGCCAAAACAGCCTTTCTCGGCCAAGCGTCGCGATGAGGTTGAGCGTGCAAGCCAGGATGTTCTCGCTGCAATTCAGGGCAAGAATTCATCTGGCGTGACTGCCGAAGACATTGAGCAGGTAGCTCTTTCGATTGATCGGCTATTGCTCGAGCGCGATGTTCGAAAAGCCACTCACAAGCAGGTCGACTTTCCGGTGCGCATCCCGGCGTCGAACTTCAAGGCGTTCCTTGGCGAACTCGAGTTTGTGGCGGGTTCGTTCCTCCGACCAGTGCCGAGCGAGCCTTACGGCGCATCGCGTCGCGGCAACCTGTTCCACGCCTGGGTTGAGCGAAGCAATTCGCCAATCGGCTTGGTCGACAACGACGAGGACTTGCCAGAGCTAGAAGACGAAGATGACTTCATCGAAGTCGAACAGTTGCAAGAGAACTTCAAGAACTCACGTTTCGCGACGATGCAGCCCGTCGCACTCGAGCAAGAAGTGCAACTGACCATCGGTAGCAACACCTTCATCTGCAAGATGGATGCGGTTTATGCCGATGGCGACGGCTTTGAGATTGTCGACTGGAAGACCAACACACCTCCTGTCGCGGGGTCAGAAGACGAGGCAAAGCGCGCACTGCAGTTGTCGCTTTACCGATTCGCCTACTCGGAGTTCACCGGGGTTCCACTTGAGAAAATCAAGGCAACGTTCTACTTTGTCGGTGCCGATGAAGAGCTAAGCCCAGCTCACCTGGCCGACCGCGCTGAGATTCTTGCCAAGTGGCAAGAAGTGCTCGACAAGGTTGCAGAAGGTGCGGCGGCAGGCGCTGCCGAAGCCAGCTCTAAGGACTAAAGGCGATCCATCGGCGCGGTTGAGTCGTCGTCAAAGTTCGGGCCACCGGTTAGATAAATCTGGTCGGTGTCCTCTGAAACAGGCTGCTCGCTGCCCGAAATGACGCGGTCTTCAGGGATGATCGGCATGCTGCCGGTGGTGCGCTCAACAAAGTCGATGACCTCGGCTACCGGAGTCAACAGGGCCTGTGCCTGAGTGTCGGTAAGTGGAGGCAGAAGGCCCTCTTCGGCTTGCTCAGCAAGTTCTTGAAGTTGGGCAACGGCATCCTCAACCGCATACTGGTCGCGCATCGTTGCACCGTGAAGCAGGTATTGCAGGTGGCCGAACTCTGAATAGAAGATCGCGCGCTGAGCGATGCGGCTGTCGCCGGTGTTGCGCGACAACTGGTAGTTGAACAGCACTGCGTCGAGCAGGTCGTGTTCGACACCAGGCACGAGCCACTTGAAGTCCATCGCTGGGTCGTTGAGCTCGAGGCGGTACCACTCGATAACTCCTGTGACCTCGCCGCCTTCTTCGAGCATTGTGTCGCCGTTGAGGTCGCCGTGGATGACTGTTGGCTGGTAGCGCCAGAGAGTGGAGTCCTCTAGAGCTTCTTCCCAGCGTGCTAGCAAGATTGCAGGAACCTTGCCGGTCTGTGCTGCTCGGTCGAGCTCTGCCACCCGAAGGCGCAGGTTTTCGGCGACGCTGTATGAGCTAAAGCCGTTGGCAACCACCAAGTCGGGGTTGATTGAGTGAATGCCAACCAGGGCGGCGGCGATGCTGTGCGATAGCGGCGCATTCGGCTGAACCTGGAATGGGTTGATTGGGTTGCCGTAAACCAATTTGAAAACAACAAGGCGCTCGCCGATGTTGCTTCGAGTTTCACCAAGCATGGTTGGCACCTGGAATGGCAGGCGCACGTTCGGGCTATTCAGCGCACGAAGCACACGCATCTCGACCTCGAGGTCGGTTCCGGCCGATGGGCTGGTTGGAATGCGGGCGATGTAGTGCGCGCCATCGGCATCGGTGAGGATTGCCGAGTCAAAGCGACCGGTGCCACCAGCGGTGTGACCGGCGGCATGCACGATCTTGAGGGAGCGAACAGCGTCTGCGGCTAGCGCGGCTAAAATTAGGGGAGATTTGCCCATGCCAAAAGGCTAGACAACAATCACCAGTTCGCAGTTCTGCCACGCTTAGAAGGGGAATCATGCCAGCGCCTCTGAATTTGCCTCTGGCCCGAGCTGCACTCAACCGAAACTCAGAAGCGCGCAAGGATGCACAGCTGCTGGCATCGCTCATTGTCGAAGGTTCGGCGGTCTGCCTGTTTGTCTCGGGCGACAAGGTTTTAGGCAACTCCCAGGGTTCTGGTCTGCGTTTGATTCCCGTAAGCCTTGTGACCGAGATTGCAACTTCCGGGATGCTCGCATACCTGGGGCAAACGATTGCCGACGAAGCCGGGGTTGCCGAGGGCACTGCCGTTGTCTTGGTCGATCTCGATGCTGCCGGTCTTGCTGCGCTCGAGGCGGCGGGCCACAGCCAGGATGGAGATTGGCTGACCCTTCGTCGCAGCGGCTTCGGCCTCTCTGCCCGCGATGCTGGTTTGGTCGCTCAGGCCCTCGCCTTGGTGAACTGGCATCGGGCACACGGTTTCTGCGCAAACTGCGGAACGGCAAGCAACGTCTCTCAAGCCGGTTGGTCGCGCACCTGCCTAGCGTGCAAGCGCGAAGTTTTTCCGCGAAACGACCCAGCGATCATCGTGGCAATCGTTGACGATGAAGATCGCATCCTGCTGGGTTCGCAGGGAACCTGGGAAGAAAATCGCTGGTCGATTCTCGCGGGCTTCGTTGACGCCGGCGAAACTTTGCACGCAGCCGTCGAGCGCGAGATGCTCGAAGAAGCTGGCGTAAAAGTCACCGACATCAAGTTCATCGGGTCGCAGCCATGGCCATACCCGTTCTCGCTAATGGTCGGATTCACCGCACGCGCTCGCGGTGAGCAGAACTTGCAACCAGATGGTCTCGAAATCGAAAAGTTGCGCTGGTTCTCGCGGGAGCAAATTGCGGCAGAGTCGCAGCAGTTGCTGCTTCCAGGCAAGAGCACCATTTCTCGCGCGATGATCGAACACTGGTATGGCGCTCCGCTAAGCAGCAAGAGCGACGCCGCACCGGGGTCACGATGAACGAAATTCCTGAAGCCGAAGACCTGCTCGAGAAACTCGATGACGAACAGCGGGCGGCCGCAGAGAGCCTGATCGGCCCGACCTGCATCCTGGCCGGCGCTGGCACAGGCAAGACCCGAACTATTACGCACCGAATCGCATACGGGATCGCCCGCGGCTATTACACGGCAAATCGTGTGCTGGCCCTGACCTACACGAATCGCGCGGCCGGCGAGTTGCGCCAGCGTTTGCGCGACCTAGGGGCTGCCGGTGTTCAGGTAAAGACCTTTCACGCTGCAGCGCTGTCGCAACTTGAATTTTTCTGGCCGCAGTATGCGGGGGTGCCTGCTCCGGCCGTGATCGACTCGAAGCTTCGAGTGATTGCCGATGCAGGAAAACGCCTCGGGCTGCACCTAGACCAGGTTGCACTTAAAGAGATCGCGTCTGAAATTGAGTGGCGCAAATATTCGATGTTGAGCCTCGAGCAGTATCGAGAGCGCGGTGCCAGTCGCCCGGTGGTCGCGGGGCTCTCGCTAGATCAGCACATCGCGCTGCAGGAAGCCTATGAGGAAGACAAGATTCGCGCCCAGCGACTCGACTGGGAAGATGTTCTGCTGCTAACCATCGGCATGCTGCGCGCAGAGCCAATGGCTCTCGATCACGTTCACCAGCAGTATCGCTTCTTCACAGTCGATGAGTATCAGGACATTTCGCCGCTTCAGCATGCCCTTCTCGATGTTTGGCTGGGGGATCGAGACGACCTCTGTGTTGTCGGCGACCCGAACCAGACGATTTATTCGTTCACCGGTGCCACCAGCGATTTCTTGCGCGAATTTGAGTCGCGTCACGACGGCGCCAAGATTTTACAGCTGACCACGAACTATCGAAGCACCAAGAGCATTGTTGAAGTTGCCAACCGAGTGGTCCGCGACGGCAGCCTGATTGATCCGCTCACCGCGGTTGGCGAAACAGGTAGTCCGGTTGATGTGCGCCAGTTTGAAACCAACAAGGATGAGGCTGCCTGGATCGCGGATGCAGTCGCCGCGGACTTGCGCGCGGGGGTAAAGCCCAGCGAGATTGCTGTGCTTTACCGCGTGAACGGCCAGTCGGAGACGCTCGAGGAGGCCTTGGCCGAGAAGCAGGTCGCCTACCAACTTCGCGGAGGCGAGCGTTTTTTCAATCGACCAGAGATTCAGCGGGCGATGACGGCGATTCGCGCGGAGGCCGCGACCGGCGGGCACCCATCCAAGCAGCTTTTTGAAATCGTCTCGGATGTCTGCCGCAGCCTGGGCTGGAGCCCGCGCCAACCCGATCACGCTGGGCCAGAGCGAGACCAGAACGATTCGCTCACCGCGTTGCTGGCTATTGTCGATGAGTTGCCGCAGAACACCACGGTCGCCCAGTTTGCTGCCGAGCTGGACGAGCGCAAACGTTCGCAGCACGAACCGGTAAGCGCAGCTGTGACTCTTTCGACCATCCACGCAGCCAAGGGTCTCGAGTGGTCGGTCGTGTACCTGCTTGGTGTGGTGGAGGGCTACTTGCCAATCGGGTATTCGACAACCGAAGCAGACGTTGCAGAAGAGCGTCGACTTTTCTATGTGGCCGTTACCCGAGCGAAAAAACGCCTCACCATAACGCACGCAAAGCGCGACTCACAAGGATCGCGCGAACGCCGACCTTCAAGATTTTTGTCTTTCGTTAATTAGCAGTCGTTTGTCTGTGGCAGAGGCAGCCCTCGGCGAAGTTCCAGTGCAATTCGTGAATGGACCCGGTTGCTGAGTCAAGCCGGTATCCGGTTCGATGAAATTCTGCGAGGGCAAAGTCGGCCGACTGGTCGATGCGTCGAAGTGCAGTTTGAGTCGCGATGGCTATGGCAAAGTGTTCGCTAACCGAATCATCGAATCTTTGCGCACTAAATAGCAGTTGCGAGTCGATGGCAATTTGATTCGAGTCACCGTTCATCTGCAGGCAGGTTAGGCAAGGGGTTTTACCAACCTCAATCAGCGGAGAAATTTGCACTCCGCTTTGATCAAACAAGATCGCGATCTGTGGCACACCCAGAGCCAGCCAGCGACGGTGATTGCGAGGTTTGTGAGCAGAGTGATCGATCGTGATGGCAACGTCTGCAGACATCTGGGCGGTGACCTTAGCCTTTTCGTCGAGCACGATGCCTATGCCACTTGACTTGAGGGCTTGGGTGAGCAGCGGTCTGGTTCTTGACTCTTCAATCACCACGGATGCCCGCTGCCGCCGAGCAATCACGTGTGAACCCTCAACTGGGAAAGTTGCCTGCGCCCTGCAAATCTCGGCAAAGTGGTTCTCGATGTAGTCGCGGTCAAGTGCGGCTGGGGGCCTGTCGGCAAGCAGCGCCCCAGCCAGCTGATCGAGCAGCTCGTTTGGCCTTTCGACCCCCAATTCTTGCGCCACGGCAGGCAGCGCGGCGGTTGGAATGCCCCGCATCAGCAGGGCAATGAGCCGCTGTTGAGCCTGACTGAGGCCTTTGACCACAACCGGGCTGGCCCCGCCAATTTGAAGTTCATCGGGATTGCGCCAGACCGGCATTCGCGATGGGTTTATTCGAAGCACCATGCATCGGTTTTAGCTCAATGACGAAAGACCTGCCGAAGTTGCTGACAGCCCGGATGCTCGCGCTGAATGCAGCGCAACATGCAAGTTATTCGCCGAGCAGGTTGCGTAGGTCCCGATCGAATTCGTCGCCCGAGTCGTCGATGCGTGCGAAGAGTTGATCGACGTTAGCAAGTTCGAGTGCGGTGGGCAGCAGATCGGGATGCGCCCATAGCGCGTCGCGCTTGGTGGCGCCGTAACGCTCGGTGAGCAGTTGCCAAACGGCCGAGGCCTCACGCATTTTGCGCGGTCTAAGTTCGAGCCCGATCAGCCTGCCGAAGGTTTTCTCTGCGGGGCCTCCGGTTGCGCGTCTGCGTCGAACGGCCTCCTGAATTGCCGCCGACTTTGGCAGCAGTTTGGTTGCGTTGGCGGTTACTGCATCGACCCACCCCTCGATTAGGGCGAGCATGGTTTCAATCGCTTCGAGTGCTTGCTGCTGCTCGGGAGTGCGGTCGGCGAGCAGTTCGCCCTCGCGAATAGCATTTTGAATTTCGCCCTGGTTGGCGGGGTCGAAACTTTCGGCAAGTTCTCGCACGCGGTCTTCATCGATTCGAATCTCGCTGGCGTATTTGCGAATTTGCTGCAGCACGTGATCGCGCAACCAGCGCGCGTGCTTGAATAACCCGGCGTGCGCTAACTCGCGAATCACAAGATAGATGTAAACCTGGTCGCTCTCAACCGGCAGTTCCTCGGCAAAGCTTTTCAGGTTCTGTGCAACCAGTGCGGCTCGCTGCTCTTCAAAAATCGGTAACCCGATATCGCCGCCGCCAATGGCCTCGGCCGAGAGTGCGGCAACCGCCTCGCTGAGCTGCATGGCAACCAGCGAATGCCCGAGCCAGTTCAGCATGCCGGCAACTTGGCGGCCCTGGCTGTCGCCTTCACCGGTGGGCAGTGCTTCGCTCAGCGCAGCACCCATGCGGTCGGCCACCGAGTCGGCAAGCAGCCGAATCAGCGGAAACGCATCCTGCACCCAGAGTTCTCGGCTGAGCAGTTTTGGTTCGCTGCTTGGCGGGGCAATTTCGGTAGCCCCGGCTAGCCACAGGGTGCCAACCCCGAGGGCTGCGGCTATGGCGGTCCGGGTTGAATCGTCGATTGGTTCAGAACTCTGGGATGCCCTGCTGCGTGCCTGATCCAGGGCTAGTTTCCAACCGGCTGAGCCATCCTTCGGCTGTGAGCCGATGAAATGCCGCAGTTGTTCCATCGCCTGGCGCATGGCTGCAGGGTTCTTTGGCAGTCCGAGCGATTCGGCCATCTCGGCCAGTTTTGAGTCGTCGCCAACCTCGGCGAAGAATCGCGCGAAGAACTCATTGAAGTCCTGGTCATCCGGTTGGTTGTCACCCGGGATGTTCTCGCCGCTATCGCTCATCATGTCTCCTGACTCCACGCTAATAGGCTTGTGGGGGAAAGGCACAAATGAGCATCGATTCTGAGCAGGCTCCTAGCCGAAGCCGCAAGCGCATCATCGCCGGTGTGGTGGCGCTTGGCGTATTTCTGGTCGGTTTCGCCTTCCTTGCTTTTGTTAGGGCCCCATACGTTATTGAACGCCCTGGCCCGGTGGTAAACGTGCTCGGAAAAGACGGCGACGCGAAGGTGATCTCGGTTGAGGGCACCGAAAGCTACCCGACCTCAGGCGCACTAGATCTGCTAACCGTGAGCGTGGTCGGCAATCGCGACCAGACCCCGAGCTGGGCTGAACTGTTTGCGGCCTGGCTCGATCCGAAGCAGAGCATTGTTCCGATTGACGAGATCTTTCCGGTCAATCAGACCCAGCAGCAGAACGACGCCGAGAGCGCGGCCATGATGGAACAGTCGCAGCAGGACGCCATCTACGAAGCGCTCACCAAACTTGGTTACAAAATTCCGACTCACGTTTATATCAGTGAGGTTAAGAAGAACGCGCCGTCATCAGGAAAGCTCGTTGCAGCCGACTACATCCAGAGTGTTAACGGGCATGCCCCTGGAACTATCGACGGACTGCGCGCGCTGATAAATAAGTACGGCGCCAAACCATTGACGGTCATCGTCAAGCGCGGCGAGAAGACCTTGAGCTACCAGATAAGCCCAGTGAAAGACTCAACCGGCAAACTCGTGCTTGGCATTTACGTCGGATACAAATACGACTTCCCAGTAAAGGTCAGCCTCAAGCTCTCTGACATCGGCGGGCCAAGCGGCGGCATGATGTTCGCGCTCGGCATCTACGACACCCTTACTCCCGGTGAACTCACCGGTGGGGCGCACATCGCCGGCACCGGAACAATCGATGTCACAGGCGCTATTGGCCCTATCGGTGGCATTCAAGAAAAGATGTTCGGCGCAAGCGACGCCGGAGCAAAGTACTTTCTTGCACCTGAGTCGAACTGCGGCGAGGTCGTCGGGCACGTTCCCGCTGGCATGAAAGTGTTTAGCGTCTCGACCTTTGACCACGCCCTCGAGGTCGTCAAGGCGATCGGCGCACATGCAGATCTTTCGCAGTTCGCCACCTGCACCAAATAAATTTCAAAAACTAAAAACTAAGAGGTAGACATGGCACGCAAGAAAACTAGCCCGGTAGCAGTATCGCTGGTGGTTCTAGTGTTATTGGCGGTCGGCGTGGTTTGGCTCACCGGCTTCTATACCGACTTCCTGTGGTTCAACCAGCTCGGCTACTCGAGCGTCTTCACCACTGCGCTCTGGGCCAACGTGGCATCGTTTGCAGCCGGCTTTGTTATCGCCGGCGCAGCGCTGTTCACCACGATCTGGCTCGCTGGCCGCAAGCGACCGATCTATTCGCGCCAAACCAACACTCCGCTCGATGCCTACCGACAGCTGCTCGATAGGTCGCGCAAGTTTTGGCTAATCGTGCTGCCGGCCATCGCAGGCCTGATCGGCGGGTCGTACGCGGCAAGCAAGTGGCAGGTCACCGCGATGTTCCTGAATCACACCTACACGGGTGTCAAGGATGCCCAGTTCGGTCTCGACACCGGTTTCTACCTTTTTGACCTGCCGTTCTACGGCGCGATTTCTGGTTTCTTCACCGTCCTGACCCTGGTGGCGCTGCTCACCTCCGCGGGCATGCACCTGATGTATGGCTCACTTAGCATCGATGGTCGCCGCTTTCTGCTCGCCAAGGCGGCGCGGGTGCAGATCGCAGCGATTGCAGCAGTCTTCATCGCGTTGCAGGGAGTTGCGCTCTGGCTTGACCAATACGCAACCATGACCAGCGACAGTGGGCTGTTCACCGGCGCCACCTACTCGGATGTTCATGCCACCATCCCGGCCTTCGAAATTCTCGCGCTGATTGCATTTTTGATTTCGATTTTCTTTCTGGTCGCGGCAATCACTGCTCGCTGGCGCATCGCACTGACTTCAACCGGGCTGCTGGTAGTCGCATCCGTGCTGTTGTCTGGAGTTTTCCCGTGGGGAATGCAGACCTTCGTTGTCGTGCCAAATGAGCGCAGCTTCGAGGCTCAGTACATCAAGCGCAACATTGATGCAACCCTTCAGGCATATGGCCTCGACAGCATCAAGACTGTCGACTATCAGGCGAAGACTACGACCGACGCGGCGAGCCTGCGCTCAGATGCAACCACCGCGGCAAACATTCGCATCATCGACCCGACCCTGGTCTCGAGTGCCTTCAAGCAGTTGCAGCAGGTGCAGCAGTATTACAGCTTCAACAGCCAACTCGATGTCGATCGCTACAACATCAACGGCCAGTCACAAGACACCGTGCTTGCGGTTCGCGAGCTCAATCAGTCGGGCCTCGGCACCTCACAGAGCTGGTACAACAACGTCATCGTTTACACCCACGGCTATGGTTTAGTCGCGGCTTACGGCAACCAGGCAAGCACGGATGGCCAGCCGGTGTTCCTGCAAAGCGGCATCCCGAACGTTGGCGCGCTCGGCACTTTTGAGCCGCGCATCTACTTCGGCGAGCAGTCACCCGATTACTCAATCGTTGGCGCCGCTGGGTCGCAAAAGCGCGAGCTCGACTACCCGAGCGCCGGCAGCGGAAGTGCCGCCAGTTACACCTTTACAGGCAATGGTGGCCCGTCGCTGAGCGGAATCGTCAATCGACTTGCCTACGCAATCAAGTTCCAGAGCGAACAGATTCTGCTGAGCGACGCAATTGGCGACAAGTCGCAAATCCTCTACAACCGCAACCCAATCGATCGCGTTGCTGCGGTTGCCCCATACCTGACCCTTGACTCGGATGCCTATCCCGCCGTCATCGACGGACGCATCAAGTGGATTGTCGACGGCTACACCACCAGCGCCAACTACCCATACTCGAGCGCCGAGAACTACACGAATTCGATTGGCGACTCGAAGACCAACCCGGGCTACTCGCGCGGCAACATCAACTACATTCGCAATTCGGTTAAGGCAACCGTCGACGCATACGACGGTTCGGTCACTCTCTACGCCTGGGACACCAAAGACCCAATCTTGAAGACCTGGCAGAAGATTTATCCGAACACGATCAAGCCGATTGCACAGATGAGCGCCGGGCTGCTGAGCCACGTTCGTTACCCGTCAGATCTGTTTAAGATTCAGCGCGGCATCCTGGGCAAATATCACGTGACCGATGCCGGTGTGTTCTACTCGCAATCTGATGGCTGGATGACTCCCAACGATCCAACCCTGAACGTGAATAGCAGCAGCGCCAATCCGACTCAGCCGCCTTATTACCTGACCATGAAGCTGCCGGGTTCAAACACCAGCGACTTCTCGCTCTACACCACGTTTATTCCACAGTCCACGAGCGAGCAAAGTCGCAACGTTCTGCGTGGCTATCTGGTTGCCAACAGTGATGCTGGATCAGTCCCAGGGCAGAAGTCCTCCGGCTACGGGCAGCTAACCCTGCTGACCATTCCTAAAGCGCTGAACATTGCAGGCCCCGGCATGGTGCAAAACAACTTCAACTCGGATAGCGATGTCTCGAAGCTGCTCAACATTCTGCGCCAGGGCTCGACCTCCGTGCTCGATGGAAACCTTCTGACCATCCCTGTTGGTGGCGGTCTTTTGTATGTGCAGCCCGTTTACGTGCAGTCCACCGGTGAGACGAGTTATCCGCTGTTGAAGAAGGTGCTTGTCGCTTTCGGCGATCAGGTTGCATTCGAAGACACCCTGAACGGTGCGCTCGATTCACTCTTTGGAACCACCGCGCTTAGCGGGGGCACTGGCTCGGGCAGTGGCGCTGCGACACCTGGAACCGGCACAACTACCGGAGTCAGTGGAACGGTTACGGCGCAACTAAAGGCCGAACTCGCGATCGCCAGCCAGGCAATGAAAGACAAGGCGGCGGCGTTGGCTGCCGGCGACTGGGCGGCCTACGGCAAGGCAGACGCACGACTAAAGGCTGCGATCGATGCTGCGCTGAAGCTGGCAAACAAGTAGCGAGGTAAGCAGGCGCGTGCTACACTCGGAACTTCGCCGCGGGGTGGAGCAGTTCGGTAGCTCGCCGGGCTCATAACCCGGAGGTCGTAGGTTCAAATCCTGCCCCCGCAACCAAAAGAAAACCCAGTCAGCTCCGACTGGGTTTTCGTCTTTAAACGCGTTGTGAATAACTCGCTCAGTGAATTTGCCTGCTGGCTAGATTCTTGCGGTGCGCAAGTTCTCGCTGGTGACGGTATTGGCAATGGTGTTCATGATTCCATTTCCTACCGCAGCACAGGCTGCCTGCACTCAATCGGCAGTTGTGTCGAATGGGTCGGTCACTCTGTGTCTGAATGCCTCGAAACCCTCGGCAACCCCCTCGCCGAGCACCAAGACCGTCACCAGCGTGCGCATTCCAGTTGTGGCTCCAGTGGTGCAACTGCCAAAACCGGTGAAGTATGTCTGCCCCTCAACGGTCTCAACCCAAAACGCCTTGGCCCTTGCCATCCTGCAGGGGTGCTCGGGCACCAGGCTTCTTCCACCACCTGCTGCACCGGTGGCAAGCAGCAAAACCACGGTGACCACCGTGATCAAAACCACAACCTCGGTGCTCAGCGACCAGGCCGCCTTCACTCCGAACCCGATAGCAATCGTGGTTTCGCAAACGGAGTACCTGGTGGGAGAAAGTGCCACACTCATTTCGAACGCGGCAAGTCACGACCGTTCGGCGACTCTTCTCGGTTCACCAGCCCAGGTCAGGTTCGTGCCGGTTGCCCAGCGCTGGTTGCTCGATGGCAAAGCCTTTGCCGACGGAGCGATCGCTGTCGCTTTGCTTTCTGCAGCCGGGGTTCACTCGGTCGAATTGCAAGTTGACTACTTGGCCAGCTATCGCTTCGACCTTTCCAGCCCATTCATCGTCGCAGGAGTAATCACCCAAAGCGCCGCGGTTAGCTTGAGCGCCAGCGGTCCACCTCCGCCGGCAAAGCGAGCCAGGCCGCACCTAGTGCTGGCAACCTGTGCGCTGCATCCGAGTAGTTATCGCTGTTAGCCGATTTCCAGCGCTCTTTCATAAACTATTCAGGCTTGCTTGTTTTCCTTTTGGAGCAATCAAGCAGTTGAGAGGGCAATCGTGATCGAACCAAACAACCAATTTCTTTTCACCGTAACCGAACCGGTGCGGCCGAAGCCGACGCTGAAGCAGCGCCTCCTGGCTCGCAAGAATTTGATCACCGGAACCTCGGGCGTAATCATCGGGGCAGTGCTGTGCTCCGGCGTTGGTGCTGGGGTGGGCATCCTGGCCTATGACTACATAAAGTCGCCTAGCCCAATCGTCGTGAACAATGCCAAGAATGTGACCTGGGTTACTGCGGCGGTCGCTACCGCCGAGCCATCAGTGGTCACGATCTCGGTAAGCAGCAGCTCATCCAGCGGCAACGGCTCGGGTGAATTCTTGACCGAGGATGGCTACATCCTCACCAACAACCACGTGGTTACCCTCGATGGCTCGACAGGTAGCGGCGCAATCCAGGTCAAGACCTACGACGGCAAGGTTTACGACGCCAAGCTGATCGGCAGCGACACCACCAACGACCTCGCAGTAATCAAGATCGACGCGGGCACAAACTTCACGCCTATCACCTTCGCCGACAGCGACAAGGTGAACGTAGGCGACCCGGTAGCCGCGATTGGTGCCCCGCTCGGATTGTCGAACACCGTGACTCAGGGAATCATTTCAGCCTTGAACCGAACCATTCAGGTGCAGTCATCGGCTGTCACCAGCAACTCGGGTACTGGCGGTTTTCAACTGTTTAGCGGCGGCACCAACTCAAACGCAAACGTCATCAACTTGGATGTGCTGCAAACCGATGCCGCAATCAACCCGGGAAACTCGGGCGGTGCTTTGATCAACGGGCAAGGTCAATTGATCGGCGTGAATTGCGCTATCGCGTCGGCCGGCAGCAATTCGTTCTCAACTTCCGCTTCGGGAAGCATCGGTGTCGGCTTTGCGATTCCGGCAAACACCGCCAAGCGAATCGCGCAGGAAATCATGAAGACAGGCCACGCAAGCCACGGCTTGCTTGGCGCAATGGTTTACGACGCCAACTCGGCAACCAACGGCTCTGGATTTAGCACCGGCGCCACAATCAAGTCGCTGACCGCCGGTGGCGCAGCCGAGCAGGCGGGTTTGAAAGCCGGAGACGTGATTGTGAAGTTCAACGATCGCGACATCACCTCATCCTCGGAGTTGCTTGCAGCGGTGAGGCAGCAGCCAGCCGGTGCGAAGGTGCAGCTGACCATCAGTCGCGGCGGCGCATCCCAGGTAGTTTCAGTCACGCTCGGAGATGCATCATCGATCAAGTAGGCGAACTCGAGCAGCTTTCTCCGGCAACAATCGTTGAAGAGAAAGTTCAGAATCTCGAACCAGGTGACCACGAGCGTTTTTCGCACTACGTGCGCAAAGAGAAAATCGTTGAGTCGGCTGTGCTGGGCACGCCTGTGGTCGCGCTCTGCGGCAAAATCTGGGTGCCAAGTCGAGACCCGCAGAAGTTTCCGGTTTGCCCTGAGTGCAAGGCGATTCACGACGAGATGCCACGCGGCGACGACTCTGAGCAGTAGCAAGCCCTGGGGCTAAACTGACCCTGTGAATGACGCACCGATTGGCATCTTCGACTCAGGAGTCGGTGGCCTGACTGTAGCTCGGTCGATCATCGATCAGCTGCCAAACGAATCAATCGTCTATCTCGGCGATACCGCCAATAGCCCATACGGCACCAAGTCCATCCCAGAGGTTCGCGAACTGGCGCTCGAAGTGATGGACCGCCTGGTTGACGAGGGCGTAAAACTTCTGGTTATCGCCTGCAACACAGCATCGGCCGCCGTGCTTCGCGACGCACGTGAGCGCTACACCGAGGGCAGGGGCATCCCGGTTGTCGAGGTGATTCAGCCGGCTGTGCGCCGAGCGGTAGCGGCCACTCGCAATCAACGAGTCGGCGTTATCGGCACCAATGCCACCATCACCTCGCGCTCATACGACGACGCTTTTGCCGCCGCCGTCGATTTACAGATCACCAGCGTTGCCTGCCCCGAGTTCGTCGAATACGTCGAGCGCGGCGTCACCTCTGGCCGCGAGTTGCTGACTGTTGCAGAGCAATACCTTCGACCAATCAAGGATGCAGGGGTCGACACCCTTGTGCTCGGCTGCACCCACTATCCACTGCTCACTGGCGCGCTCAGCTATGTGATGGGCGAGGACGTCACCCTGGTATCAAGCGCAGAAGAGACCGCCAAGGATGTCTACCGCACTCTTGTGGCGCACGATTTGTTGCGCACCGCATCCCAGGCGCCAACGCTTCGCTTTCAGGCCACCGGCGATGAAAAGAGTTTTGAAGTTTTGGCCCGACGTTTCCTGGGCCCTGAAGTTGCAACCGTAGAAAAGGTAAACCGATGACCCGTGTCGATGGCCGTCAGGCAGATGAACTTCGTGAAATCAAAATCGAGCGCGGTTGGAGTGAACACGCAGAAGGCTCTGCGCTGATTTCGTTCGGCTCAACTCGGGTGCTCTGCACGGCATCTTTCACCTCTGGCGTTCCACGCTGGAAGGTCGGAAGTGGTGAGGGATGGGTTACCGCAGAGTATGCGATGTTGCCTCGTGCAACCCACGACCGCAGCGACCGCGAGTCAATCAAGGGCAAGGTCGGCGGCCGCACTCACGAGATTTCCAGACTTATCGGCCGCTCACTTCGCGCAATCGTCGACATCAAAGAGCTAGGCGAAAACACCATCGTCATCGACTGCGACGTGTTGCAGGCCGATGGCGGCACTCGCACAGCCGCGATCACCGGTGCGTATATCGCGCTGCACGACGCGATTGAGTGGGCTCGCGGCAAAAAGCTGATTCCCGCAAAGGCGCAGCCGCTGCGCGATTCGGTTGCCGCAATTTCGGTCGGCATCATCGATGGCGTGCCGCTGCTTGATCTGCAGTACACCGAGGATGTTCGAGCCGAGACAGACATGAACGTTGTGGTCACGGGCAAGGGCGCTTTCGTCGAGGTTCAGGGCACTGCCGAGGGTGCCCCGTTCGACCGCGACGAACTCAACAAACTTCTCGACTTGGCGCTGCACGGCACCAAGAGTCTTACCGAAATTCAGCAGGCCTCGCTGGCCGGCTAGGTCACGGGTGCTCGGCAGATGAAACTCGTATTAGCAACCCACAACCAGGGCAAGGTTGCAGAGTTGCGCGCAATTCTTGAGCCGGGCGTGCCTGGTCTCGAGCTAGTTGGCTACGACGGTCCGGAGCCGGTAGAAGACGGAACCAGTTACCAGGAGAACGCCCTCATCAAGGCTCGAGCCGCCGCTAAGCACACCGGCCTACCCGCAATTGCCGACGACTCTGGTCTCGCCGTCGAGATTCTCGGCGGTTCGCCAGGTATCTTCACTGCCGTTTGGTCTGGCAGTAAAGACAACGTTGCAAACCGTCGCCTGCTGCTGTCGCAGTTAAGAGACGTCAAACCAGAACACCGGGCAGCAGCTTTCTTTTGCACGATCGCGCTGGTGTCGGGCGATGACGAAATCAGTTTCACGGGGCAGTGGCCTGGCAGCATCGCGTTTGCCGAAGCTGGAGAGCACGGCCACGGATACGACCCCATCTTTATCCCAGCGGGTTTTGAAGTAACCGCAGCCGAACTAGAGCCAGAAATCAAGAATTCGATGAGTCACCGCGCCCAGGCACTGGCTGGGTTGATCGATTACCTGCGCGACTGATACGCGCAATGGGTAGTTAGTTTTCCTTTTCGCGAACTTTGTCGCGGCGAGCGCGCAATACCTCGGTGAGAATCGGAATTGCTGAAATCACAAGGAACACCAACGTCACGATTTCGACGTGCTTGGCGAGGAATGGAATTTGTCCGAGACCGGCACCCAGCAGGGTAACGCCGAAGGTCCAACCGATGACTCCAACGGCGTTGTAGCGCAGGTAGCGGCGGTAGGTCATTTCGCCGACTCCCGCGGCAACCGGTATGAAGGTTCGCATGATTGGCACGAAGTGGGCCAGGATGATCGCCTTCGCTCCGTAGCGTTCGAAGAAAGCGTGTGCGCGATCGACGTTTTCGTGCTTGAAGAACTTTGAGTTCGGGCGATTGAAAATTGCGGGGCCGATTCGGCGACCAAGCCAGTAACCGGTCTGGTCACCAAGCCAAGCGGCCACGGCAAATATCGCACAGGCCGCAATTAGCGGAAAGTGCAGGGCGCCGGTGCTCATGGCCAAACCGGTGGGGAACAGCACGGTGTCGCCCGGCAGGAAGAATCCGACAAGCAAGCCAGTCTCGGAAAAAAGCAGGCCGCAGACCAGAACGATTACGAGATCGCCATAGGTTGAAATCCATGACTGGATGTCGATGCTGAGAATTGCGCTATGTACGGTTTGAATCATGCGCCCCTAGCAGGAATCGAACCTGCGCTTCCGCCTCCGGAGAGCGGCGCTCTATCCCCTGAGCTATAGGGGCTTGGGGTTGCGACCAGTTTATGCTGTGGGTCTGAGGCGTGGGCGCCGAGAAATTTTTTGCGACTTTGTACCGAGATGAGACCACCCCGAAATTCGCTTGATTCCGCGCAACTGCGCCTCGGCAGACTAGTTTCGTTAGGGAGCCCTCGGCTAGACTTGAGCCTAAATTCGGCATTTTTAGGACCTCTCCGTGACCCCTGAAGCTCTAAGCGACGCAATCGTTCGCACTCTGGCTGCCCTAGTGGCCGAGGGCAAACTCGCCGCCGCCGAATTGCCTGAAAGCGTGGTGGTCGAGCGCCCCAGAAACCGTGAGCACGGCGACTGGGCGACCAACGTCGCCATGCAGCTGGCTGGGCGCTTTGGCGTAAAGCCGCGCGAGTTGGCGGACGCGCTCGCGGTAGGGCTGACCAAGGTCGAGGGCATCACCAAAGTAGACGTGGCCGGCCCGGGCTTTATCAACATCACGCTCGATGCCGCTTCTGCCGGCGAGCTAGCCCGCACCATCGTCGAGGCCGGCGAGGCCTATGGACGTGGCACAGACCTTGCCGGCGTCAAAGCGAACCTCGAATTCGTTTCTGCCAACCCCACCGGCCCGATGCACATCGGCGGCACTCGCTGGGCCGCTGTCGGCGACTCGCTTGCCCGCATGCTCCAGGCGCAGGGCGCAGAAGTCACCCGCGAGTACTACTTCAACGACCACGGCGCTCAGATCGACCGCTTTGCCCGCTCACTGTTGGCGGCTGCCCGCAAAGAGCCAGCGCCCGAAGATGGTTACGCCGGTGCCTACATCGATGAAATCGCACAGCGCGTTCTCGATGAGACGGCAGAGGACATCCTGGCCCTGGGCGACGAACTGGCACAGGAGAAGTTTCGTGCTGCCGGCGTTGAGTTGATGTTCGCCGAAATCAAGCAGTCACTTCACGACTTTGGTGTCGACTTCGATGTTTTCTTTCACGAGAACTCGCTCTATGAATCTGGTGCAGTCGAAAAGGCATTGGACAAACTCGACTCACTCGGCCACATCTATCAGGCTGACGGCGCGACCTGGTTGCGCACCACATCTTTTGGTGATGAAAAAGATCGCGTAGTGATTAAGGCCGACGGCGACCACGCTTACATCGCCGGCGACCTTGCCTACTACCTCGATAAGCGAAGCCGCGGTTTTGAACGCTGCATCTACATGCTTGGCGCAGACCACCACGGCTACATCGGTCGCATGATGGCGATGTGCGCAGCCTTCGGCGACGAGCCAGGTGTGAACCTTGAAATCTTGATCGGCCAGATGGTGAATCTGGTCAGGGATGGCCAACCGGTTCGAATGTCAAAGCGCGCCGGCACTGTGGTGACCATGGAAGACCTCGTGGGTTACGTCGGTGTCGATGCTGCGCGATATGCGTTGACGCGTTCGGCGATTAGTTCATCGCTCGACATCGATCTCGAGCAGCTCGCCAAGAAGACCAACGACAACCCGGTGTTCTATGTGCAGTATGCGCACGCCCGCACCAAGCAGGTAGCCAATAACGCGGCGAGCCTAGGGGTAGACCTGTCGAGCTTCGATCCGGCGCTGCTGACTCACGAGACCGAGAGTGAACTGCTCGCCAAGCTCAGTGAATTGCCGCGCATCGTTGCCGGTGCCGCCGCCGAGCGCGAGCCGCACCGAGTGGCTCGTTTCATCGAAGAGGTGGCCGGTTCATACCACCGCTGGTATGACAACTGCCGCGTTACGCCGCTTTCTGGCGGGGACGTCGAGCCTGTGCACCGCACTCGTCTCTGGTTGAACAACGCCGCAGGTCAGGTATTGCGCAACGGTCTTGCGCTGCTTGGCGTCAGCGCCCCGGAGAGGATGTAACCGTGGATGACCAGCTGAAACCGAGCTGGCTCCACGAGCCGAGCGACGTAAATGCCGTTGACCAAAATGTTTGGCCTCGACACTTGGTTCGCTCATCCTCGGGGGAGATCGAGATCGCTGGAGTTGCCGCGCGCTCTCTGGTCGCCGAATTCGGCACACCGCTTTATGTAATCGACGAAGATGACTTTCGGGCACGAGCAACCGGAGTGAAGACCGTGTTCGAGCGTGCCGCCGCATCGATTGGCACCAGCGCCAAGGTTTACTACGCCGGCAAGGTTTTTCTCACCTCAGAGATTGCTCACTGGGTGAACGAACTTGGTTTGAACATCGATGTGGCATCAGGCGGAGAATTCGCTGCCGCAATTGCGGGCAGCATTCCTGCAGAACGAATCGGTTATCACGGCAACAATAAGTCGACCCGCGAAATCGCACGCGCGGTTTCTGCTGGAGTCGGCGCAATCGTGATCGACTCCGAGGCCGAGATCGAACGCGTTGCCGCCGCCGCAGCAGCTCAAGACAAGGTGCAGAAGGTTCGCCTACGCGTGAACACCGGCGTGCACGCAAACACTCACGACTACCTGGCAACCGCTCGCGAAGACCAGAAGTTCGGTGTCTCGATGACTGACGCACCTGCGCTCGTGGCACGCATCCGTGAATTCAATCACCTCGAATTTCTCGGCGTGCACTCGCACATCGGTTCGCAGATTTATTCGCGCGACGGCTTTGTCGAAGCAGTGCGTCGAACCGTCGCTCTTCATACCGAGCTCAGCAAGCACGGGCCTGTGCCAGAGCTAAACCTTGGCGGCGGATTCGGGGTTAACTACAAGCCTGGCGACGAGGCACCTTCGGTCACCGACTTTGCCGAAGATATCGCGATCGCCGTCAAGGTTGAGTGCCACAAGCACCAAATCTCGGTTCCGGTGCTGGCATTCGAGCCGGGTCGCTACATCGCGGCAAACCCCGGTATCACGCTCTACACGGCCGGCACCATCAAAGACGTAACCCTTGCCGACCATCATGATGCAGTTCGCAAATATGTTTCGGTCGACGGCGGCATGAGCGACAACGCTCGAACCGCTCTCTATGCGGCCGACTATCACGCGATTATTGCCTCGCGCGCATCTCAGGCGAGCCCCGCGCTTGCTCGCGTGGTCGGCAAGCACTGCGAGTCCGGCGACATCCTGGTGCGCTACGACTACCTTCCAGCCGATGTCACATCTGGCGACATCCTGGCCGTAGCGGCAACCGGCGCATACTGCTATTCACTTTCGAGCAACTACAACATGCTCACCAAGCCAGCCGTGGTCGCGGTTCGTTCAGGCTCAGCAAGAGCCATCGTTCGCGCCGAAACAGAGGCAGACTTGTTTGCTAGGGATGTTCGCTACCAAGCGAATGGAAATGGGTAAATCGTGATCGAGTATCGACCACTTCGCATCGCTCTTCTGGGCGCCGGATCTGTAGGGGCTCAGGTTGCTCGGCTGCTAACCGAGAACAAGGCAGAGTTGGCCGCCCGTGTTGGCGCAGAGCTCGAGTTGGTCGGCATCCTGGTTCGCGACACAGCAGCCGCACGCCCAGCCGGGTTTCCGAGCGAACTAATCACCACCGATGCCGACGCTCTGATTCTCGGCGCAGACATTGTCATCGAGGTGATGGGTGGCATCGAGCCGGCGCGCACCTACATTCTTCAGGCTCTCAACTCCGGCAGCGATGTGATCACCGCAAACAAGGCGTTGCTTGCAACTCACGGCACCGAGTTGTTTGACACCGCCGAGCAGGTTGGTGCACAGCTTTACTTCGAGGCAGCGGTTGCCGCCGCGATTCCGATCATTCGTCCACTTCGCGAATCGCTCGCCGGCGACAAGGTGACCCGGGTCATGGGAATCGTAAACGGCTCGACCAACTACATTCTCGACCGCATGGACACCGACGGCATTTCGCTGGATGCCGCGATGGTTGAGGCAACTAATCTCGGCTATCTCGAGGCAGACCCAACCCTTGACGTCGAAGGTTACGACGCAGCTCAGAAGGCTGCGATCCTTGCCTATCTCGCCTTCCACACCGAGGTGCCAATCGAGAAGGTGCACCGCGAGGGCATCACCCAGATCACCCCAGAACTCATGGCTGCGGCAAAGCGCGACGGCAACGTCATCAAGCTGCTCGCCATCGCCGAGCGCATCGACGCCGACAAGTATGGCGAAGAGGGTGTTTCGGTTCGCGTCTATCCAACTCTCATCCCGCGCACCCACCCGCTTGGCTCGGTTCGCGGAGCATTCAACGCTGTGTTCGTCGAGGCCGAGTCGGCTGGCCAGTTGATGTTCTATGGCGCAGGCGCAGGCGGCACCCAGACCGCCAGTGCGATTCTCGGCGACCTGGTTAGCGCCGCCAAGCGCCATGTGGCCGGTGGCCCAGGATTGGCTGACTCGGTGCACGCGAACCTGCCGGTGCTGCCAATCGACCGAATCTACACTCGCTACCAAATCACTCTCGAGGCCAACGACCAGCCGGGTGTGCTCGCAACCATTGCGAACATCTTCGCGGCCAACGAGGTTTCGATTGAGTTCGTTGAGCAGTATCCATCACCAGGTCGCAACACGGCGAACCTCGAGGTGGGCACGCACGAGGCAACCGAGGCTGCGCTTTCGGCAGTGGTGCGAGCGCTCGAGGCAAGTAGCGCAGTAGACACAATTACTTCCGTCATCCGACTCGAGGGAATCTAATGGCACATCAGTGGCGCGGAGTAATTCGCGAATACATCGACAGACTCGATATCGCGAGCGATAACCCGATCATCACGCTTGGTGAGGGTGGCACTCCGCTTATCGAAGCGCCGGCGCTTGCGAAGCTGGTTGGCGCAGAGCGGGTGCTGCTCAAATTCGAAGGCATGAACCCAACCGGTTCGTTCAAAGACCGCGGCATGACCATGGCCGTCTCGAAGGCCATTGGTCACGGAGCCCGCGCGGTCATCTGTGCTTCGACCGGTAATACTTCGGCATCGGCTGCCGCCTACGCTGCCGCCGCCGGAATCAAGTCGGTAGTGCTAATCCCAGAGGGAAAAATTGCGCTCGGTAAGTTATCGCAGGCAATTGCGCACAAGTCGCAGATCATGCAGGTTCGCGGAAACTTCGACGACTGCCTAACCCTTGCGCGCGACCTTGCCGATCACTACGCGGTGCACCTGGTGAACTCGGTTAACCCGGATCGCATCGAGGGGCAGAAGACCGGCGCGTTCGAAGTTGTCGATTCGCTCGGATACGCTCCGGATCTTCACGTGCTTCCGGTTGGTAACGCCGGCAACTACTCGGCCTACTTCAAGGGCTACAAAGAAGACCTCCAGGAGGGGCGCATCAAGGCGCTGCCGCAGATGTGGGGCTACCAGGCCGAGGGCTCTGCGCCTTTCGTTCAGGGCTCTCCGGTTAAGAACCCCGAGACCATCGCAACCGCTATTCGCATCGGCAACCCGGCATCATGGGATCTCGCTCAGGCGGCGCGGGTTGAGAGCAACGGCCGCTTCGGCGCGGTAAGCGACCAAGAGATTCTCTGGATGCACCGCTTTCTGTCTAACGAAGCCGGCGTGTTCGTCGAGCCATCGTCGGCAACCGGTGCCGCCGGTCTCTACAAGGCAACCCAGCAGGGCGAAAGCGTTGCTGGTAAAACTATCGTTGTCACAGTAACCGGCCACGGCCTCAAGGATGTCAACTGGGCACTCATCGACGAGCAGGGCAACGAGGTCAAGCCGACCGTTGTTAATGCGGTTGCTGCCGAAGTTGCAGAGCAGCTGGGCTTGGCATAAATGAACATCGTCGGGCGCAAGGTTTCGGTTCGAGTTCCGGCCACTTCGGCCAACCTCGGCCCGGGCTTCGACACGCTCGGCATGGCACTTTCTTATTACGACGAACTCGAAGTCGAAGCGGTTGCCTCAAATGATGTGATCGTCGAAGTTCACGGTGAGGGCGCCGGCAAGGTTCCGACAGACGAAACCAACCTCGTGGTCAAGTGCATCAAGCACACCTTCGAGCACTTCGGTCAGAAGATGCCCGGTCTGCGAATTGTTGCGCGCAACATCATTCCGCACGGTCGCGGCATGGGTTCATCCGGGGCAGCGGTGGTTAGCGGGGTAGTTGCCGCCAAGGGCTTGCTCGAGGGAATCGTCGAAATTACACACAACGACTTGCTCGAAATCTCAACCGAACTCGAGGGGCACCCAGACAACGTGGCGCCTGCGCTCTTCGGTGGTTTGAACATCGCCTGGGAAGACGATAGCGGCCCACACAATAAGAAGCTTTTCGTGCACCGCGGAGTTTCGCCGCTCGAGCTCGTGCCTGACTTCGAGATGTCTACCGCCAAGGCCAGATCGCTTCAGCCTGAGTCCGTGCCGCACGGCGACGCGGTGTTCAATGTCTCCCGCTCGGCGCTGCTGGTTGCCGCCCTCACCCAAAGCCCAGAGTTGCTGTTTGCCGCCACCGAAGACAAGCTGCACCAGGACTACCGAGCCGAAGCCATGCCAGAAACCCACGCACTGGTTCAGTTGATGCGCGAAAACGGCCACGCGGCTGTGGTCTCCGGGGCAGGGCCATCCGTTTTGGTGCTGGCAAGCGACCCGGCCGAGCGCCTGGAAGCAGCCAAGTTGGCCGCCGAGAAGTACCCAAACTGGCGAGCCCTTATGTTGGCAGTTGACTTCAAGGGTGCTACAGTTGCCCTGCACCACTAAATAGAAGTTCAACTCTTGAACTCTTAGGTGAATTCCTCGCAGATCTAATGCGAACGCCCACGTCAAGCAGTGCGAAAGACGCAATGTGAAAGACATTGGGCTCGATGACAAGGTTCATCGCAATCTCAAGAAAGAGAAATACAAAACATGGATGAAATCCAAAAAACCGACGAAGTAAAGAAGCCTCGCAAGTCGGCGGCTCAGACTTCGGAAACTTCAGACGCGGGCGAGAAGCGACCTGCTCGAACCCGTCGCGCCAAGAGCGAAACCACCGATGGCGGCGACGCCAAGCCAGACCAGGGCGAGCGTGCAGAGCGCCCAGAGCGTGCAGAGCGCGCACCGCGCGGCGAAAAGACTGAGCGTGCTGAGCGTTCAGAGTCGGGCGAAGGTCGCGACAATGAGACTCGCAACAACGATTCACGCAACGACCGCGACGAGAGCGACGAGCGTCGCGGCAACGGTGGCGGCAACTCACGTAACCGCGATCGCAACCGTAACCGCAATCGCAACCGTGGCGACCGCAACCGCGACCGCGGTGGCCAGGGTCGCGACCGCAACCACGACCGCGACGAAGAGCCAGAGCTGTCACCAGATGAGGCAGTCATCCCGGTAGCCGGCATCCTAGACATTCTCGACAACTACGCATTCGTGCGCACCAGCGGTTACCTGCCTGGCCCGAATGATGTTTACGTTTCACTCGGTCAGGTCAAGAAGTATGGCCTGCGCAAGGGTGACGCAGTCGTCGGTGCAATTCGACAGCCGCGCGAGGGTGACAACCAGGGGCGCCAGAAGTTCAACGCCATCGTGCGCGTTGACTCGATCAATGGCACCAGCATCGAAGAGGCTGCCAAGCGCGTTGAGTTTGGCAAGCTGACCCCGCTCTACCCGCAGGATCGCCTGCGTCTCGAGACCGAGCAGAACAAGCTCAGCACTCGAATCATCGACCTCGTGTCGCCAATCGGTAAGGGCCAGCGTGGTCTTATCGTTTCGCCACCTAAGGCCGGAAAGACCCTGATTCTTCAGGCGATTGCAAACGCGATCACCACCAACAACCCAGAGGTTCACATGATGGTGGTTCTGGTCGACGAGCGCCCAGAAGAAGTTACCGACATGCAGCGCACCGTGAAGGGTGAGGTCATCGCCTCGACCTTCGACCGTCCAGCCGAAGACCACACCACGGTTGCCGAGCTGGCAATCGAGCGCGCAAAGCGCTTGGTCGAGCTCGGTCACGACGTTGTTGTTCTACTCGACTCGATTACTCGTTTGGGTCGCGCATACAACCTGAGCGCACCGGCATCAGGCCGCATCCTTTCGGGTGGTGTCGACTCGGCAGCGCTCTACCCACCGAAGCGCTTCTTCGGTGCGGCTCGAAACATTGAGAACGGCGGCTCGCTGACCATCCTGGCTACCGCACTGGTCGAGACCGGTTCGAAGATGGATGAGATCATCTTCGAAGAGTTCAAGGGAACCGGAAACATGGAGCTGCGTCTTTCGCGTTCACTCGCCGACAAGCGAATCTTCCCTGCCGTCGACATCAACGCATCGGGAACCCGTCGCGAAGAAATGCTGATGGGCCCCGACGAAACCAAGGTCACCTGGAAGTTGCGTCGCGCACTTGCCGGCCTCGAGCAGCAGCAGGCTGTCGAGATGGTTCTGTCTCGCCTCAAGGAAACCTCGAGCAACGTCGAGTTCCTGATGCAGGTTCAGAAGTCGATGCCGATGCCTTCGAGTTCAGACAGCGAGTAACTAATTGCTCGAATCGGTAAAGGGCCTACTGGCTGAACACAAGCAGCTTCAGGAGCAACTCTCTGACGCCGCGGTTCACCAGAACCCCGCCTTGGCTAAGAAGCTCAACCGGCGCTACGCCGAGTTGAACGCCATTGTCGCCGCCTACGACTCGGTGAATCACCTCACCGAAGATCTGGCCGCGGCGAAGGAGCTTGCCAAGGAAGATGAAGCTTTTGCCGCCGAAGTGCCTGGCACCGAAGAGAAGCTGACCGCCGCAACCGAGAAGTTGCGCCGCTTGCTGATTCCTCGCGACCCGGATGACGGCCGCGACGTGATCATGGAGATTAAGGCCGGTGAAGGTGGCGCCGAATCGGCGCTCTTTGCCGCAGACCTGCTTCGCATGTACATCCAGTACGCCAACTCGAAGGGTTGGAAAACCGAGATTCTCGATAAGAACGAGAGCGACCTCGGTGGCTACAAGGATGTTCAAATTGCGATCAAGTCGAACACCACCGACCCCGCCCAAGGTGTTTACGCACACCTGAAGTATGAGGGTGGCGTGCACCGCGTTCAGCGAGTGCCGGTTACCGAAACTCAGGGGCGCATCCACACCTCTGCCGCTGGCGTTCTCGTTTTCCCAGAAGTAGACGAGCCAGAAGAAGTCGAGATTGGCCCGAACGATATTCGAATCGACGTCTATCGCTCCAGTGGTCCTGGCGGCCAGTCGGTTAACACCACCGACTCTGCTGTTCGAATCACACACCTGGCCACCGGCATCGTGGTGGCGATGCAGAACGAAAAGTCGCAGCTGCAGAACCGCGAAGCGGCCATGCGTGTTCTTCGCGCTCGCATTTTGGCAGCGCAGCAGGAGGCCATCGAGGCCGAGCAGTCGGCTGCCCGCAAGTCGCAGGTTAAGAGCGTCGACCGCTCAGAGCGCATTCGCACATACAACTTTCCAGAAAACCGAATTGCAGATCACCGCACCGGTTACAAGTCATACAACCTCGATCAGGTCATGGATGGCGCACTCGAACCTGTGGTTCAGTCGGCAATTCAGATGGACGAAGAGGCTCGCCTAGCTGCGCTCGGCGGCGAGAAGTAAGTGCTGCTTCGCGACCTGCTCGCATCCTGGGCTGGGCGGTTTAGCGATGCCGGTATCGAATCGGCAATCGCAGATGCCGAGCTACTGTTTGCCTTCATAACCAATCAGAGCCGAGGTCAGGTGCAGGCGGCCGAACTCAGCGGGGCAGTAGTTGAGCCAGAGCAGGTCCTAATCTTCAACGAGCTTGCGCTTAGGCGTGAGGCTCGCGAGCCATTGCAGCACCTAACCGGGGTTGCCCACTTTCGCCACATCACTCTTCAGGTGGGTAAGGGAGTTTTCGTTCCCAGGCCTGAAACCGAGCTGCTCGCCGGGCTCGCCATTGAGTTTCTAGAGACCTGCGGGGAGCGCCCCGTCGTGGTCGATCTTTGCTCCGGCTCAGGTGCGGTTGCACTTTCAGTTGCCCACGAAGTTCCTCAGTCGAGGGTTTTCGCAATAGAGAAATCGCCAGAGGCGCATGCCTGGGCCACAAAGAACTTTGCCAACTTTCCAAATGCCAAGCTGTTCCTTGGTGACATCGCCGATGGCACCATCCCTTCTCTCTTTGGCAGAACGGATGCGGTTCTCACCAACCCGCCCTACATTCCTACCGAGATGGTTCCGATCTATCCCGAGGTTGCGCTGCACGACCCAGAGCTAGCGCTCTACGGTGGCGACGACGGGCTCGATGTGGTGCGAATCGCCGAGCGGGCTGCGCATGAACTGCTTCGAGTCGGGGGATTATTCGCCACCGAGCACGCCGACACCCAGGCAGGCGCAATCACTGAATTACTATTGGCGAGAGGCTGGCGCAATGTCACCTCGCACAAAGATTTCAACGGCCGCGACCGAGTGGTCTCGGCAATTCGATAGGGGCAGTGATGGTGCGCATCTTCGACTGTGCGGTTGACACCGAACTGCTCAGTGGCATGCGACTTGCCAAGCTTGCCGTTGGTCGCGAGCAACTCATTGTTTTGCCAACCGACACCGTTTACGGCATTGCCGCAGATGCCTTTTCACACAAGGCCGTGGCAAACCTACTTGCGACAAAAGGCCGAGACGAAAAATCGCCGCCACCGGTTCTGATTCCAAACGTCTTCACCATGGATGCACTCGCCACCGATATTCCGCAGGTTGCCCGTGACCTCGCCAAGGCTTTTTGGCCTGGAGCGCTAACCATGATTCTTCGCGCCCAACCATCGCTCGACTGGAATCTAGGCGAAACCCGGGGAACCGTCGCGCTGCGAATTCCGGATCACAAGATTGCGCTTGCACTGTTGGAGGAGACCGGGCCACTAGCTGTCTCGAGCGCGAATCTCACGGGTCAGCCGGCGGCCACCACGGCTGCGCAGGCAGATGCATACTTTGGCGACAAGGTTGAGGTTTACCTCAATGCCGGCACCTCGCCAAAGGGTGAGGCATCGACCATTCTCGATCTGACCGGAATCTCCGAGACCTTTGTCGATGGCGAGACCAGAGTGACCGGAAAGATACGTGTCGTGCGACTCGGTGCCCTGAGTCTCGACAAGCTGAGCACCATTGCCGGCGAATTGATCGAGGCGCTCTAGTGCGCGCCTACCTCGCAGTTGCACTGATTTCGGCAATCGTCACATTTTTGGCAACCTGGGCATTGCTCAAAGTTGCGCACCGGTACAAGATTTACCCGCAGATCCGCGCCAGGGATGTGCACACCAGGCCGACACCCCGCTTGGGTGGCGTTGCCATGTTCCTCGGCTTTGCAGTCTCGCTCGCGGTTGCAGCGATGTTCGGCTGGTTTCACGGGGTCTTCGAAGACCCGAGTCACGTAATCGCAATTGCCGCCGCCGCGCTCTTGATCACCGCTATCGGTTTTTTCGACGACCTCTATGACCTCGATTGGACAATCAAGCTCGGCGGACAGCTCGTGGTGGCCGGCATCCTGGCTTGGCAGGGCGTTCAAATTGTTTCACTGCCGATTGCCGGTTTGACCATCGGTTCGTTCGGCACCTCGCTGGTGGTCACCGTGTTTCTAACCGTGCTGGTTATGAACGCGGTCAACTTCATCGATGGGCTTGACGGCCTGGTAAGTGGAGTGGTGCTAATTGGCACAATCACTTTCTTCGCCTACTGCTACTTGCTTGCGCAAAAGACCTCGCCTGGAAATTACTTCAACCTCGCGGGTTTACTTTCTGCAATCGTGATGGGAATGTGCATCGGGTTCCTTCCGCACAACTGGCGTCCGGCAAAAATCTTCATGGGCGACAGTGGTGCCATGCTGCTCGGCATGCTGATGGCAACCTCCGCGCTGACCGTCACTGGTCAGATCGACCCGCACACCGCTGGCCAGGATGACCTGCTGCCTGCGTTCATCCCGCTGATTTTGCCGCTGGCGATTTTGTTGCTGCCGGTGCTCGATCTGACCCTTGCCGTGGTTCGGCGTTTGCGAGCGGGAAAGTCGCCGTTCACCGCAGACCGCAAGCACCTGCACCATCGGCTGCAAGACCTGGGCCACAGCCACGTTGGCTCGGTCTTGGTCTTTTACGTTTGGACAGCGCTTATCTCGCTCACCTGTCTGCTTTTCTTCTTTTGGCCGGTCTGGGCAATCGCCGCATTCTTCCTGCTCGGGCTGGTGCTGGCTGGCGGTTACACTCTCTGGCCGGTCATCGATAAACGCCGGAGGGCAAAATGACACCAACCAATAGCAACGAACTCTTCGCCAGGGTGCTGCGCCTGGGCTCCATCCTGATCGCCGGGGTGGCCGTTTTGGGCGGGGCCATCGGGTTCTTCGCCGCCTCGGTGGCCGGTCTGATCAGCGCCCTAATTGGCGCCGCCATGGCGTTGGTCTTCGTCAGCCTGACCGCGCTGTCTGTCTGGATCGGCGGCAAGCTTCCACTGGGTGGCTTCTTCGGGGTAGTTCTCGGCACCTGGCTGGTCAAGCTCATCGGGTTCTTCATCCTGGTTCTGGTTCTGAAGCACGCCAGCTTCATTGTCGGCTGGGTGCTTTTCATCTCGATTGTCGGGGCTGTGATTGGCTCGCTGGCAGTTGATGCGATCGTGGTTTTGCGTTCGCGCATCCCGACAATTCAGGGCTAAATAGCCTGTTAGAATTTAGGGCGAACGGGGCAAAATTCCGTTCAAACCCCCAGTTTTAGCCGCCGCGATGGTTTTGCCTCGCCCCGACACAGGAGGTCGTCAAAGATGCGAAATGCCCTTTCACTATTGGCATTGCACTCTGACAATTCCGGCGGCTCTTTCACCCCTCCGTCAATCGACGAGTTCTATCCTCAAGCCGTTCTTTTTGCAGGCACTCCATTTGAACTAAACCGAATTATGCTTATCCGCCTTTTGGTGATGACACTGCTGATCGTTTTGTTCTGGCTCTGGACGGCCAAGTTCAAGAAGGCATACAAGACTCAGCAGTACGTTCCATCGCGCTTCCAGTTCATGGGTGAGGCGGCGCTCAATTTTGTGCGCAAGTCGATTGCCCAAGACCAACTCGGCGAAAAAGATGGCGACCGTTTCTTGCCGCTGCTTGCGACCATCTTCTTTGTTGTGCTCGGCATGAACATCACCGGTGTTATCCCTGCGCTGAACATTGCCGGAACATCGGTTATCGGTTTGCCTCTGGTTCTGGCACTTGCGGCTTACATCACCTTCATCTACGCGGGCATCCGCAAGCACGGCGCACATTTCTTCACCGCGGCGCTCTTCCCAGCTGGTGTGCCAAAGCCGTTCTACATTCTGGTAACTCCAATCGAGTTCCTCTCAACTTTCATTCTTCGCCCGGTCACTCTGGCTCTTCGTTTGATGATGAACATGATCGCCGGTCACTTGCTTCTCGTTCTGCTGTTCTCGGCAACCGAGTTCTTTGTCTTCAACGCCGGCGGCTTGCTCAAGGCTTTCGGTGCTGGAACCCTCGCCTTCGGGTTCGTGTTCACTCTCTTCGAGATGTTGGTCGCGTTCTTGCAGGCATACGTATTTACTCTGCTGACCACGGTCTACATTCAGTTGGCCTTGGCAGACGAGCACTAGGACTTAGCAACCGCTAGGTCTAAACCACGGAAGGAAAAACAAATGGACGTAACCACCGTCGCAGCAGCCGTATCGGGCAGCCTCGGAGTCGTCGGCTACGGTCTCGCAGCAGTGGGCCCAGGCATCGGCGTAGGTCTCGTTGTATCGAAGACCATCGAGTCGATCGCTCGTCAGCCAGAGCTCGCAGCTCGTCTGCAGGTAACCATGTGGCTCGGTATTGCATTTACCGAAGCGCTGGCCCTGATCGGTCTTGCAACCCCATTCATCTTCGGCGCCTAAGAACTAGAAAGTAAACGACATGATTTCGAGATTCGTCGTCACCGCGGCAGAAGCGCACAACCCGCTGCTTCCTGCCACGGCCGATCTCGTCTGGTCGTCGCTGGTCTTCGTAGTTCTTCTGGTTTTCTTCTGGATCAAGGTTCTGCCTAACTTCAAGAAGACCATGGATGCTCGCACCGAAGCGATCGAGGGCCGCCTCGCCGCCGCCGAAAAGGCACAGGAAGAGGCAGCAGCTAAGACCGCAAACATCGAGGCAGAGCAGGCAGCCGCACGCAGTGAAGCCGCAGCTATTCGCGAAGAGGCCCGCGCCGAAGGCGCAAGCATCCTTGCCGAAGCTAAGGCTTACGCCGCTAGTGAAGCAGCTCGCATTATTGCAACCGGAAAGACCACAGTCGAAGCCGAGACTCAGGCAGCTCTTGTCGCATTGCGCGCAGAAGTTGGCTCGTTGGCAATCGACTTGGCATCAAAGGTTGTAGGCGAGAGCCTCAAGAACGACAAGTTGGCAACTGGTGTTGTCGACTCGTTCTTGGCAGAGCTCGAGGGCAAGAAGAAGTAACCAATGGCAAGCGCAACCAGACAGTCAATCGCCCAAGCGAAGCAGCAGCTCACGCCACTGCTCGCAAAGGCCGATCTCAAGTTCGCGAAAGAACTGTTCGACCTAGGTGCCACTTTGGCAACCTCGGCGCAGTTGCGCGGCATGCTCTCGGATCCTTCCGCTGAGAGTGCTGCGAAGGCAGGAATCGTGAAGGCCGTTTTCGGCAAGAACGTTTCGTCAGCCTCACTTGAGTTTTTGACCGGTCTGGTTGGCTTGCGTTGGTCACGACCACGCGACCTCATCGTTGCGCTCGAGCAGCTCGGCGTTCACGCCGTTGCCTCGATTGCGGCAAAGGCCGGAACCATCGCCGAAGTCGAAAGTGCACTGTTCGCATTCCAGAGCGCCATCACCGATGACTCTGAGTTGCAGTTTGCCCTTGCAGACAAGAACGCACCGGCCGAGGCTAAGGCTGCACTTGCCGAGAAACTCGTTGGCAAGAAGGTCAGCAAGGAGGCCGCGCTATTGATTCGCGCAGCCGTAACTGCACCGGGCAAGCGGCGCGCATCCGTGGTTTTGGGTGAATTCGCCCGCCAGGTTGCTG
Organism: uncultured Micrococcales bacterium; assembly: GCA_903909605.1. Taxonomy (GTDB): domain Bacteria; phylum Actinomycetota; class Actinomycetes; order Actinomycetales; family Microbacteriaceae; genus Rhodoluna. The sequence goes on along the minus strand of CAIVWH010000021.1, from coordinate 77,546 downwards.
CCTTTGCCGAACGACTGGTTGCAGTGGTAACCGTTGCCGGAGCCATCGACAAGGGCCAGATCGGTCGCATCGAGAAGGCGCTTTCGGCAAACTACGGCCACCCAATGACCGTCAACGTGAACATCGATCCGAGCATCATCGGCGGAGTTCGCGTTCAGGTAGCAGGAGACGTCATCGATGGCAGCATCGCGACCCGCCTGCAAGAAGCAAAACTTCAGCTCGCTTAGGGCTGAACCAAGATTTCGGTCGGTTCTCCGGCCAAATAAAACGGGTAACACCGAGAAGTAGAGGAACGAGATGGCAGATCTAACGATTAGCCCGAACGAGATTCGCGACGCGCTCAAGGACTTCGTCAAGTCTTATGAGCCAGCCAAGGCCTCGCGCACCGAGGTAGGCCACGTGATCGACGCCGGTGACGGTATCGCCCACGTCGAAGGCCTGCCTAGCGCAATGGCTAACGAGCTGCTCAAGTTCGCCGATGGCACTCTGGGCCTAGCCCTGAACCTCGACGAGCGCGAGATCGGTGTGGTAGTCCTCGGCAACTTTGAGGGCATCGAAGAGGGCATGGAGGTGTACCGCACTGGCGAGGTTCTCTCGGTTCCAGTAGGCGACAACTACCTCGGCCGCGTGGTTGACCCACTTGGCAACGCAATCGATGGTCTCGGCGACATCAAGGCCGAGGGTCGTCGTGCCCTCGAGCTTCAGGCTCCAGGTGTTATGGCTCGTAAGTCGGTTCACGAACCGCTGCAGACCGGCATCAAGGCAATCGACGCGATGATCCCAATCGGTCGCGGTCAGCGTCAGCTCATCATTGGTGACCGTCAGACCGGCAAGACCGCTATCGCGATCGACGCCATCATCAACCAGAAGGACAACTGGAAGTCGGGCGACCCTAAGAAGCAGGTTCGCTGCATCTATGTGGCAATCGGTCAGAAGGGTTCGACCATCGCTGCTGTGAAGGGCGCTCTCGAAGAGGCCGGCGCAATGGAGTACACCACCATCGTGGCTTCTCCTGCATCAGACCCAGCGGGCTTCAAGTACCTGGCTCCTTACACCGGTTCTGCAATTGGTCAGCACTGGATGTACGGCGGCAAGCACGTACTCATCATTTTCGATGACCTATCGAAGCAGGCCGAGGCGTACCGCGCCGTATCGCTGCTGCTGCGTCGCCCACCAGGCCGCGAGGCTTACCCAGGCGACGTGTTCTACCTGCACTCACGTCTGCTCGAGCGTTGCGCAAAGCTCTCTGATGAGCTCGGCGCTGGTTCGATGACCGGTCTTCCAGTCATCGAGACCAAGGCAAACGACGTTTCGGCCTACATTCCTACCAATGTGATTTCGATCACCGACGGCCAGATCTTCTTGCAGTCAGACCTCTTCAACTCGAACCAGCGCCCAGCTATCGACGTGGGTATCTCGGTTTCGCGTGTTGGTGGTGCCGCACAGGTCAAGGGCATCAAGGGAGTTTCAGGAACCCTGAAGCTCGAGTTGGCTCAGTACCGTTCGCTCGAGGCCTTCGCAATGTTCGCGAGCGACCTCGATGCAGCTTCGCGTCAGCAGCTTGCGCGCGGTGCTCGCTTGACCGAGTTGCTGAAGCAGCCGCAGTATTCGCCATACCCGGTTGAAGACCAGACCGTTTCGATCTGGGCCGGAACCACCGGCAAGCTCGACGAGGTTCCAGTCGAAGACGTGCTTCGTTTCGAGCGCGAATTGCTCGAGCACTTGAAGCGCAACTCGAAGGCTCTCACCACCATCCGTGAGACCAACAACCTCGACAACGACACCAAGGCAGAGCTCGAGAAGCAGATCGCGAAGTTCAAGAAGAGCTTCAAGACCAGCGAGGGCAAGAACTTGGCATCGGCCGAAACCGCTGAGCCGCTAGACGAGGCTGAGGTAACTCAGGAAACCATCGTCAAGCAGAAGCGCAAGAAGTAATTCGGCTGAAGAAAGAAGAGTAGGTAACCGTGGGAGCGCAACTTCGTGTCTATAGGCAGAAAATCAAATCTGCCCAGACGACCAAGAAGATCACTCGCGCTATGGAGCTGATCTCGGCCTCGCGCATCGCGAAGGCCCAGCAGCGCGTTGCCGCGGCGACTCCTCACACCAAGGCGGTTACCCGTGCGGTTTCTGCGGTTGCCACCTACTCGAACATCGACCACCCGTTGACCACCGAGCCGGCCACCATCGACCGCGCAGCAATCGTCATCTTCACCTCAGACCGCGGTCTCGCCGGTGCGTTCTCATCGAACGTGCTCAAAGAGGCAGAGCGCTTGACCGCACTGCTTCAGCAGCAGGGCAAGGATGTCGTTTACTACCTGGTCGGTCGCAAGGCGGTTTCGAACTTCAACTTCCGTCGCCGCGACTCTGTTCGCAGCTGGATTGGTGGCACCGACCTGCCACAGGTTGAGACCGCTAAGGAAATCGCGGACACCGTTCTCGAGGGCTACATCAAGGAGTTCACCGAGGGTGGCTTTGACGAGATTCACCTGATCTACAACAAGTTCGTTTCGATGATGGTTCAGGAGCCAGAAGTAATTCGTCTGCTTCCGCTTTCGATTGTTGAGGCGACCACCGAAACCGCAGCGGCAGATGTCTACCCGCTATACGAGTTCGAGCCGGATGCAACCAAGGTGCTCGACGCACTGCTGCCGGTTTACATCGAGAGCCGCATTTTTACAGCAATGCTGCAGTCGGCCGCATCCGAGCACGCTGCTCGCCAGAAGGCGATGAAGTCTGCAACCGACAACGCCCAGAAGCTGATTTTGAACTACACCCGACTGAGCAACCAGGCTCGTCAGGCCGAGATTACACAACAGATTTCCGAAATCGTTGGTGGAGCCGATGCATTGGCTTCGACCGGCGACGAGGACTAAGAGAAGGAAAGAGACATGGCCGAATCAAAGAAGCCTGCCGCTAAGACTGCAGCGAAAGCGCCTGCTAAGAGCGCCGCCAAGGCGCCAGCAAAGCCAGCCGCCGCTGCTAAGCCTGCCAAGACCGTCAAGGCTGGTGGCGTTGGCCGCATCGCTCGCGTAACTGGTCCAGTGGTTGACATCGAGTTCCCGCACGATGCCATTCCAGAGATCTACAACGCTCTGACCACCGTGATCGACCTGAACGGCGAGAAGACCACTCTTACCCTCGAGGTTGCTCAGCACCTTGGCGACGACCTGGTTCGCGCCATCGCACTGAAGCCAACCGATGGCTTGGTTCGCGGCGGTGCCGTGCAAGACACCGGCGCACCTATCTCGGTTCCTGTTGGCGACGTCACCAAGGGGCACGTGTTCAACGTGGTCGGTGAGGTGCTCAACGCAGAGCCGGGCGAGAAGATCGAGGTGAACGAGCGCTGGTCGATTCACCGTCAGCCTCCTACCTTCGACCAGCTCGAGTCGAAGACCAACATGTTCGAAACCGGCATCAAGTCGATCGACCTTCTGACCCCTTACGTTCAGGGTGGAAAGATCGGTCTGTTCGGTGGTGCGGGTGTTGGTAAGACCGTTCTGATCCAGGAAATGATTTACCGTGTGGCCGAGAACCACGACGGTGTATCGGTATTCGCCGGCGTCGGTGAGCGTACCCGTGAAGGTAACGACCTCATCGACGAGATGAAGGAGTCGGGCGTTATCGACAAGACCGCCCTCGTGTTCGGTCAGATGGATGAGCCACCTGGCACGCGTCTTCGCGTTGCACTTTCGGCGCTAACCATGGCGGAGTACTTCCGCGATGTGCAGAAGCAGGATGTGTTGTTGTTCATCGACAACATCTTCCGTTTCACTCAGGCAGGTTCTGAGGTTTCGACTCTGCTCGGCCGCATGCCTTCGGCAGTGGGTTACCAGCCGAACCTCGCCGACGAGATGGGTCTGCTCCAGGAGCGCATCACCTCGACCCGAGGCCACTCGATTACCTCGCTTCAGGCAATTTACGTGCCTGCCGACGACTACACCGACCCAGCCCCGGCAACCACCTTTGCTCACTTGGATGCAACTACCGAGCTCTCGCGTGAAATCGCATCGAAGGGTCTCTACCCGGCGATCGACCCGCTGACCTCGACCTCGCGCATCCTTGACCCTCGTTACATCTCGAAGGACCACTACGAGACCGCGACTATGGTCAAGCGAATTCTGCAGAAGAACAAGGAACTTCAGGAAATCATCGCCATCCTTGGTGTCGAGGAGCTTTCTGAAGAAGACAAGATCACCGTTTCACGCGCTCGTCGCATTCAGCAGTACCTGTCGCAGAACACCTACATGGCGACCAAGTTCACCGGTGTTCCAGGTTCGACTGTGCCACTGAAGGAGACCATCGAGGGCTTCAACAAGATTGCCACCGGTGAGTTCGACCACATCCCAGAGCAGGCGTTCTTCAACGTCGGCGGCCTGGACATGGTGATGGAGCAGTACGAGCGCTTGCAGAAGGAGTCGGGCCGCTAATGGCTGACAAGACTCTGCACGTTGACCTGGTAGCCCAGGATCAGGCCGTCTGGTCAGGTGAGGCCCGCATGGTCATCGCCAAGACCGTTGAGGGTGAGATCGGTTTGCTTCCAGATCACGAGCCAATCCTCGCCATTCTTGGTGAGGGCGAGGTGCGCATCACGCTTGCCGATGGCGAGCAGCTGCGTGCCTCTGCAGAAGGCGGCTTCCTGTCGATGGAGCGCAACACTGTGACTGTTGTCGCCCGTAACGCAGCGCTGATTTAGTTCGCAGAACTTTTGGAAAGGCCCCGCTTCGGCGGGGTCTTTTTGTTTCAGCGCGCTTTTTGTTGCAGGGCAATTGTTGCGTGAGCGCCCTTGTTACTTGAGCGCAGCCGGTGATTCGGCTGGCGCTAGGCCAGCCAGGTCTAAACCTAGACTTAGCCGATGCGATTTTTACTGCCCCCATCCGAGACCAAGGCCACCGGGCCTTACTCAGGCGCTGTCGAATACTCGCGTGCCCTGAACCTTGGCGGCCTTGGCTTTCCTGAACTCAAGGATGCGCGGCAGGCGGTGCTTGCAAATCTGGTTGCCCTTTCTGGCGACCGAGCTCAGGCCCAGGCGGTTCTTGGCCTTTCGCAAAAGCAACTGGATGACATTCCACGAAACGCGGCAATTGGCTCGGCTAAGACCATGCTCGCCATTGATCGATACACCGGAACCCTGTTTGACGCGATTCACGGACGTGGCTTGAAGGGGAGTGCCGACGAGTTCGCTCACCTCGACGAGGCCGCCCTCGAGCGAGCCCGGGATACCGTCCTGATCCAGTCAGCGCTATTTGGTTTGATTCGCCCGACCGACTTGATTCCCTACTACCGATTGTCGGCAACCACGCGATTGCCGAACTTGCCGCTGAGGCAACATTGGCAGGATGCGCAGCGGGCGGAGGTTGAGTCACTTCATGGCCCACTCATCGACATGCGTTCGAAGGCCTATGCCGAGCTTGCGCCTCTTGACGAGCGGCAAGATGCCTATTGGCTCGAAGTTGTGCTGCGTGATTCGACAGGCAAGCGCAGCACCATGAATCACTACAGCAAGAAGTCAAAGGGGCAGTTGCTGCACGCCGCGCTCAACGCCGCCAGGCCGCCGAGAACGGTCAGCGACCTGAGCCTCATCGCCCAAAGCGTCGGATTCGAAATCGAAGTCAAAGATCGAACTTTGACTTTGGTGGTCGCTCTCTAGAGCGCGGCTCTTCGATGGCAACCCGGCGCGTGATCGTTCACTAGTCCGGTTGCCTGCATCAGCGCATATATGGTGGTCGAACCCACGAACTTGAAACCGAGTTTGCGCAGGGTCTTGCTCAAGGCATCAGATTCTGGGGTGGTTGCTATCCAGTCGAAGCCTGTCGCTGCCCGTTTGCGCTTGCTCGGCGCCGGCGCATGCGACCAAACCAGGTCGCTGATCGATTCTCCGCGCTTTTGCATCTCAAGAATCAGGTTGGCGTTGTGGATGGTCGCCTCAATTTTCGCTCGATTGCGGATGATGCCCTCATCAAGCATTAGCCGTTCGACGTCGTGCTCGGTGAACTTTGCCACCTTGTTGGGGTCGAAGTTCTTGAAGGCTCGGCGAAAGCCCTGGCGTCGCTTGAGGATGGTGATCCAGGAGAGCCCGGCCTGGAAACCCTCGAGAGCGATGCGTTCAAACACGGCCTGATCGCCAACGACGGGAACGCCCCACTCGGTGTCGTGATATTCCATGTAGAGCTCATCGTTTTTGGGCCAGTAGCAGCGAGTGACCCCATCGGGGTATTTGGTAACCAGCGGCATTAGTCGGCCGACTTGATTTGCTCGAGGGCCAGCAGCCAACGCTTGGTCGGAATACCTTCGCCACCCGAGTAGCCGGTGATGCGACCGGATGCACCCATCACGCGGTGACAACCGACCACAAGGGGAACCGGGTTCGAGCCAACCGCACCGCCGACGGCACGCGAGGCCAGTGGCTTGCCAAGCTTCTTGGCGATGTCGGCATAACTCAAGGTCTTGCCGAACGGGATCTTGGAGATCTGCTTCCAGACGGCCTTTTGGAACTCGGTGCCATTTAGCTCAACCGGCAGGTCGAACTTGGTGAGCTTGCCCGCGAAGTAGGCAAGCAGTTGCTGCTTAGCCTCGCGCAGCACGGCACTCGAACCGAACTCTGCGCCTTTGCGTGAGGTCATGGTTAGCCCGGTGATCTTTTCGCCGGTGGCCTCGACGGTTACCCAACCGACGGGCGCTTCAAATGAAATAGCGGCAGTGGCCGCGGGCGTCTTGCTCATAACAGCCAGAATAAACGAAGGGCCGGGCCTCTAAGACTTCGCAAGAAATCTGTTGAGAACCCGGCCCCACGAAAGGCTGTGAACTACATCGCCTGGTATGCCTCATCCAAGCAGCCGCGCAAGATCTGCTCGATCTCGTCGAACTCAGCCTGGCCGATGGTCAACGGCGGAGCCAACTGAACCACAGGGTCGCCACGGTCATCCGAGCGGCAATACAAGCCCTCTTCGAACATGCGGTGCGACAAGATGCCGCGAAGCAACTTCTCGCTCTCAAGGTCGTTGAAGGTTTCCCTGGTGGTCTTGTCTTTGACCAGCTCGATAGCCCAGAAGTAACCGGCACCGCGAACGTCGCCAACGATTGGCAGGTCACGCAGCTTATCCAGCGTCTGCTTGAAGGCGTCGGCGTTGCGTGCAACGTTGCCAACCAGGTCTTCCTCGTCAAAGATGTCGAGGTTTGCCAGCGCAACGGCACACGAAACCGGGTGACCGCCGTAGGTGTAGCCGTGAGGGAACAGCGTGGTGCCGTGCTTGAAAGGTTCGAACAACTTCTCGGCAATCATCAGCGCACCGATAGGTGCGTAGGCCGAGGTCATGCCCTTGGCGCAAACCAGCATGTCAGGCTCGAATCCATACAACTCGGATGCGAACATCGCACCGGTGCGACCGAATCCATCGATGGTCTCGTCTGCAACAATCAGCACGTCGTACCTGTCACAGATCTCGCGAATGCGGTCGAAGTAAACCTTCGGCGCGGTGAAACAACCGCCCGAGTTCTGAACCGGCTCAAGGAAGAACGCAGCAACGGTGTCTGGGTCTTCGAACAGGATCATTTCTTCGACGCGGTTGGCCGCCCACAGAGCGAAGTCATCCTCGGTGAGGAATTCATCCTGGGCGCGGTACCAGTTGGTGTTTGGCACGCGGAAGGTGCTCGGCACCAGCGGCTCGAACTGCTTCTTCATGGCCGGGATGCCAGTCAGCGAAAGGGCTCCGTGCGAGGTGCCGTGGTAGGCAACGGCGCGGGTGAGCACCTTGTGCTTGGTTGGCTTGCCGATCAGCTTGAAGTACTGCTTGGCCAGCTTCCATGCGGTCTCGTTCGCCTCGCCACCGCCGGTGGTGAAGAAAACGCGGCTCAGATTCTTTGGCGCATACGAGAGCAGGCGCTCAGAGAGTTCGATGCCCGGCTTGTGTGCGTGCGACCAAAGCGGAAAGTAGTCGAGCTGGTTCATCTGCTTGGCCGCTGCCTCAGCGAGGCGGGTGCGACCGTGTCCGGCGTTTACCGAAAACAGACTGGAGATTCCGTCGAAGTACTTCTTGCCGTTCTGGTCCCAGAAGTGGTGTCCCTCTGCTTTTGTGATGATCGGCATTTCGCCGTTCGTCGCATAGAAAGGGGAGTGTCGCGTGAAGTGCAAGAACATGTTGTCCTTTGCAGCTTGTTGCAACATTTCATTGGTTACTTCTTGACCACTGCGTCGTGCGTCTAGAAGTGGGGTGGCGCGGTCGGCCTTTACGGGGCTCTGCGTTGCCATTGGTATCACTCTTAACTGTGTGTTGGTTTGATTTCCAGGATGCTCTAGCGAACACCCCAGTTGTAGAACTGCTTGTGCAACTTCAAGTAGACGAATGTCTCGGTTGAAATCACCCCGGGCAGCGACCGGATCTTTGAATTGAGGAGCTCGATGAATTCGTCATCGTTTTCACAGATCACCTCAACCAAAATGTCGAAACTTCCTGCCGTGTGCACCACGTAGTCGGTCTCGGTAAGCTTTGCGATTGTCTCGGCAATCGCCCTTGTGTCGCCGGTGCAGCGGATGCCGATCATCGCCTGTCGGTAATAACCCATCTGCATCGGGTCGGTCACGGCAACAATCTGAAGCATGCCGTTCTCGGTAAGTTTCTGAACGCGCTGGCGAACCGCGGCCTCGCTGAGGCCCACCTTCTTGCCGATCTCCGCGTAGCTCTTGCGGCCGTCATGCTGCAGCTGCTCGATGATGGCCTTTGATGCCCCATCGATCAGGGTGCTTTTGGTTGTCGCAGTGCGGCTCATGTTTCGATTCTGGCACTGTAATTGGCAATATTGGCCTGATTCCGCAGGAAAATTGGCTTTTTGATAACGAAAAGGTCACCTTCGGGGGTGAATGGGTGCGTTTTCGACAATTCTAGGATGCGGTAATAGGGTTTGTTTAGGCGCAAAACCGCCGGCAGCTAACTCAAAGGAGAGCGCGACCATGTCGCAGAAGCAACTCAAGAACTACATCAACGGCGAGTGGGTAGACGCAAAGTCTGGTCGCACATCCGAGGTAATCAACCCGGCAAACGGTCAGGCCTATCTCGAGGCCCCGCTATCAGCCGCAGAAGATGTTGCTGCCGCCTACCAGGCAGCAGCAAAGGCCTTTGAGACCTGGGGTCAGACCACTCCGGCCGAGCGTCAGTTGGCGCTGTTCCGAATCGCAGATGCCATGGAAGCCAAGGCCGAGCACTTTGCCGACCTCGAGTCCGAGAACACCGGTAAACCGCGAAGCACTCTGGTCGAATACGAGATCATGCTTTCTGTAGACCAGATTCGCTTCTTTGCGGGAGCTGCTCGAAACCTCACCGGCCTGGCCACCGGCGAGTACATGAAGGATCACACCTCTTCTATCAGGCGCGAGCCAATCGGTGTCGTGGGTCAGGTGACTCCTTGGAACTATCCGTTGAATATGGCCGTGTGGAAGTTTGCGCCAGCAATTGCAGCGGGCAACACCGTTGTGCTCAAGCCAAGCGACACCACCCCAGTTTCGACGTTGCTGCTTGCTCAGATCACAGAAGAGTTTCTGCCAAAGGGTGTGTTCAATGTCGTCACGGGCAATCGCGACACCGGGCGCGCAATGGTTGAGCACAAGATTCCGCAGATGGTTTCAATCACCGGTTCGGTTCGTGCCGGCATGGAGGTTGCCAAGTCTGCAGCGGTTGACCTAAAGCGCGTGCACCTCGAGCTCGGCGGCAAGGCGCCGGTTATCGTGTTCGACGACGCAGACATCGACGCGGCGGTTGAACAGATCACGGTCGCGGGATACTTCAACGCCGGTCAGGACTGCACTGCGGCAACCCGCATCCTGGTTCACGAAGCAGTGCACGATGAATTTGTAGCGAAGCTCGCTGCCAACGTGAAGGAAAACGCTAAGACCGGTCAGCCATCGCGTGACGACATTTTGTTTGGCCCGGTCAACAACGCCGGTCAGCTGGCTCGAGTTCAAGGCTTCATCGACCGACTTCCTGACCACGCAAACATCGCCGCCGGCGGCCACTCCATCAATGACAACGGCGGATTCTTCTTCGAACCGACGGTGCTAACCGGAATGTTGCAGACCGATGAACACGTGCAGTCCGAGATTTTCGGCCCAGTTGTTACCGTGCAGAAGTTTAAGAGCGAAGATGAGGCGATGCGATGGGCGAACGACGTGGACTACGGCCTGTCCTCATCCGTGTGGACTCAGAACCACGGCCGCGCGATGCGTTTTGCCAAGGGCTTGAACTTCGGCTGCGTCTGGATCAACACCCACATCCCACTGGTCGCCGAAATGCCTCATGGTGGTTTCAAGCACTCTGGCTACGGCAAGGACCTCTCGAACTACGGCTTCGAGGACTACACCCGCATCAAGCACGTAATGAGCTACATCGGCTAATCACAGCCGAGCTGTGGGTTTGGTTACCCACAGTTTTTGTGCAGGGAGCCTGTCGAGGTTTTTTCTCGGCAGGCTTTTTGCATGCAGTTGCTGTTCCTCCTTCCAACCCTGGTCTATGCGCTGGTGTTCGCGATTCAGGGCAATAACCCTTGGATGTTGGTTGCCAGCTTCGCCTCAACCTTCGTTGCCGTGCTGGCTCGTTGGCGACTAAGTCGGCGCATCGCGCCAGCCGAGCAAACTCAGTTTCGCGTTGATGGCGAGCGAGTCTGGCTCGATGATCGCAGGCTGCCCCGAAGTTCACTGCTCTGGACGCCCGCAGAAAATCGTTTTGTTTATGAAAAGGTTCGAGCAGAACTCGATGACAACGGGCTGGCTCGCAGAGATTATCTAAACGGTGATTTCGATGTCGGCGAAAACTCGCTCGACTTTGTTTTGGGTTTCAACGAAGAACTGGTTCTTCGCAATCTAAAACGGGATGGGCCGCACATGATTTTGATTGGCCCAACCGGAGCTGGCAAAACCGTTCTGCTTGGGCAGTTGCTCTCTACGCTGATTCGCTTCTCGCGCATCGAGATGTTGCTGGTCGATTTCAAAGGCGGCACTGGCTTGGCCGGCTTCAAGGCTCACGCCAGCGCATTTGCTACCGATCACGACACGGATGCGACAGCTGACTTACTCGCGGCTTGCCTTCGGGAGCTGGAGCGGCGTGAGCTTTCCTCGGCTGGGCAGTTCGAGCCATGGTTGCTGGTGATTGACGAACTTGCTCATCTGCTGTCTCGCCTGCCAAAGTCTGTGGATGCTCTCGCCGCAATTTCGGCGCGAGGGCGTGCGTTCGGCATGCACTTGCTGCTGACCAACCAAAACCTGGTTGGGGTGCCTCGGGCATTGCTGAGCAACTTGCGGCTGCGCATCCTGGTTGGCGATGCAGACCCGGTTGACGCAGCGATGCTTGGCCAAAGTGGCAGGAGTCAGGCGAGGCTGCCGGCGCTCGATGGTTTTGCCATCGGCAGCGTTGTTTCACATCACGCTGCCATCGAGCAGTTCTACTTCGCTTGGCCCGTTGCCAATGCGCTGGGCCCAAAGGGAATTAGAGAACCGAAGCCGGAGTCGCGGCGGAAAGCCCGTGAGCGTCTGCCACTGCCTGGTTCAGCAAGACTCCGTCGAGCGAGTTCAAGCCGAGAGCCAGCGCGCCATCGGCGGCACAAGCGGCGCGCCAACCCTGGTTTGCGATCGCGCGCACATAGGGCAAGGTCGCATTGGTGAGAGCGTATGTGCTGGTGTGCGGCACCGCGCCTGGCATGTTGGCAACGCAGTAGAAAATGCTGTCGTGAACCTTGAAGGTCGGTTCAGCGTGCGTGGTTGGGTGAGAGTCTTCGAAGCAGCCCCCCTGGTCGATGGCGATGTCCACCAGCACGCTGCCCGGCTTCATTCGCTTGACCATGTCGTTGGTAACCAGCTTTGGGGCCTTCGCGCCAGGAATCAGCACCGCACCGATTACGAGGTCGGCTTCGATCACGGCCTGGGTGAGCTCAAGTTTGTTGCTGACGATGGTGCGCAGGCGGCCGGCGTAGTAGTCGTCTAGTTCACGCAGGCGGTACAGGTTGGTGTCGAGCACGGTTACCTGGGCACCCATGCCCACGGCCATCGACACTGCGTTTGCCCCGGCGACGCCAGCGCCGATAACCGTAACGCGCGCTGGGCGAGTGCCGGGCACGCCGCTCATCAGGATGCCGTTACCCCCGTTGTGGCGCATCAGGGTCTGAGCGCCGACCAGTGGCGCAAGGCGACCGGCAACCTCGCTCATCGGAGCAAGAAGTGGCAGCGAGCGCGAAGGCAGCTGCACTGTTTCGTAGGCGATAGAGGTGACCTTCTTGGCCAAGAGTTGATCGGTGAGTGGTCTGTCTGCGGCAAGGTGCAGGTAGGTGAAGAGAATCAGGCCCTCACGCAGAAAACCAAACTCGCTCTCGATTGGCTCCTTGACCTTGAGCACCATGTCGCCGGCGGCCCAGACTGAGGCCGCGTCTGCGAGAATCGTGGCGCCTTCGGCCTCGTATTCCCGGTCTGAAATTGCAGAGCCTAGACCGGCTCCGCTTTGAATGAACACCTGGTGACCGAGTGCGACCAGTTCGTGAACTCCGGCCGGGGTGATGGCAACTCGGAATTCGTTGTTTTTTACTTCTGCAGGTATTGCGACCTTCATGATTCTCTTTCCGGAAAGGCGCCATTGCCAATCCGTACTTAACCTTATCCCCGCCCGTGGTCGTCGAGAGCCTGGTGGGATTCACAAGAAATTACAGGTCGTAAAAGCCATTTTGGGCCGGCGGGGGCCGCTAAGTGTGGCAGTATTTTTAGCGGTGCCATGGCGGCACTTACCCTCTGTTGGTTTTATGACTTAGGAGCCCGTGTGAACGACTCAATCCACCGCGACCCGATGTTCCAACAGTTACTGGCAGCCGCTAAGTCGCCAGTGACCCGACGCACGGCTCTTGCCGGCGCCGGCGCTACCGCAGCAGCCCTCGCGCTCGCGGCTTGCGCCCCGGGTGGAGCAAAGAAAACTCTGACCCCGGCAAAGGACCTATCAGCGACAGAGAAGGTTGTCATTTGGGACAACTGGCCTTACTACATGGATGGAAACGACAATCCGCAGTCGCCGACCATCAAAGGTTTCGAGGCACAAAGTGGCATCCAGGTCACTTACAACATCAAAGTTGATGACAACAATTCATACTTCGCGCTTATCAAGAATCAGTTGCAGTCGGGCACCGACACTGGCGCAGACACTTTCTGCCTCACCGACTGGATGGCCGGCCGTCTTATTTCCAACAAATACGTGCAGCCAATGAATTACGAGGCGATGCCAAACGTGGTTGCAAACTACAACCAAGCATTCAAGACGACGTTCGCTGACTTCGACCCTGGTCGCAAGTATTCGATCACTTGGAAGGGCATCGTTGCAGCCGTCGGTTACAACAAGAAGCTCTACAAGCAACTAACCGGCAAGGATGCGCCTACCGATCTCTACAAGGACATCCTCGACAACCCATTGCTCAAGGGCAAGGTCGAGGTGCTTTCTGAAATGCGCGACACCATCGGCATCATGATGCTTGCCAAGGGCATCGACATCACTTCGTTCACTAAGGCCGATTTCGAAAACACCTTGGATGAGTTCAAGAAGTACGTAGCCAACGGGCAGATTCGCGGAATCAAGGGCAACAGCTACATTGACGACTACAAGAGCGGGGATGCCGTTGCCGGAATCGTCTGGGCCGGCGACCTGATTGGCGCAAACATCGAGATGAAGAACGAGAACCTGGGCATTGTTCTGCTCGAATCGGGCTCGACCTTCGCCTGCGACAACTTCTTGGTCCCTATGGGTGCGACCCACTCGGGCAACGCTTTCAAACTCATTGACTACTACTTCCAGCCAGAAGTGGCTGCAGAACTGGCGCTTGCTGGTGTGAACTATGTCACCCCGGTCAACGGAGCCAAAGAGGTGGCAGTGGCCAAGAACCCAAGTATCGGTAACAATCCACTGATGTTCCCGAGTGACTCCGATTACTCCACCAAGTACCACGTGTTCCGCTCGCTCACCGCACAAGAGGACAACAATTTCTCGAAGCTCTGGTCTGACGCTTCAAACGGTGTCGCGTAGTGTCGCTGCAGGACGCGCGCGGCGCCGACCTCGAACTGGTCGGAATCAGAAAAGAATTTCCTGGCTTCACTGCGGTTGAAGAACTTGACCTAAAGATTCCAGCAGGGCAGTTCTTTGCTCTGCTCGGACCTTCGGGTTGCGGCAAGACCACCACGCTTCGCATGATCGCTGGCCTTGATCAACCAACTCGCGGACAAATCTTTCTCGGCGGCAAAGACATCACAGAGACTAAGTCGCACGATCGCCACATCAATACCGTGTTCCAGTCATACGCTCTGTTTCCTCACATGACCGTTCTCGAGAACGTTGCGTTCGGCCTTCGTCAGCGCAAGGTTGCTGAGCCGCTGAAACTGGCCGCCGAGGCGCTCAACTTAGTTGAGCTCGAGCACCTTGCCGCACGTCGCCCGCAGCAACTCTCGGGTGGGCAGCAGCAGCGCGTTGCGTTGGCTCGCGCACTTGTGAACCGCCCATCCTTGCTGTTGCTCGACGAGCCACTCGGCGCACTCGACCTAAAACTTCGTCGCCAGATGCAGATCGAACTCAAGGCAATTCAGATGGAAGTCGGCCTGACCTTCTTGCACGTGACTCACGACCAAGAAGAAGCCATGGACATGGCCGACGTTGTAGCCGTAATGAACAAGGGCCGCATCGAGCAGATGGGTGCGCCGGAGAAACTTTACGATCGCCCGAAGACTGCTTTTGTCGCTAAGTTCCTCGGCCAGTCCAACCTGTTTATCGGCGATGTCGTCGAACAGAACGCCGCCTCGGTGAGTATCAACGTGTCGGGGCACAAGTTGACCGTTCCTAGGGCGCGCGCCGAAAAGCACGAGGGCACCATCGCCATCGGTGTTCGCCCCGAGAAGGCAACCTTCCACGAGGATGGCCAACCAGCCGCATCCAGCGACCTGAACATCGTTGGCCCGGGCGAGATCATCGACATTCGCTTTACCGGCGTGAGCAACCAGTACCTGATTGACATTCCAAACCTCGGCGAGGTGACCGTGTTCGCGCAGAACATCGGCAAGTCGCCGGTCACCGAGCTCGGTGCCAAGGTTTGGGTTTCTTGGAAGGTTGAGCACGCGTTCGGTCTAGCCGACCTACCTGCGAACGGCGCCAAGTAATGGCGTTCGCGGCATTTGGTTCTGCGCCAGCGCCAAACCAGGGCACCTCAAGAAAGAGCGGCAAGTTTGTCCTTGCGCTGCTGCTTCCAGGTTTGGTCTACCTCGGCCTGTTCTTCCTGACTCCGTTGATCTCGCTGATCATGACCTCGCTCGAGGCTCCAGATTCCAGCGGCGCAATCGGCGCCTACGTATATGCCTTCAACATTCAGAATTACGCGGATGTGGTTGCCAACTACCTGCCGCAGATCCTGCGTTCGTTTCTGTATGCGTTCGTGGCAACCGTCTTGGCTCTGCTGATCAGCTATCCATTGGCCTACTTCATCGGTGTGCGCATGCGCAGGTATCCGCTGATTCAGCGCCTGATGGTCACGCTGGTGATCGCGCCATTCTTCATCTCGTTCTTGCTTCGCACCATTGCCTGGAAGCAGATTCTCTCCGAAGGAGCGCCAATCATGCAGTGGGTGCACCAGATGGGCTGGCTGTCATCGTCGCAGTACTTCATCGGCACTCCAGCAGCGGTGGTGTTTGGCCTCACCTATAACTTCATTCCGTTCATGACGCTGCCGCTCTACACGACACTCGAGCGCTTCGATCTGCGTCTGCTCGAGGCTGGCGCCGACCTGTATGCGTCTCCGGCAAAGATCTTCCGCAAGATCACGCTGCCGATTTCGATGCCCGGCGTGATTTCCGGAACCCTGCTCACCTTCATTCCAATTGCCGGCGACTACGTAAACGCAAGTCGCGACTTTCTCGGTTCATCAAAGACCTCGATGATCGGAAACATGGTCGAGGCCGACTTCTTGCAGAACCAGGATTACCCGAGTGCAGCGAGCCTGAGCGTGCTATTGATGGCGGTCATCCTCATCCTGGTTTCGGTTTACGTGAAGAAAGCTGGAACGGAGGACCTACTGTGAGACGCCCACTCGGCCTGGCCATCTACTCGCTTCTCGCGCTGGTATTCCTGCTTATTCCAATCGGATACACCATCGTCTTCTCTTTCAACGACTCCACTCGTGCAAACACCACCTGGGAGGGTTTCACCCTTCGCCACTGGGCAAACGTCTGCGCAACTGGCAACATCTGTGACGCGGTTGGCAACTCGATTCTGATCGGCGCGGTTTCAACCCTGATCGCCACGGTGCTTGGAACCGCTCTTGCAATTGGATTGGTGCGCTACTCGTTCCGTGCGCGCGCGAGTGTAAACCTGCTGTTGTTCTTGCCAATGGCAACTCCAGAGGTTGTGCTCGGTGCGGGTCTGGCGGCCTTCTTCTTCAACATCGGTTTTGCAGCCGGCATGACCACAATCATCATCGCGCACGTGATGTTCTGCCTCTCATTCGTGGTGGTAACGGTCAAGGCCCGAGTGCAAACCCTCGACCCAGTGCTCGAAGAGGCAGGACGAGACCTCTATGCCAATCCACGTCAGGTGTTCTGGAAGATCACCTTCCCGCTGCTGCTACCTGGAATCATCTCGGCGGCGCTGCTTTCGTTTGCGCTTTCGTTCGATGACTTCATCATCACCTACTTCAACTCTGGGCCGGTCAACACCTTCCCGAAGTTCATCTACGTGGCCGCAGCTCGCGGTGTTCCTGCCGAGGCCAACGTGATTGCCTCGGCCGTGTTCATGCTGGCGATCGTGATCGTTTTGGTGACACAAATCACCGGAGCGTTCAAACGACGTAAGCTCTCGGCCTAGTCTCAAGCCTTAAACCAAGAACCCCTCGATCGCTCGAGGGGTTCTTCGCGTTTAGCTTTTACAGGCTTGCGATTGCCGCGGCAACCACATCCATCGCTTCGTTCAGCTGCGCATCCGTGATGGCAAGCGGTGGCAGGAAGCGAATCACGTTGCCGAAGGTTCCGGCGTTTAGCACCAGCACACCGTTTTGGTGGCAGAACTTCACAACGGCATCTACCGCAGCCGAATTCGGGTTCTTGGTGCCCGGCTCGACGAACTCGATGGCTATCATCGCTCCGCGACCGCGAACCTCGCCGATCACCGGATGAGCGGCCTTCATGGCTTCAAGTCGCGAGTAGAGGATTGGCTCGATGGCCTGAGCGCGCTCGAGCACGCCGCCGGCTTCGATCTGGCGCATTACCGCTACTCCTGCGGCTGCTGCCACTGGGTTGCCGCCGAAGGTTCCACCGATCTGCCCAGGGGTAGGCGAGTCCATAATTTCGGCGCGACCGGTCACAGCCGAAATTGGCATGCCGCCAGCAACACCCTTAGCGATGGTCACCATGTCTGGTTCGAAGCCTTCTTCGTGCATAGATGCGAACATCTTGCCGGTTCGTGCCACGCCAGCCTGAATCTCATCGGCAATTACCAGCACACCATTTGCGTGCGCCCAGTCGCTCAGTGCCTTGAGGAAACCAGGCGCGGGAACAATGAATCCGCCCTCGCCTTGAATTGGTTCGATGACGATTGCGGCCAACTGGGCTGCTCCGACGCGCTTTTCGATGTAGTGAATTGCGCGGGTTGCCGCCTCTTGGCCGGTGATGTTGCCGTCACGGAATGGGTAGCTCATTGGCACGTGGTGAACGCCCGAGGCGAATGGGCCAAATCCGTTGCCGTATGGGGCGATCTTGAAGTTCATGGCCATGGTCAGGTTGGTGCGGCCGTGATAGGCGTGGTCGAACACCACGATGTCTGGCCGGCCGGTGAACTTGCGGGCAATCTTGACCGCGTTTTCAACCGCTTCGGCGCCCGAGTTGAACAGCGCGCTCTTCTTAGCAAAGCTGCCCGGGGTAACCCGGTTCAAAATCTCGCAGAGCTCTACATACGGAGCATAAGGAGTGACGGTGAAAAGCGTGTGGGTTAGTTTGGCAACCTGCTCTGTCACTGCACGAACGACGCCTTCGTTGGTGTGACCGATGGTGGTTACGCCGATGCCCGAACCCATGTCGATGAATTGGTTGCCATCGACGTCGGTAAGGATTGCGCCGTGTGCGTGGTCGATGTAGACAGGAAGTGTTGCTCCAACGCCAAAGCCCACCTGGGTCATTCGATGCTGGTGCATCTGCTGCGAGATTGGGCCTGGGATTGCGGTTACGATTTTGCGCGATTGCGCGGTCAGAACGTCGCTCATAGTCCCATCCTAAGCCTAGGTTTCTGCGAATCGGGTGGCAGAATTGAGCGATGCGCCGCGTAATTGTCTTGGGATCGACTGGGTCGATTGGCACGCAGGCGCTCGAGGTAATCCGCGAGCACCCAGACCAGTTCGAGCTTGCTGCCCTGGCCGCCGGAAAGAACTCCGAATTGCTTACGGCTCAGGCCAAAGAATTTGGCATTGCCTCATCCCGAGCCGTGTTGGGCGAGCAGGCCGCCACCGATTTGGTGGGCGAAGTCGAGGCTGATGTCGTGATCAATGGCATCACCGGGTCGATTGGCCTGGCACCCACGCTGGCCACCCTCGCCTCCGGCAAAACCCTCGCGCTGGCTAACAAAGAGTCTCTGATCGTCGGCGGTCGTCTGGTCACTGATGCAGCGGCCGAAGGCCAAATCGTGCCGGTGGACAGCGAGCACTCTGCCCTGGCCCAGTGTCTTCTGTCAGGCGAAAAGCGCGAGGTGCGCAAACTTATTCTCACGGCGTCGGGTGGTCCGTTCCGCGGCTTCACCCGCGAGCAGCTGGTGCTAGTCACGCCAGAGCAGGCGCTGCATCACCCAACCTGGAGCATGGGCAAGGTGGTTACCACCAACTCGGCATCCCTGGTGAACAAGGGGCTTGAACTGATCGAGGCACATCTGCTGTTTGACGTGGCGCTAGACGATATCGATGTTGTCGTGCATCCACAGTCGATTGTGCATTCGATGGTTGAGTTTGTCGACGGTTCGATAATTGCCCAGTGTTCGCCGCCGAATATGAAACTGCCGATCGCACTTGGCATGTCCTGGCCGAAGCGCGTCGAGTCAATCACCGCGCCGATCGATTTCAGCAAGGCCGCGCAGTGGACGTTCGAACCTTTGAACGAAAATGTTTTCACCGCGGTGGCACTGGCGAGGCAGGTTGCGCGCCTGGGTCTTACTTACCCTGCGGTTTACAACGCAGCAAACGAAGAGGCGGTCGAAGCCTTCCATCGAGGCCGCATCGGCTTCACTCAAATCTTGGATGTCGTTGAGCGCGTCGTCGAAGCTCATCAGGCCGAGCCATCGCTCTCGCTGGAATCTGTCTTGCGAGCCGAACGCTGGGCTCGCGACCGAGCGCACGCACAAATGGCAACCGCATGTTAGTAACTCGCAGAAAAATGTCAGCGGCTAAATCTAGGGTTTGCTCATGAGCGAAATTCTTTGGTACATCGCAGGGGTTATCTTCATTGGGGTTGGCATTGGTTTCTCGATTGGTTGGCACGAGCTCGGCCACCTAATTCCAGCAAAGCTTTTCGGCGTCAAAGTTCCGCGTTACATGATCGGTTTCGGGCCAACTTTGTTTTCCCGCAAGCGCGGCGAGACCGAATACGGCATCAAGGCAATTCCGCTGGGTGGTTACATCACCATGATCGGCATGTATCCGCCCGCCAAGCCAGGTGTCAAGCAGCGCAAGGGTTTCGTAGGCGATTCAATCACGGCCGCGCGCAGTGCGCATTCTGAATTCGTTACCGAGGCCGACACCAACCGCATGTTCTATCAGTTGCCGGTGCTAAAGCGCATCGCTGTGATGTTCGGCGGCCCGTTCATGAATCTTCTTCTCGGAGTAGTACTCACCCTGGTGACGCTTGTCGGCTTTGGCAGTTACACACGTTCGACCACCATCGAATCGATAGCCGATTGTGTGCCGAGCAGCTTCACCGTCAACGTTGCCTGCTCCGTCATCGATCGGGTCAGTCCCGCGAAAGAAGCTGGCCTACTTCCCGGCGACAAAGTCCTTTCAATCGACGGCCATGCCGTTTCCAACTGGGATGAAATCATCAGCTACACCACCGCCCGCGGCGGACAGGTGTCACTGGTTGTTGTGCGTGGCAACACACGGCAGCGCATATCGCTCACGCCGGTTGTGGTAACCAGGCCGGTAGTTTCCCCAGATGGCAGTTCCGTGCAGCAGCGAGTGCCGTTTTTCGGCGTTGTGCTCAAACCTCAGCGGCAGCATCAGTCAGTTGCAACCGCGCTTGGCACAGCTGGCAGCACCATCGCGCAAACTTTCAATTTGATCGGCACGTTGCCGGTGCAGGTTTACAACTCACTCAGTGCCACCATCCAGGGTCAGCACCGCACCGGTTCGGGTGCGGTCTCGATTGTCGGGGTGGGGCAGGCCGCTGGTGAGATTGCATCGAATCAGCAGGCGAGTCTCAGCGACAAAGTCAGCAGCGGTTTGATGATGCTCGCATCGCTCAACTTCGCACTGTTCGCCTTCAACATGATTCCGCTGCTGCCGCTTGACGGCGGTCACATCGCGGGCGGCGTCTACGAGGCAATCAAGCGCGGCATCTGGCGACTTCGCCGCAAGCCCGACCCAGGCCCTGCCGACACCGCACTTCTCATGCCAGTCACCTACGTGGTTTCCGGTGTTCTTCTTCTACTAAGCGTCATCCTGATCCTGCTGGATCTAATCAACCCAGTCAGTTTCTAGGCAGTTAGGCTAGATACAAATGGTCGCAATCAATCTCGGCAAGCCAAAGCCTCCGGTACTGGCCCCTCGTCGCAAAACCCGCCAAATCATGGTCGGCAAGGTCGCAGTCGGCGGCGATGCACCTATTTCCATCCAGTCGATGTGCACCACGCCAACTACCGACGTCAATGCCACCCTCCAGCAGATTGCCGAGCTCACCGCCTCCGGCTGCGACATCGTTCGCGTTGCGGTCCCGAGTCAAGACGACGCCGATCGCCTGCCACTAATCGCTCGCAAGTCGCAGATTCCCGTCATCGCAGACATTCACTTCCAGCCCAAATACGTATTCACCGCAATCGATGCGGGTTGCGGAGCCGTTCGTGTGAACCCAGGCAACATCCGCCAGTTCGACGACAAAGTTGGCGAAATTGCCAAGGCCGCAAAGGATGCCGGAGTCTCGATCCGCATCGGTGTGAACGCCGGATCGCTCGACCCACGCCTGCTGCAGAAATACGGCAAGGCGACACCTGAGGCCCTGGTTGAATCTGCCGTCTGGGAGGCCTCGCTATTTGAAGAGCATGATTTCCACGATTTCAAGATTTCGGTCAAGCACAACGACCCAGTGGTTATGGTGCGGGCATACGAATTGCTCGCAGAGCGTGGCGACTGGCCGCTGCACCTCGGAGTAACCGAGGCTGGCCCAGCCTTCCAAGGCACAATCAAGTCCTCGGTCGCTTTCGGCGCGTTGCTGAGCAAGGGCATCGGCGACACCATCCGCGTTTCACTTTCGGCTCCTCCGGTCGAAGAAGTTAAGGTTGGTTCGCAGATTCTCGAGAGCCTCAACCTTCGCCCGCGCAAACTTGAAATCGTTTCTTGTCCTTCTTGCGGCCGCGCACAGGTCGACGTGTACACACTTGCAAACGAAGTAACCAAGGGCCTCGAAAAGTTGACAGTGCCACTTCGTGTTGCCGTCATGGGTTGCGTTGTGAACGGCCCCGGTGAAGCACGCGAGGCAGACCTAGGTGTCGCCAGTGGCAACGGCAAGGGGCAAATCTTTGTGAAGGGCGAAGTCGTCAAGACTGTGCCCGAAAGCGAAATCGTTGCAACCCTGATCGAAGAAGCGAACCGAATCGCGGCAACCATGCCGCCATCCGAAGTTGGCACTCCTCAGGTAGTCGTCGCGCAAAAAGACTAGGCATCCGGCTTCGGCACTGCAGCAAGCCTGCAGATTGATGCCGCTCGGCTAAACTCGGCCTATGCCAATCCGCTTGTCATCCCTGTTCCTGCGCACCCTTCGCGAAGACCCGGCCGAAGCCGAGGTCGAGAGCCACAAGCTGCTGCTGCGAGCCGGCTACATTCGCCGAGCTGCTCCTGGCGTCTACACCTGGCTTCCGCTTGGCCTGGCAGTAAAGGCCAAGGTCGAGCGCATCGTTCGCGAAGAGATGAACCGCGCCGGGGCCCAAGAGGTGTTCTTTCCGGCGCTGCTGCCACGCGAGCCATATGAGCAAACCGGCCGCTGGACCGAGTACGGCGACAACCTGTTTCGACTTCAAGACCGCAAAAAGGCCGATTACCTGCTCGCGCCAACCCACGAAGAGATGTTCACCTTGTTGGTGAAAGATCTTTACTCGTCATACAAAGACTTGCCAGTTTGCCTCTACCAAATTCAAAACAAGTATCGCGATGAGGCGAGGCCTCGAGCCGGTTTGCTGCGAGGTCGCGAATTCGTCATGAAAGACGCTTACTCGTTCGATCTCACCGACGAAGGGCTTGAGAAGTCATATCAAGCGCAGCGCGATGCGTACGAACGCATCTTCACACGACTCGGTGTCGACTATGTAATCGTGAAAGCCGACGCCGGAGCAATGGGCGGATCCGCATCCGAGGAGTTCTTGTCGCCAAGCCCAATCGGCGAAGACACCTTCGTGCGTTCGCCAGGTGGCTACGCAGCAAACGTAGAAGCGGTTAAGACCGTCGTGCCAAAGGCAATGAACTCGGATGGCCTGCCAGCGGCAACGGTGCACGACACTCCAAACACCAACACCATCGATTCGCTTGTCGATTTTGCAAATGCTAATCACGGTCGCGGTCATGTTTGGAACGCTGCCCATACTTTGAAGAATGTGGTACTCGCGCTCACCTCGCCAGAAGGAAAGCGTTCACTCGTGGTAGTCGGCATTCCAGGCGATCGCGAAGTTGACGCAAAGCGCGCCGAGGCCGCATTCGGCCCGAATGATGTTGAACCGGCAACAGACGCCGACTTCGAGCGTCACCCCGAATTGGTCAAGGGCTACATCGGCCCGGTGAAAAACGGCAATCCGCTGCTCGGCCTCGAAGGCGAAGCCAAGGTTCGCTACCTGCTCGACCCGCGAGTGGTCGACGGCACCAGCTGGATTAGCGGAGCCAATGTCGAAGGCAAGCACGTGTTCGACCTGGTCAAGGGGCGCGACTTCAATGCCGATGGCATCGCAGACATTGCCGAGGTTCGTGCCGGCGACCCAGCCCCGGATGGCTCCGGCCCGCTTGAGCTCGCCCGCGGCATCGAGATTGGTCACGTTTTCCAGCTCGGTCGCAAGTATGCCCAGGCTCTAGGACTTCAGGTGCTCGATGAGAATGGCAAGTTGCAGACCGTGACCATGGGTTCATACGGAATCGGCGTTACCCGCCTGGTAGCCGTGTTGGCCGAGGCAAACCGCGACGACAAGGGTCTCATCTGGCCAGAATCGGTTTCTCCGGCCGACGTCTACATCGTCGCCACCGGTAAGGATGATTCGGTATTTGAACACGCCGAGCGACTCGCCGCCGAGTTCGAGGCCAAGGGCAAGTCGGTCATCCTCGACGACCGCAAGGTTTCGCCAGGAATCAAGTTCTCAGACGCCGAGTTGATTGGTGTTCCGCACATCGTCATCTGTGGCAAGGGCCTTGAAAACGGCGAAGTCGATCATTGGAACCGTCGAAGCGGCGAGCGCCGAGCACTTTCGCTAAACTCGGTGGTAGCAGAGCTGGCCTAGCCGGCTCCGACCTACAACTGACTATTGGCCGAAAGGCGAGCCCATGGATATCGACCTGAGCGTACTGCGACTCATCGAACGTGAAAAAGAGATTCCATTCACCGAACTGGTGTCGATCATTGAGGCCGCGATTCTCGCCGCCTACTTCAAGTCAGTGCACGCTGATCCCAAGAATCTTCCGCAGGGTCGTGCACACCTAGACCCCAAGACCGGCAAGGTTTCAATTTTCGAAACCGTCACGGATGAGGGCGAAGAGACTTCGAGCGAGAAAGATGTCACCCCCGAGAACTTTGGCCGCATCGCTGCGCACAGCGCAAAGCAGGTAATTGCTCAGCGCCTTCGCGAGATCAATGACGAGGGTCTGTTCGGCGAGTTCACCGGCAAAAAAGACGACATCGTAACCGGAGTGATTCAGCAGGGTCCGCGCCCTTACATGATTCACGTTGACCTCGGCAGCATCGAAGCCGTTCTTCCTCCGGAAGAGCAGGTACCGGGCGAAGACTATTCACACGGCAAGCGCATCCGTGTATTGGTGACCAACGTGAACAAGGGAACCCGCGGGCCACAGGTGACTGTGTCGCGCACGCACCCGACTCTGGTTCGCAAGCTCTTTGCTCTTGAGGTGCCAGAGATCGCCGCGGGAACCGTCGAAATCGTGCAGGTTGCGCGCGAGGCGGGACACCGCACCAAGATTGCGGTTCGAGCGCACGAGCCAGGCATCAACGCAAAGGGTGCTTGCATCGGCGAGCTCGGCCAACGTGTTCGCGCGGTTCAGGCAGAGCTCAACGAAGAGAAAATCGACATCGTCGACTACTCGACAGACATTTGCGAATTCGTAACACAGGCGCTTTCGCCAGCCAAGGTGACCAGCGCCTACATCATCAACCCAGGCGACCCCAAGGCCACCGGCGAGGCCAAGGCAGTTCACGTTCGTGCCCTGGTGCCTGATTACCAGCTATCGCTTGCCATCGGCAAGGAGGGCCAGAATGTTCGTCTGGCCGCCAAACTGACCGGTGCCAAGATCGATGTTCAGCCAGAGAGCATCCTCGAAGGCGAAGACTAGGTCAGCGGCGGGGTTTTCACCCCGATTGCCCCTGCCCAAGTGTCCGATTGGTCGGTAGAATGAATGCCGTTAGAACCTGTGTTGGCTGTCGCCAGCGCTCCGAACGAAAAGCAATGCTTCGTGTCGTGCTTCGCTCCGGCGAATTGACTTTCGACCCACTTGCCTCGCTTTCTGGTCGCGGTGCGTGGCTTCATCCCAGCAAAGAATGTCTTCAACTCGCGGGCGACCGAGGCGGTTTCGCCAGAGCACTGCGAGGCAAGGCCTCAGGTTTAGCGCTTAGCAAAGAACAGGCAGAAACGATGTTGGCAAAAAATGAGTAGCTCGAAATGAGTCCCCTCAAGCTTTAACGGCCTGCCCTGACTGGGGATGGCCCCAGACAGGAGAAAACTAAGTGGCGTTACCACGCGTATACGACATCGCCAAAGAACTTGGAATCGATTCCAAGGTTGCTTTGGCAAAGCTCGCTGAACTCGGAGAGTTCGTAAAGAGCGGTTCATCAACGATCACCCCGCCGGTCGCTAAGCGACTTCGCGAGGCGTTCCCTGATGCCAAGCCAAAGGAAGAGGCGCCAAAGAAGGCCCCGAAGGCTAAGGCTGCAGAGCCGGTTGCCGAGACTCCTGCGGTTGAGGCCGACGCACCAGTTGCGCCGAAGCCTGGTGCTCGCAAGCCAGCGGCTCCAGTCGCAGAAACTCCAGTCGCACCTGCAGCGGAGGCTCCGGCCGCGCCGACAAGTTCGACTGCTCCGGCCGCACCAAGTGCAGTTCCTGGCATTCCTCGTCCGGGCAATAATCCTTTCGCCGCTTCACAGGGCATGGGCATTCCTCGCCCAATGGCCCGACCAGGTGGCAACAATCCGTTCGCACCTTCGCGCAACCGCGATGGCGCAGGTCGCCCAGGTGGTCCTCGTCCGGCTGGTGTCGGTGGCCCAGGTGGCGCTGGTCGTCCAGGTGGTCCTCGTCCGGCTGGTGCCGGTGGCCCAGGTCGCCCAGGCTTCGGCGGTCCACGCCCAGGTTTCGGTGGCGCGGGTGCCGGTAGTGGCGCAGGTGCACCTAGCTTCGGAGCTCCTCGTCCGGGCGGTGGCCCGAGCCGCGGTGGTCGCAGTGGCGGCACGGCAGGCGCATTTGGAAAGGGTGGCGGCCGCAACAAGGCCCGTAAGTCAAAGCGCGAAAAGCGCGAAGAGTTCGAACAGCGTTCAGCACCTAGCCTGGGTGGCGCAATCGTTCCACGCGGCGATGGCAACACTGTTGTTCGCCTGCGTCGCGGTGCGAGCATCCAAGACTTCGCAGACAAAATTGATGCGAATGCGGGTCAGCTGATCACTGTTTTGTTCCACCTCGGACAAATGACCACGGCTACAGCTTCGCTCGACGACGAGACCTTCCAGATTCTCGGTGAAGAGCTCGGCTACAAGATTGAGGTCGTCTCGCCTGAGGATGAAGAGCGTGAGCTGTTCACCTCATTCGGTGTCGACATCTCGACCGAGTTCGATGAAGAGGATGAGCTCGAGTTCCGTCCGCCAGTTGTGACCGTCATGGGTCACGTCGACCACGGTAAGACTCGTCTGCTCGACTCGATTCGTAACGCTAACGTTCAGGCCGGCGAAGCCGGTGGAATCACCCAGCACATCGGTGCCTACCAGGTGCACGCCGTGCACGAGGGCATCGATCGCGCCATTACCTTCATCGACACCCCTGGTCACGAGGCGTTCACCGCCATGCGTGCGCGTGGTGCGCAGGTTACCGACATCGCGATTCTTGTTGTCGCTGCAGACGACGGCGTCATGCCACAGACCGTCGAAGCGTTGAACCACGCTCAGTCTGCAGGTGTGCCAATCGTTGTCGCAGTGAACAAGGTCGACAAGGAGGGTGCAAACCCTGCCAAGATTCGTCAGCAGTTGACCGAGTTCAACCTGGTCGCCGAGGAATACGGTGGCGATGTCATGTTCGTTGACGTTTCGGCGTTGACCGGCAAGGGCATCCCAGAGTTGCTCGACGCGGTTCTGCTGACCGCAGATGCCGCCCTCGATCTTCGTGCCAACCCAAACCGCGATGCTCGCGGTGTTGCCATCGAGGCGAACCTCGACAAGGGGCGCGGTGCGGTTGCTACCGTACTCATCCAGTCGGGAACCCTCGAGGTCGGCGACTCGATCGTCGCAGGTGCGGCCCACGGCCGTGTTCGTGCGATGTTCGACGAGAACGGAAACGCAGTTGAGGCCGCTGGCCCGAGCCGCCCGGTTCAGGTTCTCGGTCTGCAGTCGGTTCCTCGCGCCGGTGACACCTTCGTGGTCACAGAAGACGAGCGCCAGGCCCGTCAGATTGCCGAGAAGCGCGAAGCCGCCGACCGCAACGCTCTGCTGGCCAAGACCCGCAAGCGCGTCAGTCTCGAAGACTTCACCAAGGCACTCGAAGAAGGCAAGGTCGAGTCACTCAACCTCATCATCAAGGGAGACGTTTCCGGTGCCGTTGAGGCCCTCGAAGACTCGCTGCTCAAGATTGAGGTCGACGATTCGGTTCAGCTGCGCATCATCCACCGCGGTGTGGGTGCAATTACCGAGTCGGATGTCAACCTGGCAACCGTCGACAGTGCGATCATCATCGGCTTCAACGTCAAGCCAGACAACAAGGCCAAGGAGCGCGCCGATCGCGAGGGTGTCGACATTCGTCACTACACGGTCATCTATGCGGCACTCGAGGACATCGAGAAGTCACTCAAGGGCATGCTCAAGCCAGAGTACGAAGAAGTTCAGGTCGGCACCGCAGAGGTTCGCGAACTGTTCAAGTCTTCGAAGGTTGGAACCATCGCAGGTTCGATTGTTCGCTCGGGCTCAATCAAGCGCAACGCAATGGCTCGCGTGCTTCGCGATGGCAAGGTCATCGCAGACAAGCAGAAGATCGAATCGCTCAAGCGTTTCAAGGATGATGCAAACGAGGTCAAGACCGACTACGAATGTGGTATCGGCCTGAGCGACTTCAACGAGCTGCAACTCGAAGACATCATCGAGACCTACGAGATGCGCGAGAAGCCGCGAGTCTAAATTGGTTGATCACGCACGCGCCAGAAAACTGGCAGAACGAATTAAGGTGTTGGTGGCCGAGGCTCTTGAGCGCGCCGTCAAGGATCCCGACCTGGGCTTCGTCACCATCACCGATGTTCGAGTTACTCCCGATCTGCAACACGCGAAAATCTTCTACACGGTCTATGGCAGCGACGAAGACAAAAAGCAAAGCACCGAGATCATTGAGCGCAACAAGGGGCTGATTCGCCGCGAGGTGGGTCGAGGTTTGTCGATACGACTCACCCCAACCATCGAGTTCGAGTCCGACGAGATTCCCGAGACCGCGGCGCACATGAACGAGTTGCTTGCGGCCGCGAAGGCGCGCGACGAGCAGGTGCACGATTTGGCTGCCAAAGCTAACTTCGCCGGTGAGGCAAACCCTTACAAAGAGCCGAAGGCTCACGACGAAAAGTCCGACGAGAACTAGATGTCTTCGGGTCTGGCGCTGATTGATAAGCCGGCCGGCTGGACCAGCCACGATGTAGTTGCCAAGCTGCGTGGGGTAGCGGGCACCAGGCGGGTCGGCCACGCCGGAACTCTCGACCCGATGGCAACCGGGCTACTGGTGATCGGAATCGATTCCGGCACCAAATTGCTGACCTTCATCGTCGGCCAAGACAAAACCTATGAGGCCACCATCCGCCTCGGCGCCGCAACCATCACCGACGATGCCGAAGGCGAGGTGACCGACTTCGGTTCGCTCGCTGATTGTTCTATCGAGCGCATCCGAGAAGAGGTCGCCAGGCTCACCGGCGAGATTGATCAGGTGCCCTCATCTGTCAGTGCCATCAAGGTCGATGGCAAACGCGCCTACGCACTCGTTCGCGGTGGCGACGAGGTAAAGCTCAAGTCGCGACCGGTGACGGTTTCAGAGTTTGTCATTCTTGGCGAGCCGCGCGAGCAAATGCTCGAGGGTCACAAATTCCTCGACCTGGATGTTCGAATCAGCTGTTCCAGCGGAACCTACATCCGTGCCCTTGCTCGCGATCTTGGCCGCGCACTTGGTTCGCTCGGGCATCTCACTTCTCTTCGCCGCACTCGAATCGGTGGTTATGCGGTTGCTGACGCGCAAGGCCTTGAAGGGCTTAGTCGAGAGTCTCTTGTGGTCACATCGATGCGCGAGGCTGTGAGCGGTTTCGAGCTTTGTGAACTCAGCGAGCAAGACGAAATCGACTTGCGTCACGGCAAACGAATTTCTCGCTCGGCTGGCTCGCTTGCTGAAGTAGTGGCGGGTGTGCGCGGCGATAGAGTTGTGGCGATGCTCGAGCCTCACGGCCAGCAATTGAAGTCGCTCGTGGTGTTTGCCAAGGAGGAAATGTGATTGGTTGGCTGCTGGGCCTGCAGGTCTTTGTCGATTTGACGGTTGCGCTCATCCTGGTGATTCTCGGCACTCTCAAGCGCAAGCCAAGCCGCTTTTCGCTAGGCACATTGGCACTTGTTGAACTTGGCTTGCTCGCTCAGGCCGTAACCAGCGTCGTGCTGGTCGCCGGTGGGGCAAAGGCCAAGCAAGACACGGTGGAGTTCTTCGCCTATGTCTTAGTAGCCCTGATCATCCCGGTTGGCTCGGGATTCTGGGCCCTGGTCGAGCGCACCCGCTGGTCAACTTTGGTGCTTGCGGCGGCCTCGCTGACCGCCGTGGTCATGCTGTTCCGCATGCAGCAGATCTGGAATGGCTAAAGGGCGGCAAACAAAGCCCACAAGAACCGCGGGCATCGTCGGCAGCACAATTAACCTTCCGTTAACTTGCCGACTATGTTGCCTTTACCCGCGCTGGCGAGCATGAACGCATGCCCGTCGAGACCAAGCCAGCGCCACAGCGTCGTCGGCTAACCGTCAAGCCGACTCTTCTCGGCGATCGCATTTTCTTCGGAATCACTACCGGCACCGCTTACTTCTCAATCGTTCTGGTCGTTCTCGTGCTCATCTTCCTGATGATTCGAGCTTGGCCGGCATTCCAGCACGAGGGAATCGGTTTCATCACAGGATCCAAGTGGGACGATTCGGTGCAGCCGATGATCATGCAAATCTTCCCGATGCTTTACGGCTCGATCTTGCTCGCAATCCTCGGCGTAATTCTTGCCGTGCCGATGGCAATCGCGTTGGCCTATCTAATTGAATTTCTTGCACCCAAGCCAATTGCTCGAGTTGTGACTCTGCTAGTCGACCTGCTCGCGGCGCTTCCATCCGTGGTGATTGGTCTTTGGGGGCTGTTCGTGTTTTCACCGGTTGCCGAGGGATGGGCCAAGCTGCTCAATCACTACCTCGGCTGGCTGCCGTTGTTTGCAAATACCAGTGGCAACTTCTCGCGCTCACCATTTATCGCAGGCTGGATTGTGGCAGTCATGATTGTTCCAATCATCACGTCGGTCACTCGCGAAATCTTTTCACAGATGGATAGAGACCTCATCAATGCGGCCAAGGCACTAGGTGGGTCAATGGCATCGACGTTTACCAAGGTGATCTTGCCAACCGCATCCGGTGGAATTGTCGGCGGCACGCTGCTTGGGCTTGGCCGCGCGCTCGGTGAAACCGTGGCGATTTTCTTCGTGCTCAATTTGTCATTCGACATCAACTGGGCAGACCTCACCGAGGCGCGAGGCGGCTCGATTGCCTCGATGATTCTTGGCAAGCTCGGCAATGCCAGCGATTACGAGCGATCGGGCCTGATGGCCGCCGGTGTCGTGCTATTCATCACCACACTGCTGATCAACTTCTTGGCCGGTTACATCGTGAACAGGGCTCAGCCATGGCGCAAGTAATCGCAGCGAAGACTCGCCCCACAAGCGCACCCTGGAAGCGCCGCAACAGTCGCAACATTTTGCTTGTCACCCTGGCCAGCGTTTTGCCAGCCGCGGTTGCCGCCGCGGTCACGGTGCTTTTAGGCCTGGATGGCGCCATCGGTCTGCTGGTTCTCTTTGTGCCGCTGCAACTCATTGCATCGGTCGGCATCGGTGGCTACCTGTTCAAGAAGCGTGGCCGCCAGGATGCTGCGCTGATTGTTTTCACCGTGTTCTTCACGGTTCTCGTCGCTGTGTTGCTCAGTTCGGTTCTGGTCGCGGTTTTCGAAGCGGGCCTTCGCATGATGCGCTGGAGCTTCATTAGTCAAAATGCGACTTACATTTCACCAACCACAAGCCTTGATTACGGTGGCCTCGGTCACGCCGTGCTCGGTTCGATTCTGGTCGTTGGCTTCACCACGCTGGTAACCGTTCCGCTTGGCATCGGCGTGGCAATCTATTTGACTGAGTCGCGCGCAAGTGGTCGAAACTTCATTCGTTCGCTCATCCAGTCGATGTCTGGTTTGCCCTCGGTGGTTTCGGGTCTTTTCATCTACTCGGCAATGATCGTGACTCACTGGTCGGGACAGAGCGGAATCACAGGCTCGCTCGCGTTGATGCCGCTGATGCTGCCCACGGTGGCACGTGTCTGCGAAGAGGCGCTTCGATTGGTGCCAACCGATCTGCGTTCAGCCGCGCTTGGGCTTGGCGCTCCCAACTACCGCATGTTCCTTCAGGTGGTGTTACCGGCGGCCAAGTCGGGAATTGTGACAGCGGTTCTGCTCGGAGTCGCGCGAATCATCGGTGAAACCGCACCGCTTTTGCTCACGGTGAACCCGTCGGCGGGAACCAACCTCAACATCTTCGCCGGCCAAATCGAAACCCTGCCAACCTACCTGTTTGGCAACCTTTCGCTCAGCACCGACTATTCGGTGCAACGCGCCTGGGGTGCGGCTTTGATTGTCCTGTTCCTGGTTCTCATCATCTTCACGCTCACCCGCGCTATCGGCGGAAACAAGCAGCTCAAGACCCCTAAGAAGAGGAAGTAATAGTGACTCAACTGATTACTCCGCAGGCACACCTGCGCAGCGAGGACATCAACGTCTGGTTCGGCGAGCGCCACGTGCTCAGCGACGTGAACCTAACCTTCCCCGAGAACCAGGTGACCGCGCTGATTGGCCCGTCTGGCTGCGGCAAGTCCACATTTATTCGAACCCTCAACCGGATGCACGAATTGATTCCAGGCGCCGGTCTCTCCGGTGCCGTGCTGCTAGACGGCCAGGACATTTATGGCGATGGGGTCAACCCGGTTGATGTGCGAATCAAGATCGGAATGGTCTTCCAGAAGCCAAACCCGTTTCCAACCATGAGCATCAAAGAGAACATCCTGTCTGGGCTCAAGCTCTCCGGCCGCAAAGTTACAAACGCAGATGAGCTTGTCGAAACCTCGCTTCGTCGCGCGAGCATCTGGAACGAAGTGAAAGATCGCCTGAACGAGCCAGCGATTTCGCTTTCGGGTGGTCAGCAGCAGCGCCTATGCATCGCTCGCTCGCTTGCTATGGAGCCACAGGTGCTGCTCATGGACGAGCCTTGCTCGGCTCTGGACCCGGGTTCAACCCGCCGCATCGAGGAAACCATCGAAGAGATTTCGGAATCGATGACCATCGTGATCGTGACTCACAACATGCAGCAGGCTCAGCGCGTGTCCCAGCAGACTGCCTTCTTCCTAGCTGAGGACGGCAATCCTGGAACCGTTGTCGAGTTCGGTGCCACCGAGGATGTCTTCAACCGCCCAATTGACCCACGCACCAACGACTACGTCAACGGCCACTTCGGCTAGAAAATCTACCGAAACTTAACCTTCGGTTTACCTCGTAAAGCCCGCTCGTTCACCTCCAAATCGTTCACTACTTATGTCGAATACATCGACCAAACAAAAACAAGGAGAAATAATGCGACTACAGGCCAAGGCAACCCTTGCAGCCATCGCGCTGACCGCTTCGCTTATCGGATCGGGAGTTGCGGCTGACGCAGCAGGCACCACCGTCAGCGGTGAGGGCTCATCGTTCGCGGGTGGAATTCTGACCGCTTGCGTAATTGACTACAACAGCGACAGTACTTCAAACGCAGCTGGCGACACCATCTCTTACACCGCTAGCAGCTCGGGTGCAGGACGCACCTCATTTGCTAACGGCACCAAGCCTTTCGGCGCCTCGGACTGGTCTTACGCCGACACCGACAGCAAGCCAAACGACCTTCTATACGTACCACTGGTCGGTGGCCCAATTGCAATCGCTTACAACCTCCCAGGCATCGCTTCGGGTCTGAAGCTAGATGGCCCAACCATCGGCAAGATCTTCCGCGGTGACATCACCACTTGGAACAACGCTGCCATTGCAAAGCTCAACCCAAAGGTTTCGCTTCCTGCAAGCAACATCATCGTGAACTACCGCTCGGGTTCGTCGGGCACCACCCAGAACTTCGCTAACTGGCTGATGGCTACCGGGGCAACCGGTTGGAGCAACTCGGGCACCTGGGCTACCGCAACTGGCGTCTCGTCGCCAGTGGGCAACTCAGAGGCAAACTCGGCAGCACTGGTTGCCGACACCCACACCAAGCAGTTCTCGATCGGTTACGCAGACCTCAAGGACACCCTCGGTAAGGCACTTAGCTTCGCAGCAGTGAAGAACGCAGACGGCAACTTCGTTCTGCCTTCGGTTACTGGCGCAGCTCAGTTCCTGGCTCAGCAGAAGATTGCAACCAACGGTTTGGTGCAGTTCGCTTACACCACTAAGTTCGCAAGCAGCAAGACCAAGTCGGTTGCGGCAATCGCCAAGACTGCCTACAACCTGTCGGTAGTTACCTACGGTCTGGCTCACAACAACCCAAGCACTGACAACTCGGCAGTCGCTCGCTTCTTCAAGTACGTAATCAACACCTGTGCACCTGCCTATGCAGGCGACCTGAAGTATGTTGCTCTTACCGGCGCATTGAAGACCGCGGCAGTCGCCTTGGTTGCCAAGGTTGGCTAAACAAAGTCACTAGTCGAAGCGCGGTGCTGATTATCAGCACCGCGCTTTCGGCGTGAAATTAAGAATAGAAACGGATGCAGGAATTGAAGACACCTAAGAACATCGCTGCCATCATCCTGGCCTCAGCTTTGATTGTCTCGCTCAGCGCCTGCACCCCGCCTAAGCCACCAGAGCTTCTGGCTCAGGAGGCCGAGCAGACACACACCTGCATCGATGGCACAGCCAAAGTGTCGTTTGAGCCAAGCCTCGATTCGGTTGTTTCCGGTTGGCAGGATGCACTAACGGCCGCCTGTTCAGGAATGTCGATCGCAGTGGCAACCGCCAAGGCTGAGCCAGATATCGTGATCTCGAGTGGCACACCAGATGCCGCAACCTGCACCGCGTTGGTCACCGCGCCTTTCGCGATTGACGCCGGCCTGGTCATCGCATACTTTGCAGACGGCACTCAGGTGCAACTTTCGGCAAAGAGCCTCGGCGGCATTCTCTCTGGTTCGATTACCAGCTGGGATGACCCGCAAATCCACAAGGACAACCCGAGTCTCGCGCTGACCGCCCAACCCATCGTGGTTTCCCCAGAGGCAGATGCAAACGCGTTGCAGTCGGTTGTCGACTGGATGAAGCGGTTAGATTCTGGTTTCAGCAACAGCAAGATCAAGGGCACCCTGGGTTTTCAACTCGATTCGTCCACTCTTGTCGATGGCAGCATCGCGATCATGACCTACTCGGCCGCAACCACCGCTGGCCTGACCGGTGCCTCTATCGTCACCGGCAGCGATCCGACGCGCGACGTGGTCAGCCCAGGAAACGACAACATCAAGTCGGCGGCCTCGCAGTATGACGTGAAGCACACGGCGGCCGGAACTGAAGCAACTCTGAACCCGAGCAAGATTCCGACACCGCCGCTGGGTGCCGATGTGGCGCCGCTTCCTTATCAGGCTGTGTTCACTGTGAACCTGACCATCTGCGGTGCCGAGAACCTGGCCAACCGCGCGGTCGGCAAGTTCCTGCTTCGTCAAGACCAGCAGGGTGCAATCGCCTCGAGCAGCGTGCTTTCGCTTCCTGAGGCAGTGCGAGTTGAGTCGCTGATTGACATTTCTAAAGGGCTACCAAGCCCAAAGCCAGCCGGCAACTAAACCCGCGATTAGGTAAACCGACTGGCTTAGGCTTTACGGGTGGCAAATCAAAAACGCTCGCTCGGCATCGGCAGACTCCTCATTGCGGTCTATGCCGTCTTCGCAATTTCGGCTTCGGCTCGTGCCTTGTATCAACTGGCCACCAAGTTCAACGACGCCCCGCTTGCCTATAGCCTCTCGGCGCTCAGCGCGCTGGTCTACATCCTTGCAACTATCAACCTTGCTCGCACAGGCGCTAGGGCCAAGGCGATTGCCAGGGCCACCATCTGGTTTGAACTCATCGGCGTCATCGTTGTCGGTGCGCTCAGTTTCCTAGCCCCGGAACTTTTCCAACACCCAACCGTCTGGTCGAAGTTCGGCATCGGCTACGGACTGGTTCCGCTTGCATTGCCCATCCTGGGCTTGATTTGGCTTCGTCGAAACAAGGCCTAGTGGAGATCTGGAATTCGCTCCAGGAGGTGCCGAGCGACTTTGGGCCGGTGGCTCTAACCATTGGCAAGTACGACGCCATCCATTTGGGGCACGCCTACTTGTTAAACCAACTCACCGATGCCGCAGGCAAACACGGCATCAAGTCGGTAGTGGTGACTTTCAATCAGCATCCACTCGAGGTGCTCAAACCTGGTGGGGCACCGCTTCCGATTCTCGGGGCGAGGCAAAAGAACCATCGCATCGAAGAGTGCGGCATCGATGCGGTTTTGAATCTGGATTTCTCACCTGAGCTAGCCGCAATGCCCGCCGAGACTTTCGTGAAGAGCATCTTGGTTGACACTCTGAAGGCGAAGTCGGTCATGGTGGGCGAGGGCTTCCGCTTTGGTGCAGGCGCAACTGGCGACTGCCAAATGCTTGCCAGCCTTGCCTCGCAGTTCGGCTTCGAGTTCAAGGCGGTTGAACGCTACATTCTCGATGGCACTGTCGTGTCAACCAGTGCGATTCGGAACGCCTTGGATGCCGGCGACATTGCGCACGCCGCCAGACTGCTCGGTCGCCCTCACCTGACCACGGGCCTGGTTGAGCACGGACTCAAAATTGGACGCACAATCGGTTTTCCAACGGCAAACATTTCACGCGAGGCAGAGGGCTACCTCCCGCTCGATGGCGTCTACGCCGGCTGGATGCACGTTGACGGTCAAAGGCTTCCAACCGCAATCTCGATCGGCATCAACGAAACTTTTCAGGCCGTGCCGAGGCTGGCCGAGGCATTCGTGCTTGATCACACCGGACTCGACCTTTACGACAAACTCGTGACCCTCGAATACGTCGCATTCGTTCGCAAGGCGGAGAAATTCACCGGGGTAGAAGACCTTGTCGCCGAGATCAATCGCGACATCGAAAAGATCAGGGTGGCCCTCGAGATCTAGGATGAGCCCCTCCCTGATAACGCCCAGTGAACGCACAGCAAAAATGGAGCCTCAATCGCCACTCTGAGTGCAGAAGTTCCCCGAAAGAAGGATCAGTAATGGCCAAGAAGATCGAAACCCCAACCCCAGCACCCGAGTCTCCGTATGACGTCGAAAATGGGGCAAAGCAGCCGTGGCTCAAGACCAAGAACGGCAAACTAACCGCAGCAATCGTTGGCGGCGCACTCATCCTCGGCGGCACCTTTGTCGCAGGCGTAAAGGTAGGCGAGCACCGTGGCGAGGGCCCAATGTCGCGCTTCGGCTTCGGCAACTTCGGCGACGATCACCGCTTCGGTGGTCCAGACGACAATGGCTTCAACCCAAGGATGAACGGCCAACTGCCTGGTGGACCAAACGGTCAGTTCCAGGTGCCAAACGGCCAGTTGCCGATGCAGCCGGGGCAGCTCGCACCGTCAGCTGCTCCATCGACTGGCATCAACCCCTAAATCACTGTCTCGAGCCATTCGAGCAACTTCGGCTTGGCTTCGCAGGTCTTAACGGCTAAACTCGACAGGTTGCCGTGTAACGGCCGCGGATAAAGAGAGCAAACACATCCCGTGATTTGCGCCGCGCAGCGGACAGAAGGAGATACCGAATGGCATTAGATGCCGCAGTAAAGACTGCAATTATCAAGGAGTACGCAACTCACGAGGGTGACACCGGTTCTCCAGAAGTCCAGATCGCTGTGCTTAGCCAGCGCATCAAAGACCTCACCGAGCACCTAAAGGACCACAAGCACGACCACCACAGCCGTCGTGGCCTCTTGATCCTCGTTGGTCAGCGTCGCCGCCTGCTGGGCTACCTGCAGGGTGTCGACATTGAGCGTTACCGTAACTTGATCGAGCGACTTGGGCTTCGTCGATAGCTTGTCTTCGACAAGACGCCGCGTAATCGCAAGTCTTTGGAAACCGCCTCGAGAAATCGGGGCGGTTTTCGTTTTTCCCGCGGGATGTCGGCTCTGGTCTTTGTCGCACCCCGCTGGTAACCTGCTTAGTGAGCGAAAGCCAGATTGCTGGTCTTCGGTTGAAGTTCTTGAGAAACGATTCCCAAGGGTTTTTACTGCAGACCAGGCCTCCGCAAGGTGCGGAATTAGTTTTTGGCTCTCACTCACGCAAGCACAGCGCGAAAAACGAAATTACGTTTTGCGCGCCTTGCCTGCGCGACGTTTAAAGAGGAGACCAAATGGGTCAAAACATTGAAACCATGAGCGGCACCGTTTACGAAACCGCAATTATCGACAACGGCAAGCACGGAAAGCGAACCATTCGCTTCGAGACCGGCCGTTTGGCGCAGCAGGCACAGGGTGCCGCCAGCGTCTACATTGACGAAGAGACCATGCTCTTTTCGGCAACCACCGCTTCAAAGCAGCCAAAGGATCAGTTCGACTTCTTCCCGTTGACCATCGACGTTGAAGAGCGCATGTATGCAGCCGGCAAGATCCCTGGTTCGTTCTTCCGTCGTGAGGGCCGCCCTTCGACCGAGGCAATTCTTACTTGCCGTCTAATCGACCGCCCACTGCGCCCATCATTCGTTGACGGGCTTCGCAATGAGGTTCAGGTCGTTGTAACTGTTTTGGCAATCGAGCCAGACGAGCTTTACGACGTAGTTGCAATCAACGCAGCTTCGATGTCGACTCAGCTTGCAGGCCTGCCATTCTCGGGTCCAATCGGTGGAGTGCGTGTTGCTCTCATCGAAGGTCAGTGGGTTGCATTCCCTAAGTACTCGCAGCTCGAGCGCGCAGTATTCGACATGGTTGTTGCCGGTCGCGTCATCGTTGAGAACGGCGTCGAAGACGTCGCCATCATGATGGTTGAGGCAGAGGCATCCGAGAACGCGTGGGAGCTCATCAAGGGCGGAGCCACCGCACCTAGCGAGCACATCGTTGCTGAGGGTCTTGTTGCTGCAAAGCCATTCATCAAGGAGCTCGTAGCGGCCCAGGCTCGTTTGGCTGCCAAGGCTGCCAAGGCAACCGCGGAATACCCAGTGTTCCTTCCTTACACCGACGAAATGTACGACGCCGTTTACGCAGAGGCTTCGGCAGAGTTGTCAAAGGTCTACCAGATCGCAGACAAGGTCGCCCGCCAGGATGCAGACGACCAGGTCAAGGAGACCACCAAGGCCAAGCTCGCCGAGAAGTTTGACGAGGCAGCAATGGCTCAGTTCTCGGCTGCATACAAGTCGGTCACCAAGAAGATTGTTCGTACCCGCGTGCTCAAAGAGGGCATCCGCATCGACGGTCGTGGCCTTCGCGACATCCGCCCAATCACCGCAGAGATCCACGTGGTTCCTCGCGTGCACGGTTCGGCCATCTTCGAGCGCGGCGAGACTCAGATCATGGGAATCACCACCTTGAACATGCTCAAGATGGAGCAGCAGATCGACGCGCTGACCCCGGTCACCACCAAGCGCTACATGCACAACTACAACTTCCCGCCTTACTCAACCGGCGAAACCGGCCGTGTTGGCACTCCAAAGCGTCGCGAGATTGGCCACGGTGCTCTTGCAGAGCGCGCGCTGGTTCCAGTTCTGCCTAGCCGCGAAGAGTTCCCATACGCCATCCGTCAGGTTTCAGAGGCGCTCGGTTCGAACGGTTCGACCTCGATGGGTTCGGTCTGTGCATCGACTCTCGCGCTGCTCAGCGCAGGTGTGCCACTGAAGGCTCCAGTAGCCGGTATCGCTATGGGTCTCATCTCGGATGAGATCAACGGCAAGACCGAGTACGCCGCGCTCACCGACATCCTGGGTGCTGAAGACGCACTCGGCGACATGGACTTCAAGGTCGCCGGAACTCGCGAGTTCGTTACCGCAATTCAGCTAGACACCAAGCTCGATGGAATTCCTGCTTCGGTTCTCGCAGGTGCGCTGACTCAGGCTCGCGAAGCACGTTTGAGCATTCTCGACATCATGGCCGAGGAGATCAGCGAGCCAGACGAGATGGCGCCAACCGCGCCACGCGTGATTGCAGTTCAGATCCCTGTTGACAAGATCGGCGAGGTCATTGGCCCTAAGGGCAAGATGATCAACGAGATTCAGGCAGAGACCGGCGCAGACATCTCGATCGAAGACAACGGCACCGTTTACATCGGTGCAACCGATGGTCCTTCGGCAGAGGCTGCAAAGGCACGAATCAACGCCATCGCAAACCCACACGTTCCAGAGATTGGCGAGCGTTTCCTCGGAACCGTAGTCAAGCTGGCAACGTTCGGTGCGTTCATCTCGCTGCTTCCTGGCAAGGATGGACTGCTGCACGTCAGCGAGCTCAAGAAGCTTGCCGGCAAGCGCGTTGAGAACGTCGAAGACGTGCTTGAGGTAGGACAAAAGATTCAGGTCGAGATCACCAAGATTGATGACCGCGGCAAGCTTTCGCTCAGTCCTGTGACTGAGGGCGACGCTGCCGAGTCTGCCGACGAGGAGTAGGGCCTAGGCTCTGGCTGTGTCTGAAATTTACTTTGACCCAAACCAGAGCGAGCTTTCGTTCACCGCTTCGGGCGGCACCACCGTTCATCGGTCGGTGCTCCCGAGCGGTGTTCGCGTTTTAAGCGAGCACGTGCCAGGTTCGCAGAGTGCGAGCATCTCGTTCTCTGTTGCTGTCGGCTCACGCGATGAAACCAACGGACACTTCGGATCAACTCACTTTCTTGAGCATCTGCTCTTCAAAGGCACCAAGCGCCGCAGCGCTCTAGATATCGCCGTTGCATTCGATAGCGTTGGCGGTTCATCCAACGCCGCCACCGGCAAAGAGAGCACCTCTTACTACGCTCGCGTGCAAGACAAGGCGCTCGGGCTCGCCGTCGATGTAATTGCCGACATGCTGACTTCGTCGCTGATCGACCCGACCGAGTTCGAGAATGAGCGCACCGTCATCCTTGAAGAACTGGCCATGAACGACGACGACCCACAGGATGTCGCGCACGAGGCATTTTCGATTGCTGTGCTCGGTGACACTCCGCTCGGTCGCCAGATTGGCGGCACGAACGAAACCATCACCGCTGTTTCGCGCGACGCGGTTTGGGAGTACTACGGCCAGAACTATCGCCCGCAGGACTTGGTCGTCGCTGCCGCCGGAGGCGTTCACCACGCCGACCTGGTCAAGCTAGTCGAAACTGAACTGACTCGCGCTGGCTGGGATCTCGGGCTCAAGGCAATGCCAGCCGAGCGACGCGGCAACAGTCAAGGCAGCTACCAGCGGGCAGAGCGTCTGAAGGTAATCAACCGGCCAATCGCACAGGCAAACATCCTGGTCGGTTGCCAGGGCCTAATTGCCAACGACGAGCGACGCTATGCCATGGGCATCCTTAACACCGTGCTCGGTGGGGGAATGTCGAGCCGTCTGTTCCAAGAAATCCGCGAAAAGCGGGGCCTGGCCTACAGCGTCTATAGCTTCAATCAGGGCTACTCCGATGGCTCAACCTTCGGACTTTACGCCGGCTGCACGCCTGCCAAGGCCGAGGAGGTAACCCGCCTCATGCTCGAAGAGCTCGCCAAGGTCGCAAACGACGGCATCCGACTCGATGAACTCGACCTCGCCAAGGGCAACATTTCCGGTGGCCTGGCGCTTAAGTTCGAGAGCACCATGGCTCGCATGAATCGCTTGATCGGCACCGAGCTGTCCACCGGCGAGTTCTATGACTTGGATGAGACCATCCGCAACTTTGAGTCAGTGACGCTTGCCGACGTTCAGTCACTTGCCGCCGACCTGCTCGGCCGCGAGCGCAGCATCGTCGCCGTTGGTGATGTCGAAGAAAAGACTTTCGACGCTTTTATCTAGATTGGTAAATTCATTGCTATGACCATCAAAGTTTCGGTAATCGGTGCAACCGGTCGCATGGGCAAGCTCGCGCTCGAACTAATCGATGCCGCGCAAGACCTCTCGCTGCATTCCGCACTCGACTCAAAGAGTGAGCTCTCGCAGACTGTCGGTGCCGACGTTATTTTTGACGTCACCAATCTCGAGGTCAGCAAGCAGGTGGTTGCTCACGCGATTAGCAATAAGCAGAAAGTCGTAGTCGGCACCTCTGGCTGGTCGCAGCTGCACCTAGATCAGATTGCTAAAGAGCTCGAGGGCAGTAACTCCGCCGTTGTCGTTGTTCCAAACTTTTCTATCGGGTCGATGCTTGCCACGAAGTTCGCTGCCGAGGCGGCAAAGTTTTTTGACTCGATTGAAATCATCGAAGCGCATCATGCCGGCAAGGTTGACTCGCCATCTGGCACCGCTATCCGAACTGCCGAGCTGATCTCGCATTCGCGCGATGCCAAGCCGATTCTTCTTCCTGGGGTTGGTCAGGCGGCGCGCGGGCAAGTCGTTGCCGGTGTTCCAATTCACAGCCTTCGACTGGCCGGCATAGCGGCCAAGCAAGAGGTCGTTCTCGGCGGCGAAAGCGAAGTGCTGACCATCGCCCACGAGACCAGCTCGGTCAAGGCTTACACCACGGGCATCCTCGCCTCGCTGCGCTTTGCGGTTGGCGCTCGCGGGCTTACCGTGGGCCTGCAAGCGGTACTCGGTCTATGACCTCAAAATTCTTCGCGTTCATCATGGGTCTTTTGACCCTGCTCTACTGTTACTTGCTGGGCAGTCAGGCAATCAGGATGATCGAAACCGGCAAGGTTGTCGGCATCGCAATGGGTTCGTTGCTTTTGTTTTTTCCGGTCGTCGCCATCGTGCTCACTGTTCGAGAGTTCATATTCGGAGCCGCGGTCGAGAAGCTTGGTCGAAAGATTGAAGCCGCAGGGCAGTGGCCGGTTTTCGACCTGGAGATTCGACCATCCGGCCGCCCGACCAAGGCCTCGGCAGCCGCAGAGTTCGAACGACAGAAGAAACTCGCAGAGGCTAAGCCCGACGATTACCTGAGCTGGTTTGCCCTCGGCCTCGCCTACGACGCCGCCGGTGATCGCCGTCGCGCTCGCGAGGCAATGCGCAAGTCGCTCCAGCTCGCTAATCGCGAATAACTCCAATTCGGCGAAGCCCCAGATACAACTGGCAACCGAGGCAGAAGCCGAAGTATGCCTGCAGCACAGAAGCCACAAACAAGGCGCCTGCAGCAATTGCGACACCAAGTGCACCAATTGTGAAGCCAAGGATGAAACCTGCCGAGGCCACGATCAAGCCGACCAGCTGAGCAAAGCGTGGTGGGCGAGCATCCTCAAGTTGTCTAGGCGCTTGCAGACGTGGGCGAACGAATTTCTTGAACAGCACGCCGTATGGGTGGCGCTGGTTGCCATAGTTGGCTCCCCAAAGGAATGTGAACCAAACGTAGGCGAGCAAAACGAACGCCAGGGTAGCGGTGCTCGAATCTAGTGCCAAGAAAAAGATGATCAGGCTCAGCAGGTTGGTGATTGCGGCTCCGAAGCGCGGGCCACGCGGGTCG
Organism: uncultured Micrococcales bacterium; assembly: GCA_903909605.1. Lineage (GTDB taxonomy): Bacteria > Actinomycetota > Actinomycetes > Actinomycetales > Microbacteriaceae > Rhodoluna. The sequence continues at coordinate 35,016 of CAIVWH010000021.1, read as the reverse complement.
ATCTGGTTGTTCTGGCTCATTAGATTTCGAATAGTCCAATCTCGTCTTGAAGGGTTTGCGCACGGGCGGCACCGCCGATTCGCGAGGTGATTCGACCCTGTGCATCCAAGACCAGGGTGGTCGGGGTTTGCAGGATCGAAAACTTTTTGGCCAGGTCTAGGCGGTTGGTGATGTCGACCTCGATGTGCAGCACGCCGTCGCCGTGCAGTTCAAGGTCTCGCAGTGTGCGGGCGGTGGTCACGCATTGGCTGCAGAACTCCGAAGAGAACTGCAGGAAGGTGATCTTCTTGCCGAACTGGGTCACCGGCTCGCCATCCTTGGTGGCTGCTAGTTCCTTGAGGTCGACCTTCTCGCCAGAGGTCACCGACCTGGCGCGGCCGTTATTGAATTTGAACCACAGGCCGGCGGCCACTGCCAGCAGCACGAGAGCCACCAACAAAATCAGGCGCAGTTCCAAAGTCATGGGTCAATTCTTTCAGCCGCCGACTGGGGCCGTGGGGCTGGTTGCCATTTGTTACCTGGCCTCGCCGCTAGGCTAGAGGGCATGTCTGACATCAAATTCCGCAGCGACGTGACCGTCGAATTGGTTCGCGCGAGTGCCGACGACAGCGACGTTCTGTTTGCCGCCCGCGTTTCAACCCAGGGTGAGCAAACCCTCGAGAAGGCCGCAGCGGGCCAGGATGCAGGCATCGACGAAAAGCGCGACAAGGGCCTGATCAACTACCTGATGCGCGACCGCCACGGCTCACCGTTCGAGCACAACTCGATGACTTTCTACGTTCAGGCACCAATCTTTGTTTTCCGCGAGTTCATGCGTCACCGCATCGCCTCTTACAACGAAGAGTCAGGTCGCTACAAGCAGCTCGACCCGGTCTTCTATGTCCCGGGTTCAGACCGCAACCTAGTTCAGGTGGGCAAGACCGGTCACTACGAGTTTCTGCCCGGCAGTGCCGAGCAAATCGCTCTGGTTGAGCAGGAGAGTCGCACAGCCTCGACCCACGCGTACGAGTCGTACCTTCGCATGCTTGATGCCGGAGTGGCACGCGAGGTTGCCCGAATCGTGCTGCCGCTAAACATCTACTCGAGCATGTATGTCACTATGAACGCTCGTTCCCTGATGAACTTCCTCAGCCTGCGCACCAAGCGCGAAGGCACACACTTCCCGTCGTTCCCGCAGCGCGAGATCGAAATGGTTGCCGAAAAGATGGAAGCCTTCTGGGCAGAGTTGATGCCGCACACCTATGCGGCATTCAACGCCAATGGTCGTGTGGCGCCTTAATCGGTAGTCTGTAAGCCATGTCGACCAAAAAAGCAGAAATCTTCGGGCAGACGCTCGTTGCGCTTGTCACCCCGATGACTGCTGAGGGTGAAGTCGATTGGCCTTCTACCGAGCGCCTGATGGACTACTGCGTCTCGAATGGCGCAGACGGCTTGGTGCTCACCGGCACAACCGGCGAGACCTCGACGTTGACCGATGCCGAAAAGATCAAGCTGGTCGAAGTCGGCAAGGATGTCGCTGCAGGCCGCGCAAAGATCATCACCGGCGGTGGCTCCAACGAGACCGCCCACGCCATGCAGCTTTACAAGCTGAGCGAAAAGGCCGGGGCAGACGGCATCATGATCGTCACTCCCTACTACAACAAGCCAACTCAGGCCGGCGTGCTAACCCACTTCCGACTGATTGCCGACGCAACCGATTTGCCGGTCATCCTTTATGACATTCCAGGGCGCACCGGCATCGCAATTTCGTATGACACCTTCCACCGCGCGGCAAAGCACCCGAACATCGTCGCGGTGAAAGACGCCAAGGGAGACCTGGCCCAGGCATCTCGAATCATGACCGAGACCGACCTGATCTACTTCTCGGGCGACGATTCAAACGTTTTGCCTCACCTGGCCATCGGTGCCACGGGGTGCATCTCGGTCACAGCAAACATCGCACCGGCCGCATACCGCGCCATGATGGATGCCACCAACAACAACGACTTCAACCGCGCCCTTGAGGTGCACAACTCGCTCGAACCGCTGCAGCGCGCCGCGATGACTCACGTGCCAGGCACGGTTGCCGCCAAGTACATCCTGCACGGACTCGGTGTCATTGACAGTCCGCGCGTTCGCCTTCCGCTTGTCGGCCCTGAAGATGCCGAGGCAGCTCGCATCGAATCCGACATCGACACCGTCAAACCAATCGGTGGCTTGACCTTCGCAAACTTCCGTCCAGACCGCAACGCCGCAGCAGGTGGCGCCCTACCGAAGGTAGCCGGCACCACTCGCTAGGCGGGTCACTAGTAGAACAGGCGAACCAATGGTTCTTGCCATTCCCAACCCAGCACCGCTAAAGAAAGACACGCTTCGAATCATTCCGCTTGGCGGAATAGGTGAAATCGGTCGAAACATGACCGTATTCGAATTCGACGGCAAGATCCTCATCGTCGACTGCGGTGTGCTCTTCCCTGAAGAGACCCAGCCCGGCGTCGATGTCATCCTTCCCGACTTCGGCTATCTGCGCGATCGCATGCGCGGTGTTGTCGGCATGGTGCTAACTCACGGCCACGAAGACCACATCGGCGGCGTGCCATACCTGCTGCAACTTCGCCAGGATGTGCCCATCCTGGGTTCTGCGCTCACCCTCGCCTTCGTCGAGGCGAAGCTCAAGGAGCACCGCGTCACCGCCAACTCTCGCGTGGTTAGCGAGGGGCAAATCGTCAAAATCGGCGACTTCGAGCTCGAATTTGTCGCGGTCAATCACTCAATTCCAGACGCGCTCGCGGTTGTCATTCGCACCTCGGCGGGCAGCGTGCTTCACACCGGCGACTTCAAGATGGACCAGATTCCCCTGGATGGCCGGCTCACCGACTTGCGGCACTTTGCCCGCATCGGCGAGCAGGGTCTCGACCTATTTCTCTGCGATTCCACCAACGCCGATGTTCCCGGTTTTACCCCGCTCGAAAAAGAAATCGGTCCGGTTCTAGAAAACGTCATGTCCCAGGCCAGGCGCCGCGTGATTGTCGCGTCTTTCTCGTCGCACGTTCACCGAGTTCAGCAGGTAATCGACGCGGCCGTTGCTAATAACCGCAAGGTCGCGCTGGTCGGTCGCTCGATGGTTCGCAATATGCAGATTGCCCAGACCATGGGCTATCTGACTGTTCCGGCAGGGGTTTTGATCGACTCAAAGCACGCAAACGACATCCCAGAAAATGAGTTGGTCTATATGTCGACGGGCTCGCAGGGCGAACCGATGGCGGCGCTTGCTCGCATGGCAAATCAGGATCACGACATTCAGGTCGGTGAGGGCGACACCGTTATCCTCGCTTCGTCGCTCATCCCTGGCAATGAAAATTCGGTCTATCGCGTCATCGACGCACTGACGCGACTCGGTGCCAATGTGGTGCACAAGGGCAACGCCAAAGTGCACGTTTCTGGCCACGCGGCGGCGGGCGAGTTGCTCTACTGCTACAACATTTTGAAACCGAAGAACGTAATGCCCGTGCACGGTGAGTTCCGCCACCTGATTGCAAACGGCAAGCTTGCAGAGCAGACCGGCATCCCGGCTGAGCGCGTGCTGATTACCGAAAACGGATGGGTCGTCGACCTGCACGCCGGGAGGGCCCAAGTCGCCGGTGCGGTTGAGTGCGGCATGCTCTTCGTCGATGGCAAAACCGTCGGCAAGATCACCGAGGATGACCTTCAAGACCGTCGAGTGCTAGCCGCCGAGGGGTTCATCTCGATTTTCTGCGTCGTGGATGCCGCCACCGGTGCGCTTCGGGTCGGCCCAGAAATTCGGGCAAGGGCCTATGCCGAAGACGACCACGTCTTTGCTGACATCAAGCCGGCAATTACTCAGGCGATCGCCGAAGCTGCTCGCGAAGGGGTTCGCGATGCCTATGCTCTGCAGCAGGTAATTCGTCGCACCATCGGCACCTGGGTGAATCGTGCGCACCGTCGTCGCCCGATGATCATCCCGGTTGTAATCGTCGAGTAAACCCTTTGGATTGGCGGATTCACGCCTAAATCGGCCCCGCGGCCTCGGCGGTTTTGTCGACCCCTCGGGTTAAGGTTGTCGCATGGCAACGCGTAAACCAGCCCCTCGTTCGGCCCGCCCGGCGACCAAAGGCGCTGCACGCAAGCCGGCCACTGCAAGGGCTCCACGCAGGTCAGTGGCAGCCGAGGGGCATCCGCAAAACCTGGGTGTGCGCATTTACATGCTGCTTGCCCACGCTGTTGGCGCTGCGGCTCGAGCCCTCAGCCCAGACAAAATCGAGAAGCACGAACGTCGCGACGGGTTCCCATTCGCCATATTCCTGCTCGGCCTGATCGGGGCAATCACCACCTGGTTCTTGGCCAAAGACGCAACCGCCAAAGAGCTAAACGCCCACACCGCCGGCCTGCTCTTCGGTCGCGTGGCCTACGCGCTTCCGGTCATTGCGGTTTGGTTTGCCATCTATCTGATGCGCAACCCCTCGTCAGTCAAAGACAATGCCCGCATTGCATTCGGTTTGTTCCTGCTGGTCGTTTCTGTTTCTGGTTTCTTCCACCTGTTTAGCAGCCACCCAGAACCAAGCGCCGGGGCCTGGCCGCTGACCATCGCCGGTGGTCTCTTCGGTTGGCTGATCTCTTGGCCGCTACTGAACACCATCACCATCTGGGGAGCAGTGCCGGTCATGGCCCTGGTAGCCCTCGGCTCGGTGCTCATCATGAGCAAAACCGCCCCCACCCGCATCCCAGAGCGGTTGCGCGAACTGCGCGAGTTCGCCTTCGGCGAGGGCAAGACGTCAGAAGTCGAAGAAGAAGTCATCGATGAGATTCCAGATGCCTTCGACGGCACCAAGGCACCGTGGTGGCGCCGCGGCAAGGCCGAAGGCGATCAACTAGACAACGCCTTCGAGCAGGCAATCATCACCGAGCCGCGCGACGACGATGCCGACACCGACTTCGACGAACTGTTCAACGTCACAGCCGAGCACAAGGTTCCTTCGGTTGACACTTCGCCTGCCACAGAGCCGATTCCGGTTTTGGCAGAGGGGCATGAAAACCACACGGATGCGCCTGCCGCACCGGTAAGCGAAGCTGCGGCCGTCACCGAACAAAAGCCGAAGCCGATGCGCATGAAGCCGTACGTGCTGCCTTCGAAAAATGTTCTCGGAGCCGGAACCGTGCCGAAGACCAAGACCGCCGCCAACGATGCCATCGTCGGCGCGATCGACAATGTCTTCCAAGAGTTTCAAATTGCCGCCCGCGTAGTCGGCTATTCTCGTGGGCCAACAGTTACTCGATACGAGGTCGAGCTTGCCCCGGGCACTCGAGTCGAGGCCGTCAGTCGCCTCAGCAACAACCTCGCCTACGCCGTGGCGTCGAACGAGGTGCGCCTGCTCACACCAATTCCTGGCAAGTCGCTCATCGGTGTCGAGATTCCAAACACCGATCGCGAAATTGTTTCGCTCGGCGACGTGCTGCGTTCAGCTGCGGCAACCGAGAGCGCGCATCCACTGACCATCGGCGTTGGCAAGGATGTCGAGGGCGGCTTCGTGGTTGCCAACCTCGCCAAGATGCCACATCTTCTTGTTGCCGGTGCAACCGGTGCCGGTAAGTCTTCATTCGTCAACTCGATGATCACCTCGATCCTGATGCGGGCAAAGCCATCCGAGGTTCGCATGGTGCTAATTGATCCAAAGCGTGTCGAACTTTCGGCATACCAAGGTGTGCCACACCTAATTACCCCGATCATCACCGACGCCAAGAAGGCAGCCGAGATTCTGCAGTGGGTCGTCAAAGAGATGGATGCCCGCTACGACGACCTCGCATCTTTCGGCTACAAGCATGTCGACGACTTCAACAAGGACATCGTTGCCGGCAAAATCAAACTACCCGAGGGTAGCGAGCGTGTGCTTCAGCCCTACCCATACCTGCTCGTCGTGGTCGATGAGCTGGCAGACCTCATGATTGTCGCGCCACGCGATGTTGAAGACTCAATCGTTCGAATCACTCAGCTTGCGCGTGCTTCTGGAATTCACCTGGTCTTGGCGACTCAGCGACCTTCGGTCGACGTGGTCACCGGTCTGATCAAGGCCAACGTGCCTAGCCGTCTTGCGTTCTCTGTATCCTCGGCCACCGACTCACGAGTCATCTTGGATGAGGTTGGTGCAGACAAGCTCATCGGTCAGGGTGACGCCCTGTTTAGCCCAATGGGCACAGCAAAGCCAATGCGTGTTCAAGGGGCTTGGTTGCCTGAGGCCGAACTGCAAGCCGTTGTCGATCACGTCAAGGCGCAGATGCAGCCGGAATACCGCAAGGATGCCGAAGAGGTGAAGCAGGTCAACAAGGTTGCCGAAGATATCGGGGGAGACCTCGATGAACTCTTGCAGGCTGCCGAGCTGGTGATCAATGCTCAGTTCGGGTCAACCTCGATGCTCCAGCGCAAATTGCGCATCGGTTTTGCGAAAGCCGGTCGACTTATGGATCTGCTCGAGTCTCGCTCCATCGTTGGTCCGAGCGAAGGAGGCAAGGCTCGCGAGGTGTTGGTAAAGCCTGAGGCTCTAGCGCAGGTCCTCGCATCGCTGCGGGGCGAGCCAGGAGCCAACTCAACACCTGATGTTCAACAGGCTGCGGCCGCGATCGACGCAGCAAGTTCCAACCCTGCAACTTTCGACACTGCAAGTTCCGACCGTGGCGGCTTCGAATCGTTGGCCGCCGGCGATCCGGCCAACCACATCCGAGTGGTTGATGAAGACGATGAAGACGACGACGGCGAAGATGCCTGGTCGCTGACCGGTCGACGCTAATGCGAATCAACCTGCCAAACTCGATCACGATAGTTCGCATCGCGCTTGTTCCACTGTTTATTTGGTTTCTGTTGGCCTCCGACTCTGGCAATTTCTTTGAACGCTGGCTCACGGTTGCCGCATTCATCGCCTTGATTCTCACCGACAGCCTCGATGGTCAAATTGCGCGCCGCAAGAATCTGATTACCAATCTCGGAAAACTTCTCGACCCGATTGCCGACAAGTTCTTGCTCGGAGGTGCGCTGGTTGCGCTATCCAGCCTTGGGCGCATCGAATGGTGGGTAACAATCCTGATTCTTATTCGCGAGTTCGGCATCACCGCCTACCGGCTAATTGTTGCGAACAAGCGCGTAGTGGCCGCCTCGAGCTCGGGCAAGGTTAAGACCGTGCTTCAATCGGTGGCAATCGGTTTTTATCTTTCCCCACTTGCTGGGTGGCTTACGCCGGTCGGCGTTATTCAGGCGGTCATCCTCTATGCCGCGCTCATCGCAACACTGGCGAGCGGCTTCCAATACTTGAACGCCGAGCGAAAGTTGCAGGGATGAGTCAATTGCAGCAGTCGGTTATGTTGCGCCTCGGCAAGCTTCTGCCAGAGTTCGAAGCCCGCGGCCTACACATTGCGGCAGCCGAATCTCTCACCGGAGGCATGCTGAGTGCGGCGATCGTTGACGTTCCCGGCGCATCCAAGGTTTTGCTTGGATCTGTGGTGGCCTACACGAATTCGGTGAAGGCGCATTTGCTCGGAGTTGATTTCGAAACTCTGGAGGTTCACGGCGCCGTTAGCGCTCAGACCGCAACCGAGATGGCCCACCGAGTGCGCGTCTTGCTCGGCGATGCCGGCGGAGTTTCGCTAGCCAGCACCATCGGCATTGCTACAACCGGAGTGGCCGGCCCTGACGCCGACGGCGAGCATCAGCCGGGTGAGGTATTTATAGCGGCGGAGGACCAGAGCGGCGAAACGCACATCGAGCACCACCACTTTGCCGGCTCTCGCGCCGAGGTTCGCGAGGCGACCTTGGTCGCGGCCGTCGAGCTGCTTAGTTCGCTGCTAGCGAAGTAGGCCCTTTGCCTGAACGTTCAGGGAATTATTAGCCTTTCCGAGGGGTTTTTGTCGGTACCTGCCATTAGAGTTTTGAGAATCAAGAGTTCGGCATCAGCCGGCTCGGCAGTCAGAGGAGGCCAGGATGCTTATCCGTCAAGAAATCGGTGACGTGCTTCGTGATTTCCGCCAGCGCCAGAACCAGACTTTGCGTCAGGTTGCCTCACGCGCCAATGTGGCTCTCGGCTACCTAAGCGAGATCGAACGCGGTCAGAAAGAAGCTTCCTCAGAGATTCTCGGCTCACTCGCCGAGGCCCTGGGCACCCCCGTCTCGGTAATTCTGCGAGAGGTTGCCGACCGCATGGCCATGATCGAAGGCATCATTGTTCCCGACGTCATTCCAGAATCGGTCACTGCGCAGGTCAACGGCGATTTCGACGAATTCGACCGCTTCCTGCTTGGCACGGCAAACGAGGCCAGCAAGGCTAAGAACCGCGAGACCACCGGCCGCTAGGCCCTTGGCCCCAAGTGCGCCTAAGTCAGTTTCAAGAGCTCATGGCCGATGAATTCGGCGAGACTCACGCATCCGTGCTGCTAAACGACCTAATTCTTGTGTCGCTTGGCGAAAAGACCGGCAAAGCCGCTCTCGACGGTGGGGCAGAGCCTCGCGAAGTCTGGCTCGCGATCTGCGCGGCCATGGATGTGCCCAAAGAGCGTTGGCACGGCCAGGTAAAAAAGAACAAAAAGCCGAACTAGCGACACGCCCAGCGAAGATTTATTCGAAAATCTGTTCGAATACTGCTAACCTGCTAACAACCGAGCCGTTGGGGCCAGTTCTCAACAGATTCGGCGACAGACGGCGTCAATGTCGGAAGTCGCACCTAGTGTCAATTGAAATAGAAGCACTCAGAAAGAGGAAAAATGCCATCAGCAGCAGACCGCGAAAAGGCCCTCGACACGGCACTTGCTCAGATCGACCGTCAGTTCGGCAAGGGCTCGGTAATGCGTCTCGGTTCAGACGAGCGCGCCCCAGTTGAAACCATTTCCACCGGCTCGATTGCCCTCGACGTCGCCCTCGGTACCGGCGGGCTTCCAAAGGGCCGAATCATCGAGGTTTACGGTCCAGAGTCATCGGGTAAGACAACCGTGGCCCTCCACGCAATTGCAAACGCACAGCGCAATGGCGGCATCGCTGCCTTCATCGATGCCGAGCACGCTCTCGACCCCGAGTACGCCAAGGCTCTCGGTGTCAACATCGACGAACTTCTGGTCTCTCAGCCAGACACCGGTGAGCAGGCTCTCGAGATCGCAGACATGCTGATCCGTTCGGGCTCAATCGACATCATCGTCATCGACTCGGTAGCAGCCCTGGTGCCTCGAGCTGAAATCGAAGGCGAGATGGGTGACTCGCACGTGGGTCTCCAGGCTCGATTGATGTCACAGGCACTTCGCAAGCTAACCGGTGCGCTAAGCAACACCGGCACCACCATGATCTTCATCAACCAGCTGCGCGAAAAAATCGGTGTCTTCTTCGGCAGCCCTGAAACCACCGCGGGTGGTAAGGCGCTGAAGTTCTACGCCTCAGTCCGTCTCGACATCCGTCGCATCGAAACTTTGAAAGACGGCACCGATGCCGTCGGAAACCGAACCCGCGTCAAGGTAGTCAAGAACAAGCTTGCAGCGCCTTTCAAGCAGGCTGAATTCGACATCATCTACGGTGTCGGAATCTCACGCGAAGGTTCGTTGCTCGATTTCGGTGTAGAGCACGAGATCGTCAAAAAGTCTGGAGCCTGGTACACCTACGAAGGTGAACAGCTCGGTCAAGGCAAAGAGAACTCGCGCAACTTCCTCATCGAAAACCCTGCAATAGCAGACGAGATCGAAAAGAAGATCAAAATCAAGCTCGGAATCGGTGTGCCTCGCGCAGTTGCCGATCTGCCAGCTGAACCGGTTGCAGCAGCAGATGCTGCCACCGAGAAGGCTGAAAAGCCTGCTAAGGCCGCTACTGCCTAAGCATGCTTGAAAGCAACCGGGGTGAATCCTCCTCACGCAAGCGGCGTAAGCCAAAGTCTGAGGCAGAAGATTCACCCCGTTCGCTTTCCCCCGAGCGCCAAGAGCAGCGGGCCAGAAACGTATTGCTTTACCAACTGAGTCGTTCCGCCAAGACGGCAAAACAATGCCGAGACATCCTGGCCAAGCGTGAAATCGACTCAGAGATCGCTGAGGGTGTCATTCAGCGCTACATAGAGGTAGGGCTAATCAACGATGAGGCCGTGGCCCAGACTCTCACTAATTCCAGGCGCAAGTACAAGGGGCTATCCCGCACAGCAATCAAGCGAGAACTCGGCGAAAAGGGCATCTCGGCCGAAGTGATCGAGGCCTCGGTTGCTGAGTTCGACTTTGAGTCCGAGATCTCCATAGCCACCGAGTTGGCGATCAAGCGCATCCAGAGGTTGGCCAATCTCGATCGAGATGTTCGACAGCGCCGCCTGACCGGCTACCTGGCAAGAAAAGGCTACGCAAGCGGCCACATCATCACCGCAATCAAGGCCGCTGAGGCTGAACTGGCCCTCCAAGGGTAAAATTTCAGCAATGTCCAGTTCTCCTCGCACCTACGAAGTGCGCACCTTTGGTTGCGCAATGAACGTGCACGACTCTCAGCGCCTATCCGGCATGCTCGAAGCTGCCGGCTATGTCGAGGCTGGAGATAGCGACGCAGACATCGTGGTGTTCAACACCTGTGCGGTGCGCGAGAACGCAGATAATCGGCTCTATGGCAACCTCGGCATTCTGAACGAAAAGAAAAAAGAGAACCCAAATCTGCAAATCGCGGTCGGCGGCTGCCTTGCTCAAAAAGACCGAGACACCATCGTGGCCAAGGCCCCATGGGTCGACGTCGTCTTTGGCACTCACAACATCGCAAGCTTGCCGACTCTTCTCGACCGTGCGCGACACAATCACGAGGCGCAGGTCGAAATCGTCGAGGCGCTTGAAACTTTCCCGAGCAGCTTGCCAACTCGTCGCGACTCTACTTTCTCAGGGCTGGTAAGCATCTCGGTTGGTTGCAATAACACCTGCACCTTCTGCATCGTTCCTTCGCTACGCGGCAAGGAGCGCGATCGGGCTCCCGAAGAAGTGCTCTCAGAGATTCGTACCCTGGTAGCCGATGGAGTAGTTGAGGTGACCCTTCTCGGCCAGAACGTCAACACCTATGGCGTGGAGTTTGGCGATAGGGGAGCCTTTGCGAAATTGCTTCGCGCTTGCGGAGACATTCAAGGGCTTGAACGCGTTCGCTTCACGTCCCCTCATCCTGCAGCCTTCACCGACGATGTAATCGAAGCGATGGCTGAGACTCACAACGTGATGCCGCAGCTCCACATGCCCCTGCAGTCGGGCAGCGACAAGGTGCTAAAGGACATGCGTCGAAGCTATCGCAGCGACAAGTACCTAGGCATCCTGGATCGGGTGCGGGCTGCAATGCCAGATGCTGCAATTTCGACAGACATAATTGTCGGGTTCCCAGGCGAAACCGAGCAGGACTTTGCCGAAACTCTACGGGTTGTTGAGCAGGCTCGTTTCGCCATCGCCTACACCTTTCAGTATTCGAAGCGGCCCGGCACTCCGGCCGCAGACCTCCCAGATCAACTGCCGAAGCAGGTGGTGCAAGAGCGCTACGAACGACTGATGCGCCTTGTGAACCAAGTGGCTCTAGAAGAGAACCAGAAACAGATTGGCAAGACCGTTGAGGTTCTAGTGGGTGCCGAAGGCCGCAAGGATGGCCAGACAGCGCGCCTTTCCGGTCGTGCTCGAGACAATCGCCTCGTGCACTTCGAAGTGGATGCTAGCTTGCCTGAGCCTCGCCCAGGCGATTTAGTCACGTGCACGATTTCGTCGGCGGCTCCATACCACCTGATTGCCGACCTTTCTCCCGAGGCCAAGTACTCAGTGCGGGCCACTGCAGCCGGCGATGCCTGGGATTTCCAGCAGGCCGAATCGTGCGGCACCGATTCGCACTCGGCTTCCACCGGCACAGTCACGCTCAACATCGGCTCCAAGCCGAATCGATGAACAACTCGGCGGCTTCGCCTCAACTCATTGCCGTGGTTGGGCCAACCGGAACCGGCAAGTCGGAGCTAGCGCTGCAGCTTGCCGAATTCCTAATTGCTTCTGGTCGCCCGGCAGAAATCGTGAACACCGATTCAATGCAGTTCTACCGCGGCATGGACATCGGCACGGCGAAGCTATCCGTCGATGAGCGCAGGGGCGTTGCCCACCACATGATCGATGTGCTGGACATCCGCGAGGAATCGACCGCTGCGGAATATCAAGCACAGGTTCGTCCGCTCATCCTCGAACTACAAAGCAGGGGAGTAACTCCGATTCTTGCCGGCGGTTCAATGCTCTACATCGCAGCTGCACTAAACACTTTCGAGTTTCCCGCCCGAGACGAAGCGCTTCGTGCTGAACTCGAGAGCGAGCTCGAATTGCAAGGGGCTAGAGCACTGCACACAAGAATCGCTCAACTAGACCCAATTGCTGCATCGAGAATTGACGCGGAAAATCCTCGTCGCGTTGTCCGCGCTCTCGAAATTCTGCTTCTCACGGGTCAGCCATTTGCCGCAGCGCTGCCCGAGAAGACCGAGTCGTGGCAGCCGGTGCTTGAGATCGGCCTCAATTCAGATCGGGCACACCTCGTGCAGCGGCTACAGCAGAGAGTCACCAAAATGTGGCAGCGCGGGCTGGTGGCTGAGGCCGAGTCGCTGATTCCTCTGGGTATCCGCGAGGGCAAGACCTCGTCCCGGGCTATTGGCTATGCGCAGGCTTTGGCCCAACTCGATGGCGAGCTCGATGAACAGCAGGCCATGGCCGCAACCACTCAACTCACCCAGCGCTACGCTCGGCGCCAGATGTCTTGGTTCAGGCGCGATGAGCGTATTCACTGGTTCGATTACCAAAACGAGAATCTACTGGCGGATGTGCTCGAGGTCGCAAAGCGCCAAGCCCCGAACCTATTCGGCTAGTCGCCAATAGGCTAGTCACATGAATCGCATCGAATTCACCAAGGGGCACGGAACCGGAAACGATTTCGTGTTGGTGCTTGATGCCGACGGGAACTTGGAATTATCCGCGAAGCAGATCGCGGCCATCTGCGACCGCCACTTCGGCATCGGGGCCGATGGGTTCATCCGTGTGGTGCGAAGCATAAATATCGCCGAGGGCGCTGCGATTCTTGCTGCCGAACCCGAAGCCGAATGGTTCATGGACTACTACAACCAGGATGGCTCGACCGCCGAGATGTGCGGAAACGGATCGCGGGTATTCGCTCGCTACCTGACCGAAAAGAGCTTGGTTCAGTTGGGGGAAGGCGCCACGCTCAGCATCGGCACCCGTGCAGGCGTGCGAGACATTCAGCGAAACCTTGCTGGCTTTGTGGTTGACATGGGGCGCTGGCGTCTTGAGCCTGATGAAGTGACTGTTCACGCGCACAATCTCGCTGTCGCTAGGCCCGGGCAGGGCATAAATGTTGGCAACCCTCATGTCGTTGTTGCCCTTGAAAGCAAGGCCGAGTTGGACGCGCTCGAATTGCACCTCGCACCAAAACTTGAACCCGCTGCTGAGTCCGGGGCAAATGTTGAGTTTGTTGTCGCGGATGAGGTCAAAAACGGAGTCGGTTACATCTCGATGCGCGTGTTCGAGCGAGGCGTAGGCGAGACGCTTTCTTGTGGCACAGGTATTTGCGCGTCCGCTCTTGCCACTCGCTACTGGGCTGGTGCCGGAGCGCCGAATACCTGGCAGGTGACTGTTCCCGGTGGCACGCTCGGAGTTCGAATGTTCCCGACCGAAGAAGGCGAGCATGTTGGGCTAAGTGGGCCAGCAGCGTTGTCGTTCGACGGGCAGCTCGACCTCGACGCGCTCTAGGGTCTAACGACCCTGAAAACCCTGAACCCCTTGGCGGTTTCCACTCGTTCGCTGGATAAGTCGGCGAAGGTCTCTTGAATCCAACCGAGCAACGTGTCAGCCCCGAGGTTTTTTGCCACCACTAGGTAGCCCTCGCACTCGGCGGCAAGTCGTGGCAGCCAGGTTTGCAGAATTTCGTGCAGGGCCTGCTTGCCCACTCGAATTGGGGGGTTAGACCAGATGCCCGTGAACTCAAGGCTTTCTGGAACCTCTTCCGGACGGCAAACCTTTACGTTTGCAAGACCGGCCCGCTTGGCGTTCGATCTGGTCAACTCGAGTGAGCGCTCGTTTACGTCAATCGCCCAAACGGTCGCCTCGGGGTTGGCAAGGGCAAGCGCGATTGCGATAGGCCCCCAGCCGCAGCCAATGTCGAGCAGATTCCCCGAATTCGGGGCCTGAGAGAGGTGCTCGAGCAAAATCGCGGTACCAGTATCCAAGTGATCTGGGCTAAATGTGCTGCCAGCAGTTTCTAACTGCAACTCACGGCCGGCCAGGTAAACCTTTATCTGCTTGCTTTTAAACGTAGACTGCGGTTCTTGGCTGAAGTAGTGATCGCCCGACATGAACGCAAGATTATCCCAACTAGGGTTGTTTCGATGGCAGACGAACAGACACCGATTGACCGTGGGGCAGAGGTCATCGACCGCATCCTGCGGCGCGGTGCCAAGGCTGCAGCAATCAATGACCTGGATGTTGAGCACGGCAGTTACGACGGCGACCAGCTTGACCTTGAAGAGCGAAATGCTCTGCGCCGCGTAGCCGGTCTATCGACCGAGCGCGAGGACATCTCCGATGTTGAGTATCGACAGCTTCGCCTCGAAAAGGTAATCCTGATCGGACTCTGGGGAGAGCAGTCACTTCAGGATTCCGAGAATTCCATGCGCGAGTTGGCGGCGCTGGCCGAAACGGCCGGTGCGGAGGTGCTGGATGGACTTCTGCAGCGGCGCGCACATCCAGACCCAGCCACTTACCTAGGAAAAGGCAAGGCTGCCGAGCTCAAGGCACTGGTTGCCGCGGTGGGCGCAGACACGGTGATTGCAGACACCGAACTTGCACCCTCGCAGCGTCGCGAGCTTGAGAACGTTGTGAACGCAAAGGTCATCGATCGAACAGCGGTTATTCTCGACATCTTCGCTCAACACGCCAAGAGCCGCGAGGGCAAGGCTCAGGTCGAACTGGCACAGCTCGAATATCTTCTGCCGCGACTTCGCGGCTGGGGAGAGTCGATGTCACGTCAAGCCGGTGGTCAGGCCGCCGGAGGTGTGGGCATGGGCTCGCGAGGTCCGGGTGAAACCAAAATTGAACTCGATCGTCGCCGCATCAACACACGGATGGCCAAACTCCGCAAGCAAATCGCCGCGATGAAGCCGGCCCGCGAAACCAAGAGGGCGAGTCGCAAGAAGAACTCTGTGCCGTCGGTAGCAATCGCCGGCTACACCAACGCGGGGAAGTCATCGTTGCTCAACCGGCTTACCCAGGCTGGTGTGCTTGTCGAGAATGCGCTCTTTGCCACCCTCGACCCAACGGTGCGAAAGACTCAAACGCCGGATGGCCAGCCCTACACACTTGCCGACACAGTCGGCTTCGTGCGAAACCTACCTCACCAGTTGGTTGAAGCCTTTCGCTCAACCCTGGAGGAAATCGGGGATAGCGACCTGATTGTCCACGTTGTTGACGCGTCTCATCCGGATCCGGCATCGCAAATTGCCACGGTTCGCGAGGTGATTTCTGAGGTCGATGCCCAAAACATCCCCGAATTGATTGTCTTCAACAAGATTGATTTGGTTGACGAGACCCAGCGAATTGCGCTGCGGTCAATGGAGTCAAACTCGATTCAAGTTTCAAGTCGATCCGGTGAAGGCCTTGAGCTCTTGCAGCAGCGAATTGCGGAGCTGTTGCCGAAGCCGAATGTCTTATTGGATCTTTTGATTCCCTATAACCGCGGCGATCTGGTTTCTCGACTGCATCTGAATTCGCAAATCCAGAGTCTCGAATATCTTGAAGAGGGAACTCATGTCATTGCGCACGTTGCGCCAGATTTCGCCGCAGAACTCTCGCAGTTCTCGCGCTAGTGCGTGAGTAGTTACGCCAATAACTAAAGTTTGCGCAAAACGGTAACGACCTTGCCGAGGATCTCGCAATCGTCAGCAGGAATCGGTTCGTAAGCGGAATTTCGTGGCAAGAGCCAGGTGTGACCATCGCGCTGACGGAACACCTTACAGGTGGCCTCTCCATCGAGCATGGCCGCAACGATGTCGCCATTTTCGGCGGTCTTCTGGGTGCGCACCACGATGAAGTCGCCATCGCAAATCGCAGCGTCGATCATCGAGTCACCCTTGATCTCCAACATGAACAGGTCACCCTTGCCCACAAGTGAGCGAGGCACCGGCATCATCTCTTCTATGTTCTGCTCGGCAAGGATTGGGGCACCGGCAGCAATGCGACCGACAAGAGGGATGTGGGCGGCGTCACCGAAAGAAAGCGCGCTCTCGTTTTCGGCACGCACCAGCCCCTCGGGTTCCATCAGAATCTGGATTCCGCGGGCGAGGCCATCCTTGGTGGAGATGTAGCCGGCCTCATCGAGCTGGTCGAGCTGATATTTCACGCTCGAAACGGCCTTCAGGCCTGCGTCTTCGGCGATCTCACGCATGGTCGGGGTGTAGCCGTGCTGATCACGGTAGCGAATGATGAACTCGAGAATACGAGCCTGAACCGGGCTGAGAGCTCCGCCGTTGCGATTGGTTGCTGCCATGTCTCTTGCCTCCTGGCCCTGGGGCCAATGTCGGTGGTTGCCGTTTTACTGGTGCTATCGAAACTTTATTCGAATATCTGGCATTTATGCTACAAATATTCGAATAAATCGAGATTTTCCTTGACTTAATGTCGGGGGTTAGTCGTAATCTTGTTCTAAATCGAACAAGTGTTCGAAAGAGAGGCAGAAATGGCAGTTTCAAAGGCTCGTTACATGGCTCGCCGGGTTGGCATCTTGGCAGTTCTCGGTTTCGCAATCGCCGGCTTCGTTAGCGGCCAGGTTGCAGGTGCAACAAGCACCAAGCCATCGGTTAGCCACTACCTGGTTACTTCTGGTGACACCCTCTGGGCCATCGCGGCCCACGAAGCCCCAAACGCTGATCAGCGCGACTACGTCAGCAGGCTCGTCGACCTCAACCAGCTAACCAGCTCGGTTCTCGTGCCTGGTCAGCAGTTGCTTTTGCCAAACAACTAATCCGGCAAGCCTTTAGCCCAACAGGCCTCTAGCCCGACAGGCAACTAGTCCATAAAACCATGGCGAGGGTATTCTTGCCTGATGTCGAACCTCGATAAGCTGCCGCTGCGCGACGACCTGAAAGGTCGCAGGCCCTACGGCGCTCCGCAGCTCGAGGTTCCAATTGCCCTCAATGTCAACGAAAACACTCACCGCATTCCCCGCGCTGTCATCGAAGATATCTTTTCCCGCATCGCTCACGCGACACTTCAGCTAAACCGCTATCCCGACAGAGAGTTCATCAAACTTCGCGAAGCGTTCGCGACCTACCTGGGTCACGGTCTTACCGCCGAGCAGATTTGGGCAGCCAACGGCTCAAACGAAATCCTGCAGCAAATTGTTCAGGCGTTCGGCGGTCGGGGGCGACTCGCCCTGGGTTTTGGCCCCACCTATTCCATGTACTCGATCATCGCTTCAGGTTTCGAAACGGCTTACCTGGATGCGCCGAGGCTGGATCGCTACGAACTAACCCCAGAGCACATTCGGCAGCAGATTCTCGAGCACAAGCCGAATATCGTCCTACTTTGTTCTCCAAATAATCCAACCGGAACACCACTTTCCTTGGATTCCGTTGAGGCGGCCTATGAAGCGGTATCGGAAGCAACCGGTGGCATCGTGGTTGTAGACGAGGCCTACGCGGAATTCGCTCCAGCAAACACTCCGAGCGCAATCACTTTGCTTCCCGGTCGCGAACGCCTGATGGTCTCTCGCACAATGAGCAAGGCCTTCGCCTTTGCCGGCGCGCGCGTTGGCTACCTAGCAGCGGATGCCTCCGTAGTTGACGCGCTGAGGCTCGTCCGGTTGCCTTACCATTTGAGCGCCCTGACTCAGGCCGCCGCAGAAGGCGCCTTGGCTCATGCGGCGAGCATGTTGGCCACCGTTGACGACATCCGAGTTCAGCGCGATCGCCTTGTAGCAGAGCTGGCCTCGATGGGGCTCGACCCATACCGCAGCGAAGCCAATTTTGTTTTGTTTGCCGGGTTACAAGACTCGGCCGCCACCTGGCAGTCGTTGCTCGATCGAGGCATCCTGGTTCGCAATGTGGGAATTCCTGGCACGCTTCGTGTCACAGCGGGAACCGAGAGTGAGACCTCGCAGTTTTTGTCCTCGCTTCGCGAAGTGCTTGCTGGCTAAACTTGCACTAATCCCAATGACGCTTGCAGCGGAAGGTTATTTAAATGAGTCGCACCGCCAGTCTGCAGCGCAAGACCAGTGAGTCGACCGTTGAGCTGGCTCTGAACCTCGACGGCACCGGCAAGGCGTCAATCTCGACCACAGTTCCGTTCTTCGACCACCTGCTTACCGCGTTCGCCAAGCACTCGCTAATCGACCTAGAGGTGAAGGCGACAGGCGACACCAACATCGATGTGCACCACACCGTAGAAGACACCGCGATTGTTCTCGGCCAGGCGATCAAGCAGGCCCTGGGCGATAAAGCGAAGATCGGTCGCTACGGAGACGCCACAGTGCCGCTCGATGAGGCACTCGCGCGCGCGGTTGTCGATGTGTCGGGTCGCCCATACCTGGTTCACAAGGGTGAGCCTGCGGGTTTCGAATTTCACCTAATCGGCGGGCACTTCACCGGTTCGCTTGTGCGTCACATTTTTGAGGCAATCTCTCTGAACGCCGGCATCACCGTTCATGTCACCGTCTTGGATGGGCGCGACCCACACCACATCGCAGAGGCGCAGTTCAAGGCTTTCGCCCGTGCGATGCGAAAGGCGGTCGAGATCGACCCTCGAGTCGATGGAGTGCCTTCAACAAAGGGCTCGCTGTGACCTCACCCCGCGTTGTAGTTCTCGACTATGGCAGCGGCAACATCCACTCGGCAATCAAGGCGTTAGTCGCGGCCGGCGCAGATGTTGAGCTAAGCGCGAATCCGCTGGCGGTTCAAGCGGCCGATGGGCTAGTGGTTCCCGGTGTCGGTGCATTCACCGCGGTTATGAATCAGCTTCGCGCCGTTCATGGCGCACGCCTCATCGAGCAGCGGCTCATCGCATCCAAGCCGGTTCTCGGAATTTGCGTCGGTCAGCAGGTGCTGTTCGAACGCGGTGTCGAACACGGCATCGAGACCGAAGGCCTCGGCCAGTGGCCAGGGCTAGTCGAGAAGCTTGATGCGCCGATGCTGCCGCACATGGGTTGGAACACCGTGCAGAGCGCCGAAAGCTCGCGACTCTTTGCCGGCATCGAACACGAGAGTTTTTACTTTGTGCACTCTTATGGCGTCAAAGACTGGAAATTAGTTTCGGATGGCCCACTGGCGAAGCCACTTGTCACTTGGGCGAATTACGGTTCACCATTTGTTGCCGCTGTCGAAAATGGTCCGCTTTCGGCAACGCAATTTCATCCTGAGAAATCTGGCGAGGCTGGCATCAAGTTGCTTCGCAATTGGCTAAACACTTTCTAATAGAGGGCACAGATGAGCAATTACCTAGAACTACTTCCGGCCGTCGACGTTGCAGACGGCAAGGCCGTGCGACTTACCCAAGGTGAGGCAGGTTCTGAAACCGATTACGGTTCACCTATTGAGGCTGCACTGACCTGGATCGAAGCCGGAGCCGAGTGGATCCACCTGGTCGACCTGGATGCGGCGTTCGGTAGAGGTGATAATCGCGCGGTGATTCGCGAGGTGGTCGATGCCGCCAGCACCGTGAAGATCGAGTTGAGTGGCGGCATCCGTGATGATGCATCGCTTGAGGCCGCGCTTGAGGCAGGCGCTACTCGCGTGAACCTAGGCACGGCTGCTCTTGAAGACCCTGACTGGACCGAGAGGGTCATAGCCAAGTTCGGCGCTCAGATTGCCGTTGGGCTCGATGTTCGCGGCACCACTTTGGCCGCAAGGGGATGGACCAAGGAGGGCGGCGACCTGTTCGAGGTACTCGCCCGACTAGAAGCCGCCGGCTGTGCTCGCTATGTTGTCACCGATGTCACCAAGGATGGCACGCTGCGCGGCCCGAATATCGAACTGCTGCGCGAAGTTATGCAGCGCACCAACAAGCCAGTTGTTGCATCCGGCGGAATCTCTTCGCTGCAAGACATCGCTGACCTGCGCGAGCTAGTGGGGCAGGGGCTTGAAGGCGCGATTCTCGGTAAATCGCTCTACGCGGGCAAGTTCACGCTTCAAGAGGCACTGGCCATAGCAGGCGCCAAGCAGTCATGACCTTCGAACACGAGCACATCAACAGCAATCGGTTCACCGATTCTGCGGGCACGCCCTGGCAGGGTCGAGAATTTGAAGAAAACGAGTGGAGCAACGACGACGGTTCTGCCGATCCAAAGTTTCTTGATGCGCTCGCGGCATTTCGCCGAGGCGAACTGAAAAACGAAGAACTAGTCGACGTTATTCGACAAATGCGACTTCTGATTCCGCTCCTTGCCGATCTCGGAGACGCCGAAGAAGGCGCACACGGTCTAAAGGCCGACAAGAGCGCAGACCTGAGTATTGTCACCGTTGCCACCCCAGATGATCAAAACGGATTGCCGGTCTTCAGTTCGGTTTCCGCGATGCAGCTCTGGAATGCGAAAGCCAGACCGGTGCCAGCCGCGGCAAGGAGGGTTGCGCTCGCGGCGGCCGCTGAAGGCAACACTCGCATCATCGTTGATCCGCAATCCGATACTGAATTTGCCATTCGACGTCCGGCTATCGAGGCAATCGCAAAGGCAGAGGTATGGGTTCATCCTGTGCGCGACGCACTCGTTCACGAAGAGTTCCGCGCAGTGATTTTGCGATTCGACGACATCCTAAATTTTGAGCTGCAAGACTGCGATGAAACATCACGCCTGCACAGTGCCGAGGTGCTGCTTGTTCTGACCTTGCAAGCGGGTTTAGCTGCTGAAACCGTGCAGCAACTTATGCAGCAATTTGCCGAGTCGCTATCGCAAAGTCAGACCATTGCCGAGCACGTCGACAGTCTTAGAGTCAAACTGGCTTAGCCGGCAACTCGTCCAAAAAGGCGGCAGGCAGCCCCAAATTAGTTGACCGGGCCGGTGTACTTTTCGCCAGGGCCTTGGCCGGGGGCATCCTGAATTGCAGACGCCTCGCGGAACGCCAACTGCAGTGAGCGAAGCCCGTCGCGAAGCGGGCGAGCGTGGTGGTCACCGAGATCGGCGGCGGCCCCGGTGATCAACGCGGCCAGCGCGTTGATCAATTTGCGAGCCTCGTCCAAATCGGCCGGATGGTCATCCGCGCCAAGTCCACACTGCACGGCCGCGGCGCTCATCAGATGCACTGCGGCGGTCTGGATCAGCTCGACTGCCGGAACTTCGGCGATGTCTCGCATCGCCTGATCGAACTGGGACTCGTCCACTCTTTACTCCTTTGGCTGGGCTCTGCTAGGCTAGCCGATGGCTCTGGGGTTCGCTCCAGTCAGAAGTGGATTGATTTCCCACCTAGTTTCACCGCCTCAATAGGTGATCGGGTAAAGCTTTAGGTTTCGGTAACGAAGCCTGCTGGAAACTTTTGTTTCTGTGCGCTCGCGTCCTGCGCTTGCGTGGCCAATGTAACAAGCATTTGTCACCACTAATTAGGAGCAACAATCAGCGACCCACGTATCAATGAGCGCATCCGCGTGCCAGAGGTTCGCCTCGTCGGCCCAGCAGGTGAGCAGGTTGGTGTAGTTCGTATCGAAGAAGCACTACGCATGGCTCAAGAAGCCGACCTCGACCTAGTCGAAGTAGCGCCGATGTCGAAACCGCCAGTAGCGAAACTAATGGACTTCGGAAAATTCAAGTACGAAGCCGCCCAGAAGGTTCGTGAAGCGCGCAAGAACCAGGTCAATACTGTGCTGAAGACTGTTCGATTCGGTTTGAAGATCGACGATCACGACTACGGCACAAAGCGTGCGCAGATTGAAAAGTTCCTAAAGGCTGGCGACAAAGTAAAGGTGATCGTGGTGTTCCGCGGTCGCGAGCAGTCGCGTCCAGAGATGGGCGTAAAGCTGCTGCAGAAGCTTGCCGAAGAAGTTTCCGCGTTTGGATCTGTCGAATCGAACCCATCGGTCGACGGACGAAACATGGTGATGGTTATCGGTCCAACTAAGAACAAGGCCGAGGCTAAAGCCGAGGCTAAGAAGGCGGCAAAGGCTCCGGTCGATGCCAAGAAAGATGAGTCGGCACCTGCCGGCGAATAGGAGAGAAGAATGCCAAAGCAGAAGACCCACTCGGGTGCCAAGAAGCGTTTCCGTTTCACTGGCAGCGGCAAGTTGATGAAGCAGCAAATCAACATGCGCCACAACCTTGAGCACAAGTCGAGCCGTCGCACCCGTCGTCTAAACGTCGACCAGGTTGTATCGGCCGCAGACTTCAAGACCATCAAGAAGCAGCTGGGCAAGTAGTCCGCCTTACAACTTAGGAGCATAAGAAATGGCAAGAGTAAAGAACGCGGTTAACGCCGCGAAGAAGCGCCGCGTCGTTCTCGAGCGCGCACAGGGTTACCGCGGACAGCGTTCACGTCTGTACCGCATGGCAAAGCAGCAGATGCTGCACTCGCTGGTCTACGCATTCAACGACCGCCGCGAGAAGAAGGGCCAGTTCCGTCGCCTGTGGATCCAGCGCATCAACGCAGCTGCCCGCGCAAACGGCATGACCTACAACCGCCTCATCCAGGGCCTCGCGCTTGCGGGTGTGCAGGTTGACCGCCGCATCCTTGCTGACCTCGCAGTCAACGAGCCAAAGACCTTCGCAAGCTTGGTTGCAACCGCAAAGGCTGCTCTTCCTGCGAACACTTCGGCCCCAAAGGCTAAGTAGTCACGTTGTCGAACGATCCGAGTGCCGCAAAGGTTCGCCGGGTCGCTCGCTTGAGTCAAAAAGATGCTCGGTCTGAGACCGGGCTCTTTTTGCTTGAGGGGCCACAAGGTTTGAAAGAAGCCGTGGCCTATCCTGAGCTGCTCGACGAAGTCTTTTTCACCACGGATGCGCGTGCTGCGCATCCGCGTGAATTTGACCTGCTCGACGCTGCCGGTGTGATGCTCACCGAGGTAAGCGATTCTTCGCTGAAGCAGATGAGCGACACCAGCACCCCCCAAGGCGTAATAGCTATTTGCAGGCAGCTCGACGTTTCGCTCGAGGAGTTACTCGAAACTCAGCCTCGGCTGATTGCGTTTTTGGCCAACGTTCGCGACCCCGGTAACGCCGGCACGGTTCTTCGTGCTGCCGATGCTGCTGGAGCCGACGCTGTGATCATCAGCGCAAACTCGGTTGACCTCTACAATCCGAAACTCGTGCGCTCAACGGCTGGGTCACTGTTTCACGTGCCCGTTGTCATCGGTGTCGAAATCGAGTCGGCCATCACTGCCCTCAAGAATGCGGGTCTACAAGTTTTCGCGGCAAACGCGGGTGGCGAGCAGTTACCGCTTTCAGATAGCGAACTGGGCAAGCCAACCGCGTGGGTCTTCGGAAACGAGGCGTGGGGGTTTGAGCCTTCAACTCTGAAGTTGGCCGATAAAGAGGTTGCGGTGCCAATCTTCGGAGATGCCGAAAGCCTTAACTTGGCAACAGCCGCAAGTATTTGTCTCTATGCCTCCGCCTTCGTTCAGAACGCCGCTGGCTAAACTAGAGGCAATGTCAGCTAACCCAATTACCGCATCGGCCATCGCCAAAGTTGTGTCGGCCGCGCTCGCTCAAATCGCTGAGGCCGCAGACCTTTCAAAGCTGAAGGCCATCCGTGGCGCGGTAGTCGGAGACCAATCGCCAATCCACACGATGAACGCTTCGCTTCGCGACCTGGCCCCCGAGTTCAAAGCGGAGGCTGGCGCTTTGGTTGGCAAGGCCCGCGGCGAAATCAACGCCGCCTATGCCGCAGCCGAGGCCGTGTTTGCCGCCGCCGAAGAGCGCGCAAAGTTGGCCGCAGAGCGTGTCGACATGACAGCCGTGGCTACCCGCATTCCACTCGGAGCGCGTCACCCGCTTTCGCTGCTGCAAGACCAGATCTCAGACATCTTCATCGGCATGGGATGGGAGATTGCCGAAGGGCCGGAGCTCGAGCACGAGTGGTTCAACTTCGACGCACTGAATTTCGACGCCGACCACCCGGCGCGAGCAATGCAAGACACTTTTTTCGTCGACCCGGTCGAGTCTCACCTGGTCCTTCGCACTCACACCTCACCGGTTCAGGTTCGCTCGCTGCTCGAGCGTGAACTCCCGGTTTACGTGCTCTGTCCAGGTCGCGTATTCCGAACCGACGAACTCGATGCGACTCACACTCCGGTATTCCACCAGGTCGAGGGTCTTGCCATCGACAAGGGTTTGACCATGGCAGATCTTCGCGGCACCCTGGAGCACTTTGCGCGCAGCATGTTCGGGCCTGAAGCCCAAATTCGCCTGCGTCCATCGTTCTTTCCTTTTACCGAGCCGAGTGCTGAACTCGATGTTTGGCATCCTGGGGCTAAGGGCGGCGCCCGCTGGGTTGAGTGGGGTGGCTGCGGAATGGTGAATC
This sequence comes from uncultured Micrococcales bacterium, assembly GCA_903909605.1. GTDB lineage: Bacteria > Actinomycetota > Actinomycetes > Actinomycetales > Microbacteriaceae > Rhodoluna. The sequence continues at coordinate 10,543 of CAIVWH010000021.1, read as the reverse complement.
CAAATGTCCTGCGCGCTGCCGGTATCGACCCTGAGCAGTACCAAGGCTTCGCATTCGGTATGGGCATAGAGCGCACACTGATGTTCCGCAATGACGTGAAAGATATGCACGACATGGTCGAAGCCGACGTTCGCTTCTCGCAGCAGTTTGGAGTCAACCTCTAATGCGCGTTCCACTGAGTTGGCTTGCCGAGTACGTAGACATACCTGGCGATGCAACGCCTGAATCGGTCATGGCCGAACTCGTCAAAGTTGGTCTTGAAGAAGAAGGCGTCTACCGCTTTGAGTTAACCGGCCCAGTGGTTGTCGGTCAGGTTCTCGAGTTCACTCCCGAGCCGCAGAGCAACGGCAAGACCATCAACTGGTGCCAGGTTCGAGTAGCACCCGATGGCGCAACTGCAGCTGATGGCGGGGCAGACGTGCGCGGCATCGTCTGTGGCGCAAGCAATTTCCAGGTCGGCGACAAGGTTGTTGTCTGTCTGCCAGGTGCCGTACTCCCAGGTGACTTCCGCATCGCAGCGCGTTCCACCTATGGCCACATCTCAGACGGCATGATGGCCTCGGCTCGCGAGCTCGGATTGGGTGACGACCACTCGGGAATCATGCGACTAGGCGAGCTCGGCCTCGACCCAAAGGTTGGCGTAGATGCAATCGAACTTCTTCACCTCGACGACTCTGCTGCCGACGTAAACGTAACTCCAGATCGCGGCTACTGCTTCTCGATTCGCGGCATCGCTCGCGAGTATGCGCACGCAACCGGTGGCGAGTTCCGCGACCCGAAGGGCAACGCCCATCTAGATCAGTGCCACGGATTCGAACTCTCACTAGTTGATCCAGCCCCAATTAGAGGGCGAGCAGGAATGCAGCGAATGGTGCTTCGTTCTGTTTCGAACATCGATGCATCTCGCCCAACACCGCAGTGGATGGTGGCTCGCCTGAAGCTTGCCGGTATGCGATCCATTTCGCTCGCCGTGGACATTACCAATTACGTGATGCTCGAGCTCGGGCAGCCGATCCACGCATACGATCTAGACAAACTTCAAGGCGGAATCACGGTTCGACGGGCTCATTCCGGCGAGACTTTGAAAACACTTGATGGTCAGGTTCGCAAGCTCGATGTCGAAGATCTGGTGATTGCCGATGCCAGCGGAGCGATTGGGCTTGCCGGAGTGATGGGTGGCGAAAGCACCGAAGTCACCGCGACCACAAAAAACGTTTTGATTGAATCGGCAACCTTTGATCCAATTTCGATTGCACGAACTGCGCGCCGTCACAAACTTTCTTCAGAGGCATCCAAGCGCTTTGAACGTGGCATCGATCCGATGATGGCCGATAACGCTGCTGCTCGCGTGGTGCAACTGCTCGAGGTGCACGCGGGTGGCGAGGCCGGTTCGCTCGGCGCCGAGTACAAGCAACTCGACCCGATCCATCCCGTCTTTTTGCCATCCGGTTACGTTGCCTCGGTTGTCGGTTTCGACTTTGGAGCAGACGAGGAATCGCGCGTGCTTGGCGAAATCGGCTGTGTGGTGGCCGAGGTCGAAGGCGGCCTCGAGGTGCTGCGTCCAAGTTGGCGCCCAGACCTCACCGACAAGTCAGATCTAGCCGAAGAGGTCGCGCGAATCGGTGGCTACGACAAAATCCCCGTTCGCCTTCCGGTAGCGCCTCCGGGTCGTGGCCTAACGGCTAACCAGAAGCGGCGACGCCAAGTTCTCACGGCTTTGGTCGGCGCCGGACACACCGAAGTCTTGACCTACCCATTCGTTAGCTCCACGCAGAACTCCTGGTTTGCCGGGCATGCGCAACCGGCCGTGAAGCTGGCAAATGCTCTTCAATCCGAGTTCGGCGAGATGAGGCTGCGCTTGCTGCCTGGCTTGATAGAAGCAGCCAAGCGCAACATTTCACGCGGGCTCAACGATTTGGCCCTGTTTGAGGAGGGCTCTGTCTTTCTGCCTCGCGGTGAAGTCAAGGCGACGACCCTGCTTCCCGCCGGCAACCAGCGCCCGACAGTTGGCGAGCTTGCCGAACTCAAGTCGGTTATCCCGCCGCAGCCAAAACACCTGGCAGTGCTACTAACCGGCAACCGCGTGGCAAATCAGGTTGGTCAAAAGGCCGTTGCAGCCACCTACCAAGATGCCCTTGCCGCGGTAATCGTCGCTGTGCGAGCAGTTGGCGCAGAACCTGTTTTCGTCCAAGGTGAAGGATTGGGTTTTCACCCGGGTCGCTTTGCTGAGGTATACGTTGCAGAGACCCACATCGGTGTTGTTGGTGAACTCGATCCAGCGCTAACGATGGAAAACGATCTACCTCGCAGGGTGGCGGCGGCAGAGTTGAATCTCACCGCACTCTACGCGGTTTCGCCCAACGTAATTCAGGCATCGGCCATTGGCATAATGCCTGCGGCAACACAGGATCTTTCGCTCCTGGTCGATGTGAACATTCCGGCTGGAGTGATTTTGCAGACCGTCAGGCAGTCAGCAGGAGAGTTGCTGGAGAACATCGAACTGATCGATGACTATCGCGGCGAAACCATAGGTGAGAACAAAAAGTCACTGACCTTCGCACTGCGCTTCCGCGCGCTGGATCGCACGCTAACTCAGGCCGAGGCAACCGAGGCCCGCGACAAGGCGGTCTCCGCAGTCGCCGCAAAGTTCAACGCGCAGTTGCGCGCTTAGGCACTCATGGCATACTCGGTAGCGGTTGCTGGAGCGAGCGGAAACGCAGGAGGGGAACTGCTTCGCCTCATTGCTAAGCATCCCGATCTCGAACTGAAGACCGTGACCGCCAGCAGTATGGTTGGCCGGCGGGTCTCCGATGTGCACGCAGCAACCGAATTCGCAGACCGTGTTTTTGTTGCGACAGAAGCCAGCATTCTTGCCGACCATGACATCGTGTTCTTGGCTTTACCGCACGCGATGTCGGCGGCCCTGGCTAAGCAGTTGCCAGAGGGCATCCTGGTAATCGACTGTGCCGCAGACTTTCGACTCGAGAGCGAAGCAGACTGGGTCAAGTTTTATGGTGGCGAGCACGCCGGCACCTGGACCTACGGCATGCCCGAGCTACTTATTGACCACGGCTCAGCCAAGCAACGCGACGCACTCAAGGATGCCAAGACGATCGCCGTTCCCGGTTGTAACGTGACCGCAATCACCCTGGGCTTGGCTCCAGCTCTGGCAGCCGATCTCATTGAGGCAAGCGACATCGTTAGCGTTCTCACGGTCGGAACCTCTGGAGCGGGCCGCGGCGCAACCGAGCAGCTCTACGAACTCGAACCGACTGGCTCGGCGAATGCCTATCAGGTCGGTGGCATCCACCGTCACACTCCAGAGATCGAACAGAATCTTTCCAAATCCGCTGGGCAACCGATCCAGATTTCTTTCACCCCGGTATTGGCCTCACTCGATCGAGGCATTCTTGCGGTGAACACCGCCAAGTTGAAGCCAGGTGCAACGCTTGAACAACTGCGTGCAGCTTACTCATCCGCGTATGACGAAGAGTTTTTCATCGAGGTTCTAGAGGATGGAAAGTTCCCAAGCACAGCTGACACCATCGGCCTGAACAAGGCGATAATCGGTCTGGCGGTCGACGAACATTCGAGGCGATTAGTTTCGATTTGCGCCATCGACAACCTGGTCAAGGGCACTGCGGGTGCCGCAATTCAGTCGATCAATATCGCTCTTGGTATCCCAGAGCAAACGGGCCTGACCGAGATCGGACTGCACTAATGTCAGCAACTTTCGCAAAGGGTTTCGTAGCTGCCGGCGTAGCGGCCGGATTGAAGAAATCGGGCAATCGCGACCTAGCACTGGTGCAAAATCTCGGGCCATTGAATTCTGTCGCTGCCGTCTTTACGAGCAATCGCTGTCAGGCAAATCCAATTCTCTGGAGCAAGCAGGCAATCGGCGACGGAGAGATTTCGGCCATTGTTCTGAACTCTGGTGGGGCAAATTGCTACACCGGTCCGGAGGGATTCCAAACCACCCACGCAACAGCCGAGGCAGTTGCTCAACACCTGCAAATTTCGGCCGGTGATGTATTGGTTTGTTCAACCGGCCTGATCGGCGATCAACTCGATCGGCAGAAGATGCTCGCTGGCGTTGCTGCAGCCGCCGCAAGCCTCAGTGCTGAAGCCGGGCAGATTGCCGCCGAAGCCATCATGACTACCGACTCGGTGTCCAAGACCGCACAATACGAAGGCCAAGGATGGCGCATCGGAGGAATGGCGAAAGGCGCCGGAATGCTGGCTCCCGGCCTAGCAACCATGTTGGTGGTAATGACCACGGATGCAATCGCAACATCGTCTGATCTCGACAGCGCACTTCGTGCGGCCACGCGCGTCACCTTTGATCGTCTGGATTCGGATGGCTGCATGTCCACCAACGACCAGGTGACTTTGATGGCATCCGGTGCGTCGGGCGTCGCGCCTTCGGCGCATCAACTGGCAGAAGGGGTCCTCGAGGTCTGCCGAAAGCTAGCCGCTGCGCTTCTTCGAGATGCCGAGGGTTCCAGCCACGACATCGCCATTCGCGTTTTTGGTGCAGCCAGCGAAGACGATGCGGTCAAAGTCGGTCGCAGCGTGGCGCGAAACAACCTGTTCAAGGCCGCAATCTACGGAAACGACCCAAACTGGGGGCGCATCCTTGCAGCGGTTGGCGTTACCGATGCCGAGTTTGATCCATACGACATCGACGTCACAATCAACGGAGTCTCAGTCTCGCGTAGGGGCATGCCCGATCAGCCGCGCGAACTTGTCGACCTAACTGGTCGTGAGGTGGCAATCGGCATCAACCTGAATTTCGGAGCGCACGAGGCTACGGTTTTTACTAACGATCTGACTCACGAATATGTCGAAGAGAACAGCGCATACTCCAGCTAATGATTTCCACAGCCGATTCAAATAATCAACTTGCCCGCATCAAGGCAGAGACCCTAATCGAGTCGCTGCCATGGCTGCAGCGTTTTCATCAAAAGGTCGTTGTAGTCAAATTCGGTGGCAACGCGATGGGCGACGAGGGGCTGCAGCGGGCTTTCTGTGAAGACATGGCTTATCTCCGCTGGGTTGGCATCAAACCTGTTGTTGTCCATGGCGGAGGTCCGCAAATTTCGGCTCGACTTGCCGAACTTGGAATCGAGTCCCAGTTCCGTGGCGGTTTCCGCGTCACGACCCAGCAGACAATCGGCGTCGTGCGCGATGTCCTTCGCAATCAGATTTCCACATCCCTCGCCGCCATGATTCAGGCCGCAGGTGCACAGGCCACCGTGCTCAATGGTGAAGACAGCAACCTTTTCCGCGCCGAAGTTGTGAAACTCGATACCTCGGATGGCCCTGTCGATATTGGACTCGTCGGAGAGGTGCGCCAGGTCAATCCACGCGTTGTCTTCGAGGCTCTCGAGGCAGGGCGTATCCCCGTAATCAGCACCGTTGCCCCCGACGTCGATGGTCAATTGTTGAATGTCAACGCCGACCTTGCTGCGGCTTCGCTGGCCATCGCCCTCGGTGCCGAGAAGCTAATGGTTCTCACCGATGTGCCTGGCCTCTACTCTGACTGGCCTAACCGCGATTCGCTGATTTCCGAAATCACCGCCCAGGAGCTAGAAGAACTTCTACCAAAGCTTGAGTCGGGCATGATCCCCAAAATGCAGGCTTGCCTTCAGGCGGTAACCGGCGGAGTACCCCAGGCTCACGTGATTGACGGTCGCACTCCGCACAGCATCCTGCTAGAAATATTCACGCTTTCCGGCTTTGGCACGATGGTGCTACGCTGAACTTTCTCGCTGGCCTCCCCGGCGAGTTTTTTGTTTTCGAGAGGAACACCGATGGTTCGCCACTTTTTGAAGGACGATGACATTTCCCCTGCAGAGCAGGCCACAATCATCCGTCGTGCAATTGAGCTCAAGAAGGCGCCATACTCTCAGCGTCCATTCGAGGGGCCAAAGACCGTCGCATTGATTTTTGATAAGACCTCAACTCGAACCCGTGTCTCGTTTGCCGTTGGCGTGGCAGACCTAGGGGGAGTGCCGCTGATCATTGATTCCCAGACCAGTCAGATGGGTGGCAAGGAGTCGGTGGCCGATACCGCCCGCGTGCTCGAACGTCAGGTGGCCGCAATTGTCTGGCGCACCTATGCGCAGGCCGGCCTCGAGGAGATGGCTGCCAACTCTTCCGTGCCTGTCATTAACTCGCTCAGCGACGACTGGCACCCTTGCCAATTGCTCGCCGACCTAATGACCATCCACGAGCACAAGGGGCAACTGGCTGGCCTGAAGCTTGCCTATGTGGGCGACGCCTCAAACAATATGGCCAATAGTTACTTGGTGGCCTGCGCCATGGCCGGCATGACCGTCAGCATCGCCGCACCGGCCGAATACCTTCCCGCCGCAACCGTTGTTGCCCGCGCTGAAAACATCGCTGCTGAAACCGGTGGTTCAGTAGAGGTCCATGGCGACCCAGTGCTTGCCGTAATGCACGCCGACGTCGTGGTCACCGACACCTGGATCTCGATGGGGCAAGAGCAAGAAAAGGCCAAGCGCATCCGCGATTTCAATGGTTTCGGGGTTAGCGCCGAACTAATGGCGCATGCCAAGCCAGGTGCAATCTTTATGCACTGTTTGCCTGCCTATCGTGGTTATGAGGTTTCGGCCGAGGTGCTCGACGGGCCACAGTCTGTTATCTGGGATGAGGCCGAAAACCGCCTCCACGCTCAAAAGGCCCTGCTCACCTTCTTGGCAGAGCACACCAAGTAGTCACTGCCGCCTCCAACAACGGGGGTTCAAAGCCCTCGAAGAATAGAATTGCCACAATGAACGATGCAAATTCACTCTGGGGCAGCCGGTTCGAGTCCGGTCCGGCCGATTCCCTGGCGGCCCTCAGTCGTTCGGTTCAATTTGACTGGCGCCTTGCCAGATACGACATCGCCGGCACTCGCGCCCACATAAAAGCACTCACATCGGCCGGTTATCTGACCAGCGCCGAGCACGAGAAGCTAGATCGAAGCCTCCTCGAGCTGCTCAGCCGTGTTGAAAACGGCAGCTTTACTGCAAAACTCCAGGATGAAGACGTCCATTCTGCACTTGAGCGCGGTCTCATCGAAATCGCTGGCCCGGAGCTTGGTGGCAAGGTCCGTGCCGGGCGCTCACGAAACGATCAGATCGCAACCCTGATTCGCACCTATCTGCTCGATGAAGCAGGTCGCCTGCACGTGGAAGTCATCGACTTGATTGAAGTCTTGGTAAGCAGGGCAGAGGAGCACTTGGGTGTTGCAATGCCCGGCCGCACGCACTTCCAGCATGCTCAACCGGTGCTGCTGTCTCATCACCTACTTGCTCACGCTTGGCCACTCGTTCGCGACCTTGAGCGCTTGCGCGACTGGCGTGTTCGCGCAATGTTTTCGCCATACGGGGCCGGCGCGCTCGCGGGTAACACCCTCGGGCTAGACCCGAGCCTGGTTGCCGCAGAGCTGGGCCTCAGCGCGCCAACACAAAATTCGATAGACGCAACCTCGAGCCGAGACGTGGTCGCAGAGTTTGCGTTCATTGCAACTTTGGTCTCAATAAATCTTTCGCGTTTCGCCGAGGAGATCATCATCTGGGCTTCTCGTGAATTTGATTACATCAAACTCAGCGATTCGTACTCCACTGGTTCTTCGATCATGCCGCAGAAGAAAAACCCGGACATCGCCGAACTTGCCCGCGGCAAAGCTGGTCGCGCAATCGGAAACCTCACCGGGTTACTAGCAACTCTCAAGGGGCTGCCACTTGCATACAATCGTGATTTGCAAGAAGACAAAGAGCCCGTGTTTGATCTAGTCGATCAGTTGCACCTGGTTCTTCCTGCCTTCACCGGCATGGTCGCTACCATGCAGTTCAATCGCAACCGACTCGAGTTGCTTGCACCCGAGGGCTTCTCTCTTGCAACAGATGTTGCGGAGTGGCTGGTAAAGAAGAAGGTTCCGTTCCGCGAAGCGCACGAGATCACCGGCAAGTTGGTCGCATACTGCGAGCAGCACACGCTCGACCTTCACGAGGTTCCCGACAATGAAATGGCAAGCATCTCGCCGCACCTCACCCCGGATGTTCGTGATGTGCTAACCGTCGGCGGATCCATCAAGGCGCGTCAAGGCGCAGGCGGAACCGCTCTGCCACGCGTGCTCGAACAGATTCAAGCCCTTCGCAAAATCGCACCCAAGAAGACTGCATAAATGAACTCTCTGGCAAACCAACACAACGACGCGAGTTTCGCTCACATTATTGACGAGCTGAAATGGCGTGGCCTGGTTGCCATTTCAACCGACGAGGATGCACTTCGCAAGGCTCTCGCGAGTGGCCCAATTACTTATTACTGCGGCTTCGACCCCACGGCCGCGAGCCTGCACCTGGGCAACCTGGTTCAACTTCTCACAATGCGACGCTTGCAACTGGCAGGTCACAAGCCGCTAGCGCTTATCGGCGGTTCAACCGGCTTGGTGGGCGACCCTCGGCCGACAGCCGAGCGCACGCTCAACACTAAAGAGACAGTCGCCGAATGGGTCGAAAAGCTTTCGCGCCAGGCCTCGCGTTTTCTCTCAAGTGAAGGCGTGAATGCGGTTCGACTGGTAAACAATTTGGACTGGACCGAACCAATTTCAGCAATCGATTTTCTTCGTGAAATCGGTAAGCACTTCCGTGTCGGCAAGATGCTTTCCAAGGATGCGGTCAGCGCCCGCCTCAATTCCGAGCACGGCATTAGTTACACCGAGTTCAGCTATCAAATCCTTCAGGGCCTCGACTTTCTAGAACTTTTCCGTCGCTACGACTGCGTTCTGCAGACGGGCGGCAGCGACCAGTGGGGAAACCTCACATCAGGTACAGATCTGATTCACAAAGTCGAAGGCAAGAGTGCGCACATTCTTGCAACACCTTTGATCACAAACTCCGACGGTAAAAAGTTTGGCAAGTCTGAAGGAAACGCCGTTTGGCTCGACGCAGAGTTCACTTCGCCGTATGCCTTCTACCAGTTTTGGTTGAACGTTGAAGATGCCGATGTCGTTGATCGCCTCAAAGTTTTCACTTTCCTCAGCCGCACAGAAATTGATGACCTTGCAAGACAAACCCAAGAGGCTCCGCACCTTCGTGCCGCTCAAAAGCGCCTTGCTTTTGAAGTGACATCCCTGGTGCACAGCGCCAAGGATGCGCAGGCCGCGGTTGATGCCAGCGCCGCACTGTTTGGCCAGGGTGAGCTCGGCCAGCTCGACGCAGAAACTTTTGCCTCAGCACTGCGCGAACTCCCGAACGTTGAGGCCTCGGCGCAAACCCCGATTGCAAATCTCCTTGTTGAGACAGGCCTCGTTGACAGCCTTTCTGCTGGACGACGCGCGATCAAAGAGGGCGGTGTCTACCTGAACAATGTGAAGGTCGAAGACGAGGCCGCGGTTATTGAGGGGTTCATCCACGCCCGCTTTGCCGTGCTGCGCCGTGGCAAGAAAACCCTCGCGGGAATATTCGCCAAGTAGGGCAGGGCTCCTCGGGGGTCCGCGGCTAAAATCCGTAAATCCTTCAAAAATGTCCGAAAAAGTGTCGTTTTCGCCCATTTCGATTTGACACCTTCGTTATCAATGCGTAATGTAGAAGCCTGTCGCCCAAAGTTTGGCAATCCTGATTAGGAAGCCGGCTCAAGCGCGACAATTCCAGACAAAATGTCCAAGCTCAAACCGGGCCGAAATGCCCGAGTTTTAGCGTGTTTCATGCGTTTTGGAGGCTTTGCAAAATTGCCACGTGTCGCACTTTGACAAATGGCGATTCTTTGCTAAGTTAGTGAAGTTGCTCTGCGGAAATGGCATCACCATTTCTGTTTGGCATCCGATCTTTGAGAACTCAACAGTGTGCACAAAAAAACAATGTCGATGCCAAGAACCTCTTGGCTAGTTGCTTGCAACTAGGTAAGAGAACAAATTGGATTAGACAGATTGTCAGCAATGACATCTATTTAGTCAGATCAAACTGAGGCGCCATTTTCCGGCGCTTTCGAAAAACTTCAGTCGCTTGCGACTGAAAGCATTTTTATCGGAGAGTTTGATCCTGGCTCAGGACGAACGCTGGCGGCGTGCTTAACACATGCAAGTCGAACGATGAAGCTGGAGCTTGCTCCGGTGGATTAGTGGCGAACGGGTGAGTAACACGTGAGCAATCTGCCCTTGACTCTGGGATAACTGCGGGAAACTGTAGCTAATACCGGATACGACGCCTTGGGGCATCCCACGGGCGTGGAAAGAATTTCGGTCAAGGATGAGCTCGCGGCCTATCAGCTAGTTGGTGAGGTAATGGCTCACCAAGGCGACGACGGGTAGCCGGCCTGAGAGGGTGACCGGCCACACTGGGACTGAGACACGGCCCAGACTCCTACGGGAGGCAGCAGTGGGGAATATTGCACAATGTGCGCAAGCCTGATGCAGCAACGCCGCGTGAGGGACGACGGCCTTCGGGTTGTAAACCTCTTTTAGTAGGGAAGAAGCGAAAGTGACGGTACCTGCAGAAAAAGCACCGGCTAACTACGTGCCAGCAGCCGCGGTAAT
>CAIVWH010000020.1 GCA_903909605.1 uncultured Micrococcales bacterium | reverse complement strand
GAGTCAACGTCGTGGTATGCACCGTCGAGAAGGCTTGCCTTCACTCCGACTACTGGGTAGCCAGCGAGGGTACCGACGAGCATTGCGTCCTTGATACCGGCATCGACAGACGGGATGTACTCACGAGGAACGCGACCACCGGTTACGGCGTTGACGAACTCGTAAACCTTGTCGCCCTCGACCTCCATAGGCTCAAGTGAGATCTGCACCTTAGCGAACTGACCCGAACCACCGGTCTGCTTCTTGTGGGTGTAGTCGTACTTGTCGACCTTCTTCTTGAGAGTCTCGCGGTAGGCAACCTGTGGCTTGCCAACGTTTGCCTCAACCTTGAACTCGCGACGCATACGGTCGACAAGGATGTCGAGGTGCAGCTCGCCCATGCCCGAGATAACGGTCTGGCCGGTCTCGTGGTCGTGCTCAACGCGGAAGGTTGGGTCTTCTTCGGCAAGCTTCTGAATCGCGAGACCGAGCTTCTCCTGGTCGCCCTTGGTCTTCGGCTCAATTGCAACCGAGATAACAGGCTCTGGGAAAGTCATCGACTCGAGAACAATTTGGTTGTCTGGGTCACACAGGGTGTCTCCAGTGGTGGTGTCCTTCAGGCCGATTGCTGCGTAGATGTGGCCAGCGGTTACCGACTCAACAGGGTTTTCCTTGTTGGCGTGCATCTGGAACAGCTTTCCGATGCGCTCCTTCTTGCCCTTGGTCGAGTTAACAACCTGGTCGCCAGAGTTTGCCTTGCCCGAGTAAACACGGATGTAGGTAAGGCGACCGAAGAATGGGTGGGTCATCACCTTGAACGCAAGCGATGCGAATGGAGCATCTGACTTTGCCTCGCGGTGCAGACGAACTTCTTCGTCACGTGGGTCTCCACCCTCGACCGAAGGAACGTCGAGCGGCGAAGGAAGGTAGTCGATTACGGCGTCAAGCATTGGCTGAACACCCTTGTTCTTGAAGGCTGAGCCACAGAGAACCGGGTAGATCTCGCTGTTGACGGTGAGCTTACGGATTGCGCCCTTGATCTCGGCAACGGTGAGCTCTTCGCCAGCGAAGAACTTCTCCATAAGTGCTTCGTCGGTCTCTGCAACAGTCTCGAGCAGAATCTGACGGTAGTGGTCAGCCTTCTCCTTGAGGTCTGCAGGGATCTCTTCAACGTTGTACTTTGCGCCCATTTCGACGTCTCCGCGCCAGGTCAGTGCACGCATCTCGACGATGTCAACGACACCCTCGAATGACGACTCTGCACCGATTGGAATCTGGATTACGAGTGGCTTTGCGCCGAGGCGCTCAATGATGGTCTTGACGGTGAAGTAGAAATCTGCACCGAGCTTGTCCATCTTGTTTACGAAACAGATGCGAGGAACGTCGTACTTGTCAGCCTGGCGCCAAACGGTCTCAGACTGAGGCTCAACACCTTCCTTGCCGTCGAAAACAGCAACGGCACCGTCGAGAACGCGGAGCGAACGCTCTACCTCAACGGTGAAGTCAACGTGTCCAGGGGTGTCAATGATGTTGATCTGGTTCTTGTTCCAGAAGCAAGTGGTAGCAGCCGAGGTAATGGTGATACCGCGCTCCTGCTCCTGCTCCATCCAGTCCATGGTTGCTGCACCGTCGTGCACCTCACCGATCTTGTGGGTGATACCGGTGTAGAACAAGATGCGCTCGGTGGTGGTGGTCTTACCAGCGTCAATGTGCGCCATGATGCCGATGTTGCGAACCTTGTTTAGGTCAGTAAGCACGTCTTGTGCCACGGTGGTCTCCTGGATGTTGGGTTTGGTGTTGCAATAAAACTGGGTACTGCATGAAACATCCGCCTACCGATGTTGCTAGTAGGCGGATGCGTTGCCTACTACCAGCGGTAGTGGGCGAAGGCCTTGTTCGACTCAGCCATCTTGTGGGTGTCTTCGCGACGCTTCACAGCTGCGCCAAGACCGTTCGATGCGTCGAGAATCTCGTTCATCAGGCGGTCGGTCATGGTCTTCTCGCGACGGAGCTTTGCGTACTGAACCAACCAACGCATTGCGAGGGTGTTGGCGCGGTGTGCCTTAACTTCGACTGGAACCTGGTAGGTCGAACCACCAACGCGGCGCGAACGAACCTCAACGGTTGGACGCACGTTGTCGAGAGCCTTCTTGAGGATTACGACTGCTTCGGTGCCCGACTTCTCGGTTGCACCTGAAAGTGCACCGTAAACGATTGACTCTGCGATCGACTTCTTGCCGTCGAGAAGAATCTTGTTTACGAGCTGCGATACAACTGGCGAACCGTAGATCGGGTCGGCAACAACTGGACGCTTGCTAACTGGGCCTTTACGTGGCATTTAGATTACTTACCCTTCTTTGCGCCGTACTGGCTGCGAGCTTGCTTGCGGTTCTTCACTGCTTGAGTGTCGAGTGCACCGCGAACGATCTTGTAGCGAACACCTGGGAGGTCCTTCACACGGCCACCGCGAACAAGCACCATTGAGTGCTCCTGCAGGTTGTGTCCTTCGCCTGGGATGTAGGCGGTGACTTCGATGCCGTTGCTTAGCTTCACACGTGCAACCTTGCGAAGTGCCGAGTTCGGCTTCTTCGGGGTGGTGGTGTAAACACGGGTGCAAACGCCGCGACGCTGTGGCGACTGCTTAAGAGCAGGCGACTTAGTCTTTGACGGCTTCTCGCTGCGACCCTTGCGGACCAACTGGTTGATTGTTGGCACTACTTCTCCTTGTTTAATCGGCCGAGTTAATTCGACCGAAAATCGGTTTTTGTTTTCAGGCGAGCGTGAGCCCTGCCTAAAGTTTCTTCTCTGAGCCCACCGGAGCTTCATCACAGCTGTCTGGGGGCAAAGCGGGCTCTAAAGCACGCTCCGTCAAGACTAGCCTGATTGGCTCCGGTGGGTCAAATAGGAATTCTGGGTTACTTGCCCTCTTCGCCCGAGTAGTCCTCGAGGCTGGTGAAGGCTAGATCGGCAGCAGCAAAGCTGTCATCCGAGTAGTCGAGGGTCTGCTCGCCAGCGGTCGTTGCCCAGATGTGGTTCGGGTAACGCTCGTTCTTGGCAGCCTCGGTAGGCACGGCGTCGACGCCGCGGTAGCCGGCAAGGCCGGTTCCCGCTGGAATCAGCTTTCCGATGATCACGTTCTCCTTGAGGCCCTCGAGCTTGTCCTGGCGGCGGTCAAGCGCAGCCTGGGTCAAGACGCGGGTGGTCTCCTGGAACGATGCGGCCGACAACCACGACTCGGCAGCGAGCGAAGCACGGGTCATACCCATAACCTCGTCACGAGCCTTAGCGGTCTTCTTGCCTGCATCACGAGCCTCGATGTTGCGACGCTGGTAGGTGCGACGGTCAACGGTCTCACCAGGCATGAACTCGGTCTCGCCTGAGTCGACGATGGTTACCTTGCTCAGCATCTGACGAACGATTACCTCAAGGTGCTTGTCGTGCAGAGCAACGTCCTGCGCCTTGTAGATCGCCTGAACACCGTTGATGATTTCCTTGGCCGCGTCGTTTACCGACTTGGTTGCGAGCACTTCCTGAGGAATTGGAGTTCCATCCTTGATGAAGTCGCCACGCTCTACCTCAACGCCATCGTCAACCAGCAACTCTGCGAGAGTGTCGACGGTAACGATTGGTAGCTCAGGGTCGAGCTTCTTGAAGGTCTTCGAAGCAGTACGCGAGAAGGTGTAGTTCTTCGCGATTTCCTTCGCCTCGTTCAATGCGGCTTCGCTGGTAGGGATGATGCGAACTTCGAACTTCTTCGCACCCGACTTGGTTGCAACCTCACGGATGTCAACCTTGCCTGGCCAGAACGCGATAACTGCAACCTTGTCCTTCTGGCTCATGCCGATGCGCGCCTCGAGGAGGTCGGTCACACCGGTAAGACCCTGAGTGATGTCGTAGTTAATGGTTCGCTCGGCACGAGTCTCTTTACCACCCGAACGAGTCTTGATGACTTCCTTCTTGGTCTTGTCAGAGGCACCACCGGTGTGGAAGGTACGCATGGTCAGCTGGGTTCCTGGCTCACCGATCGACTGAGCTGCGATGATGCCAACGGCCTCACCCAACTCAACCGCGTTACCGGTTGCTAGCGAAACTCCGTAGCACTTGGCACACAGACCCTGGTCTGCCTGGCAAGTAAGCACGGTGCGAACCTTGATCGATTCGACGTCGTGCTTCTTGATCAGAGCAATAACTTCGAGGTTGATGGTGTCGCCGGCCTTGGCAATCACAGACTTGCCATCAAGGATGTCCTCGGCAAGGGTGCGGTGCAGGATGCTGAGCTCAAGAGCTGAGTCGTCCCAGACCAGGTTGCCATCTTCGCCAAGAGTCTTGGTCGACTTGGTGATGCCACGAGTGGTCTCACAGTCGGCGATGCGGATGATGACATCCTGCGCGACGTCGACCAGACGACGGGTTAGGTAACCGGCGGCCGCGGTCTTCATCGCGGTGTCGGCGTTACCCTTACGAGCACCGGTCGCGTTAACGAAGTACTCGTTAGCGGTTAGACCGAGCAGGTAGTTACCCTTCACTGGCATAGCTGCGAACTCACCTGATGACTTGGTCACCGGTCCACGCATACCCATGATCGAACGGATCTGAATCCAGTTTCCACGAGCCTTCGAGGTCACCATCTTGTAGATGGCGTTCGACTTAGGCATCGACTCCTGGAGCAGCTTCTCGATTTCACGGGTGTAGCCGTTCCAAAGTTCACCGAGGGCGTCAACACGCTCCGACTCAGAGATACCACCGAGGTCGTACTTCTCCTGAATCTTGGTGTGCTCCTTCTCACCCTTTTCGATGAGGGTTGCGCGAGCCTTGTCGAACTGACCGGCCTCGTCGAAGTTCACATCGGCGATTGCCATGGTTACGCCCGAGCGAGTTGCCCAGTAGAAACCGGCATCCTTGATGCGGTCGAGAGTCTGTGCAACCTCAACTCGGTCGAAGGCGCGAACCAGGTCAGTGATGATCGATTCGATTTCCTTCTTGCCGATCTGCTTCTCCTGGTATGCGTATCCAGCAGGCAGTGCCTGGTTGAACAGCGCGCGACCGAGGGTGGTTGAGCGAACTTCGCCACCGATGCGGATCTTTACGTTCGCACGGATGTCGAGACCGAGAACTACGTCCTTGCCATTTGCATCCTTGACCTTTGCGTGTGGCTGGTCGAGGGCAAGCAGCGCTTCGGCAACCGAGCCGAACGCGAGGCCTTCGCCAACAGCGCCAGGCAATTCTTCGGTCAAGTGGTAGAGACCGATGATCATGTCCTGGGTAGGAATAGCAACCGGACGACCATCCGAAGGCTTGAGGATGTTGTTCGAAGCAAGCATCAGGATGCGAGCCTCGGCCTGTGCCTCAACGGACAGCGGCAGGTGAACTGCCATCTGGTCGCCATCGAAGTCTGCGTTGAATGCAGTACAAACCAGCGGGTGAAGCTGAATTGCCTTGCCTTCTACAAGCAGCGGCTCGAAGGCCTGGATGCCTAGGCGGTGCAGGGTTGGTGCACGGTTCAGCAGCACCGGACGCTCGCGGATGACCTCTTCGAGGACGTCCCAAACCTCTGGATGCGTGCGCTCAACCTTGCGCTTTGCACTCTTGATGTTCTGGGCAAGACCCAGGTCAACAAGGCGCTTCATGACGAATGGCTTGAATAGCTCGAGAGCCATCAGCTTCGGCAGACCACACTGGTGCAGCTTGAGCTGAGGACCGACGACGATTACCGAACGACCCGAGTAGTCAACACGCTTACCCAGAAGGTTCTGGCGGAAACGACCCTGCTTACCCTTCAACAGGTCAGACAGCGACTTGAGCGGACGGTTACCGGTTCCGGTAACTGCGCGGCCACGGCGGCCGTTGTCGAACAGTGCGTCGACCGCCTCCTGAAGCATGCGCTTCTCGTTGTTCAAGATGGTCTTTGGAACCGCACCGAGATCGACGAATCGCTTCAAACGGTTGTTGCGGTTGATCACACGACGGTAGAGGTCGTTGAGGTCAGAGGTTGCGAAACGGCCACCGTCGAGCTGAACCATCGGACGAATCTCTGGTGGCAGCACTGGCAGCACGTCGAGAACCATCGAGGTTGGCTTGGTGCCCGATGCGAGGAACGAGTTAACAACCTTCAGGCGCTTGATTGCCTGAGTCTGCTTCGAACCCTTCGAGGTCGCAATGACTTCCTTCAGTTCATCGGCAGTCTTCTTCAAGTCGAAATCAGCGAGCGAACGCTGAACTGCTTCTGCGCCGATTGAGGTCTCGACGATGTCGCCGTACCAGTAGTCGAAGTAGTCGAAGATTGCGTCGTTAGCAAGTGGCTTGCCAACTTCAGCCTGGATGTACAAACGCCAAGCGAGCTGTTCCTTCTGCAAGTTTGCGGTGCGCTCGAGGCGTGCATACTCGCGAACGATCTTGTCGGTCTTCTTCTTGAACTCCGACATGAGCTTCTTGATCTCACGCTCGACTGCAACTTCGCGAACTACTGGAGCTGCGTCGTCGCTGTCGTCGATTGCACCCTTCTTGTCGAGGAATGATGCTGGGCTCTTGAGCTCTGCATCGATCAACTTTTCGAGTGACTTGTGGAACTGCTTGTCGATCCAGATTGGGGCTTCCCACATCTTGTTCGCAATTTGCAGCTTGAGGCCGTGAGCTTCGAGAGCATCGATCTCTTCGCCGGCTGCTTCCTTCATCTCGGCGAAACGCTCGTCGACGAGGGTGCGCATGCGCGAGACATACTCGGCCTTGTGCATTGGGTCGGCCTTCTCGACCGCGTCAATGCTCATCACCTGGTATGCCGCGAAGTAGATGATCTTCTCGAGGTCTTTCGGTGCCTTGTCGAGCAGGTAGCCGAGGCGGCTAGGAACACCCTTGAAGTACCAAATGTGAGTAACCGGAGCAGCGAGCTCGATGTGGCCCATGCGCTCACGACGAACTGACGACTTGGTTACCTCAACACCACAGCGCTCACAAACGATGCCCTTGAAGCGAACGCGCTTGTACTTGCCACAAGCACACTCCCAGTCCTTGGTAGGACCGAAGATCTTCTCGCAGAACAGGCCGTCCTTCTCTGGCTTGAGAGTGCGGTAGTTGATGGTTTCAGGCTTCTTAACCTCGCCGTATGACCACGAACGGATGTCGTCGGTGGTGGCAAGTGCTACGCGGAGCGAGTCAAATGATTGAACTTCCATGATTTTCTTTCTTCTCTGCTCTCGTTAGTTGTAGGTCGGGTAGTCGTTGTCGGTAGTTAGTGCTTCATTACGCGACAAGTTGATACCGAGGTCTTCCGCGGCACGATCTGCCTCGAACTCCTCGTCGACCAAGCTGACGGTGTTGCCTGCGGCGTCGAGAACCTCGACGTTCAGACCGAGCGACTGCATTTCCTTGGTAAGAACACGGAACGACTCTGGAATACCAGGAGCCTGGATGTTCTGACCCTTGACGATTGCGTCGTAGGTCTTGATGCGGCCGTTGATGTCATCCGACTTGATGGTGAGCAACTCTTGGAGAGTGTGCGCCGCACCATAAGCCTGCAGTGCCCAAACTTCCATTTCACCAAAGCGCTGTCCACCGAACTGCGCCTTACCACCGAGTGGCTGCTGGGTGATCATCGAGTAAGGGCCAGTCGAACGTGCGTGGATCTTGTCGTCAACCAAGTGGTGCAACTTGAGCACGTACATGTAACCAACCGAGATGTCCTCAGGGAATGGCTCACCCGAACGACCGTCGAACAAACGTGCCTTACCGGTCTTCTTAACTAGGCGCTGGCCATCTGCGTTTGGACGGGTCGACTCGAGTAGTCCGGCAATTTCATCCTTCGATGCGCCGTCGAATACTGGAGTGGCAACCTTGGTGCCAGGCTCGCCGGAGCGCATTTCCTCAACGAGGGTTGCGGCCCACTTGGCGCCTTCCTTGACATCCCAACCCTGCTTGGCAATCCAGCCGAGGTGAGTCTCAAGTACCTGACCAAAGTTCATACGACCTGGGATACCCAGCGGGTTCAGAACGACGTCAACAGGGGTTCCGTCTTCGAGGAACGGCATGTCTTCGACAGGCAGAATCTTCGAAATAACACCCTTGTTTCCGTGGCGGCCAGCAAGCTTGTCGCCCTCGGTGATCTTTCGCTTCTGAGCGATGTGAACAACTACGCGCTGGTTTACGCCAGCACCGAGCTCTTCGTCGCCCTCTTCGATGTCGAACACCTTCACACCGATAACGGTGCCGGCCTCGCCGTGTGGAACCTTCAGCGAGGTGTCGCGAACTTCGCGGCTCTTCTCGTTGAAGATTGCGCGGAGCAAGCGCTCTTCTGGGGTTAGCTCGGTCTCACCCTTAGGGGTTACCTTTCCAACCAGGATGTCGCCAGGGCGAACCTCGGCGCCGATTCGGATGATGCCCTTCTCGTCGAGCTGGGCCAGGGCCTCAGTCGAGATGTTTGGCAGGTCAGAGGTGATCTCTTCCTTACCGAGCTTGGTGTCGCGGGCTTCAACCTCGTACTCCTCGATATGAATCGAGGTGAGGGTGTCGTCCTTGACCAGGTTCTGGCTCAGGATGATGGCGTCCTCGAAGTTGTGACCCTCCCATGGCATGAATGCCACGAGCAGGTTCTTTCCGAGGGCGAGCTCGCCGTTATCGGTCGATGGGCCATCTGCGAGAACTTCGCCGGCTTCGACCTTCTGACCAACCGAGACGATTGCGATCTGGTTGATCGCGGTGCCCTGGTTCGAACGGTCGAACTTGCGAAGCTGGTAGGTCTTCTTGCCACCGGCATCCTGCAGGATGACGATGCGGTCGGCCGAAACCTCGTCGACCACACCGGCTGCATCTGCGGTTACAACTGCACCCGAGTCGATTGCGGCGATGCGCTCCATGCCGGTTCCGACAAGAGGTGCCTCGCTGCGAACCAATGGAACGGCTTGACGCTGCATGTTTGCACCCATGAGTGCACGAGTCGAGTCGTCGTGCTCAAGGAACGGAATCAACGAAGTTGAAACCGAAGCAAGCTGACGTGGCGAGATGTCAACGTAGTGAACCTCTGCTGCATCAACCTCAACAACCTCGCCGCGGAAACGCGCAAATACCTTTGCGTTTGCGAAAGTGCGGTCTGCGTTTAGCGGAACATCAGCAGGAGCGATGATCTTGTAACCCTCAGAGGCGGCGTCGAGGTACTCAGGGCTGCCCTTTGCGACCTTGCCGTTGGTTACCTTCAGGTATGGAGTCTCGATGAATCCGAATGAGTTGATTCGTGCGTACGCGGTGAGCGAACCGATCAAACCAATGTTCGGACCTTCAGGAGTCTCAACAGGACACATGCGTCCGTAGTGCGATGGGTGAACGTCACGAACTTCCATCTGTGCGCGCTCACGTGCGATACCGCCAGGCCCGAGGGCTGAGAGGCGACGCTTGTGTGCAAGACCTGCAAGTGGGTTGTTCTGGTCCATGAACTGCGACAACTGCGAAGCTCCGAAGAACTCCTTGATTGCCGAAACGACCGGACGAAGGTTGATCAGAGTCATCGGGGTGATCGCCTCGATGTCCTGAGTCGACATGCGCTCGCGAACAACGCGCTCCATGCGGCTAAGACCGGTGCGAACCTGGTTCTGAATCAACTCACCAACCGAACGGATGCGGCGGTTCGAGAAGTCGTCGATGTCGTCAGCCGAGATGGTGACCGAAGACTTCTTGCCGTCGTACTTGAAGTCGAAGGTGTTGGTAACGGTGCCGTTACCAGGTGCCTGAGATAGGTCGAAGACCAACAGGTACTTGATGGTTGCAACAACGTCGGCAACCTCGAGGGTGCGCTTTTCTGGGTCAACCGAAAGGCCAAGCTTGCGGTTTACCTTGTGGCGACCAACGCGTGCGAGGTCGTAGCGCTTGCCGTCGAAGTAGGTCGACTTCAGCCATGCCTCAGCAACTTCCGGGCCAGCAGCCTCGCCGCGTACCTTGCGGTAAACCTCGCGAAGTGCGTCTTCCTTGGTGATGATGTGACCGGTGGTTGCGTAGACCTTCGATTTGTCGTACTCGAGGGTGTTCTCGATCAGGTCGATGTCGATTGCCCACGATGGCGCAGCCTTAGAAACTGCATCCTTGACGTCGGCGAACTCTGCGCGGATCTCATCTTCGGTGAGACCAAGTGCCTTCAAGAAGATGGTTGCAGAAACCTTGTTCTTGCGGTCAACCTGAACCTGCACGATTGGCTTTCCGAAACGCGACATTGGCTTGCGCTCTTCCTTGACCCACTCAGTCAAGAACTCGAGGTAGCTACCGCGTGAAGGAATGATTTGTGCACGGATGTTGCGAACATCCAAGTTGCCGGTGGTGTTGGTCGACTGCGAGAAGTAAACACCAGGCGAACGCACGAGCTGCGAAACAACAACGCGCTCGGTGCCGTTGATGATGAAGGTGCCCTTCTCGGTCATCACAGGGAAGTCGCCCATGAATACGGTCTGCGACTTAATTTCGCCGGTCTCGTAGTTGGTGAACTCTGCCTTGATGTAAAGCGGCTGGGTGTATGAACGACCCTTTTCCTTGCACTCGTCTGGAGTGTATTCAGGATCGTAAAGCTCAGGCTTGTCGAACGAGATGCCCATCTTCGGTGCCTGTGCAGGGTTTACCGAGTCAACGATTGGCGAAATCTCTTCGAAGATCTCTTCGAGACCGTTCTTCGAGTTTGGGTTGAGTGCCTTCCATGCAGGGTTGCCGATGAGCCAGTCGAAGCTCTCGGTCTGCAGAGTCAGCAGATCTGGGATTGGGGTTTCTGCAACTTTTGCGAACGATGGGCGCTGTGCAGAGCGGATGTTTTTGGTCTTCTTCGCGGATGCCAAGAGATGTCCCTCCAAGGAACTAGATCTGAGTGGTGGATTCGCGACCCAAGAACCAGTGACGCCAAAATATGCGGTCACGCGCGCAGCCGAAATATGCATACGGGGTGTTTGGGAGCAAACAACAAATCTATTACGAATTGGGGACAATTGCCAAGTCCCATTTTGCTGGGGACTAAGGTTCAGCCCCTTTTAGCAGGCGGTTAGGGCCTCATTGACCTCATCCGCGAGCGCGGCCGCGTTTTCGGTGCCCAAATAGACGTGCGAATAGGGTTTTCCGCTCAAATTGAGGCGAATTGCCTGTTTTCCTCGGCTCCAGGCCACAAAATCACGGTTTTTGGCCCAAATGAAGGTGCCATAAATGGCCAAACCCGGGATTCCGGTGCCCGGAACGCGTAAACCCAGCTGTTTCCACCATCCTGGGCCGCAAACCTCGGCCCCGCGGAGGCTGGTGGCCGGGATAAAGATGTCGGCGTGGAGGGCCATCACCTTTTCGCCGCGGCTGAGGCGGATCCAGAGGCCGTCATCCGTGATTTCAAGCTTTGCCATGCTCTGACCCTAGCAAACGCCCGATTTAGCGCTGCGGACGTTTGGGCAGAACCAGGCTTACCCCGGCAAAGAGCACCAGCAGCACCATCTGCACGATCAGGGCGTTGCGGAAACCGGCGTCTGCCTGGCCGAGCACTGCGAAGTGGAAGAACACCGTGCCGAAGATCGCAACGCCGACCGATGACATCACCGACTGAACCGCAGAGAGCACTCCACTGGCCGAGCCACTCTGCCGAGAGTCGACGGTTGATAAAACAGTGTCAAAGATTGGCGCGGCGATTAGGCCGGTTCCGATGCCAGAGACCACCAGGGCGGGAACTAGCTGCCAGATCGAGAAGTTGTTGAGCGAAGGAACAGCGATCCACATCAGGCCGACACCCAGAAGCTGAACCAGCGCACCGATCTGAAGCGTGATGCGACCGCCGATTTTTTCTGCAAGGAATGCACCGCTAATGGTGCCGCCAATTGCCGAACCGAGAGCGATTGGAATGTTGCCGAGACCGGCTTGCGACGAAGTGAACTTCTCGCCGAACTGCAGGAACAAAGTGAGAATCAAATAGATGCCGGTGAAGCCAGCAAAGTAAAGGCCAAGGCCGGTTAGGCCCATCGTGTAGGCGCGCGACTTGAAGATACTCGCGTCAATAAGAGGCGAATGACCGCGACGAGCGGTTGCGCGCTCCATCCATGCAAATAGCAAGAAGACCAAAACCGAACCCACAAGCATTAGGTAGGTCCATAGTGGCCAGCCTGCGTCTTGACCTTTGATTAGCGGATAGACCAGCAAGCCGCTGGCAAGCATCACCAAAAGTGCGCCAACCAGGTCAATCTTGATTGCCTTGTTCGAGGCAGTCTTGGGCAGGTAAATCACCGAGAGCACAAGCGCAGCCGCGCCAATAGGAAGGTTCACCAAGAACACTGCGCGCCAGCCGAGATCGAGAATATTTGCCTGAATGATGAAGCCACCAATAACCGGGCCAAGGATGCCGCCCAGGCCAAAGGCAGGGCCATATGCTGCGAAAGCCTTGCCAAACTCCTGCGGCGGGAACGCTTCGCGAATCAGACCGAAGCCCTGAGGCAGCAGCATAGCTCCCAAGAATCCTTGGATGAAGCGCAACACAATCAGGGCACCAATCGCAGGTGCGACCGCGCAAAGCAGCGAAGCCAGAGTGAAACCAGCGAGACCGAAGAGAAACATGTTGCGACGACCGAAGCGATCACCGAGGCGACCACCGAGAATCAGGCCAGAGCCGAGAGCAAGAGCGTAACCGCCGATGACCCACTGCAGGTCAGAGTTCGATGCGCCGAGCTTTTCGGCCAGGGTCGGGCCGGCCACGTTCACGATTGTCGAATCGAAGAGGTCCATCATCTCGGCGATGAGAACCACCGTGAGCACAAGCCAACGATGCTTGTATCCCGTTACATTCTGTTCAGACATTGGAGCCTCTCTTAAAAAGAAAAACCAAACCGAATCGGTCTGGTTTTCAGTGGCGGTGTCGGTGGGATTTGAACCCACGGTACGCTTTCACGTACACAACATTTCGAGTGTTGCACCTTCGGCCGCTCGGACACGACACCGTGGGATAGTTTATTCGCCCTGACGTCGCTTGGCAAAGAACTCTTTCAACTGCGCAGAACACTCGGCCTCAAGCACTCCGGCAATCACCTCAACCGAGCCTCCGAGTCGAGAGTCTCGCAACAGGTCATAGAGCGACCCCGATGCCCCGACACGTTCATCCCAGGCACCGAAAACCACACGCGGGATGCGAGCAGCCACAATTGCCCCAGCACACATGACGCACGGCTCGAGAGTGACCACCAGGGTCAAGTCTTCGAGCCGCCAGTCTCCGCGAGCGCGGGCTGCCTCGCGAATGGCCACGATCTCGGCATGGCCGGTTGGGTCGTGGTCGACCTCGCGAGTGTTGTGACCTCGGGCCACGATGTCGCCATCCGAGTTCACAAGCAAGGCACCAACGGGCACGTCTTCTCCAGAGGCTGCCGCCTCGGCCAGCGCCGCGCGCATAAGTTCTTCCTGGTTCATCGTCCCTGCCTGGCCAGCCAAACGGCCGGCGATAGATTTAGCGTATGCGAGTTCACATTGCCGACCACCCATTGATTACCCACAAACTCACGGTTTTGCGCGACAAGAACACCCCGTCGCCGGTGTTCCGCGAGCTGGTCAGCGAACTGATGACCCTGCTCGCCTACGAGGCCACTCGCGATGTGCGCGTTGAGAAGGTCACTGTTGAGACTCCGGTTGCTCCGTATTCAGGTGTTAAGCTTTCGCGACCTCGCCCGATCATCGTTCCGATTCTGCGCGCCGGCCTCGGAATGCTCGACGGCATCATGAAGTTGCTGCCAACCGCCGAGGTTGGTTTCTTGGGCATCAAGCGCGACGAAGAAACTTTGCAGCCATACACCTATGCGAACCGTCTGCCAGATGACCTCACCGACCGCCAAGTTTTCATCATCGACCCGATGCTGGCCACCGGCGGAACCCTCATCGACTCAATCAAGTACGTGTTCGATCGCGGAGCTAAAGAAGTGACTGCGATCTGTCTGCTCGGCGCACCAGAGGGCGTTGCCGCGGTAGAGGCATCCGTGGATGGCAAAGACGTGAAGATTGTGCTCGGCGCACTCGACGAGAAGCTAAACGAGCACGGATACATCGTGCCCGGTCTAGGTGACGCCGGCGATCGCCTCTACGGTCTCGCCCAGTAATTGCCTCAGAACAACTAGTTCTTCGCGCGGCCTGTAATCGTTACTCCGACCTTGATGGTGGAACCCTTCACGTAGATTGCGGTGCTGGTTAGCAGGGCACCAGGCGCTGCTAAACCTGCAGCGGCACAAACATTTCTCGCCTTGGCAAGTGCCATGCTCTTCGCAGTCGCATTGTTCGAGCCATAGCTTGCTTCGCAATCGACATAGGCCACGGTTGTGAGCTTTGCGATTGCCGACTTCAGTTGGCCAACCGACTTGAAGGTCAGCACAGGGGAAGCGAAATGTGTGTCAAAGGTGTCTGAATAGTTTGCTGCCGAATCGAAAGCCAGAGCGCCCGCGGCAGTCTTGATTATCAGATCAGCCGGGCCAGCGGCGTGGGGCGGCATCGTGACAGTAAGGGTGAAGTCATCCACCACTTTAAAAATCAAGGGCAATGAACCCATCAGTACCGCTGTCACCTTAGCCATGCCAGTGCCACTGATTGTGATGTCGCCACCCTTCCTTGAGTCGAGCACCGAACCCTCAATGGCTCTAACCTTCGGAACGTTACTGCCAACTGGCACTGATACTTGCTGCGTTTGAGCCTGCTGAGCTGGCAGTGGCGTGCTATTTGCCCAGTTAAGCGAAAGACTCCACACGAAGCCCGCATTAGTTCCGTCGGCCGTTACTCCGTCTCCGAAATCCAATGGTCCGGAGAAGGTGCCACCGGTGGCAAATTTTGACGCGGAAAGTGCGGGGCGCCCGAATTGAATCGCATATGCTGTCGCTGATTTGGTTGTTTTGAGCCAGGCGAAACTTCCATCAGCATTAATGCCGAGTGCAAAAGATTGCCAAACGCTGCCGGGTGCCTCCGCAGTAACAACGGGAAAGTCTCCGACTAGCAAGTCGAACTGAAAGAAGCCCGTGAGAGCCAAATTTCCCGCCTGGTCTACGGCCATGTTGAAGGCGTAAACATCATTTTGGCTACTGGCATGCCACGAATTAATCCACGAGAGGTTCATGCCCGTCGAATCAAGTTTGAGCGCAAATCCTGCAGTAGCGGAGGGGTCGGGCAGCGAAGTTCCCGAAATAGTGGTATTCCCCGCAAAAAGCCCCAGTATGTAAATGTTGCCCGCCTGGTCATAACTTGCACCTGTTACTTCTTGCCATCCGTCGCCGCTATAAACCTGAACCTGATCGATGTTGCCTTGTGAATCGAGTTCGAGCCAAGCGCCTCGTTCACTTGAAGTGACGGGATAGCTGCCAAAAGTTCCGAAGTCGGTTGTGTTGTCGAGGTAACCACCGACTAAGAGTTTGCCGGTTCTTGAAACATCGAAGGCGTGACCGGTGTGTTCACACAAGAAACCATTTGGAAGAGGTTTGACAGATTGGGTATCGAGCGAATTGTTGTATTTGACGATCACTTCGCCTTGGGGGTCTGCGCCCGCTGGGACATTGCTGGTCCAAGTGATGCCACCGATTCCTGCGGCACCTTCTGTCGTAAGGTCGGACACATCAGCCGCCACATAAACATTGCCAGCGGAATCAGCTGTGACTCCAGAAGATCCGTCGGACCCAGTTGGCATCCCCCACTTTGAAGCTTCGGTTGCGTTACCGTCGTTATCAAGCTTTAGAACGAAACCATCGCAGGTGCCGACACTTGTCATCGTTCCAAGTAGAGCACCAAGGTCAACCGACCCGCAGAACCAGCCTGAGATAAAGATGTTGCCGAAAGGGTCTAGCGCGAGATCCTGAGCGCCGCCGGTGGCCAAATACTTGAGCCAAATTTGCGCGCCAGAACTGGCATATTTGCCAACCATGATCTGGTCGGTGGTGTAGCCCGCGACATACATGTTGCCAGCGCTGTCGAACTGAGTCGCCTCGACCAGCGTATTGGCGTTATCCGTAAGCGCTGTTACCGAGCTTGTGGTAGCACTAGAACTTGAGGTAGCGCTCGCCGGAATGGTGGAGGAGAAAATCAATGCAAATGCCGCAGCGAACGCGGCGATGGCTTTGGCGGCTACCCTGCCACTTGTGGTAATCGAATGATTCAATTGGCCTCCGCCGTCTCGATAAAGCTACTGGGCAACTGTTTGCCCCCATAACGCCAATCTGAATAATCAAGCAATCTAGGCTGGCTAGTTCTTCGCGCGACCGGTCACTGCGACGTCCACCTTCAGGCTTGCGCCTTTGTGGAAGGTTACCGAAGTGGTGACCAACGCGCTCGGCACGCTGACGCCGGCTACGGTACAAACGGCCTTCGCCTTTGCAAGCGCAGCAACCTTCACCGCCGAAGTGTGCGAACCATAGGTTGCGTCGCAATCAATGAAGCTCACTTTTGTGAAACGCGCGAGGGCGGCCAGCAGGCCAGCCTTCGACTTGTATACAAAGGTCACCGAGGCGCGATGCGTTCCCAGTTCATCCGAGTAGTAGACAGCAGAGGCAATTGGCAAGACGCCGGTTGCGGTCTTAATGGTCAGATCGACTGGGCCAGCCGCGTGAGCCGGCATCGTCACCATCAGTGCTGAGTCACTAGTGATTTTGAATGACAACGATGATGAACCGAGCAGCACCGACGTCACATTCGACATGCGCGAACCAGAAATCGTGACGGCTCCGCCAGTTGTTGAGCTCAACAATTTTGGCGAGACCGAACCAACCATTGGCACATTGAGGCCCACTGCCGGGGTTGCCTGCTGAGTTTCTTGGGGCGCTTGCTGTGGCGTCAGCGGAGTGGTGTTTGTCCACGTGACTGCAATCTTCTGCAAGAAACTATCAGGGTGCCCGCTGTCGGCGGCACCGCCGAAAGTGTAGGTCAGACCATCGCCAAAGTTTGTTGTGGAGTGAATGTGCCCAGCAATGAAGGCCGCACCGGCTGCCGCCGTCGGTCTGGCCCAGGCGAACTCGTCGTCTGCGGCTCCGGTGATTGGCTTCACCCACGCAATCGTTCCATCAGAGTCAAGGCCCATCGAAATCGCGTCGTTATTGCCAATTGGAGATGTCGCAAAAGTGCCAAGGCCGGCGACAGTGAAAGAACCTCGGTGACTACCAGAAACAACGGCATTGCCCGCGTTGTCAACCGAAATGCCGCCTAAGGAGTCATTGCTGGTTCCTCCCCAGTGAGTGAGCCAGGCAAGGGTCGCACCTGTCGGGTCGTATTTTGCGACGAATGAATCATCTACTCCGGCTGAGGTCAAAGATGTGCCAGAGACGACAGTGGTGTTCGTGTAATTGCCTTGAATGTAAATATTGCCAGCAATGTCGTAGCTGATTCCTCTGATGGTTTGGTCGCTGACTCCGCCGTAAGACTTGGCTTGATCGATTGCTCCGGTCGTGTCTAGCTCAAACCATGTAGCGTCTGAACCGCTGTCGACAGCGGTGAAGGTTCCCAAGGTTCCAAAGCTTGTCGTGCCATAGCTTTCTCCGCCGATTGCAACCTTGCCGATTGCCGAAACTGCGAATGGATGCCCGTATCCATCAATCCAGAATCCTCCAGGACCCGGCGTTGAATACTTCAGTTGCCCGGCGGTGTTGAATTTGAAAACGACGTAGCCGTCGAGCCAACCGTTCGTGTTGGTTCGCGACCAGTGAATACCATCTAAGCCCGTTGTTCCTTCGGTGTTCACATCGGTCAGGTATGCACCGACATAAACATTGCCGTTCTGATCAATCCCCATGCCATCACCACCGTCGCCACCTCGTGCAGCGTCGCCCCAGTTGCGCACCCATAGCGGCGAACCAGAAGAATCCATTTTCATTACGAATCCGTCACAGGAGGAGTTTCCGACAACAGTGCCAACAGCGCCGCCGAAATTTGTTGCGCCACAGAACCAGCCTGTGCCATAGACGTTTCCGGCGGAATCAACCGCTACATCTTTTACTCCGGCACCATAGCTGCTCGGAAAATCTTTTTGCCAGAGCTGTGTGCCAGCGCTGTTGAACTTCGTGACGAGCATATCGTTGCCCGTGTAACCCGAAACGTAGAAGTTTCCCTGACTGTCAACCGCTGTGCCGATGTTGTCGCTCGTGCCGGCAGAGTGAGTTGTCTTAAGAATTGTCGTGGTCGCCGTCGAGGTGGCATCGGCTTTGAGGCTAGAGGTCAGAAGCATGGGCACGGTTGCAAGAATCGCGAGGATTGCAAACAGGGAACGGTGTGATCTAGTGGCACCCGGCATTTGGTCGACCTTTCAACATCTCCCCAATTGGCTAAGGCTATCGGGATATTCGCAATACGGAACATCCAAGTAAATTGACACGAAGGTTCGTAAACCTTTAGGGTTTTACCTAATGACTACCAGCACCCGCATCCAGGCATCGAGCCAGGCCGTATCGCCTGCCTCGATGATGATGTGTGCTGCTATGTGCATGCTTTCGTGCCGCTAACCCAAACCTCCTAGCCCATCTGGGCACCCGGTTAGCAAAGGCACCAGCACCCCGACAAACCGCATGTGATTCGTGCATACCTGTCAAAACCGCACCTAGTCAAAGGACACCAAAATGGCCCAAGTAGCCCAGATCAGCACCTACCGCAGCAACCAGACCAACCAGGATGCCGCCGCCGGAATCATCTCAGCCACACAGAAGCCCAACCTCACCGCAGTGCCAGCCGAGACCGAGGCCCGCGGCTTCGCCCTCTACCTCGGCATTGACGAGGCAACTGCCAAGGCTGCCGGCACCTCGCTAACCCAGATCGCAGCAGCACTGAAACAGACCTTCGCCGAGCTGGTTCCGCAGGCGGCAGACCAGACCTACGCGGCCGTGGCGCTCGCCCCGAAGCACGCGAGAGGCCGCAGTATCGACATCGTGCGGGCAGCGCTATCAGACCCGCGTGCACTTGCCGCGCAGACGCCAACAAAGGACGAGTCGAGTCTCACCATCGATCTTGCTCGCAAGCGCATCTACCTGAACGGCGAAGTTATCGATGCAACCAACAAGGAATACGAACTGCTCGCCTTCCTGGTTGAGAACCGTGAGCGCATCGTCAGCCGCCAAGAAATAGTCGACGCCATCTGGCACGGCGACGAAACCGATGCCCCAAACGAGCGAACTATCGACGTGCACGTGCGTCGACTTCGCTCGAAGATTGCCGGTTTCGAAGACGTGATTCGCACCATCCGTGGCCTTGGCTACCAATACAACACAAACCCGGATGTGGTGATCGCGGCCTAGGAGCAAGGCGCGTGTGCGTCGACCGCGAATAAACTCGAAGCATGCACGGCACGCAGCTCGCAAAAGAACTTCTCGACTTGGTCGAAGAGGGAACCCCGATGCCGATTTTGCTAATCGACGGCAGAGCTGGCAGCGGCAAGAGCACCCTCGCCGAAGAAGTTCAGAACGAATATTTCAAAATCGGCGAGAGCGTTCCGCGAATCATTCGCATGGATGACCTCTACCCCGGTTGGCAAGGACTCGCCGCCGGAGTCGAGTATCTGCAGCGCGAGGTGTTGAACCCACTTCGCCGACGCGAGGTTGCTCACTATCAACTCTTTGATTGGGTCACAGGCGAGCGCGGGGAATGGCGCGAATTCGGCGGCGGAACTCCGCTGATCATCGAGGGCTGTGGCGCAATCAACTCGAATTCGATCGAGCACGCCAACCTGAGCGTTTGGCTTGAAACCGACGAAGACACACGTCACGATCGCTGGCTGAAGCGCGAGGGTTCAGATGAGCACTGGGCCGAGTGGGCCGCTCAAGAACTCGACTTCTATGCCCGCGAGCACAGCCGCGAGTTGGCGGCCAGGGTTATTTAGCGCGGTTGCGCATCCATGAACGAACGCCGGCAACCAGAGAGCCCACGATGAAGAAAGCGGCGATCAGGTAAGAGGCATTCTTAACGGCCGGAATCGAATAGGCGAAGTAGCCGCAAACTGTGAGGCCGGTGCCCCAGGCGAGAGCGCCAACACCGATTGCCATCAGCCAAATGTTCAGCACTCCGCCCGAAGCAGAAGCCGCAACTAGACCGGCGGCGAAGACCAGCTGCTGATCTGGTCAGATATCGAAAAGGCGTGAAGTGAAACCAACGAGTGTATGCTCATGGCTTCAACTCGAGAAACGACTATGGCTTGCCGACGAGAACGATCTCGTCGAGTGCAAGGCGGGTGCGCTCGGCAACCTCACGCTCGTGAAGCGGAGTGCCTGCAATTGCATCGACATCGCCGTACTTGCCAACTGCAACCAAGACAACCGGGTGCAGGTTTTCTGGCAGGTTGACGACCTTCACCATCGCCTCGCGGTCCATGCCGGCGACGACGTGGGCGTAGAGGCCGAGTGAGGTGGTCTGAATCAACATGTTCTGAATCGCAAGCCCGGCATCGAGCATTGCGGACTTGTAGGGCTGTCCATCTGGGGTCAGTTCAGGAATCGAAACGAGAATAAGTGACGATGCGTTTGGCAACCATGCCTGGTTGAAGCCCGAGGTGGCGCCGACAACGGAGTCGAACAGACCATCGCCGCGGCGAGCCACCGAGAAGCGCCAAGGCTGCACGTTGTTTGCCGAAGGTGCCCAGCGGCCAGCCTCGAGAATCGAGAGCAAGTCTTTGTCGCTAAGCGCGTGATTGGCATCGAAAACTCGTGGGCTCCAACGCTCTGCAATGAGTTCGTTCAGCGGAGCGGCGGTTACGGCGGTCTTCTTCAATTTCATCCTTGATGTTCTGGTGATTCTTGATGTTTTCGTGATGCGATGTATGACCCAATTAGAACCAACGGGAAACCAATGGTTATTCCCAGGGTGAGGGGTTCGTTCAAAAATACCACTCCAAGCAGAATGGCGATAGCCGTGTTTAGGTATGCAGTGAGAGTCGCACGAATCGAACCCACTTCACGGATGAGTGCAAAGAAGATGAGAAACGCGAGCGACGAACACACCGCGCCGAGAATCACAAGCGCAGCCCAGCCCGACCAGTTTGGTTGAGTTGCGACGGGGCCGCCCAGCACGCGCACGAAACCGCTGAGGCCTGGCACCGCATAGATCACGGCCACAATCATCATCGAGAGAGTCATGACACCCGAGGCCGGAACATCGCGAAGCTTGCGGTCGGCTAGCGCTGGAGCAATCGCGTAACCGACAGCCGCCAGAAGCACTCCGATTGCCGCGGTGATGTTGAGATGACCGCTGAACGCATCGATGCCCACCAGCAGTGCAACACCGATGAAGCCAAGGCCGAATCCGGCAAGGCTCTTTGGGTTGGTCAGCGACCGATCACCAAAGAAGAAAAAACCTAGAATCACGGCCCAGAGCGGCACGGTTGCAACCAGCAGACCCGAAAGGCTCGACGAAAGCGACTTTTCACCAGAGGTGATCAGAAACCAAGGGCCGACCAGCTCTAGAAGAGCGAACGCCAGCACCCAGCGCCACTGCTTCAGGGCAGGCAAAAATGCCTTTTGACGAATGGCAAACGGCAACAGCAGTGCCCCGCCGATGACAACTCGGGCAAGAACGACCGAGGCCACATCGAACTGACCCACCGCGATTCGAATCAGCAGGTATGGGATACCCCAGGCTAAACCCGAGGCTATAAGAAGAAGGAGTCCTTTGCGCGACACCTGCCAAGCCTAGGCGAGCCAGCGGCAGAAACCGCTCCCCTCGACCGCTAGCCTTTTGACGTGCAGAGCAAATTCGCGGTTCGTTACGGGTCACTGAGCTCGTGGAACTTCTGGACCATCTTCTGGGTGGTTGCGGTCAGGTTCATCCTGGCGCTGACAATCGACCCAACCCGCACCGACAACTTCAGCCCGCTTTGGTTCGTGGCCTGGCTGCTCTCCACAATCGCCATGGCCTTGTTCGTGCTGCTGGTCATGGGGATTGGCCTGCGCAAGCGCCTGCAGCGCAAACCCTCACCCACGGCAAACATCATCACGGTGTCGGTTGCGGGCATCATTGGCAATGTGTTGATTGCGCTGATGGCGCTTAGCTGGGGGATCGACCACGAACATATCTGGACCGTTCGAATCGTTGGCGCCGTGCTAATTCACCTCGGCATTTTCATCGGGGTCAACGCTCTTCGAGCCACAATGGTTGAGCGCCGCGAGCGCATCCGTAGTCTGATTGCCACCGAGAATGAGCTCAATGGCTACCGAGAGTCGGCCAAGCAGATAGTCGCTGATGAATTAGACCGACTAAAGCAACAATCCATGGCTGTGCTGATTCCCCACATCGACAACATCGAGCAACTGATTGCAACCCGATTCGAAAATGATCTTCGCGACAACTTGCTGAATGAACTATCGGTCATCATCAGCGATGAGGTTCGCCCCCTGAGTCACGCCATCGCCAACGAGGCAAACGTTCTCGCAGGCGTTGCAAAACCGCTTGAGACGCAGCCCGAGCAGCGAATCAGGTGGAATTCCTCGTTCGTGCTTCGCCAAGGCATTCGCCCGCTTGAGCTCGGCGGCTTGATGATGCCGACCTTCGCCGCAATGGAGTTCATCGGGGTTGGCCACGGTTCGGCATTTCGCGGACTACTCGGTGGCCTCGGCGTCATGCTGGTTCTTGCCCTTGCGAGACTGACGCTTCCAAGGCAGCGGCAAATCAAAATCATTCCCGGCACGTGGACGCTGGTTGGCATCGCCGCCATCGCGGTGTTGCCAGCGTGGTATTTCATGTGGTTTGAATATGGCTTTGACAACCGCTGGTACCTCGTGGCGGCCGGCGAGGTTGCCGCCGTGGTGTTCGGGCTCTTCATGATCGGGTATGTGCGAGCAAGTGACCGTGCCGCAACCGAGTTCGAGGTGTCTCTTCAGGTTGCGAACCAGGCACTTGCCAAAGAGGTGGCGCTGTTTGAGCAGAAGCTAACGCTCAATCGCCGCAACTGGAGTCGCATCATCCACGGGGATGTGCAGGCCGCGTTGAGCGCTGCGGTCACCCGCCTGCGCCGGTCGACCATCCCAGAGCCTTTCGAGTATGAGTTGGTGAAACAAGACCTGGCTCGCGCCAAAGAGGCAATGCGCCTTGAAACCAAGCAGCTGCCGAGCTTCGATGCCCTGATGGCGAGCCTGCAGGGCGCCTGGGGCAGCGTTTGCGCCATCAACATTTCGGCGAGCGCTAGAGCAAAGCGGGCACTTGATGTCAGCGCCGACGCCCGCGAGTGTGTGAACGAGATCTGCAAAGAGGCAATTAGCAACGCGGTTCGCCACGGCGACGCCAAGCACGCGAACATCGCCCTCGAACGCGACGAGGATGACCTGCTTACCCTGACAGTCACCAACGATGGCGCAGCCGCGCAAGCCAACCGTCAACCCGGCATGGGCTCCCAGCTGATTGAGGAACTGACTCTCTCTTGGTCGCTAGCCTCGGCGAACGGGCAGACTCGCCTGGATGCGGTCATCCCGCTGCAAACCCACTAGCGCCCAGCCCCAGCACGCGCTCGACCAGGCACTAGAAGAGCGTGTTGCCCTCGGGCGAGCTTCCTTTGAGTTCGTCGTAATCGAGCACCAGACACTCGATGCCACGGTCTTCTGCGAGGGTTCGCGCCTGCGGTTTGATCTCCTGAGCGGCGTAAACCCCGCGCACCGGAGCAAGCAGTGGGTCGCGATTTAGCAGCTCCAGATAGCGAGTGAGTTGCTCGACACCATCAATCTCACCGCGTCGCTTGAGTTCGACGGCGATGTGCCCCGCCCCGGGCACCGACAGCAGGATGTCTACCGGCCCAATTGCGGTGAAATACTCTCGCCTAACCAGAATCGCCTCAGGATGCACGCGGTGCACCTGCTCGGCCAACAACTGCTGCAGGTTGGCCTCGACGCCATCTTTGAGCAGCCCGGGCTCTTCGCCGAGATCATGGTTTACGTCGCTAAAGATTTCATAAATCGAAATGAGGAGCTTGTCGCCTGTCTTGCCCTGCTCGACCTGCCACGCTTCAACCACACCTAGTTCGGCGGCAGCTTCGCCAACTTCTATGGTGCTGATGGTGCAGGGAGGGTTCATCCAGTTCAGTGGCTTATAAGAGCCACTGTCGCTGTGCACCAGTATCGAACCGTCACCTTTGAGCATGAGTAGGCGGTTTGCTCGAGGTAGATGTGCAGAGAGCCGGCCGGTGTAGTCAACCGTGCAGTCTGCAATAACTAGACGCATTACTTCTTTGCTGCCGGCTTCGACTTCGGCTTCACATGGCCCTCAACCCGCGCCAAGTCGTTGATCAGCTTGTCGAGAATGCCGTCTTGTAGTTCGAGGTGCTTCTGAATCTGTTTGGCCTCTTCGAGAATTGCGGTGGCATCGTCGTAGGTTGCGATGGCTCGCTTTTCGGCTTCATTCGCCTGGATGTTCTGCCCGACGATAATCACCGGAAGCAGTACGAGCTGCAAGAACGTCTGCGCGACCCAGGAGACAATCACGATCAAATTGCCGCTGGTTAGGGCTGCTGGCAGCGAGACCAGAGTAAGGGCGAAGAATACGTAAGCCGCCCACATGGTGCCCACTCGCTTGGTGATGCCCAACCCGATTTTGTCGTTCAGACCTAGACCTTCGGCGCTCTTAGCCTGCTGCTGGTGCTTCGCTTTGAACTTCGCACCTGGGTGGGTCTGGTGACGAGTGGTTGCGTGCTCTGTTTGCTTGTAATCGAAGTTGGGCATGGGGTAATCCTAGACCTCGCAACTGCCCCGAGCCCG
This sequence comes from uncultured Micrococcales bacterium, assembly GCA_903909605.1. Classification (GTDB taxonomy): domain Bacteria; phylum Actinomycetota; class Actinomycetes; order Actinomycetales; family Microbacteriaceae; genus Rhodoluna. Next base: position 61,489 of record CAIVWH010000020.1, on the reverse strand, counting down.
AACCTCGGAAATGGGAAAACCCCCAGGGCCTAAGCCCCGGGGGTCTCCGGTTGAACTAAGAAACTTAGTTGGTGCTTACCTTCTCAGTGAAGACAATTCCACCCGAGATGCGAACGGTCACGGTGTGAGCGCCCTTTTTCTTCTGGGTGAATGCGAGCTCGCCTGCGACGTCGCTAGCGACGACCTGGCTGTAAGCGCGCTTGCCATCGATGGTGATGGTAAGGGTCTTGCCCTTTGCGAACGAGTAGTCAACGAACACGCGGTGTCCGCCAGATACTACGTCTGCATCGGTTAGACCGAACTCGATTGACTTCGCGACGGTTACGTCGGTTGCCAAGTCGATGGTTGCGTTGATGTAGGTGGTTCCGAGGTCGGCTGCACCGGTGATCAACTTAGCAGTGTAGGTACCCTTCGAGCCGGTTGCTACTGCACCAGTGGTCGAGAGGTAACCGGCACCGGTCGCCGAGATCACGAGGTGACCGTCGTTCGAACCGCTGGTGGTTACTGCTGCTGCTGCGTTGCCGTGTACGTCGGTAACCGAGAACACAACATCCATTGCCTGACCAGCCTGTGCGTTAGCAGGAAGGGTGATCGCGACGTTTGCAGGAGCTGCAGCTGCGTAAGTGATAACGCTTGACTTGCTTGCAACACCGTCAACGGTGGTGGTTACAGTCTGTGCGCCCGAGGTGAAGCTGTAGACCTTGACAGTCTGAGCTGAACCGTTGTCGAGGAACGACACGCTGTCGGTGTAGATCTTGCTGTTGAGCTCGAAGCCGAGACCAGTTCCAGCAAGCGTGACCGACGAACCTGCAACAGCTGCCTGGACCGAGATGCTTACAGGTGCGTTGCCGCCAGCCGTGTATGCCGAGTCAGTCGAAACAGTTCCGGTGTAGGTTGCCGCTGGAGTGGTGCCAGCGCTGTAGTAGGCACCAGCTGCGCTCGAGTTGTTGATGGTTACAGTCTTGGTCGCGGTTGCGCTTGACCAGTTGCCGTCAGTTCCCTGAACCTCAAGAAGGTTTGCAACGGTAGTGGTTGCACCAGTCGAGGTTGATGGGTCGGTGATCGACTGTGCAGCTGCGCCAGCGGTTACAGGGGTGTAAACGTTGAAGTTGCTGAAGCCGGTGCCCGAAACGGTTGCGTTCAAGCGGTAGGTGCCCGAGATTGCCTGGCCGAACTGGTCAGTTACCGAGTAGTTGATAACGGTGGTTGCACCGTGAGCAGCCTTGCGCGAAGACGAACCAAGAACGTCGGTGGTAGCGATGCTGTAGCTTGCGCTTGCCTCGGTAACAACGATGCTGTTGGTGTAGTTCTGCGATGCGAAGGTTACGGTAACGGTGTCGCCAGCTGCGTAACCAACTGGGGTTACGGTAAGCGAAGCAAGACCGCTAGCGTCTGAAGTCAACGATGCCGAGAACGCGCTCACCAAAGCTGAGGTGGTCAGGTTCTGGCCGTTGATGGTCAGGTACTTCGAAGTGCTTACGGTTGCGCTAGTTGTAACAGTTGCGGTCACTGCAACGCCAGCTGCAACAGCAGGAGTCGAAGCGGTGTCCTTTACCAGCTGAGCAACAGTGAACGCCTTGTTGGTGCGGGCGTAGTTGGTGCTCGAAATGGTCTTTGCATCAGCCGAAGCGGTCAGGGTTGCACCAGTGGTTGCAAGAGCCGTGATCGAACGCGCAGTGGTGGTTGCCGAAACAGCCGAACCCATCAGAGTGCCCTTGTACGAAGCCTGAGCCGAAACAGTTTCGGTGGTCAACGCAGTCAGACCGCTCTGAGTGTAAACACCGCTAGTTGCAGTGACACCACCAGCGGTAACACCGGTTGCGCCAGTAAAGACAACCTTGAAGTCAGTAGCGGTGAGCTCCTGAGTGTTCAAGTCGCCGTAGCTAACGGTTGCCTTTGCGGTGACGTCACCAGCAGCAGGCTGAGTCAGGGTGAGGGTAGGAACGATTTCCGAGTACTTCTTGAAAGTAACGGTCTTGGTGGTTGCCCACTCGCCAGCCGATACTGCGCCATCGTTGTTTGCGTCAACGAATGCGGTGACGCTAACGGTGGTCGAAGTGGTCGAAGCGGTGGTCGAACCGTCTACCTTGAGGCCCAGGTAGTTCTGGGTCACTGCCGAAGCGCTAGTCGCGGTCAAAACAGCGGTGTAGCTGTTAGCCGAGGTTGTGCTGAGCAAGTTGGTGGTGGTTGCAGGCGCCTGTGCTGAAGTTCCAGCAAGAGCGTCGATTGATGCAACACCGTCAGTGGTAACTGCGTACTTCAACTGTGAGTAGCTCGAAGGAGTGTATCCAGGAGCGAAGGTGGTCAACAGGTTGAAGGTGTCAGTCACCGGAATGTTGTAAGAGGTACCCAACGATGGAGCAACGTTGATCTCGCCAGCAGCGAATGCTGGGGCAGCTGACAGAGCAGCAGCCGAAAGAGCAACAATGGCGCCAGTCGCGAGTCCCTTACGGAACAAGTTCTTTGACATGATTTCCTTTGTTTTTTCTTGGTTTGTCCGCTAGATCCCAATGATTTAGCGGGCACAAGCTCTTAGATTCTACCAACCAAGCAGGCCGAAACCAAGGGCTTATACCTTTAGTAACGAGGTTTCAGACGGTTTATTACGGTCTCGAGCGATCTTTTTTCAAAGATTTTGGGGTTTTGACCCCAGTTTTGGCGCCTTGGCTAGTTGCTGGCCTGAAGGATCAGGTTGCCTGTGCTGGCGCCATCGGTGAGGGTCATATTCAGGGCAAATGAGGCCTTTGAGAGCGCATTGCCCGTGTAAACCAGGTTGTTCAGGTCGATCAGGTCGCTCATGGTGCCCACGACGGCGAACTGGCCGGCCCCGAGGCTTTGAACCTGGATGTTCATGCCAAAGGCACTGTAGGCAATGCCATCGGCGTTCACGCGGAAGATCAGGTTTGTGATGGTGCCGTTCACGAAACTGAAGCTGGCGGTTAGGCCATCCTCGCCCTGGATGGCGTATTGGGTGGCATCGGTCTTGCTCGAGCGGTAGACCGTGATGTCGGTGCGCGAGTTGGCGCTGGCGATAGTCGAGGCGGTAGCCGCCTTGATTGGGTTGAGCTGGTAGAAGTCTTCAACCTGAGGAACCTCTTTGACAACCTTGGCCGCAGTGTTCGCGGTTACGGTGCCGTTCGCCGCGGGTTTGTTTGCAGTGACATTGCCGTCAGGCTGCGAAGTGCTTGGAACAACCGGCTTGGTGGTTTGCTGAGTTTGCGATGCAACGGTGTGCGCCTGCGAACCGCGGTTGAAGTTAAACAGTGCACCAACGCCGAGGGCGAGGAACAAAACCAACACCATCGCCTGCACGCCATACTTCTTTGCTTCTTCGCCAGCCTTGCGAGCGGCGACTGAAAGAATTGCGGCCATCGACATTCCATCGGTGTCGACATCGCCGAGCAGCGCCTTCTTGAATGCACCGCGAGCGCGGTAGAGAAGCTGCAGCGTTGCGTTTTCGCTGAGGCCAACCTGCGCTGCAATTTCTGCGGTCGACTTTTCTTCGTAGATCGATGCGACCAAAACTTCGCGGTGGCGTGGATTGAGTTTTGACATCGCGAGTTTCACGATTGCTGCATCGTCGGCCTGCTCGAGGTGCGAACCAACTTCGGCATCGAGTGATGCTGGTTCTGCGATGTCGTCGATGTTGTTGACGTATGCGCGACCCTGTGCACGATAAACATCGATGCAGAGATTCTTGACCTTCCACTTAAGGAAGCGAAGCACGCCGATCTCGCTGTCGAGTTCAGGAAGCGAAACCATGAGGTAGAGGAATGCGTCTTGAACGACTTCGTCGATCTGCGAACGGTTGGTCAAGAACTTTCGCGCGTGACGCTCGAGGTGCGGGCGGAAGCGAATGTAAATGCTCGCGAACTCTTCGGCCTTCCACTCCTTGAGCTTGACCGGCTTTGCGTCTTTTAGTTCGACCTGGCCGAACTCTTCGTCGCTGACTTCGTCGAGCATGGCGTCGAGTTCGTCGTCTTCTGGAATCGCGTTAAAAACTGTGGTGTCGAGGCTGACCTCATCCGGGCGAATCTCGGCGGCGTTCAGATTGTCGCCGACTGCGCGAAGGTGACGCTTTGGCTTGGCCATGGTTTCACCTTTCGATTGCGCTGGGATGGGCTAACAAACGCCCTCTGCCCCAATATTGGCAGATATCTAGGTATACGGGGAAGCCACGCTTTTATTACGGAAACGGAAAAACCCGCCAGCTGGGCCGGCGGGTCATCCTTGAAACTGGGTAATTAGTTGACGGTCAGGTCATACATCGCGTCGCGGCCACGGTATGTCGGGTCCATGGTGTCGAGAACGATGCTGATCTGCAGCTGGCAGGTGCCCTTCTTTAGGCCCTTCACGGTCAAGGCGCTGTCAACGCTGCAAGTCAGCGGCGTAAGGCTAAGCACGCTGGTTGCCCACTTCGGGTCTCCTGGAACCATCGAGAAGCTCGCGCCGACCTTCAGAGTGTCTGGGATGTAAGGAAGTGGTGCTAGTGCGCGGGTTGGGCCGGCCTTGTAAACCAGGCTGTCTGGGTAGGCGAGCTTCTTGCCGCTGTAATAGAGAGTGAAACCGACGCGACCAGCTGCGTGAGCAGGAATGATGAAGACCAGTTTGGTTGCGGTTTGGCTAACAATCTGGGCCGCGGTCTTGTCGACGATTACTGCGGTGACCAAGTTCAGGTTGGTGCCGGTAAGAATTTCGTTCTGACCGCCTGCTGGCAATGGGTTCTTGTTGCTCACAGTGAGAATGGTTGGGGTCGATGCGGCCTGGGCCGGAGCGACGGTTGCGGTGGTGATGCCGATTACTGCTGCTGCAGCGGCGGCAATTGCCAGAAATTTGCGCATTGGCTGATCTCCTCAGTGGGTTACACAGCCAGACTACCCGCTGGCCTAAAGAATGCCGGCGAGGCGCAGGGTTACGAACAACATGACGATTCCGCCGATGCGGTAGATCCAGCGCCACTTCTCGGTTTTCAGAGGCTTGTCTTCGTCTGGGTCAGCGCCGTGGCGACCGAACAAACCTAGGATGCTCAGCACAAGCAGCGGAATTGGCAGAAGTACGAAAGACCACTGAGCCAACTCTGGGCTCGCGCCCAACCAACTTCCGACGAGCGCGGTCGTTGTCGATGCGATGACCAAGCTCAACGCCAAACCTGGAATGCCGCCAGGCAACCACTTCCACAGCGCAGGGAAGTTAGGCAGACGGTCTGAATACCATCCGAGAAGTGTCGGCAAGATGAACAGGAACGAGCCGACCCAGGTCTGCCAGGTGTCGCCCATAAGCGCTGCCGAAACGAAGATGAACAGGCCGAGGCGAATCGCGAGTGCGATGTATTTCTGCAGCGTGTGCGGCTGCGCAACTTCGGTTGGGTTGATGTAGTTCAGGCGCGCTGGGTAGAAGCGCGATGCGAATTCTTCGATGATGATTCGAATGATCATCGCGGCTGCGGCTGCGAGTGCGAAGTCGGTGACGTGGTTCGCTGCTGGCAGGGTGAGGCCGGCGAGTGCAGGCAGGGTCGAGACTACGCTCGACATGGTCCAGCCGGCGAGGAACGTAACAACCGCGAGGTCGACGATGCGATCCCACCAGTAGCTGATGTTCCAGTGGGCTTCCTTGCGAATCTTGCGGAACGCAGTTGCGAGCAGGCCAGGCGCGAAGCCGACGAGCATCACACCGAGAAGCAGGCGAACCTCGTTGGCGTCGTGCACGCCGTGAGTTGCGAGTGCACCGATTGCGAATGTGATTGTCGCGACCGCACCGGTGAGGGCATCGAATACGCCGAGCACGCCAATAAGAAGCATGAGCTGCCAGCTTGGCATCAGCAGCTTGTCGGTGATCTGCGAGACACCGGTTGCGCCGAGCAGCAGACCGATAACCGGAAGGACGATCGAGAGCGTGCCGAAGATTGCACGCAGGTATGCGCCGTCGTTCACGATCTTGGATGCGACCGGCGAGATGCGTGAGAGGCCGACGGTTGCCGCGTGGCTTGGTCGGTCAAGCAGGCGCATCCAGCGGCGACGCCAAATGCGAAGTCGGTCGCCGAAGTGTTCGCCCTCGACCTCGTAGTCGTCGTGATCAACATCAAGTGTTTGGATGTTGCCGCCGCCCGAGTTATTGTTCGAGCCGCCGCCCGAGCCTGAGCCCGAACCGCCTGAGCTGCCGCCTGACGCGCCTGAACTTGAAGTGCGTGGGGCCGCGCCGCCTGCACTAGCGCCCGAAGCTGCTGCTCCACCGGCAGCGCCAGCGGCGGCTCCGGCTGCAGCACCTGCGGCGGCTCCCGCTGCGGCTGCCGCGGCAGCAGCACCAGCGGCGGCGGCCACGGTCGAGACCACGGCAACCGTCTGGGTTGCGGTCTGGGTTGCGGCAACGACACCGGCCGAGCTGGCTAGCGGATCAAAGGCAGCAGGTGGTGCGTTGTCGTCACCGGTCGCACCGATGGCTGGGTTAGCAACCGGGGCACCAGGCTGAATAGAAGGTAGGGCGATCGGCTCAAGCACAGCTGCCGGAGCAGGCGGAGTGGTCGGCTGAGGTGCCGCAATCACTGCAGTCTGTGAAGGCGAGGCACTCGGAGCGGAGCTTGCCGAAGCGCTCGGAGTTGGAGTCGGAGTGGCCGACGCAACAGGAGTAGGCGTTGGGGTCGCGGTTGCCGAAGGAGTGCGGCTAGCCGAAGGGGTTGGAGTCGGCGTAGCACTCGGAGTGCGACTTGGAGTCGGGGTTGGAGTAGGCGTGCGCGACGGAGTTGGGGTTGGAGTAGGTGTTGGAGTTGGTGTTGGCGTCGGAGTCGGGGTGACAGCCGGAGCCGGAGCAGCAGGTGGAGCCGGAGTCACCAATACCGGTGCAGTCTGACCAGGGTTTAGTTGCGCGGTGATGTTGATCGTGATCTGCTGCGAACCAACGTTGGTTTGTGCATCCGTGATTGAAGCCGACTTGAAACCAAGAATGTTTAGACTCTTTGGCTTGATCAGGTTTGGAATTATGTGGTCATAAAGATTCGCGCTCAACGCGGCCTGAATCACATGGAAGTTGACCACGGTGTTTTTCGGAACGAGAACAATCTTCAGTGTGTAGGTTCCGGCCTCGCCAAAGACCATTGGCGACGACGAAACCCAACTGCCGGTGAACGCCTGGCGACCGAGGTACTCCCAGTTTCCGTTGAGCATCAAGAAGCCGACGGCATCCATGTCTTGCGCGATTGCCGACGATGCCTCGACTCGCACCGAGAGCTGATCGCCAACGGCAACCGTTTGGTCTGCCGAAATCGAGATTGCGTCGGTAGGTGCGAGTTGAGTGAGCGAAGTCTCAACAACAACCGAACCAGCACCCTGCGGTGGAACGACAATCTTCGCCGAGAGAAGTGCCTGCTGAGTGGTGTTGTCGATAATCGAGAAGATCGTGGATGGCGCTACTGCTATGAGGGTGGTCGGTACGGTTCCGACAACTGCAGTCGCCGAGGGCTCAGGCTTAGCCTGGGTGGCAATCGCACTTGAGGTCAACGACGCTGGGCCAACGTTTCCGGCTTCATCGGCAATCGAGCCAGAGACCAGCGCGAGGCCGAAGGTTCCGTTCTGGCAGCCGGTCATGTTGACCGTATAAGTAGTGCCGGTTCCGTTAGGGCCGGTGATCGTGCATCCGTTGGCAGTTGCACTCAGAGGCACGGTGAAGTCTTGCGAGGTAAGGCCGAAGACCGGCTCGCTGAAGACCACATCGAAGACGTGGTTGCCGGTAATGAGTGAGCCGGCGCGCAGCGTGATTGTTGCAGTTGGGGCGGTCTTGTCGATGGTCACGAGGCCCGCATAAATGGTGATGTTCGGGTTGTTGTCGCTGTCGACCACGGTGTTCGAACGAAGGGTTAGCTGGGTCAGGCCGTCGCCACAGTTAGAGGTGTTGACCGTATAGACAGTGGTCGAAGTGGCCACGACAGCAACAGAGCAGTGGGTAGCAGCGGTGACATCGAAGTCGCTGGCGGTCAGGCCGGTAACCGGGCGAGAGAAGGTGATCACATAGCTCGGGTTGACGCGAACCAGCGGGTTCGGGTTGGTCGTGAAGCTCGCGGTCAGGCCGGCGAGGGTGACGCTCGCTGCGCTCGAGGTTGCCGAGATTCCCATTTCAGGCGAAGAGTTCTGCGCGGCGTCGTAGACCGGGCCATCCAAAACGAAGGCAACCGTGCCCGAACTGACCGCGGTGACGGTCAGGTTATAAACCGTCGAGCTGATCGCAGTGACAGTGATTGCTCCGGTGGTCGCCGAGCCGATTTGTCTGAACACCGATGACGTGACGCCGGTGACCGGTTCGCTGAATGTGGCGACGATAGTCACAACACCTGTCGTGCTCGCAGTGCCTGGAACCGTGTAGGTCACGCCCGCAGCAGTGCGGTCGAAGGTGACCGAGTTAGATGTCATTGGCGTGACGAGCGCGTTGCCGGCGAGGTCGTTGACTGCGCCAGCCTTCACGGTGATGCTGACGGTTTCTCCATCGCCGCAGTTGTTTAGTCGCAGGCTATAGCTCGCACCACTGCCCGAGAGAGTTCCAAACGAGCACGAAGTTGAACTTGCCGATGTGTTGATGGTGAAGTCACCGCTGTTTGCCATCAGACCGGTGACACTCTCGCTGAAAGTGATTGCGAAAGTGACAAAGGTCGCGTTGCTTGGCGAAGTTGCTGAAGTCGAAATCGAGTTCAGGTGTGGCGGAGTGTTGTCGATTGTGGTGCTTGAGAAGATTCCGAGCTGTCCGCTGTTGCCAACGATGTCGGTCACCGCGTTGTCGAGCAGCTGAAGCGTGAGCGATCCGTCGCCGCACGAAGTCAACGCGATCGTGTAGTCATTGGTGCTCGCAATCGGAGTGATCGAAATCTGGCAACCGATGGCACTGCCGCTAAAGACAAAGTCATCGTTGCCAAGCGCACCGGCGTTGCCAGCAGCGGTGGTGATCGCTTCGTTGAAGTGCAATACATAGGTAAGGGTGCCGTGCGAGCGTGACGGAGGCGTGGTGCTCCAGCTTGCAATCGGCGCAGTCAGGTCGATGACGATGCCTGTTGCCTGGCGAGCGCTCTGTGGGTTCAGGGCTGGGCCAACGTTGCCGGCGAGGTCAGTCACCGAGTTGTCCGAAATTTCTGGGATGAGAGTGCCGTCAGTGCAGCCGCTGACCGTGACCGAGTACTGCCATCCGGCGGTGATTGCCGTGATGCTGAACACACAGTTCTGCGCGGTGCCGGCATTGACCAGGTCGCTGGCGGTGAAACCGGTGACCTGCTTGCTGAAGTTCAGCTGCCAGGTGCTGTCGGTGTTGGTCGGGCTGGTTGGAGCACTGCCCCACGAGGCAACTGGCACGCCGAAGTCGACGGTCAGGCTAATGGTTGCGCTTGCTGCTGCCGGGCCGCCGTTGCCCGCGATGTCGGTGACGGTGCCCGCCGAGAGCTTGAGGGTTACGGTGCCTGCTGCGCAGCCGGCGAGAGAGATCGAGAAAGTCTGGTTGTCGCTTGTGCTAACCGATGGCGTGCTCGCGCAGTTGCCAACCACGAAGTCAGTGCCGATGAGGGTGCCCGCAGCCAAAGGCTCTGAGAACACCAATGAATAAGTAAGTGTGGTTGCGTTGGTGCGTGCGCTCAGGGCGGTGGTAAACGAGCCGACCGATGGTGCAGTGCGGTCGACTGCGGTGGTTGCAGTCACCGCGGCGGTCGGGCTCAAGTTGCCTGCCGCGTCGGTGCCTGAGTTTGCGGCGAGTGTGACCACTGCGCTGACGCCGTCGTTGCATCCGGTGACATCGAAGCCATAGACCGTTGAGCTTGTTGCGGTGAAGTTAGCAATCGCACATCCGGTGCCGGTCACCGAGAAACTGCCGGCAGTGATGCCCGTGACTGCCTTGTTGAAGGTCACCACATATTGCAGTGTGGTTGCGTTGGTTCGCGAAGTTGGCTTCGTAGTGAAAGTTGCGTTTGCCGCAGAGCGGTCGATCGTGGTGCTGGCAGTGATTGCGGCGCTTGGGCCGGTGTTTGAGGCCGAGTCGGTTCCTGCGTTTGCGGCAAGCGTGACAACAACTGAGGCACCGTTGGCGCAGTTGATTACGTCGAATTCATAAACCGTGGTGCTGGTAGCGGTGAAGTTGGTGATTGCACACGAGGTGCCGGTCACGGTCAACCTGGCCGCGCTCATGCCAGTGACCGCCTTCGAGAAGGTCACGGCATAGTGAAGTGTGGTCGCGTTGGTTGGCGAAACAGGCTTGGTGGTGAAAGAGGCCGTCGGGCCAGTGCGGTCGATCGTGGTGGTTGCAGTCACCGGCGAGGCTGGTCCGGTATTGCCAGCGGCATCGGTGGCGCCGTTTGCCAAGACGGTTACAACTACCGTGACGCCGTCGGCGCAGCCGCTGACGTCAAAGCCATAAACGGTTGTGCTGGTTGCTGAGAAGTTAGAGATCGCACATCCAGTGCCACTCACGCTGAAGCTTGCGGCACTCAGACCGGTTACGGCCTTGCTGTAGGTGACTACATAGTGCGACACCGATGCGTTGGTGGTTGCGCCTGGCTTAGTGGTGAACGAAACGGTCGGTGCGACTCGATCAATCGTGGTGGTTGCAGTCACGGCAGCAGCAGGGCTGGAGTTTCCGGCGGCATCGGTACCCGCGTTGGCGGCAAGTGTGACGGTGACCGATTGCGCATCGGCGCATCCGCTGACATCGAATTCATAAACCGTGCTGCTGGTTGCAGTGAAGTTGATGATCGAACAAGCTGTGCCGGTCACCGAGAAGCTGCTGGCAGAAATGCCGGTGACTGCCTTGTTGAATGTGACTGCGTAGTGCGAAGTGGTTGCGTTGGTAGTCGCACCTGGCTTCGTGGTGAAGCTCGCGGTTGCTGAAGTTCGATCGATTGTCGTGCTGACGCTCACTGCAGTTGCAGGGCCAGTGTTTGAAGCGCTGTCAGTTCCGGCGTTTGCAGCGAGAGTGACAACAGCGGTAACACCGTTCGCACAACTAATTACGTCGAACTCATAAACCGTGGTGCTAGTCGCGGTGAAGTTGCTGATTGCACACGAAGTGCCTGTGACAGACAACTTCGCCGCGCTCATTCCAGTGACAGCCTTCGAGAAAGTCACGATGAAGTGCAGCGTTGACAAGTTGGTCGGCGAACTTGGCTTTGACGTGAACGAAGCAGTTGGTGCGCTTCGATCAATGGTGGTGGTCGCCGTTACTGCAGAAGCTGGGCCGGTGTTGCTCGCGGTGTCAGTTGCGCTGTTTGCAAGCAGGGTGACAACGCTAGTAGTTCCGTCTGCACAGCTCGTCACGTCAAATGCATATACGGTGCTGCTCGTGGCAGTGAAGTTAGCAATCGCACATCCGGTGCCGCTAACGTTGAAGCTCGAAGCAGTCACGCCAGACACTGCCTTGCTGAAAGTAACGACGTAGTGCGAAGAGGTTGCGTTGGTGGTCGCGCTCGGCTTGGTAGTGAACGAAGCGGTTGGTGCGACGCGGTCGATCGTGGTGCTCGCGGTCACGGCCGAGCTGGGGCCTGTATTGCCTGCCGCATCGCTGCCCGCGTTCGCAGCAAGGGTGACGGTGATCGACTGTGCATCGGCACATCCGGTGACATCGAATTCATAAACGGTGCTGCTTGTCGCAACGTAGTTTGCAATCGAACAGCTGGTACCTGTCACTGAGAGCTTGCCACTGGTCATGCCGCTGACTGCCTCAGAGAAAGTCACAACGTAGTGCGCTGTGGTGGTGTTCTGATATGAACCCGGCTTGGTTGTGAATGATGCAGTTGGTCGAGTCGTGTCGACGGTAATGGTGCGCGTTCCGTTTACGGTCGCCGCGTAGTTGCCCGCGAGGTCGCGCATCGAGTTGGCTTTGAGGTAGAGACCGCCCGAAGTTCCGTCGGTACAGTTCGTCACCGTGATCGACCAGCTGGTGCCAGAACCGGATGGCGTTCCCAATGTGCACGAGAGCGTGCCGGTGAATCCGAACGCGGAGTTTGTGAATGCCTGCACTGCTTCGCTAAGTGTGAATGCGAATGTTGCACCGGTCGAGTTAGTGCTCGCGTTCAAATATGAGTTTGCTTCGTTGGTCCAGGTGAGTACAGGTGGTGTCACATCTGGGATGCTCACCGAAATCGAAACCGTCGTGACCGCTTGAGTTCCGGCGATTCCGTTTTGACCAAGCACGCTGTAGGTTCCGGCTTTCGCGAGTGTGATTGTGCCTGAGCCGCCGCCTGCGATCGCGCTATTTGCCGTAATGGTGCAAACCGTGGATGAAGTTTGCGCCACAGATATCGAACTGATATTTGTGAAAGTGAAATCGTCACCGTTTGTCGTGCCGACTGTTGAACAGTCAATCGTTCCCGTGGTGGCGGTGATGGTGAATGTGTTGATGTTCGAGGTGCTCGAACCCGATGGAGTTGCGAATACGAAGACCGGGGTGCTGGCATCAATTGCCAAGGTGCCGGTCGCCTGCAAAACCGCGGTTGCCTTCGAGTCACCGGTTACCTGGTCGCCGAATTCGACGGTGTAGCCAACCGCAGAATAGACGCCGCTAGTACACGCGGTGCAGTCATCCCAGCCACCGTTGGTGGTCATCAGGATATAGTGCGCCGAGCCGTTTGGCTCGCCTGAAAGCCAGTTCGTATAAGCGCCGCCGTATGCAGTCGCACCAGTCGAGAACTGAACGCCGTTGTCTGGACCTACGACCCATTTCCAGTTAGTCGCCGAAGCGTTGTCAGACGCACCTAGCCAAGTGCCCTTGTTGCCACCCTGAATCGTGCTGTAGACGAAGGTCTGCTCGGCCGCGCTGCGAACCGTCACGAGGTAACCGGTCATGCCCATGTAACTGCGAGTTGCTGCATCGGTGATCGCGAGGTTGCCGTCGCTGTACTGGTTGTTGATGTACTGGTAGAAGTGCATCGTGTCATACAAGAAGCCGTCGGTTGGTTTCAAAATGACTTGGATGGTGCGAGCGCTTCCTGCAGTTGAGGTCGCGAACTTCACCGCGCGCAGCGCAGCTTGCCACTGAGGAATTGTTGGCAGCGATCCGCTATAGGTCAGGGTCAAAACTCCGCTTGCCGAAGTTGCGGTTTGAATCGTGCCGAACGTCGTCGAGTTGTTGTTCGTGAAAGTCATCGAGTCGCCGGCGACATAGTTCGCGGTGATTGAAACTCGAAGACCAGCGAGTGTTCCGTTCGCGGCACTCGTGCGGTCATAGATGTTTGCGTTCGGCAAAAGCGTGATTGTGCCGGCACCGAAGGTCGGCAAGGTGCCGAGTGACACACCCGGCTGCATGGTTTGCGTTTGGGTGATTGTGCTCGAGGCAGCAACGTTGTTGTTCAGCGCAAGATCTGTAATCGCATTTGCTGCAACCTGTGCGGTGATGGTTCCGTTTATTGCGGCGGGGTTGTCAATCGAGAAGACGTATGGCCCAGCGCCGCTTCCAGAAGTTAGTGACTTCGACCAGGTTCCGTTCGATCCTGCAGTGCCACCAAGGGTGATTGTGTTTGCGTTGACGCCGAGCACCGCTTCGCTAAATGTGACCGAAACCTGTTGCGCGGTTTGAAAAGCACTTCCAGAGCTGAAATTGATCGCGCTAATGGTTGGTGCGATTGTGTCGATGGTTGTCGTGTTTGTATAGGTGCCACCAACACCGGGGTTGTTATTTGAATCTCGAACCTGGGATGAATCGAGCGAGACTATGACGGTTCCCTGAAGCGCCGAAGAGTTGCTGACCGTTAGCGTATAAGGCCCAGCGCCGCTTCCCGTAAGGCTTTTAGACCAGGTGCCTGAGCCGCCGCTCGTGCCGCTCAACGTGATTGCCGAGGCGGTAAAGCCGGTCACCGGCATGGTCCAGTTGATGGTGTAGGTCAGGGTCGTGCCGCTGATGTAGCCGTTGTTCGTCGCTGTCGCGTTCGTCGCGTTGAAAGTTGAAACCGTTGGACCAGCAATGTAGGTGATCGTGACAACACCATTGCCGGTGTTGTTCGATGTGCCATACGCAGCCGAAGATACTTTCGTTGAGTCATACCAGGATGAGCCACCTGCGCCAACCGTTACACCTGCGCCACCGCCGTAGTAACCGCCGCCGCCTCCGCCAGCTGGACAACCTGTTGTAGAACTTCCCAAACTGCAAACACCGAAGTTCGTGTCAGAACCCTGACCAAGTGAACTCGCTGTACTATAACCGCTTGCCGCCACCGGTCCAGACTGAGTTGCCCCTGTCGAGGTGTAACCACCCGAAGTAGCGTTAGGCGCACTTGGATTTCCCGCAGCACCACCGTTACCCCCGCCGGAGTAACCGGTTCCTCCACCGCCACCACCAGCAACTACGAGGCGCGTTGTGTAGTCGCCGACGGTCGTGCGAATGTCGCTAGCGCCACCGCCACCGCCACCGCCAGCACTTCCACCCCAATACATTCCACGGCCACCGCCGTTAAACCCTCCAGGTATAGGCGCGGTTGAACCAGATCCGTTTGATCCAGCTCCACCTACATATACATATAGCGATTGGCCTGGAGTCGTAGCGAGGGTTCCTGTGACGGCTGCTCCAGCACCTCCGGCGTTTGCAGCACCAACACCGGACCCACCTTGAGCGCCTTTGATCGAAAAAGTTGCAGAGGTGACACCAGCCGGAACTGTCCAGGTTTGATAGGTGTTCGAGTATGCAAAAGTTGCGGTGCAGTTCGGTGAACTATAGGTGTAGGTGACATAAGTCGAGTCAGCTGGGCACTGTGCCGCCGCCGCTTGAGCCGCAGGCGCATTAATGCCCTGAATGCCGAAAACCGAAAGCGCGAAGACGAGCATGGCGACGAGGAACATGCTCGCGCTCGAGCTGCCCTTCGTATTCGTCAGCGCGAACTTGCGCAGACGTTTCCGCCATTTTGTCATAAGTAAAAGGGTAGGCGAGCAAACACCCAAAGGCCAGGCAATTCGCTGGCCCTGGCCCACAGAGGCCTATTTTGTGGGGGTGGCCGTGGGTGTTGGCGTCGCCGCGAGCGCGAGCTCGGTCTTGCCCACATCGATGGGCTGCAACTCGACCCAGGTGTTGCCTGGCGCAAGCTGCACCGGCGAACCGTCGGCCAGGGTCAGCACGATCGACTGAGTCTGCGATGCCTTCGACCAAGTCACTTGGATGCTCTTGCCGCTGCTTAGCACCCAGCCCTTGCCCGAGCCAATGACGACATCCTTCGGCACGAAGCCATACTTCGGGTCTTTGAAAGAGCGGTCAACTGTGACCTGCATCACGACGATGTTGGTGGCGCGCACCTGCGAACCGTCGGCTGCGTCGGTAAGTGGCTTGCCATCCTGGGTGCGAAGGAACTGCGAACCATCGCCACTCGGCACCCACTGGGCCAAAGCTGCTGGGTACACCACCTTGAGGCTGCTGATCGCACTGCCGCTGAGGGCCGCGGTCGAATGCGCGGCATCCTGGGCAAAGTTGAACTGGGCGGCTGGGGCCGCAATTTCTGGGTGGTGCTGTGCCAGCAGCGAGACGTTGACGATCACGTTGTGCGGGGCGATGCGGTCTTTCACTCGAGTGAAAGTGCCTTGACCTTGCTCACTGGTTTCGCTCGCGTTGAAGACTCGAGTTGCCCGCATCAACGCGGTGATCGGGGCCTGCCCGCCCGAGTAGCAAACGATGCCGCCAAGGGGGCTCAGGATGTCTGGATCCATGGGTCGCACGCTGCGCACCGGGCCAACGCCGGTTGGCTGGTTGCTCTGGAAGATAGCGACGAAGCGGGTGAGGCCACCCTCGACCATCTCGTCGAACACCATGTCGGTGCTGTTGAGGCCAAGCTGTGGTCGCGCAGCATCTGAGTTGTCGATCTTGCATGCCACGGATGGGCGGCTGAGCCCGGTGGCCTCGCTAGTGCCGGCCACATACTTCACGCCGGTGAGCGGGGCGGTCACATACTGGGTGGCCGCTGTTGTATTCGTCGGGGATGTGCCTGCCGAGGTTGAGCTGGAGCAGCCGGTTAGGGCAAGTGCCGTGATTGCTGCGAGGGCGAGGGGCTTGAGAAAACTAGTTGCCATATGGGCAGTATAGGCAACCCGACTGGGCGCCTTGTGAGGTTGCCAATCAAGACCGCAACCGAGCTAAATGTTGGAGACAACATCCGTCGTGTGATTTTGACGCTCACCGACTGAGAAATGTTTAAACAAAGAACCCCGGTGTTCTCTCACCGGGGTTCTTTGCTCAATGGAGAAATTGATTTGCCACAACTACGGAGTAACTGAAGGAACTGGGGTTGGCTTCACTGGGCGAACTGGAGCAGTCGGCTTGACTGGCTTTACCGGTGCTGCGCCGAGTGATGCGATTGCTGCATCGCGGGTTGCCGCTGCTGCGGTTACCGCTGCCTTGCGAGCCGCCTTTGCGTCGGCCTTTTGCTGGTCGGTCGTTGCTGCTGCAGCTGCTGCCTGGTATGCGGTGTTAGCCGCGGTGGCAGCTGCCTTGAAGGCCTCGTTGATCGGCTTGCGAGCAGTTGCGTAGGCCTGCTGTGCGGTGTGAAACGACTGCATTGCCTGAACAAAAGTTGCTCGGTCTGCCTTGAACGCGGTCATCGCGGTCTTGTAAGTTGCGATGGCTGCTTTGTAAGCGTCGCGCTCGGCCTTGGTCAAACCATCGTGTGCCTTAGGCGCTGCGCTCGAACTTGGAGCTGGGGTCGAGGTAGACCCGGTGGTGGCGTCAGCTGCGTAGACAACCGACTGAGAGCCAAGTGCAGCTGCAACGGCAATTGCTAGTGCTGATGCTGTTTTGCTTAGTTTCATTTTGAAACCTTTCTGAGGATGACTGCCTCGAGATAAACAATGACAGACCCGTTCTTAGAAAAGCCTGAGAAAAGCAGTCGGCAATCCTTGGATTTGAGAATGTGCGAAAACCTGAACATAGGCTTGCAACGTGGCCAAACCGAGACTTCTCATCGTCGATGACGAGGCCGGCCTGCGCGACATGCTGGCTGACGCCCTTGGGTTGGCCGGCTTCGACGTCGAAGTTGCCAGCGATGGCAAAAGCGCGCTGGCCACCCTGCACGAACAGCACATTGACCTGGTCGTCAGCGACGTCAACATGCCGAAAGTAAACGGCTTCGAGCTGCTTGAGCGCATGCGGGCCAGCGGCATCGAGATCCCGGTCATCCTGCTCACCGCCCGCCAAGACAAGGCCGACGTGGTCGAGGGTTTCCGCACCGGAGCCGACGATTATGTGAAGAAGCCATTCAGTCTCGAGGAGCTGGTGCTGCGCATCCGTGCCAGGTTGAAGAACCTCGAACCTGCCGGCAAGCGTGTTCTCACCTGTGGCCCCATCGTTCTGGATGAAGATGCCCACACCGTGACCCGCGGCGGTCAGCCGGTCGACCTCTCGCCCACCGAGTTCAAACTGCTGCTCGAACTGATCCAGCGCGATGGCAAGGTCGCCAGCAAGAGCCTGTTGCTCGACAATGTCTGGGATATCACCTGGGCAACCAACGTGACGGTGCTCGACACATACATCTCTTATCTGCGCAAAAAGCTGCACACCGACGATTGGCAAGGAATAAAGACCGTTCGCGGTGTCGGATTCTCTATCGTTGATAAGTAATGAAACTCATCACGAAATATACGGTTGCCGGCATTCTGCTTTTGGCCATCGCCGTGGTGTTCGGCGGCTACTCACTTGTCGAGAGCGACTACGCCAATCGCATCTCGGCGCAAAAGACGTCGCTCAATCTGCTCGCCAAAAAAGTTGAGGCTAGCGCAGACCCACTTAGTTCAGTTCTGCTTGCCGCCGACGACTACGGCTCGCCTTTGACCGTGATGTTTTTAACCGCGGATGGCACACTCACCTCGATGGTTGAGAGCTCGGTGCAGATCAACACGCCACCTGCGCACTCGCTCGCGGTTCGTGCATCCCAGAATGCAATCTTGATTTCTGGCAAGAACCCTTATCTGCTGCGGCTGGTTGCGCTGAAAGACACCGACTTCGTGCTTGTGGCATCCGACGTCGACAACATCGTGGTCGATCACGAGAAGAATCTGAAATCGCTGGCGCTGATGGCGCTGATTGCAGTGGTGGTCGGCGGTTTGATTATCACGGTGCTGGTTCGACTTGACCTGAAGTCGGTGGTTCGCTCGCTTCGCGCAAGTGCCGACCAAGAGCGCGACACCCGCAAATCGATGCAGAACTTCATGGGCGATGCCTCGCACGAGCTGCGCACGCCGCTGACCGTCATCAAGGGCTACGCCGAGATGCTCGCCGGCGGGCAGCAGGCCGACGAGGCCAGCCGCGCCAAGGCCTATCAGCGCATCGTCGAGCAGGTCGACAGAATGGACCAGACCATCGGTTCGCTGCTTGAGCTGGCCGAAGTTGGCTCGGTCTCGAGCAACAGCTTCGAGCCCGTCGACCTTTCTGCCCTTGTCGAACAAGCCACGGATGACCTGGCCGCCATCGACCAGAACCGCGACATCGCCCGCCAGATCGCACCGGGCGTTTCGGTGGCCGGGGCCGAGGAACTGCTTGGGCGGCTGCTCAACAACGCCATTGGAAACATCCACCGGCACACTCCCGCCGATGCGGCCGTTCGGGTGAGCCTTGCCAAACAGGGCAAGCGGGCAGTGCTCTGCGTCGAAGATGCCGGCCCGGGTCTGCCTGGCGACGCATACGCCAAGGGCATCCAAGGTTTTCAGCGATTCGACTCATCGCGAAGTCGTGCATCTGGCGGCACCGGGCTTGGCATGGCGATCATGAACTCAATCGTCGAGGCTCACGACGGAACCCTGCTGCTCGAACCAAGTGAGCTCGGCGGCCTTCGGCTGAAAATTAGCCTGCCGTTAAACTAGGGGCATGGCCAAGGCAATCAACTTCGAGACTCTTCCGAGAGAGATTCGCGCCGCGCTGTATCGCATCGACGACCCGCAGACTTTCACCGTCGAACGTTTCAATCAGCACTCAATCACAGTCATCAACACGCGCATCTCGCGCGTCTATAAGGCGGTGCGCCGCAATAAGCGCCTGATTACTGCCTTCGATCGCGAAATCGACAACCTCATTCTGCTTCGTAATAAAAAAATTGCATCGCCCACTCCTTTTAACCGCCAGCTGTTCACCAGCTACGAAATGATTGCGCTGCTCTACATCGATGGCGAGATCGTTGTTGGCAATGCACTGCCGAAGCACGCCGCTGCGCTGGCCGACGCACAACACAAACTGCACATTGCCTTCGACAAGGATGCGAGAAACAAACTTGCCGAGTGGAACTCTGCTCGTGTGCTCAAGCCGGTTTTCGCAAAATCAAATGCCGAGGACTTCAGCTCGGATTTCATCAAGTACGCCCGAGCCCTGCAGCGCGAACTCAAGTCCTACGAGCTCTCCCGCGAAGACATGACCTTCATTCACAGCGATTCACACCTATCGAATGTTGTCTTTCAACCCGAGCGTGCAGTGCTGATCGACTGGGCTCAGGCCGGCTGGGGGTCGAAGTTCTTCGAACTTGGCGTGACCATCCATGCGCTGATGGCCGAGAAGAAGGCGATGCACCGCGAGTTGATTGGCGCCTATATAGAGGCCTACTTTGGCGAGGCTGGGCCAACCGAGCGCGACCTCGAACTCATCGACCTGCACGTGAAGCTTCGCTACCTAGAGCAAGCCACCTGGCACCTCAGCGAAACCAAGGATGACCAGCTGCTGCACCGCCCCAAGATTCTGCGATTAATCGAAGACAGCCTGCGCAAGGCCCAGAAATTCAGCATCGCTGGATTGCTGCGCTAAGCAAACTCACAGGAATTTCTATAACTCTGTCGAAGTGAAGATTTCCCCAGCCCAAATCCGACTAGCGTCCGTCCTAGCCTTTTTGGCCATCGCCGGCGGGCTAATCTACTTCTCAAACTTCAGCCAGTTCCAGGTTTCGGCCTATCAGGCGGCTGTCGCCCACAGCATGAGCCACAACTTCACCGACTGGCTCTTCGGCGCGGTTGACCCCGCTGGCACCGTCAGCCTCGACAAGATTCCTGGTTCTTATTGGATCACCGCCATCTTCGTTCGAATCTTTGGCTTTCACGATGTAACAGTTTTGGCGCCAAACGGGCTCGCCACCATCGGCGCAGTGCTTGCGATGGCGCTCGCCGGTCGTCGAATCGCAAAATTCAACACCGCCTCGGATGCACTTTCCGATACTGTTGCACTGGCAACCGGTTTGATCATCCTGGCCACGCCGATTATTTCTGCGGTGGCACGCTCAAACGAACCAGAGTCGTTCTTCTTGCTTTACATGGCCCTCGCATTTCACCGAGGCGTTGTTGCGCTGCAAACCGGTAAGCGTTCGCAGCTGATTTTCGCTGGCTTGTGGATCGGCGTTGCATTCCAGACCTACATGATCGAAGCCTGGGTGCTTTGGCCAGCGCTGATCATCGCCTGGTTCGCAGTTGCAAACAAGAGGCGCATCACCAAAGTGGTTGACCTGCTGATTGCGGGCGCGAGCAGCCTTGCGCTGTCTCTGCTTTGGATTGTCATTGTCACTCTGACTCCAGCGAGTTCGCGACCATACGTCGGCGGAACCCTGCAGAACTCCGCATGGGAGATGGTGTTCGGCTACAACGCACTTGGTCGACTCTCGGCAACCAACGACCCACACCTATTCCGCTCGTTCACTCCGAAGTTCGCTGGCGAGGCCGGCATCTTCCGCCTATTCAACATTCAAGATGCCGGTCAAATTGGCTGGTTGATTGTCGCGGCAGCCGTTGCACTAATCGCACTGTTCCTGGTTCAAGAGTTTGACGCCACGCTGGTTCTGGCCGGAGTCTCGTTCGTGCTGCTCTATCTGGAATACTCATTCGTTGCCGGAATGCACCAGTACTACACCGCGATCATCGCCATGCCGATTGCAATCGTGCTGGCCTACCTGATCAGTCACGGCAAGGCCTGGATGCTCATCCTTGTCGGACTCGTCGGCGCAATCAGCGCGTTCGTGATCAACAGTCTTTACACCGGCTACTTCCCCGTGATGTCTTGGCTGCCGTTTGTGGCCCTGGTTGCGCTTGTGGTGCTCATCGGATTGCAGCCTGAGCGCCGCGGCCTACTCGGCCTAACCCTCACCGTTGCGCTGGTGGTCACTCCGGCCGTTTGGTCGATTGACGTCATCAACCGCCCGGCGCCAACCAACCCGGTTGCCGGCCCCGAGCTGCCGAAATGGGCCCGGGTTACGGGCACAGCCCACACCGATGCGGATACCGGACCCGTGATACACCGCAACCTCAAACAAGACATTGCCGCGACCAAAGAGTTGAAGGCGTTTCTGGCTGCGAACCAGGTTGGTCACCCGAAGTATCCGCTTGCGACCTTCGGCGCTCAGATTGCCGCCCCAATCATGAATCTTTCTGGCCTAGAGGTATTACCAATGGGTGGCTTCAGCGGCTTCGACACTGTGCCTACCATCGATAAGTTCAAGCAGCTGATTGCCGATAAGCAACTTCAATACGTGATTTACAGCAGCGGCTGGGATAAGCGTGGCGCTGGCGGCAACACCGAGAAAATCGCACTGCACGTGTTGAACAACTGCAAACATGTATCAACCAACCTGTTCGGCGAACTTTACCACTGCACGTACTAAAAACCTCGGGGCGAGCATCCTGGAAAAGTAACCACCTTAAACAAAAGCACCCGCCTTTCGACGGGTGCTTTCGTTTTGAAGCGATTTACTTCTTGCCGAGGCCCTTGGCCACAACAACGAGCAAAGCGGTAACGGCGGTGCCGACCAGGATTGCAAGGGTGTAGGTCAATGGTGAGCCAACCAGTGGGAATACGAAGATTCCACCGTGAGGGGCTGGAAGGGTGTTGCCGAACAGTGCAACGAGAGCACCGGTTACACCAGAACCGATCATGATCGAAGGGATCACGCGGATTGGGTCGGCAGCTGCGAATGGAATCGCACCTTCCGAGATGAACGATGCACCAAGCAACCAAGCTGCCTTACCGTTTTCGATTTCAGACTCGGTGAAGAGGCTCTTGCGAAGAACGGTTGCGAGTGCAAGACCCAGTGGAGGGGTCATACCTGCAGCCATAACAATTGCCATCACCTTGTACTGAGGTGCGCTGGCGTCGGTGCCTGCAAGTGCAGTGGTCAAACCGGTAGTAGCGAAGACGTAAGCAACCTTGTTTACTGGGCCACCCATGTCGAATGCCATCATCAGACCAAGAACGATGCCGAGGCCGACGAGCTGTGCGGTTCCCATGTTGGTAAGTGCGGTGTTAAGGCCGGTCATCAGTGCGCCGATTGGCTTCTGAAGAACAACAACCATAACGATGCCAGTGACGATCGAGCTGAGCAGCGGGATGATTACCACTGGCATCAACGGACGGATCCAGCTAGCAACCTTCCAGCGGCTGATGTACAGCGCGACGAAACCAGCAAGCAGACCACCGAGGATGGCGCCGAGGAATCCGGTGCCGGTGCCGAGTGGGTTGCTGCCGAGACCGGTAGCCAAAACACCGGCTACGAAACCAGGTGCGAGACCTGGACGGTCAGCGATTGCGTAAGCAATGTAACCTGCCAGCACTGGAACGAACAGCGCGAATGCTGCCTTTCCAAGCCAGAAGATGATGAATGCCCAGTTGCCGAGGTCGGCGTAGTTGAATCCGGTGACGTTGCCAGCTGCGTCAACAGCGACGTTCATCTTGGCTGCGTCGTAAGCACGGATACCGTCAGTGCCGTGAGCTGCGCTACCCAGCAAGAAACCGAGAGCGATCAAGATACCGCCTGCAGCAACAAACGGGATCATGTAAGAAACACCAGTCATAAGCCACTGGCGAATTTTGTTACCTGTACCTGCCACTACTTCTTCTCCTTAGTTGAAGTGTTGCGCCGACCAGACCCTATTGTCTGTTCGGGTTATTTCTTTTTGCCAAAGAGGCCCCCGAAGAGTCCTCCCTTGTTGCCATTGCCGCCGTCAACCTTTGCAGGCTTTGGCGCCGCCTTCGGGCTTGCATCCTTGCCGTCGCCGACTAGGGCGGCGGTGCCGGCTGCTGCACCTTCGAGCACCTCATTGATCAGGTCTTCTGCGCCCTTCATTGCTTTGGCTACACCGACCTGAAGATAAGGCTTGCCGTTGAATCGCGAACGATCCTTGACCTCAAGGTCGACGGCAAAGATAACTGCGTCTGCAGCAGCGATTACTTCTGGTTTCAGAGGAATCGTTCCTGCAGAGCCTTGGGTCTCGATAGTTACTTCGTGACCAAGCTTTTTTCCGGCGCGCTCGAGAGCTTCGGCCGCCATGTATGTGTGTGCGATACCAGTAATGCAGCTGGTAACTCCTACGATTTTCGCCATTTTATTTCTGTACCTCTCTGGTGACGATTTCGGCAATCGCCGCTGGGTTCTTCTCTGCGCGCAATTCGTCGCAGAACTCTTCGTGCATCACCTTGCGAGCGAGCGATCCAAGAATTTCGAGGTGAGCGCTGTCACCAGATGCCGGAGCGGCAATCAAGAAGATGAGGGTCGATGGGCCGTCGTCAGCTCCGAAATCGATTCCCTTTGATGAAGTTGCAACCGCCACGGATGGGGTTACCACCAGGTCGCTCTGTGCGTGCGGAATTGCGATGCCACCTTCGATGCCGGTTGGGAAGTGCTCTTCGCGCTTTGCAACTGCTTCCAGATATCCTTCGATGTCGGTGACGCGACCCGCGTCAACCAGACGCTGCGCGAGCAAGCGAGTTGCTTCTTCTTTGGTGGTGGCGTCGATGTCGACGAGAACGATCGATTCGATCGTGATTGGGGTGCTCAACGAACTACTCCTTCGTTGATAAGGCTCATGCGCCTAACCCTTCCGTCGCCTTTGTCGGATCAGCCCTGGGGCTGCTAAAACAAAGGCTAGTGAAAGTAGGGCCAGAAAACTGGGACTTAAGCACAAACCGTTATCAAAAATTGACACTAATTTTGTGGGGTGTTTTGGCATTGCAAAACACCGAAAAGTCCTCAAAGATGGGCCGACATCACCATTGATGACCATGGAAGCTGGGCTTTTGGCCCTGCTCGATTGGCGGGATGTGGCCATTCCTGACACACTTAAGAACACAATCTAGGGCCTAGTTAGACGAAAGAGCGCATTTATGAGCAAGTTTTCTCTCGAAGTTGAGGTTCTCGACCCAATCGGCCTTCACGCCCGCCCAGCCGGCCAAATTGTGAAGCTCGTCAAGGAGTCAGGCCTCGAGGTAACCATCGGTCGCCCAGGCGAGGAATTCGCCAAGGCAAACTCGGCACTTCGCCTCATGGCCCTCAAGATCAAGACCGGCGAGACCCTGACCGTCGAGATCGAAACCTCAGATGAGGCCCAGGCCGGCGAAATCGTCGCCCAGATTCAAGACTTCCTAAAGGGCTAAGGCTCAGTAATGCGGGGGCTCACAAAGGGGCAGGTGCTTTCTGGCCTAGGCGTTGGTCTCAACGCAGTGGTCGCCGAAGTTTTTCGCGTGGCTCCGATGCAGGCGCTTCCAGAATTCGCCAAATCAACAAAAGGTGCAGATGCCGAGCGCGTTTCACTGAAGGCGGCAATCGCATCCGTGTCTGCTCACTTGGATGAGCTGGCAGCCGCTTCTGATGACACCTCTGCTGACATTTTTGAAGCACTCAAGTTTTTGCTCGAAGACGACGAGCTTTTCGAAGTAGCCGATGGCCACCTGGCCGATGGCTGGTCAGCTGCGGCAGCCTATGGATTGGCAGTTAATGAGTTTGCCGAGTTGCTCGGCGGCGACCCCGACTTCGACGAGCGCGTAAAAGATCTGCAAGACATTTCAAAGCGCGTCCAGGCAAATCTCGCGGGCATCAAAGTCGGTCTCGAACTTCCGAAACACGGCTCCTTTGTGATTGTCGGCGAAGACTTTTCGCCTGCCGACACCGCGCAGTTCACGAGTGCCGTTGTTGGCGTGATCACGCTCAAAGGTGGCCCGACTTCGCACACCGCAATCATTTGCCGGTCGCGTTCGATTCCCGCTGTGGTTTCGTGCGGCGAGGCAGCACACCTAGTCGATGGCGACATTGTGCTCGTCGACCCGGTCGGCGACCGCGTAGTGTTCAACGCCGAGTTGTCTGAGGCAACCATGCCGATTGAGTTCATCGCAACCGGCCGCGAGCCACTGGTTCCGGTTCGCTCGAACATCGGGTCACTCGACGACGCGAAGAAGGCATCGAGCGCCGGCGCAAACGGCGTTGGTTTGTTCCGCACCGAGCTGCTTTATCTGAGCTCGTCATCCCAGCCGAGCGTTGAAGCGCAAACCGCGCTGTATGCAGAGATACTCGCGGCGGCGCCTGAAGGCCCAGTTGTAGTTCGCACGATTGACGCCGGCAGCGACAAGCCAGTGCCGTTTTTGAACATGCCGCACGAAGAAAACCCGTCGCTTGGTGTTCGCGGCTATCGCTTGATTGTCGAGCACAGACAGTTCATCGTCGACCAGCTTCAGTCGCTTGAGTTCGCGCGTGCGCATACCGGTCGCGAGGTCTGGGTCATGGCCCCGATGATCGCCACCGCAGCAGAAGCCCGCGAGTTCGCCGCCCTTGCTAAGAGCATCGGCCAATTCAAGGTCGGCATCATGGTCGAGACCCCCTCGATCGTCACCCAGATTGCAGATCTCAAGGGTCAGATCGACTTCTTGTCGGTTGGCACCAACGACCTGTCGCAATATCTCTTTGCCGCAGACCGCATGAACCCGGCACTCGGCCTGCTGCTCAATCCGTGGCAACCCGGCCTGATTCGAACCCTTGCTCGCATCGCCAGCGAGTCTCTTGCAGCCGGAATCTCAAGTGGAGTCTGCGGTGAGAGCGCCAGCGACCCCGCTTTCGCTGTGGTGCTCGCAGGCCTCGGAATGAAGTCGGTTTCGTCTTCGCCGTCGCAGGTTGGGGCGGTCAAGGCTGCGCTGAGTGCGGTGGCCGAGGCAGACGCCAAGCGCATCGCACACGAGGTGCAGAACTTCTCGACCGCAGAAGAGGCCAAGGCATTCGTGCTTGCCGAGCTGCAGAAACTCAGCTAGTTGCACGACGCAATTGAGAGGCAAAGCATGCTTGAAGCCCGTCACTCCAAAGTATCTGTCGTCGGTGCCGGCGCAGTCGGTTCTTCGAGCGCCTACGCGATGCTAATTCGCGGTTCGGCTCGAGAGATTGTCTTGTATGACATCGACACGCCTAAGGTCAGTGCCGAGGTGCTGGATCTAGCGCACGGAACTTCTTTCACCGGTGCCGCGTCGATAAACGGTGGCAGCGACATCGAACTCACCGCAAACAGCGATGTGATTGTGATTACAGCGGGAGCAAAGCAAAAGGCCGGTCAAACTCGCCTCGAACTTGCAGGCGTGAACTTCAAGATTCTCGAAACGATCTTGCCGAAGCTGCTCTCGCTGTCACCGAATGCAATCTTCGTTCTGGTCACAAACCCATGTGACGTTCTAGCAACGGCCGCATTGCAGATCACCGGGCTTCCTGCATCACGGGTATTCTCGTCGGGCACGGTACTCGACTCATCACGTTTGCGCTGGTTGCTCGGCGAACGACTGAGGGTCAGTACTGCGAGCATCCATGCACTGATTATTGGTGAGCACGGTGACTCGGAGTTTCCGCTCTGGTCGCAGGCTGCCATCGGCCCGGTTCCGCTTTCCGAGTGGAAGACAGAGGATGGCCACCCGCTCACGCTCGACGAACTAAATTCCATTCACAACATCGTGAAGACCGCTGCCTACCGCGTGATAGAGGGCAAGGGTGCTACCAACTACGCCATCGGACTTTCGGCGGCGCGAATTGTCGAGGCCGTACTTGGCGATGAAGAGGCTATTCTGCCGGTGTCATCAGTGCTCACCAACTATCAGGGCGTCTCGGGCCTTGCCATGTCTGTGCCAACCCTGGTCAACGCCCAGGGGGCGGCTCGGACCATCGAGGTTTCGATGGATGTCTACGAACAGGCTGCTTTCGAAAAGTCGGCAGCGGCTATCCGCGGCTCGCTCAATTCTTTGGGCCTGTAGGAAATCAATCTCCGGCTAGCAGCCGAGCTCGCTCGCGGAATAGCCGGGGCCCAAAACTGGTTATCCCATTATGAGTATTCGCGACATTGAACTGACCCTGATCAACGGAACCACCACCACCCTCGGCAAACTGGGCAAGGGCCCAGTGCTAGTGGTCAACGTGGCCTCGCGTTGCGGGCTGACCCCGCAATACGAAGCGCTCGAGGCGCTGCAGAAGAAGTATGGCCCGCGCGGCTTTACCGTGGTTGGCCTGCCAAGCGACCAGTTCAAGCAGGAGCTTTCGAGCAACGAGGCCGTGGCCCAATACTGCTCGACCACCTGGGGTGTCACCTTCCCGATGACCGAGATGATCAAGGTCAACGGCCGCAACCGCCACGAGCTCTACAAGTCTCTGGTGAAGACCAAGGATTCAAAGGGGCTTGCCGGGCCGGTTATGTGGAACTTCGAGAAGTTTCTGATTGGCAAGGATGACTCGGTGCAGCGTTTTCGCCCAACCACCAAGCCGGATGACCCGAAGGTCGTCGAAGCTATCGAGGCCGCGCTCTAATTAATTGAGCCCGTTATCGGCGCGGAAAACGTGCACAATCGCGTTTGCGTGCCCGTGACCCATCTCGTGCTCGTTCTTGAGCACGGCAACCATTTCCATGTGCGGCTTTGACTTGTGCATCTTCAGGATGTTCATCCAGTGGTCAATCGGCTTGCCGTACTTCTTTTCGATTGACGGAAAGTAACTCCTTGGTCCTTGAACTTTCTCGGCCATTGGTACTCCTAGATTGCTTTTCTTAGCGCGGCCAATAGGCCATCGACGTCGGCCTCGGTGGTGTCCCACGAACACATTAGGCGCACCTGCCCGATTGTGTGATCCCAGATGTAGAACGGGAACTCATCCTGAACGGCGTCGTAAACATGCTTTGGCAAGATCGGGAAAACCGCGTTGGCATCAACCGAGTAAGGAACCTCGAAGCCAAGTTCATGGATGCCCGCCACTAGACGCTGAGCCATTGCGTTGGCGTGGCGACCGTTGGCGATAGCAAGTTCGCTGTCGTTATCGAGCAGCGTGATTAGCTGCGCGCTGACGAAGCGCATCTTGCTCGAGAGCTGCATCAGTGACTTGCGTAGGTAAGGAATGCGGTTGGTGTATCTGTCGTTCAGGATGACGACAGCCTCGGCACCCATTGCGCCAATTTTGGTTCCACCAAAACTAAGCAGGTCAACGCCAGCATCGGTGGTGAACTCTTTGAAACTCTTGCCGAGAGCGGCGGCGGCGTTTGAAATTCGCGCGCCATCCATGTGCAGTGGCAGCCCGATTGAGTGGGTGTAGTCGGCAATTGCCTTGATTTCGTCGATGGAATAGAGCGTGCCGCACTCGGTGGTCTGCGTGATCGAAACCACACCAGGCTGAGCGCGGTGAACACTGCCCATGTCGTAAACCTGCGTGGCGATTAGCTCGGGGGTGAGCTTGCCGTCAGGGGTTGGCACGCCATAGAGCTTGAGGCCCGAAACCTTCTCGGGTGCGCCACCCTCGTCGGTGTTGATGTGCGCGGTTGCCGCACAAATGACGGCCTCCCAGCGCTGAGTGCCGACCGAGAGCGAGAGCACGTTAGCGCCTGTGCCGTTGAAGGTTGGGCAGGCTTCTGCCTGCTTGCCGAAGGTCTTGTGAATCAGGTCGTTGAAGTGGGCCGTTACGGCGTCTGCGCCATAGGCCTTCTCGTGACCCTCGTTTACCGAGCCGATTGCCTCGAGAATTCGAGGATGGATGCCTGCGTAGTTGTCACTGGCGAAGCTGCGCCAAATTTTGCGTTCGATCACGATGTGAGGCTAACACTCTGGGCAAGGGTTGCCAGCACCGCTCGGATGCCGCGAACCTGGTCGGCGAGCGGCACTGTGGTCAGGCCCGGAAAGTCGGGGGCCTGTTCATCCATGAGCGGAACATGGATGAAGCCACTGACGACGTCTTGGCCGGCGAGCTCGTGCTGCATGTTGTAAAAGATGTGATTGCAGACGAAGGTTCCGGCGCTGAGCGAAAGCCCCGCGGCCACGCCCTCGGCGCGCACGGCCTCAATGAGTTGGCGAACCGGCAGCGTGGTGAAGTGTGCGGCTGGACCGCCGGCAATTATCGGTTGGTCGGTTAGCTGACGGCCGGCGTTGTCTGCGATGCGCGCGTCATCCAAGTTGATTGCGACTCGCTCAAACGAAATCTCCTTGCGCCCCTCGGCCTGACCGAGACAGACAACTGCATCGGGTTTGTGAAGAGAGATTAGGTGTCGAAGCAACTCGCTCGATTCGGTGAACACCACCGGCAGCACAGCGGTGTGAAGTTCGATACCTTCGATTTTGTCGCCGGCTTCGAACTGCGCGGTGATTGCACGCACAATTTCTTCGCTTGGATTGAGCTTTCCGTTGTTGAACGGTTCAAAACCGGTGAGCAAAATGCGCATGGCTCTAACCTATTGCCAAACTCCGACACGGCGAAGTCGCGCAATGGCTGCGTCTTCGATTGGCGATTCGCTGCCGATGGCAATGCGCATTAGGCGGAGCAAGCCTGTGGTGATCGGTCGCAAAACGCGAAGCGGCATGTGTCGCTCGCCAATCAGATCGCGATAGCTCTGCGGCATCGATGCGATTGCCGCGGCGTAGAACAAACGATAGAACGGCTTGGTCAAAGTTGGCAGCGGTGGCTGTCGCAACCACTCGAAAACTTCTTTGGTGTCGGCACTGACGACAAGTTGACTCTGGAATTCATCCAAGGTCGAAAGCAACTCGGCCTCGGTCAGCGGAGCGCGATCAAGACCGAGGGGCTTCACCGACTCGGCCCACAACCGAACGTATTCGTCTGCTCCACCCGGAATCTCGCGGATCGAGTAGTTCTGATGCGCACGCAGGAAGCTATCCATGAATGCAACGTGCACCCAAAGCAGCAGATCTGGGTCGGCCGCCCGATATTCGCGAGCCTCACCCGATGCCGTTTGATACTGGCCGCTCACCCTGGTGTGCAGTCGGTTCACCCGACCGGCCTCAGCCTGAGTCGAAGAGTTCGGACCGAAGGTGGTCACAGTGAGCCAACGGATGGTGCCGGCCAGGCGACCGAGCGGGTCATCCTTGTAGCGCGAATGCTGACGAACCCCGGCAAGCGAGCCAGGATGCAGTGCCTGCATCAACAGGGCACGGATGCCGCCCACCAGGGTGGCGAAGTCTGCGTGGACGATCCAGGGAGCTTGATTTGGTAGGTAGAGGCCGGGTTCATCGCCCTCTGCCACAGCCGAAAGCCAGGGCGGATTGCCGTCGTTAGAACCTGAAAGTAACCGCACGAACCGACGGGCCAACGCCTTTTGCAGACGGGTTTGCGGTCGCGGGTTGGTCACCCTTGCACTAACCAACCGGCAAGGTTGGCTATTCCCCGAACCGGCCGGAGCGGCGCTTAGTTCTTGCCGAGAATTGCGCGCACTCGAGGAGCGACCTCGGTTGCGTACAGTTCAATGTTGCGAAGCAGGCGCTCGTGCGGAACCGGACCGTTCGAATACTTGAAGTCGAAGCGTTCTGCACCGATTGCGTTCATCGCGTATGCGATTTTCTTTGCAACTGTCTCGGCTGTGCCAACGTACATTGAGCCGTACTGCACTTCTTCGACGAAGTGATCTTTGTTGGCTGGCCCCCAGCCGCGCTCTTTGCCAATGCGGCCGAACGACGCCTGATAGAGCGGCCAGAATTCTTCAATCGCTTCATCGTCACTCTCGGCAAGATAGCCAGGTGAGTGAATTGAAATCGGAAGCGTGGTTTCGTGACCGAACTCGCGAAGTTGATCGCGGTAGAGCTTTGCATAAGGTGCGAAGCGTGCAGGGTCACCGCCGATGATTGCGAGCGCGAGTGGAATCTGCAAACGCGCAGCGCGAACAACAGACTCAGGCGAGCCACCAACACCAACGCGAAGTGGAATGCGGCCGCGCTCGGTCTTTGGCCAAATGCTCTGGTTGTTCAGCGATGCACGCATCGTGCCCGACCAAGTAACCGGCTGCTCTTTCAAAACCTCGACAAGCAGCTCGAGCTTCTGCTCGAAAAGTTCGTGATAGTCATTCAGGTTGTAACCGAACAACGGGAAACTCTCGATGAAAGAACCTCGGCCAGCGGTGATTTCGGCACGGCCGTTGGAAAGCGCATCCAAGGTGGCGAAGCGCTGATAAACGCGAACCGGGTCGTCGCTCGAGAGCACGGTGACGCCGGTGCCGAGCGTGATGTTTTTGGTGACCGTCGCGATGCCGGCGAGAACGGTGTCTGGCGCAGAGATCGCGTAGTCCTCGCGGTGGTGCTCACCCACGGTGAATGAGTTGAGGCCGAGTTCGTCGGCGCGAACAGCCTGGGCTACTACGTTGCGAAGCGTCTGGGCGTCTGAGACGCGATTGCCCTCTGAGTCGACGGTGGTGTCACCGAAAGTGTCGAGGCCGAACTTGAGCTGGTTTGTGGTCATGACTTAAGTAAACCACCCCTAGACAGGTTTATTCCAGCCCCAGCCGAATAGATTGAAGCCGTGAAAATACTTGGGATGCGCGGGGCAGTCGTCCTGGGCATTCTGGCCTCGGCGGCCTTGGTTTCTGGCGGCGCGGCTCCCCTGGCCCAGCCCGCCCAGGCCGCCTCGGCAACTCAGGTTCTGGAAAACGGTGCCGACGTATCTTGGCTGCCTTCGATCGAGCTAGATGGCTCGAAGTTCTTTGACAGCAAATCAAAGGCGATCGACCCGCTCGTGATGATGAAGCGTGCCGGCCTCTCGGTTGCCCGAGTGCGCCTCTGGGTTGACCCAGTTGATAGTCACAGCTCACTATCCGAATCGTTGGCTCTCGCCAAGCGCATCCGCGCTGCTGGTTTGAAACTCGTTCTCGATCTGCACTTCAGCGACACCTGGGCAGACCCGGCCCATCAAACAATTCCGAAAGCATGGCTCGGCCTAACGCACGATCAACTCGTTGCCCAGGTTGCGACTTACACGACGAAAGTCATGCACGCATTCTCGACTCGGGGCACCTCACCAACCTGGGTGCAAATTGGAAACGAGATTGGCAACGGCCTGCTTTGGCCAGATGGTCAGCTAAGCAAGTGGACCTCGGCAGAATTCACAGCGATGGATGAGTTGTTGAATTCGGCAATGAGCGCTGCGAGAAATTCTGCCGCGCATCCAAAGATAATGATTCATCTTGAGACCGGTGGCGATTCATCGAAAACTCAAGGCTGGTTGACCAATGCATTCGCAAACGGTTTGCAGCGACCCGATGCGATTGGTCTTAGCTATTACCCGCAATGGTCGGGTTCGTTCGCGAATCTTTCTGCGAACATAAGCTACATCGTTTCGAATTTCACGTTGCCGGTTGCTGTTGCAGAGACGGCCTACCTGAATAGCACTCGCGCAGTGACGAACCAGGTGCTCGACGGCTCAAAGAATGCGATCACCGGATTCGCTCAAACCGCATCTGGTCAGGCTTCGTATGCGACTGCAATCTGCGCTCTGTTGCGCAAAGCCGCTGGCGCAAAGGCGATTGGCGTTTGGTGGTGGGAAGGCTTCTCGCCTAACTCTTCGAAGCTGCGCCGCTGGTTTGACCCATCGTCGATTTCTGCTTCTTCACTTGTAACCGGTGCCGGCAAGGCAAACCCGGCTATGGCGAGCCTCGGCAGCGCCACCCACTAGCCGGCTCGGTTAGAGAATGCCGGCCAACTTCAGGGTGATGACCAGCATCACAACGCCACCGATTCGGTAGATCCAAGGGCGGTTCTTGACTGGGCGGTGAACGGCCTCGGCCCCGTCGTGGCGGCCAAGTAGGCCAAGGGTGTTCAGCACGAGCAGTGGCAACGGCAGAATCACGAACGACCACTTGGCAAGCTCAGGGGCTGCCCCGAGCCACGCGCCAACCAGCGAGGTGGTCAGCGTGGCGACGAGCAAACT
The DNA here is from genome assembly GCA_903909605.1 of uncultured Micrococcales bacterium. Taxonomy (GTDB): domain Bacteria; phylum Actinomycetota; class Actinomycetes; order Actinomycetales; family Microbacteriaceae; genus Rhodoluna. Next base: position 28,632 of record CAIVWH010000020.1, on the reverse strand, counting down.
GAGCGCGAGCCCTGGCACACCAGTCGGCAGGATGCGCCACAGGAACGGAATGTTAGGCAAACGCTCTGCGAACCATCCGAGAACTGTTGGCAATAGGAACAGTGCCGAACCGACCCAGACCTGCCAGCTCGGACCCATCAGTGCGGTCGAGACGAATACCCAGATTGCGAACTTGATCGCGAATGCAATCACTTTCTGAATCTGCGGTGGCTCAGGAATTTCATCCGGGTTGATGGCATTCAAACGCGCTGGGTAGTAGCGCGCCGAGAACTCTTCGATGAGCACGCGAGCCATTGCAGCAACCGCGATTGCGAGGGCGAAGTCGCGCACGTGGTTTGCAACTGGCAGAGTCAGACCCGCAAGCGCAGGCAAGGTCGAAATCATCGACGAAGCAGACCAACCGGCCATGAACGGAATCACAGCAAGGTCGGTGACGCGCTCCCACCATGCATTGAGGCCAAGCGCCGCAGCCTTGCGAATGGTTCGGAACGCGGTCGAAAGAAGTGCAGGGCCAATTGCCACGACAATCAGACCCATGAGCAGGCGCGACTGCGCGATGTCAGGCATGTGCCCCGCGGCAATCAAAGTGCCAAGGATGAACACGATGACACCGGCGAATCCTGCGAATGCATCGAACATTCCGAGCACAGCAATTGCGAGAAGTGACTGCCACGGTGGAGTCAAGAATGCTCCGTGGTTGCTAATCACTGAGGTGAGTGCGATCGCAATAGATGCGACTGGTGCGAGCAGCGAAATCGAACCAAGAATCGAACGCAGGTAAGCTCCGTCGTTGATTAGCTTCGCCGTCAGAGGCGAGAAGCGTGCGGTGAGCTCTGCCCAGCGATGTGATCGCCTATCCAAGAACGTGAGCCAGGCCAAGTTGAACATCGCGAGACGGTCACCCCAGTTCTCTCCGACGAGGGTGAGGTTGTCGTGAACAACTTCGATGTCTGCGATGTCGCCAGAAGAGGTGGTCGAGCTCGAAGAGCCAGATGCGCTGGATGAACCGCCCGAGGCACCAGCACCGGCACTGCCTCCTGCTGCCGCGCCTGCTCCAGCCCCGGCAGCGGCTCCGGCTGCACCCGCTGCGGCTCCAGCAACGGCTCCGGCTGCTGCGGCAGCGGCACCAGCTGCGGCGGCAATCGACGAAACGATGGCCACGGCTTGGGTTGTGGTCTGGGTGACAGCGACGACGCTTGCCGGCGATGCCAGAGGGTCGAACGCGACGGGGGCCGCGTTGTCGTCACCGGTCGCACCGATTGCCGGGTTAGCCACAGGCGCACCCGGATCAATCTGTGGCAGCGCGATGGAAGTGAGCGAGGAAACGACGGTTCCCGGGTCTGGCACAGCGGTGACCTGAGGAGCTGCGATAACGGCACTATAGCTTGGGCTCGGTGCAGGTGTCGGAGCCGGAGTCGCGGTAGCACTTGGAGTTGGCGTTGCACTCGGAGTAGGTGTGGCCGATGGTCGAGGTGTTGCAGATGCACTTGGCGTTGCCGAAGGTGAAGGCGTGCGCGACGGAGTTGGAGTAGGTGTAGGAGTTGTTGTGCGCGACGGAGTCGGCGTCGGAGTTGGTGTAGGAGTTGGTGTTGGCGAAGGAGTCGCGCTCGGCGCAACTGGTGGTGCAACTACTGGCTGCACGACTACTGGCACTGTGGCACCAGTCACAACAGTCACGGTGACCTCGAGACTCTTGTCGCTGATGGTTGCGAGGTCATTAGTCGTGATTGATGCGCGACCAACCTTGTTGACAATTGGCGAAGTCGTGAACTTGTCGTGCATCCCAGAAGTGATGACTGTTGCAGTCTTCGGAACAACGAAGTACTTCATTACGTAGGTGCCAACTTCAGCAAAAGTCATCGGTGCGGTAATCACGAGGTCAGAGCTAAATGCCTGGCGACCCATGTAAACCCAATTCGAGCCGATGTTTAGATAGCCGACTACGTCACAGTTTGCCGTGACATCTGGAGCAACCTTCACCTGGAACTTAACCTGCGAGCCGGCCTCGACAGTGGTCACCTTCTGAAGTGCGACAGGGTCAGAAATAGTCAGGTATGAAATGTCAGATTCGACAACTGCTGTCGGTGCGCCGGAGACCGGTGCCAAAATCTTTGCGCTGACCATGGCCTGCTGAGAAGCCGCAGGCACGCCGCTCAGAGGAGTCGGGGCTGTTGCAATCACGGTGGCAGGAAGGGTTCCGGGCACGAGGCTTGAAATGATGGAACCCGAGCCAGTTGCCGCTGGGATGTTCACAGAGACGGTCTCGACGTTGTTGGCCGAAGCTCCTGGGCTGCTGGCGTTGCCGAGCACGTCAGACATTGAGAAGTTGTTCGACATGGTCGCAGTCGAGTTGGCAGCCGCCCCCGCTGGAACCAGAGAAACAGCGATTACTCGGCAGACGCTCGACTGCCCTGGGTCAACGACTGCCCCAACGAATCGTGCAGCCGTGAAGTTGAAGTCGGTGGCGGTAAGGGTGCTGCAGTCAACCGGCTCATCCGCGGTCAAGATAAAGGTGATGGTTCGAGAGGTCGAGGTGGCCGACTCGGCAGCGAACGAAAGAACCTGCGGTGGCGTGGTGTCAGGAACGCTCACCGAAACCGATGCAGTTGATGCACCGCTTACTGAGGTTGCCGCATTGTGTGCGAGGTCCTCCACTGAGAAACTGCCCGAAATTGAAATCGAAGCCGTGGCAGTGGACCCCTGAGAAGCAGTCGAGGTTGCTGAGATTGCACACTTTGTTGGTGATACCTGCGTGATGACCGGGTTGGTCAATCCAACCAAGGTGAGATCGGCCGAAGTCAAAGTTGCACAGTTGATTGGCTCATTGCCGTTCAACCCGAAGTGCACTGTTGGGCCGGTCTGCGTTGCCGGAGTTGCAGCCAGGGTCAAGGTCGGCGGCAATGCATCGAAAGACATCGACGCACTGCCAACCACTGGGCTCAGATTGTCTGGATTGTTCGAGCCAAACGCATCCAGCAAGAAGGCAAAGTTGCGGGCTGTGTTATCGACTGAAGTCGAGGTGAAGGTCACCGCGCGAAGTGCGGCCTGCCATTGAGCAACAGTCGGCTGTGCGCCGCTGTAGGTGAAATCGAGCGAGCCGTTGTTGAAAGTTGCGCTCAACGTACCGAAGTTTGCCGAACTGTTGTTGACGAAGTGAAGAACGTCACCGGTCTGCGCATTCGAAATTGCGATTGACGCTGCCTTCAAACCAGTGCCGCGATCGCCGATGGTGAGCGACTCGGCAACTGCCCCGCCGGTGCCGTTCGATGGCGTCAGGCTGCCTACGGTCAAGGTTGGCTGCGGGGTAAGAGCTTTGGTGGTTGCCGCCGAAACAGTGTTGCCATTGCCCGCCGCATCGCTTACTCCGCCAGCCTTGATGTTCACACTCAGGTTTCCGGCCACAAAGGTCGGGTTGTTCAACGAGAAGCGATAGGTTGTGCCCGAAACATAGACAGGGTTGAAAACTGTCCAGGTTCCAACCAGTCCAGAAGAACCGGCAACGTTGATGTCTGCAGAAGTGAACCCTGTGATTGGTTCAGAGAACGTGACCGTGAAGGTCTGTGTGGGCTGGTCGGCGGCTGTCGATACAGTCATCGAGCTGATCACAGGTGCCGTGGTATCGATTGTCACCGAGTTCGGATAAGCCGGCAGGGTTTCTGGCCCAAGGTTGCCAGCAATATCGGCAATCGAGTTGACTCGCAGGCCGACCATGATTGTGCCATCACCGGTACAGCTGATTGAGACACTGATGGTGGTTCCGCTGCTCGCCGCTGGGTTGGCCACGCATCCCGTTGCGGTTGAACCAGTGAAGTCAAAGTCACTGGCGCTCAAGCCCGTGATTGGCTCCGAGAAAGTCATCGAGTAGATGGCGGGGTTCGTCGATGGGCTTGCTGGCGCAGTGAAAGTCGAAAGGGTTGGCTTGACGTTGTCGACCGAGATGCTTGCGGTCTGCACAAGATCGGCCACGGCAACGCCGGTGCCGCCATACTCAACCAAGTAGTAATTTGCGAAGGCGACCGTGCAACCTATGTCGTTCCACTTGAGCGTCCAGTAGACGTGTACACAGAGATCTGATGCGAGGTTAGGTTCACCGGTATTCCAGTTTGTGTCGCTAATGACTGCGCCGAGGTTTGGTGCATTAGTCGAGGCGACCTTCACCGAGCTTGCACCAGACGCGGTCTTTTGCACGCCAATCCAAGTGTCTGTGGAAATCACCGTCTGCAGGAAAGTTGTTTCAGCCTGATTGTTTGGCACTCCTAGGTAACCATTTAGACCATAAAGAGTGCGAGCAGAAGCATTTGAGTCGGCGTTGTTCCAAGTCATTGCCGCACCAGATGTCACGTACTCATAGAAGTGACCGTTGTCGAGCCAGTAGTTCTTGACAGGCTGCATGTGAAAATCAAAAGCACGAGTTGCGCCACCGTTTGCACCAAGCACGAGAGTTATTGAACGAAGCGCCGTCTGCCACTGCGCGATAGTTGCTGTGGTCGATGACAGCGTAATTACACCGGATGCATTGCTAGCAACCGTGATGTCACCATATGCACCGGCAGGTGAGGCGGCCGGCAAAGCAAATGTGTCGCCGGCGACGTAATCCTTGTTTGTAATTCTGAAACCGACGATTGTTTGGCCGTGACCATCAAGTGTGATGTTCGGCGCAAGCACGGTCGGCGAAATCAGTGACGCAGGGTTCAGGGCGCCAACTGTGAACGATTGCAAAACCGAAATCGTTGCGCGCGACTGATCGACGGTTGCCAAGGTGAGTGTTCCGCCGGTTGCGCTTAGTGCGTTGCCGGCTTCGTCGGTGATGCTCGCATTAGTCAGCGCGAGCGTTAGGTTGCCCGTGAGCGCGTTCGGGTTCGACGCAGTGAAGATGTATGAGTTGGTGCTGACCACCTGAGTTGGCGTGGTGAAAGTCCAGCCGACGGCGCCACCGGTGGCGCTGTGAGCGGGCGTAATCGTGCTCGAGGTGAATCCGAAAACTGGCTCACTGAAGGTATAGGTGTAGGTCACCGAGTTGCCGGCGACTGCCTTGGTGATTGCAGTGATAGTCGGCGCAGTTATGTCGCGGGTGAAGCTGGCCATAGGCACGGCCGTCGACGGGCCTGGGTTTCCGGTAGTGCCGTTCATGTCGTTCACGGCATTGGCATTCAGGCTGATGGCGAACGCACCGGATACGGTACAGCCGGTCACGGTCACGGTGGTCCTATACGGTGCAACCGTCACACTCGCAGCACCGACAGCACTAACCACACAACCGGTTGAGCCAGCGCCGGTGATGGTGAAGTCGGTGGTTGCGAGATTTCTGAATGCCTTTGTGAAATTGACAGTGAGCACCAGCGGGTTCACAGTCGAACCAAGCGCTGTCGTTGCCGTGGTTGGAACTCCGGTAACTGAGTCAATTGACGGAGGGCCAATATCAACATTCGCGGTCACGGTTTGTGAGGACACAAAAGATGATCCACCTGGCATGCCACCATATTCGACAAGCGCGAAGTTGATGCTGCCTAGGGTGGCGCAAGGGGCATCACCCCACTTTCCCGGTGCGCCTGTGATGCGAGAGTAGAAAAAAATGCAAGAGTACGCTTGGTTGCTCGGATTGTTGGTAACCCAGTTTTGCGGCAATGCAGAGGTCAGATCTGGTCCGTCAAATGCTCGAACAATTTCATTGGCCACACTGGCAACGTTCGTGCCTACGGTCTTTTTCATTCCGGTAACAAGTAGGTTGCTATTTATGCCGTCGTATGCCTTGAGGAAGTCAGTTTCCTGCACAGAATTGATAATTCCTAAGTACCCGTAATTTGGCCCTAGGTTGCGCGCATTAGCCAAAGCCTTGCGGGCGTCCCAACTCATACCTGTAGTGTCAAGTTCTTCGTAAACGTGTCCGGTTTCGAATGAATAGCCAACGAATGGCTTTAGGTGAAACTCGATTGTTCGTGTGGTGGTGTTCGTCGAGGTGGTCTTGATCTTGATGCTCTGAATAAAGGTCTGCCAGTTTGCGGCGGTCGGGGTAGTTCCGGTTGCCGTCAAGACGTTGCCGTTTGAAACGTTGACGGTCATTCCCGATAGGGCTGTGGCACTCAGGGTGTCGCCGGCCTGTGCGTTAGTGATGGTCACACGGATGCCGTTGATGTTGCCACCCTTGGCATCGAGAGTGAAGTTCGGCGCTAGAGCGGTGTCTTGGCTCGAGATTGTGGCCAAGGTGCCGGTGGTGAAGGTCGGCAAGAACCAGAGGTTGGCGGTTGAGTCTGTGTAGTTCTGGGCGGTGAGCACGAGGTTCGGGTTGCCAGCCTCGTCGGCGATGCTGCCCGTTGCGATGGTGACCGTAAGTGCTCCGGTAATCGCATTAGGGTTGCTGGCGGTGAAAGTGTATGAATTTGTGGTGCCCACTCGCACCGGATCGGTGAAGGTCCAGCCGGCGGTCGTTGTGCCGGTGTATGAGCTCAGGTCTGCCGCGGTGAAACCAAACACCGGCTCGCTAAATGTATAGGTGTAGTCAACACTGTTGCCCTTGACGACCTCGCTGATTGCAGTGACCGTTGGGCCGGTGATGTCACGAGTGAAGCTGGCGAGCACGGTTGCGGTTGCTGGGCCAGGGTTTCCGGTGGTGCCAACCATGTCATTGATCGAGTTGGCCGCGAGGCTAATCGAGAATGCGCCGGCCACGGTGCAACCGGTGACGGTCACGGTGGTCCTATACGGTGCAACCGTCACACTCGCAGCACCGACAGCACTAACCACACAACCGGTTGAGCCAGCGCCGGTGATGGTGAAGTCAGTGGTGGCAAGACCCCTGAAGGCCTTGTCGAAGTTGACCGTCAAGACGAGTGGGCTCGCGGTTGAACCGAGCATTGACGTTGCTGTGGTTGGTGCGCCGGTTGTCGAACTCACCGAAGGAACACCGACGTCTACAGATGCGCTAACTGTCTGTGATGAAGTGAATGAGGTGTCGCCAGGCATGCCGCCATATTCGACGAGAGCGTAATTTGTTCCTGCGTTTGTGCAACTTGCATCAGACCATTTGCCAAGGTTTGCAACTTGCCCATATGCATAGAATGCAATACACATATTTGCTGCGTTTGCTGGTTGGTTGGTATACCAATTTTGAGTAGTCAGAGTGCTGGTTAGATCAGGCCCATCAAAGGCCTTGACAATTTCGTTGGCAACGGTGGCGGTGTTTGTGCCAACCGTCTTTTTCATTCCAGTGACAGTTGTAAGCGTCGTGAAATTGGCTACGAATGTGCTTTCGGCAGAATCATTAATGATTCCTAGGTAGCCGTAGTTTGGGCCTAGGTTTTTCGCATTCACCAAAGTTTTCATTGAAGCCCAGGCCGGGGTTGCTGCGTTGAACTGTTCGTACACATGACCGTTGTCGAAGTTGTAGCCCGCGAACGGCTTCAGGTGAAACTCGATGTTTCGCGCGGTGGTGTTTGTCGAGGTGGTCTTGATCTTGATGCTCTGTATGAAGGTCTGCCAGTTTGCGGCGGTCGGGGTAGTTCCGGTTGCCGTCAAGACGTTGCCGTTTGAAACGTTGACGGTCATTCCCGATAGGGCTGTGGCACTCAGGGTGTCCCCGGCCTGTGCGTTAGTGATGGTCACACGGATGCCGTTGATGTTGCCACCCTTGGCATCGAGAGTGAAGTTCGGTGCCAAAGCAGTGTCTTGGCTCGAGATTGTGGCCAAGGTGCCCGTTGTGAAGGTCGGCAAGAACCATAGGTTTGCGGTTGAGTCTGTGTAGTTCTGGGCGGTGAGCACGAGGTTGGCGTTGCCGACGTCATCGGCCACCCCGCCAGTTGCAATGTTTACCTTGAGCACGCCGGTAACAGCGTTCGGATTGCTTGCAGTAAAGGTGTATGCGCTGGTGCTGCCAACCTGCACAGGCTCGGTGAAGGTCCAGCCGGCTGTAGTTGTGCCGGTGTAAGAGCTCAGGTCTGCCGCGGTGAAACCAAAAACAGGCTCACTGAATGTATAGGTGTAGTCAACACTGTTGCCCTTGACGACCTCGCTGATGGCTGTGACGGTCGGGCCGGTGATGTCGCGTGTTGCGATGTCTGAATCGGTTGCAACTGTTGGGCCAGCGATCGAGACGATGTCTTTGATGGAGTTCAGAGCGAGTCGAAGTTTAACGTCGCCGCCCGTGGTGCAGCCGGTGACCGTCACCGTATACGCGAATCCAGAACCAACCGGTGCTCCGATTGTGCAACCAGCATTTGTCACAAATGAAAGATCTGAAGCCGTTAGCCCATAAACAGAGCGGTTGAAAACGAGATCCCAAGTTTGCGTCGTCGCGCTGAATCGGGTTGCGCGAGGTGCGAACATCGTGACGGTTGGCTTTGTGGTTGTGTTCACCGTTTCTGAACGTGCACCATCGACAGTATTTTTGTTGCCGGCGGCATCCGTGATTGCATCTGCACTACCGGTAATAAGAAGTGTGCCGTCAACTAGCGCCGAACTCAACACCGTGAAGGTGTAACTCGAAATTGGGTAGACAGTCACTGCAGGTTTGGTTGGTGTCCAAACGGTTGATGTGCCGGCGAGGAAAATCTTGGTGAGGTCGATTTGATAAATCGGCTCGGAGAAATTCATGGTGACCGAAATCTTGTTTGCCGTTACCAAATCTGGGGTCACGTCGATGTTCGTAATTGTTGGAGCAATCGAATCGACAGCAAAGTCAGATGACTGAGATGTGCCAAAGCCGGCCGAGCCAAAGGCAAGATTTTGAACCTGAGTCTGATCTACCCTCAGGGCAATGGCTGTCTGATCAGCCAGGCCATTCTTGGTGACCGTGACCGAAAAGGTAGCCGGGCCACCGGTCGGGGCGCCGATTGTCCAGCCGCTTGCAGGCACACCGTTCTCAAGCATGGTGAAGTCGCTAGCCTCAACGCCTGTCGTGTCGGGCAAGAAGTTGACGGTGTATGTCCAAGAGTTCTTTGTTGGCGGCTGAGTCTCAGCGTTCAGGGTGATGGTCGCAACCGGGGTAGGTGCATACCAAGCGTCGACGTAACCGTTCACGCTTGCGGTGTGAGTTGTTAGTGTTCCAAAAGTTGAAGTTGAGTTTCCGCGTTTGCCACCTAAGCCGTAATAGCGACCGCTACAACTTGAACCTGAACCACCGAATGCGGTTGCTCCACCTTGACCGGCATAGCTACCGCCACCGCCGCCACCACCACCACCGGCTTCGCCACCACCGTTGGTTCCGTTGCCACCGGTAGTAGAAGTTCCATTAGCGACATATGGCTGACCGGCTTGACCACCGGCCCCGCAGTATCCGGCACCGCCACCGCCACCGCCACCTGCGACAACTGAAATAATTGTTGAATCGAGAGTGATGATTGTTGCGGCACCACCCGCACCACCCGAACCACCTCGGGCTGGGCTTCCCCAACCACCCGAACCACCGTTATAAGACGTGTTATAAGTGCTGACACCGCCGACGGTGTTGCTACCTGAGTTAGTGACACCACCGCCACCATTTTTACCTGGATAGAAACCGACAACCTGGCCAGCCGTGACCGAAAGGTTACCCACGAGCTTTCCGCCGGCACCTGCACCACCACCGCCTGCGTCGTTTCCGCAGCATCCATCGTAGGAACCACCGCCGCCACCGCCGCCGCCACCGTATGCATTGATCACCACGGTATTGATTCCGGCAGGAACGGTTAACGTGTCTGCCGTGTTAATAAATTGGCGATAGCAATAGTTCTTATAGGTGCCAGTTGCAGTGATGAGATTCCAGTTGTTTTCACAAACTCCTGCAGCCGCGGCCGGCGCCGCGTTGTTCTGCGAAAGAGGGGTTTCGACCGAACCGCCGAACGAAAGGGCCAAGGTTAAAAGAGCAACGACGAACGCGCTAGCGAGCTTTTGCTGGCCAGCGGCGAAAGCCTTGATCCAATTAGTCATTGCGCCCTATGAATTGCTGATACCCAACAATCAAGACTAAAAAGTGGGTTCTTGGGGCCGGGCTTTGTATTCGGTAAAGCGAACTAATCGCGCAAAATAATAGTGATGCGTCTAAATTGTGCGCCAACAGAAGTCAGATTGCGCCCCGAGGTGGTCACTGGAGAGAGATCTGAATCTATTTCTAGTGCAAAAGCGCAGGCATTCACGGCCCTGGCCTTTGCGAGCGCGGCATCTCCAGCCATCACAGTCGGGCCTTCGGTATACCCAATGCACTGCATGGTGTTGTAGTCGCTATGGCCAAGAACGAAAGTTGTGATCTTTGCCTTGATAGTTGATGTCAAAGTCGGAGAGCCGTCTTTGAAGTTGCCAATTGTTATCATCACCGGGCCTCGCGCTTTTTTCAGCACAGCAAAATTACATTGACTAAATCGAGCTTGGGAAGCAGTCGAGCTGTACTTGATAAATACCGTGGTGACTCCGACGAAACCAGCCGCCGGTGCAAAAATCAATTCACCGTTCGCGTTGAGGGTGAAACGCCCGACACCAGAAATCGTTATTGTGCTTGCACATGCAGACTCTGCCGACAGAACCAAGCAGCTTGTGTTTGAAGCCGGCGCTACCGGAGTAATGCTCACAGTAGTCTCGGCCAAAGTCGATGCAGCAAGAAGTTCAACTAGCGGTGTGACTTCAACGTTAATTGGGGCCACCGTGCTTGCACCCGATGAGTCAGTAACTTTGAAATCAATATAGGCTTTTCCAACGAAGCCAGCAGTTGGTGTGAAAGTCGTTGTTCCATCAGCGTTCAATACAAATGTGCCGACTCCAACAATTGTCACGCTGTTTTCGCACGTCAACGTTGCCGGGTTAACTAAACACTTCTTAGATGAAGAGCCAGTGTTGAATGGTGGGGTTATAGTCACCGGAACGCTCGAGCCGGTCGTGGCATTTGTCGCGCTAATTGCGGGTGCTGTTGGCGCGACTGGCTTTGCCAAAACTGTTGCCGCGTATTGTGAAGTTGCCGACTGACCGTAGGCGTCTGTCACTCGAACTGGAACAGCTGGTGCTGTTCCGACAAAGCCTGGCGCTGGCGTGAATGTGATTTCTCCAGTTGCAGGGTCAAGCACATAAGTGCCACCAACGACGGTCACACTCGTCACAGGATTGTTGCTTGCATCAAGCAAAGTAATTGAACCATCTACGGGCACCGAAGCAGTCACGCTCTGGCTTGCGCCGGCATAACCGCTCGAAGCCAGCGCTCCAAGCACAGGAGCAGCCGGCAGATTGACCGTTGGCGTATACGTTGCCGAGCCCATTTGACCAAAGGCATCCGTGACCCTGAAGGTCGCTGGCGGTGCAGAGCCAATAAATGAAGAGTTTGGAGCAAATGAGATCAATCCGGTTGACGAGTCAACCGTGTAAAGGCCACCCGCAACCGCAAGGCTGGTTACCGGCTGATTCATCGCGTTTAGTAAAGTCACTGAACCGCCGGCAGGAACCGTAATGCTTGTTGATTGCATCGCTGAGCCAGTAGCACTCGACGTTTTTGCTGTCGGCGCTGGTGCAGCTGGCAGGGTCGCATTCACTGAAGGAGTGTAAGAAGAAGTCGCTATCTGGCCATATGCGTCGGTCACGCGAATGGCAGCCACAGGAGGAGTGCCAGTGAAGCCTGCAGACGGTGAGAAAGTGATCACACCAGTTGATGGATTCAAAACATATGTTCCACCAGCAACATTCAATGTGTTCACCGGGTTGTTACTTGAATCAAGAAGAGTGACGTTGCCGCCCGAAGGAATCGTAGCTGTCACCGATTGAACGGCCGTGCCCACTCCGGCAGAAGTCAAAGCATTTTGCGTTGGTGCTGGAGGATATGTGACAACGGGCGCATAAGAAGCGATTGCAGACTGAGAGTAGGCATCGGTTACTCGATAGTTCACAACCGGAGGCGTTCCAGCGAAGCCGGCCGAAGGAGTGAATGTGATTACACCGGTGACGGAATCTAGATTGTAGGTTCCACCGCTCACTGTAATTGTCGTGACCGGTTGATTTGAAGAGTTAAGTAATGTCACAGTTCCGCCGGCTGGAACCAAGACGGTTTGTGACTGTGCAGTGCCGGCAACAGCTGTCGAAGAAAGAGCATTTGCGTTCGGGCCTGCAGGCGCAGTGACGGTGGCAACATAAGTGGCCGAAGAGCTTGAACCATAAATATCGGTCACTCTGTATGTAACCGAACCTGCCGTTCCAACAAAACCTGCATTCGGAGTGAAAGTGATTAACCCAGTGGTGCTGTCAATCGAATAACTTCCACCGACAACTGTGATTGGCCCTGACGTCGCCGTTTGCCCATTCAAAAGTGTGACTGTGTTTGATCCCAGAAGTGTTACCTGCGCGGTCTGTGCTTGCCCAGCGAGCGCAGTAGACGTTTTGTTACTTACCGTTGGAGCAGCAGGGGCAACCACTGTCGGGGTATAGGTAGAAGTTCCACTGTGGCCATAAATGTCGGTGACCCTGAAATTGACTGCAGGCGCAACGCCTGAAAATCCTGCGTTAGGAACAAAGACAATCACGCCAGTAGCTGGGTCTAGTGAGTAGCTGCCGCCAGCTACTACAACTGAAGTTGCTGGGTTATTACTTGAATCAAGCAGGGTCACTGTGCCACCAGCGGGAACTGAAATTGTTGCCGATTGGCCCGAGCCAGCTGGAGCACTTGATGCCAAGGCACCCGGACTAGGTGCCGCGGGCGCAACAGCGGTTGGCGTATAGGTCGACGTGCTCGACTGACCGTAGGCATCCGTCAATTTATAGCTTGCAGCCGGAGCGCTGCCAGAGAACCCGGCATTCGGAGTGAATGAAATTACTCCACCTGAAATCGAATACGTTCCTCCTGAAACAGCAAGCGATGAAACCGAGTTACCGCTGCCGTCCAGCAGAGTCGCTGACCCACCCGATGGCACTGTGAGGTTTGTGGTCTGTGTTGTTCCCGAAGCGGCTGAAGAGGTTTTGGCAGTCGCAATTGGCGCCGCAACCACCGTCGGAACGAAAGATGCTCGAGACTGGCCGCCAGCTGAATCTGTCATCGCGTAAAACACAGTGACAGTCGCCTGGCCAGTGAAGCCATTCGCAGGAGTAAATGTAATGACTCCCGTAATTGCGTTTACTTCATATGTTCCATCTGCAGTTGTCAATGTTGTGAGTGAGCAGGATGCAGCCGAAGTTTGGTTGCTTGCACAAAGTTTCACGAGAGAGGCTACCGAAGAAACACCAACTGCCGTCGAGTCATTAGCAAGTGGATCTATTGACTGTGCTAACCCAACCGGGCCAATTGAATTGTCAGCGGTTGCTGTCGGTGGTGCGGGGGCAAGAATTGTTGCAATCAGAGGTGCACTAGCGCAGGTTGAATAGACAACAGGTGCCCAACCTGAAACAACATCGCAAATGCCATAGACAGGAGGTGTTGAATCAGTTCCAATAAACCCGGTTGCCGGAGTAAACGTCACTTGGCCAGTCGAAGTATTTACTACATAGGTTCCAGCAGAAGTTGTTACTGTCGTCGCTGTGCAGTTTGTGTCGTTTGAGTTATAACCCGGCGTAATCGACTGCGCTGAGCACAACCGCACGGATGAATTAACTAGCGTTGCAGTACCCGCTGTTGTGTAGGTCGGAAAGCTCGTTGGCATCTCAACGGCGTCGTTGGCAAAAGGATTAAACACGATTGCTGTATTGAAGGCGGCGGTTGCTGAATCTGCGGTGGCGCGAGTGGCTGGTGGTGGTGAAACAACTACCTGAATTTGGGCTCCAGCAACTTGGCCAAGACTGTCTTGAACTATGTATTTAACCGACGATGCGGTGCCGTAGTAGTTGTTGACCGGAACCAGAGTGATGGTTCCGTCTGCATTCACCGAATACGTGCCTTGCCCGGTAACCGTCAAAGTCGAGAGATTTGCAGTGAGACAGGCCGCGTTAGTAGTTGCGGTTGTGGCACAGAGTCTCACCGTCGATGGTGAAATTGGTGCCGATACAACTCCAGCAATATCGTTTGACGTCACGGCGATGGTCTGCACAGCGTTCATCGCCCCGCTCGAGCTGTCGTTATAGGCCACGGGTGGCGGCGGAATGATCGCAGTCAAACTTGCGGTAGCGGTTTGACCGACGGCATCTGTCACGCGATAAACGACTGGGGTTACCGACCCTGCGGGAGCACCCGCCAGTGCCGCAAAAGTAACGATGCCTGTAGCCGGAACAAGAGTATAGGTTCCAACGTTAGTGATGGTGACGCTGTTAGTTGATGAGCAAGTGGTGGTAGCGCTGTTATACAAACACGTAAGGCCCGTTCCACTAGTGACTAATCCCGTTCCGCTTGCGAGACCAGTGGCATCCGTGATTGATGTGAATGACGCGGATGATGCGGGCAAGACTGATTTGCTCTGATTGCTTGCCGAAATTGTTGGCGGTGACACGTTTGGAGTGAGCGTTGCAGAGTTGATCTGGGCGAAGTTGTCTGCCACAACATACTTAATGGCTGTTGTCGCGACCGAACCAACATTTGCAAATGCGGCGGCACACGCAGGTGTCATCGTCGGAGTGTTTGCAGCCGAGCAAGGCTTGAAGGTAATTGTTCCATTCGAGTTAACTGTGTAACTCCCTTGGTTTGCAATCACAAGACTCGTTGAAGCGCATGACGCATTCGCTGTAGCTGCTATACAAATTTTCACAGAACTTGGGTCAAGCGTTCCGCCGGCAGAAGCGTTGTCGTTTGATAAGACTGAGATAACTTGCGTTGCACCAAATACGCCAGTAGAAGTGTCATTCGCGAGAACAGGCAAACCCACAACTGTAGGTGTGTAGGTTGACCAAACTGTTCGACCAAGCGAATCGTTGATTTGGTAGGTGATTGGAGATGCCGTTCCGAAAAAAGTCGAAGTTGGAGTAAATGCGATGCGGCCATTGCCGTTTGAGGTGAGCTGATATGAACCTTGGGCAGCATTAATTGTCACAACACTCGCCGCGCCAGCGGTGCAACTACCTCCTGATTGAGCGCTTGTGCACAACTTGATGGTTGTCGGGTCTAGAGTTACTCCCGCCGGCGACGTGTCATTTGTTTGCACAAAATCCATGTTCTGAGCCGTGTTCATTTTGCCCGTGGTGGTGTCTGGGTTGGCAATAGATAACCCAGGTTGTGCAACGGTGGCGGTGATGGTGCTTACCGCGTATTGGCCGTTTGAGTCAGCGACCGTGTATTTGATTGAAGTGGCAGTTCCATAGAAAGTCGCCAGTGGAGTGAAAATCACGGCTCCATTAGCCTGCACGACATAGGTGCCCTGGCCGGCAACCGTGATGGTGCTGAGGTCATAGGTTACAGAGCCTGACAAACAGTTTGCGTCAGTGGTGGCAATGAGACATATCTTTACTGTTGATGGATCTATCGCATTAGTTGCAAAGGCTGAAGTCTGTCCATTAGCTGTGTCATTGCTCGTCGGGGCAATTGTCTGCGCTGTGTTGAAAAGTCCGCTTGAGGTATCTGCAACCAAAGTTGGCGCAGTCAAAACCGGAAACGGGTTGCCTCCTGCGCTGCAGTTTGCGCCATCGAATGCACTTAGTGTCGCTGTCGTCGATGCTGCGATTTGCTTGCCAACCGGTGAGGTGAAGTTACTTATTTGATAAAGCTTCGTGAGGTCAAAGGACTGCGCAAATAGATTTGTGCCTTCTGTCCAAGTGGCACCATAACCTGTAGCTGTCCACCCAGTTATAGCAACACCAGTTGCGTGAGAACCATTTGATGTATCAACCTTGATCAAGTTAGCTGTCGTGCTATGAATTCCAAAACCATAACCGTTGATATACGAAATGTCAGTGATGCCCGATTGCAATGGGGTTATGTTTGCAACCAACGAAACGGTTGGCAAAATAGTGGTCGTGTCAATTTTGAAGGTAAAGGCATTTGTCGTCGACGATCCCTCGAATAGTAAAATTCCATTTCCGAGGTAAGCACCACTCGAGTTGACGTTAGCCACAAGGTATGAACCCATCGACACACCTAAGGTGTCTACTACCTGTTGACTGCCATCAGAGCCAATTCTGATCAGTTGATTATTCGCATTTGTGCCATAGATATAGTTGTCGTCTTCGTTGTAGGCAATCGCCGCAATGTTTGAAGTTCCGGCTGCGCCTACAGAGGTCCAGACTGCGTTCCAATAGGCCTGCCGAGCCGTTGATGTAATGGACATCTTTTTGAGGGTTGCATTTTGCATCGAATAAAAAGTCGAGTCGCAGGTAAATGTCGGCTGGGTTGTCGTTGACCACTGAAAAACAACCATGCCGTTGCCGCCGCTGTTGCCCGTGTCTCCGCCACCTCCAGCGCCGATTCCCGCTACATATTGACCGCCGCTAGCCGGCAAGGTTGTGCCCACTGCGTTAGGAGTTGCGGTGCCGCCTAGTGTTCCGCCGTTTCCATCACCGCTTGCAATGACTTTTGCTCGGGTGGATAGAAAGAAACCAGATCCACCACCGCCACCACCGTTTTGCGAACCGTTAGTTTGGCAAGCTCCACCGCCACCACCGAAGTAACCACCGCCACCGCCACCGCCCGCTTCACCGTTGCCAGCACCGGTTCCACCCAAGTAAGCAGCACCAGCGGTCGGGGCGGTGCAGTTGGAATATGAAGCCGCTGCGCCACCGGCTGAAAGCGTTCCCGGCTTTCCAGCTTCGGTTCCCGTCGCGGGAGCAGCACCTATGCCACCGCCACCGCCAGGATTACCAGAAGCATTCGAGCCTGGCGAGGCGCCACCGCCGCCGCCTGCAATTAGTACTGGTTGAGACTTGGCGGCGTCCAAGAAAATTCCTGAAAATCCACCACCTCCAGAACCTTTGGCCGTTGCTGTCGTCGTGCCGTACTTTCCTCCGCCACCATAGGCGTTTACCGAGGTGCCATTAAAAATTCCACCTTGACCAACGACGACAGTAAAGGTGTCACCAACTGCTACCCCGCTCAGAACAGTCTTTGAATATCCACCGGCAGCTCCTCCGGAGTTTGGTGTGTAAGCGCCGTAGTATGTTGAGCCACCGCCGCCCGCACCCCAGGTCTCAACAACTAAAGGTTTCCCTGGAATGTAGCTTGCTGGAACAGTGAATGTTTGATCTGCACCCGTATACGTAACGCGAATGCAATTGGTATAACCAGGCGATGCAGTGCACGCAACCTGCGCTGCGTTAGATGCGGTTATAGGAAAAAGGGTGGCGAAAACCATCGCAATGATGACAGCTAAAAGCGCTTGTCCCCTAAGTTTCACTGCCTAATTTTCGCAAATGGCCCTTTGGCTACCTAAGCAAATGTTCGCAAAAAGGTATGCTCCGTGAACCCGACACACCACTAGATTTGCCCTATGAAACCAACTCGCAGTGTCGCGATTCTTCGCTGGCTAGCCGCAGCCACCATCTTTTCGAGCGTCGTTTGGCAGGTCACCGACCGCCTAGCTCACAACCTCTTTAGACCGGCCGAGTACTTCGCCTACTTCAGCATTCAGGGCACCATGATTGCCGCCGTCATGCTTGGCTACACCGGATGGCTGGCCTGGAAGGGCATGCCGGAAAAGAAGCAGGTGACCATTGCCCGCGTCTCGGCTACTACTTACTCGATCGTAATTGCCCTGGTTTATAACGCCTTGCTTCGCGGAACCCCCGGTGATGCGCGTGATGCTGGCTACGCCTGGCCGGTGTTGCCGAACGAAATCATGCACGTTTGGGCTGCGGTTCTGATGTTGCTAGACCTAGTGCTGGTGGCCGGCTATTCGCAGATTCGACTTCGCGCCTCGCTCTGGGTCGCCGTCTTTCCACTGGCCTGGTTGGCGTTCTCGGTATCCCGTGGGATTCTCGATGGCTGGTGGGCCTATTGGTTCTTGAACCCAAACGACAAGGGTGGGCTGACCGGAATGTTCACTTACATCGGTGGAATCACGGCGTTGATGATCGGTCTTGGATTTGTCCTGCTTGCCTTGCGCACGTTGATTTCACGGATGACCACGAAAAACTAATCAGCAGCTGCAAGCTGACCGCAAGCGCCGTCGATTTCTTTGCCGCGAGTATCTCGAAGTGTGGTCGGAATGCCGGCAGCCTCGAGCCGCGAAACAAACTCGCGAGTGACCTCTTTGGTAGATGCAGTCCAGATTGAACCAGGCGTTGGGTTCAGCGGAATCGGGTTCACGTGCACCCAGCCCTTGCCACGCTGGTTGAGCTTCTTTGCCAGCAAATCAGCGCGCCAGCCGTGGTCGTTCATGTCCTTGATGAGCGCGTATTCAATGCTCACTCGGCGGCCAGTCTTGTCGTAGTAGTTCTTCGCCGCATCCAGCGCCTCATCGACTTTCCAACGCGAATTCACCGGGATGAGTTCGTCGCGCAGCTCGTCGTCGGGCGCGTGCAGTGACAGTGCAAAGGTGACCGGGATGTTCTCATCCGCGAGTTTCAAAATCGCCGGAACCAACCCAACGGTCGACATCGTGATGTTGCGCGCGCTCATACCAAGGCCGTTTGGCTGTGGTTCGACCATGGTGCGCACTGCTGCCAGTACTCGGTTGTAGTTGGCAAGCGGCTCGCCCATGCCCATGAACACGATGTTGTTCACGCGCTCTGGCGTGCCGTCTTCGTGTTTGTGGATGCCACCGAGTTCGCCGCGCGCAATCGCCTGGTTTGCACGAACGATCTGATCGACGATCTCTGCGGTCGACATGTTGCGCGTGAGACCGGCCTGACCGGTTGCACAGAACGGGCAGTTCATGCCGCAGCCAGCCTGCGAAGAAATGCAGAGAGTGATGCGGCCCGGATATCGCATCAAAACCGACTCGACGAGTGCCCCGTCGAAAAGTCGCCACAAGAACTTGATGGTGTCGCCGTTATCTGTCTTGAGTCGACGCACCTCGGTGAGCAGCGGCGGCAGCAGCGCCTCCGCGAGCGCGGCTCGACCATCGGCGGGAAGGTCTGTCATGTCTGCGGGGTCACTCGTGTAGTGAGTGAAGTAGTGAGTCGCGAGCTGCTTGGCGCGGAAAGCTGGAAGGCCAAGCGCTTTTACCTTCTCGGCACGCTCATCCGGGGTGAGATCCGCGAAGTGCACCGGCGGCTTCTCGCGGCGAGGTGAACTGAACTCGAGCTTCGGGCGGCCGGTTTCGTCTTTGGGCTGAACCCAACCTTCGGCAGCCGGGCGAACTTGAGGGCGATCAGACACGGATGCTCCTCAGTTGCTTGCGGTTTTGTTCAAGTTTATGCGTGGCACCCGCTTCGCGGGAGTGCTACTTGTTTGCGTCAATCACCCAGGTGAAGCCGAGTTCGAGCAGCGTGCGATCTGCGGTGATTAGGTTGAGGCCCTCGGCCGCGGCCTGCGCCACAATTGCACGATCCATCGGGTCGTGACGCAAGAGTGAACCGAATCGAGTTATCTGCTCTGCGTGTGCAGAGGTAAATGGGAGTTCAGTCATTCCGGCACGCAAAAGGTAAGCGGCAAACTCCGGGTCAACATCCAACTTGCCGCGCATGCTCTTGATTCGCAACTCTGCGATTGAAAGGGGTGTGAAATACAGTTTCGGGGCACGGCGAATCAGTCTTGCTGTTTCTCGACCGAGGCGGTCAGTGTCTCGACTGACCCAGACCAGCACATTGGTGTCAAGCAGATAACTCACTTGCGAGCGTCGTCAGTTTCAGGGAACCATTCAGGCCCATACATGGCCAGGATTTCAGCATCGAGGGCGTTGAACTCGTCTTCGTCGTAGCCCGTGATGAGCCCCTTGGCGAAACCCAGGCGTGAAAGGGCAGGCTTCTCCTCTTCGAGCTTGACCAGCTTGAGAATCGGCTTGCCGTGGCGGGCGATGATGATCTCGCCCCCTGCCTCAACTTCTTCGCAGAGTCTCGAAAAGTTGGTTTTGGCTGCGTGAATGTTCACCTGTTTGCTCATACTCGCAATGATAAGTGGACTAAGTTAGCCAATTCAAGAGCAGATCCGAAAATGTGAATAACCGGCTCAGGCCCAGCAAATAGGCCCGCTTGTATGCTTGTTGCGATTAGCACCCTTATTAATAGGAGCGGTTTTGGACCACTTTTTTGAGCGCGCCTGGCGCTATGTTCTGCGTCGTGGCAAGGTTCGTCGAGTAACCCTGAAGCTCAACAAATGGTCTGAAGCCCTTATGTTGCTTGGGCCCAAAGAGATCAGCCCCCAGCTCGCCCGCCGCCTCGAGCTTGGCGAGCCACTAGACACCGCACTTATCAACCACGTGCGCGAGGCCTACAAGAAAGTGCAGCGCATCAACACCCGCGCCATGCTGCAGCGCGTCTACGACACCGAGTCAACCCGAGTCGCCGGAGCCCTGGCATTCGGCGTTTTCCTCGCCTGCGACAACCTGCCTGAAGCAGCATTTGGCTACTTCAAAGAAGCCGGCATGCGACTTTCGGCCGAGAAGGCGCCATACGAGTTCTTCGATGCCTGGATCAAGGCCGAGCCAAAGAAGGCGCTGCGCGAACTCGATTCGCTGATGAACGATGAGAGCGTTTCGTCTGACTACAAAATCGAAATCACTCGCGCCGCAATCAAGCACAAGCACACCGCAAAGATTCGCCAGTGGGTTGGCGCAATCGATGCCGATGCAGCCGCCAAGAAGAAGCGCGAAGCCGCGAAGGCCGACGAACTTGCCTGGTGGGTCAAGATGCTCTCCGACGATGGCAGCAACGTTAAGGACATCCCGGGTGCTGTGAACTTTGCGGTGATGGATTACGACATGCTCGACAAGGAGCACACCTCGTCGAACCGCGGTGACTACGTTCAGACCTTGGCCGCGATTTCGCACCTGCTGCGTTTTCAAAACATCGACTTCGTCGGTGGCAGCAAGCTCGCAACCTATCTGAAGACTCTGCAGCCTCGCGTGCAGAAGAAGCGCCAGCTAACCGGCGCACCTGTGAAGGTTCAGCCAATCGAACTCAACCGCGACTTCGCATCGGGCAAGAGCTACCCGAAGAACACCTGGTTAATTTCAAACGGTTGGTTCATGCACCGCGCATACAAGGGTGAAATCGACTTTCCGTATCCTGAGAACGTAAACCCAATCATGATTTCGTTCCACATCCAGGATGCGGGCATCATGAACGAAGAGATCGCCGCTCAGCTGAAAAAGATCGGCCCAATCGGTTGCCGCGACTGGACAACCGTCTACCGCCTGCGCGACTACGGCGTTCCTGCGTTCTTCTCGGGCTGCGTGACCACCACCGTCGGCCAGGTTCTGCCTAAGGCTTGGGGCGCGGGCAAGATGCCGCTGCTGGCAGTGGTCGAGGCCGGAACCAAGTGGCTAAAGGCCAAGTGGGTCTTCATTCCCAAGTGGTTCTACATCCAGATCGGCGACTACGTGAAGGACTTCACGCTGGTCGAGGGCATCGAAGATGCCCGCCGCATGCTCTCTAAGTATGCGAAGTTCGGCCACGTGCTGACTAAACGTCTGCACTGCTACCTGCCTGCGCGCTCGATGGGCCAGAAGGTCACCTTCGTTCCTGGCAAGCGCTCGGATGTTCGCTTCGAGGGCCTAATCAGTGCAAGCGGCGCTGACCTCACCGATGCAGAGTTCAACAAGATTCGCACCGGCATCGAGAGCAAGCTCGAAGTTGTCATCGGTGAAATTCTCGCTGGCAAGTCGCGCGAGGACGTCATGAAGAAGTGGCGCGAGATCGTTGCCGACGATGTTGCATTCGCTGATGAGTACTGCAATAACCTTGCACCACTCGGCGAGAGTGCCATCGATCTTCAAGACGTTTACAAAAAGTTCAAGTCGCACGTGGTCAAGCTCGGCAACAACAAGCGCGGTTCGCGCGCAGTGAATGTTGCATTCGCCTGCGACCAGAACCTCGCAAACGAACTCGCAATCGTGATTGCATCCGTGCAAAAGAACACCAAGCGTGAACTAAACGTTCACCTGCTCGCTCGCGGACTGAAGGACGACTACTTCCAGAAGCTGCACAAGCTTTTCCCGAAGATCAACTTCTCGTTCTACGACTTCGACGGCGTGCAGTACGGCAGCAAGGTCAACCTGATGAAGCACATCACGGTTTCGACCTTCGACCGCCTGTTCCTGCCGATGGTGCTCACCGACCTCGACAAGGTGCTCTACCTCGATGTCGACATCCTGGTTCGTGGCGATGTGGGCCAGCTCTACGACATTCGACTTGGCAAGAAGCGCTTCGCCGGCAAAAAGAGCCGCATGGATGGTTGGGCCAACCTTGTTGACGTGATCACCCGAGTCTCGCTGCTGCTTCCTCCGAAGCAGGCGTGGAACCTGCGCCGCCGTGCGCACTCAACCGGTGACCTCACCGCAGACACCTACAACGCGGGCATCTTGCTGATGAACCTTGGCCGCATGCGCGACGAGCGGTTCATCGAGAACAACCTTTATCTAGTTGAAGAACTGCGCCTAAACGACCAGGACGTCATGAACTTCTATGCCGGTGGCGAGGCCATCGCCATCGACGACGACTGGAACTACGTGCCGACGCAGGACTACTCGACCGACCCGAAGATCGTGCACTGGGCTGGCCCATCCAAGCCGTGGAAGGCGGCCTACGCCCTCTACAAGCCTGAGTTCGTTGCCATTGGTGAAGAACTAAAGTCGAAGTAATGAAAAAGCCGACCAAAGCAGTAATTCCGGTAGCCGGGCTTGGCACCCGCTTTTTGCCAGCCACCAAGGCAATGCCGAAAGAGATGTTGCCCTTGGTCGATAAGCCGGTCATTCAGTATGTAGTTGAAGAGGCCGTGCGATACGGCTTTGAAGACATACTCTTCGTGACCGGTCGCGACAAGTATGCGCTCGAGAACCACTTCGACTCGGCCGAAGCCCTCGAGGCTCGCCTCGAAGAGCGCGGCGACGACGAGAAGCTCGAGAAGGTTCAGGCACCAACCAACCTCGGCCGCATTCACTATGTTCGCCAGGGTGGGGCCAAGGGGCTCGGTCACGCGATCGCCACCGCCCGCTCATTCACTGGCGATGAGGCATTCGCGGTTCTGCTCGGCGACGACGTAATCGAAGAGACTTCTCACCTGCTTGAGCGCATGCGCGAGGTGCACATGGCCACCGGTGCCTCGGTAGTGGCTCTCGTCGAGGTGCCCTCGAGCGAGATCCACAAGTATGGCTGCGTAAAGCCTGGTTCAATCGACGGCGATGTCATTCAGATCGAAGACTTCGTCGAGAAGCCAAAGGCCGAAGTCGCACCTTCTAACTACGCCGTGATCGGACGCTACATTCTTCGCCCAGAGATTCTCGACATCATCGACGGCCTAGAGCCAGGCGCAGGTGGCGAGATTCAGCTGACCGACGCCCTTGCCATCTCGGCCCGCGACCCGAAGCTAGCCGGCGGAGTTGTCGGCGTGGTCTTCAAGGGCGAGCGCTACGACGCAGGCGACAAGCTGGAATACATCAAGGCCACCATTCGCCTAGCCAGCAAGCGCGACGACCTCGGCCCAGAGCTAAATGCCTGGCTAAAGGAATTCGTCAAATAGATTCTCGTTATACGATGAATCGACTAAATCTCAGGGGAACTGATGCGACCAATTCTGGAATCGGGTATTTTCACAATCATTGTTGTAATTCTTTACATCGGCGCGATTGCTCTAGCACTTTCAATCCCAGTCATGCTGTTCATGGGAGTCAAATCTCTCAAGAGCATCCAAAAACAACTAGATGAGCTAACTAAGAAGTGATTTGAACATCTCATCGATGTTTTCAACTTCCTCCCGATAAAGCTTTCGATCATGCGCCACAATGCGCGCCCTGAAGGCATCCATGTTTGCATTGGTGGCGCGGTCATCCTTGATTGCAAGCTCGATAATCTTCTTGATTTCGCGAAGTGACTTGATGCGATCGTTCAACTTGATTTCATCGCTCTTCTGCTGCGTGATTGAGCGAGCGCCTTCGGTGCGAACGCGCCACAGATAAATAGTCTCGGCGAGAATATCGAAGTGCGCGGCCTCTGCGTATGCGCGAGTCATCTCGCTCATGTCTTCGAAGTACATGCTCGGAAAACTGATTTTCGCTGCCTTGTAGAACTTGAAGTCGAAGAGCTTGTTCCACGCGGTCACATCGAGCACGGCGTTCGGCTGCCTTTTGAAAGTCGTGGCAGGCACACTTCCCTGCTTGAAGAGCGCACGGGTATCGACGCGCTTCACGCGAGTCAGACCCTTGAGGCGAGTGACGTCACCGACCACGAAGTCGCTCTTGGTCTTGGTGATCATCGCGACGAGCTTGTGCAGCGCGCCTGGTGCGAGCGCATCGTCACTATCGAGAAACATCAGATAATCGGTCGACTTGATTGCCTTAACGCCGGCGTTACGCGCAGCTGCGAGACCTGCGTTTTTCTGCGTGACGATGTTGAGATTCATCTTGTCTTTGAAAGTTTCGAGGATGCTCGCCGACTCGTCGGTTGATCCGTCGTTGACCGCTACTACATTCAAGTTTGGGTATTGCTGAGCGCGCAGGCTTTGCAAGCAGAGAGTCAGGTAGCGCTCGACGTTGTAGACCGGCACGACCACAGTGACCTTTGGCCAACTGCCCGCAGGCTCAATGCGGCGCTCGGCGGCCTGGGCCAGTCGGGTGAATCGGCGCATGAGAAGCCCATCAGAGATCTGGGCCATGACCGGCAACGACAGAAAGTCATAGCCAGCGCGCGCGATATTTGTTAGTAAATTCATTCCCTCACCTTGCCAAGGTTATCGGGATGCATCAGGATGTGTCAGTGACCCTGAATAACCTGAGCCGTGGTGTGGCCGTAGTTTAGAAGTAACACAGCCATTGCCAGCTCCAAACTCACTAGGTTCGCAACTTGCAGCCAAATAGCGACCTTACCTGACTGGCTTTGAAAGGTAACCGCCAGATAGATTAGGCATCCAGCCACAACAGGCCAAGGTGCCAGCAGCGTGGGTACAAATGCCAAGAATGGCCAATATTTTAGAAGTTCCAGTAGGCGCCGCATGCTGTGCTTGCCCCGTAGAGCTGCTGCAATTTTTAGCTTCATATTTACCCCCTGATAAAAGACAGACCCCCTGTCAACGAAAGAATAATGGACATTTTTCCTGGCGAGAAAACTTTCGAAAGGGAGATCATTCTGCGGTTAGCCTGAGAAGGTGCAGAAACTCAGCGACCTAACCGGGCTCACCAGTGCCGAGGCCGCGGCTCGCTTGGCCGAGTATGGCCGCAACGAGATAGAGACCAAGAGGCTCACCTGGTTCGGCCTGCTGCTTCGCCAGTTCAAGAACCCGATTCTGATTCTGCTCGCCGGGGCGGGCATCGTGTCGGGGCTGCTCGGCGATGCGGGTAACGCGATCACGCTCGGCGCCATCCTGGCTATGTCGGTCACTCTGAGCCTGACCACCGAGTATCGCGCCGAGCGAGCGGCCGATGACCTCAAGAGTCGCAGCACTCGTCACGCCACGGTGTTGCGTAATGGCGTTCCGGTGCAACTCGATGTTGCCGAGTTGGTGCCTGGTGACCTCGTTCGTCTCAGCATCGGCTCGATTGTGCCTGCCGATTTGCAGCTCGTGATCGCCGACGACCTCGAGTGCGACGAGAGCATCATCACTGGTGAGTCGATGCCGGTTGAGAAGAACGCGGATGCCGCCGATGCGGCCAAGAGCGTCGCGCTAATGGGAACCGTTGTACGTGCCGGAACCGCGAGCGGAATTGTCATTCGCACCGGTGCCGAGACCGAGTTCGGCGTGATCGCCGCGCGACTCAGCGACCGCGTTCCCGAGACTGATTTTCAACGCGGGCTTCGTCGGTTCAGCGTGTTTCTGTTGCGCGTTGCGATTGCGCAAGCAGTGGTGATTGTCGCGGCGAACTTCTTCTTGGGTCGCAATATGATCGAGGCAGTTTTGTTTGCTCTCGCACTTGCGGTCGGCATGACTCCGCAGCTTTTGCCCGCAGTGGTCAGCACGGCGCTCGCACTCGGTTCAAGGCAACTCGCGAAAGACGGTGTGCTCGTCAAGCGCCTGGTTTCAATAGAGGATCTCGGCGACCTCGATGTGTTGCTCACCGACAAGACCGGCACGCTCACCGCAGGCGCCGTTGCGTTCGACTCTGCCGTGCAGTTCGGCGAACTGAACGTGAACCTCCTCGGCATGCTGGCCAGCGACGTCGACTACGAAATCGCCCTGGCCTCAACCGCAGGCATGAACCCCTTGGATGCCGCACTCTGGAGCGCTCCTACCGCCGCCACGGTGTTCGACCACACGGCCAAGCGCAAGGAGGCTCTGGCCTTCGACCACAACCGCCGCATCGCCTCAAGCCTGGTCACCTTGCAGGGCGAGAGCCTGCTGGTCTCGAAGGGTTCGCCAGAAGACCTACTCACCCGTTGCGTTGGCGTCACTCAGGCTCAGCGCGACCAGCTCTCGGCACTCTATGCCCAGGGCTCGCGCGTAATTGCGGTTGCCAGCAAGCCGTTCGACAAGAGTGGCCAACTGGTCGCCGCCGACGAGGCTGGCCTGACTTTGCAGGGCTACCTGACCTTCGCCGACCCGATCAAGACCGATGTGCAGGCCTCGCTCGAAGCTCTCGGCGCACTGGGCATCGAGGTGAAGATTGCGACGGGTGACTCGGCCGAGGTAGCCGCAACAGTTTGCTCACGCGTTGGCATCAATGTGCGTGGCTCGATGACCGGAACACAGATTGATGCGCTTGACGAGGCCGCACTTGCTGCCGCAGTCAAGAACACAACAGTGTTTGCACGAGTCTCGCCAGAGCAGAAGGCGCGCATCATTCTTGCACTTCGCATCGACGGGCTATCAGTTGGCTTCTTGGGCGACGGAGTCAATGATGCAATCGCGCTGCATGATGCAGACGTTGGCATCTCGGTTGACTCCGCAACCGATGTTGCGAAAGACGCGGCCGATGTTGTGCTGCTCGAAAAGGATCTCGGCGTGCTCGCCACAGGCGTGCGACAGGGCCGTCGCGTGTTCACCAACACGATGAAGTATGTGCTCATGGGAACTTCGAGCGACTTCGGCAACATGATGAGCGCAGCGCTCGGTTCTGTGGTGTTGCCGTTCTTGCCGATGGCGCCGAATCAGGTGCTGCTGCAAGACCTGATGTATGACTCGAGTCAGTTGACGATTCCGAGTGACCGCGTTGACCCAGAGCAAACCGCTAAGCCCTCGCACTGGCGCATCGAATACATTCGCAAGTTCATGATCGTCTTTGGTGCCGCCAGTTCGATCTTCGACTTCGCAACTTTTGCGCTGATGCTCTGGGGTTTCCACGCGAAGGCCGCCGAATTCCAAACCGGATGGTTCGTCGAGTCGCTTTCGACCGCAACACTGATCGTCTTCGCAATTCGCACCCGGCGCGTGCCGTTCTTCCGCTCGCGTCCATCGGGTCAGCTGGTGGCATCCGTGCTGTTTATCGTGGCTCTGGGGGCCGCAATCACCTACCTGCCAATCGGCGGCTGGTTCGGCTTCGTGCCCCTGCCGCTGCCGTTCTTTGGCGCGCTGATTGCCGTGGTTGTGGCATACCTGCTGGTGGTCGAGGCCGCGAAACGCGTGCTGTTCCGCGATGTTGCCGCGGCTGCAAGGCCTGCACTAGCCTGAACCAGAGCAAACCGAGCCGCCGAAAGGGCCCCATGCGCTACATCATCTTTGTAATCGACGACCAGCTCGAAAAGGCACCTGCCAACGAAATGGCGGCCATCGACGCATTCAACGAGATGCTCGAAGAAAAGGGCTACTGGATCACCGCAGGTGGCATCAACCACGGCACGGCCGCGACCCTCATCGACAACCGTGCCGATGCCGGCCAAGTGCACCCCGGCTCGCTCTACAACATGGACGAGCACTACTCGGGCTTCTGGCTAATCAACGCGCCGGATGACGCGACCGCCCTCGAACTGGCAAAGGCAGGTTCGAAGGCCTGCAACCGAAAGGTCGAGCTGCGCCCCTATCTGCGGTAGGCGGTTCGAACTTCCTATCGGCCTCGAGCAAGGTGCTTGCCGAAGAATTCTTCGATGCGCTGCCAGGCATCCTTGGCGTCTTCTGGGTTTGGCTTTGCTCCGGTGATGCGCAGCAGCGTTCCGAAGAAGGCACCGCCACCCTGCTTCGGGTTCATGAATGCGTGACCAGAGTTTTCATACATCTTGATGTCGTGCTCGACACCGAGTTTGGTGAGGGTCTCGTCGAGTTTCACCTTCGCGCCCTTTAGCTGGCCATCCTTGGCGCCGTAGTTACCGAGAATTGGGCAGGCACCGGCAAGCGCTTCTTCCATGTTCTTTGGCAGCATGCCGTAGTTCGCGTTCGCCGCGTCATAGCCCTGGTTAGCCAGCAGCAGGGCGAAGCCGCCGCCCATGCAAAAGCCGATCACGCCGACTTTGTCTGTCACGTCTGTGCGCGCTTGGATGTAGTTCTTTGCTGCCTCGACGTCATCGAATGCCTGACCTCTGCCGGCAGCGAGCGCCCTGAAAGTTGCGGTCAGGCACTTGCGCATTCCGCCGCGGCTGTATAGGTCAGGCATGATCACTGCGTATCCAGCCTGAGCAAGACGCGTCATCTGAGCGCGCATGTTCTCATCGGTGCCGAAAACCTCGTGCACCATCACGACAGCCGGCCACGGGCCTTTGCCGGCAGGCAACGCAAGGATGCCCTTCAGCTCGTCGGTGATCTGAACTTCGGTCAAGGTGGCAGTGGTCATGCGCTCAGACTATCTCTTGCACTTCTCTGAGCAGTATTTGACCTGAGCCCAGTCT
>CAIVWH010000019.1 GCA_903909605.1 uncultured Micrococcales bacterium | reverse complement strand
TCGTGAGTACATCCCGTCTGTCGATGCCGGTATCAAGGACGCAATGCTCGTCGGTACCCTCGCTGGCTACCCGGTAGTCGGCGTGAAGGCAAGCCTTCTCGACGGTGCCTACCACGACGTTGACTCGTCTGAAATGGCCTTCAAGATTGCAGGTTCGATGGCTTACAAGGAAGCCGCGCGCCTAGCTAACCCAACTCTGCTCGAGCCGATCATGGCCGTCGAAGTACGTACCCCAGAGGAATACATGGGCGACGTCATCGGTGACCTGAACTCGCGCCGCGGGCAGATTCAGTCAATGGACGACGCTTCTGGCGTCAAGGTCGTTCGCGCCCTGGTTCCACTGAGTGAAATGTTCGGCTACGTCGGTGACCTGCGCTCGAAGACTTCGGGTCGTGCGGTCTACTCGATGACCTTCGAGACCTACAACGAGGTTCCTAAGGCTGTCGCCGACGAGATCGTCCAGAAGAGCAAGGGCGAGTAGTTTCGCGCCTGGGCAAAAGAAACTAAGATAGTAAGTCTGTAAACCCTGAAACTTGTCGGTCAGAAGCCCTGCCCGGCGATTTACAAAACAGTCCTGAGGAGGACCAAAAATGGCTAAGGCGAAATTTGAGCGCACCAAGCCGCACGTCAACATTGGTACCATCGGTCACGTTGACCACGGTAAGACCACTCTGACTGCAGCTATCACCAAGGTGCTTCACGACAAGTACCCAACCCTGAACGCTTCTTACGCGTTCGACCAGATCGACAACTCTCCAGAAGAGAAGCAGCGTGGTATTACCATCAACATCTCGCACGTTGAGTACCAGACTGAGAAGCGCCACTACGCACACGTAGACGCTCCGGGTCACGCTGACTACATCAAGAACATGATCACCGGTGCAGCTCAGATGGATGGTGCCATCCTCGTAGTAGCAGCAACCGACGGTCCTATGCCACAGACCAAGGAGCACGTTCTCCTTGCACGTCAGGTTGGCGTTCCTTACATCGTTGTAGCACTCAACAAGTCGGACATGGTTGACGACGACGAGATCCTTCAGCTCGTTGAAGAAGAAGTTCGCGACCTGCTGACCAAGAACGAATTCCCTGGCGACAAGGCTCCTGTTGTTCGCACCTCGGGCCTCAAGGCTCTCGAAGGCGACGCAAAGTGGGGCGAGTCTGTACTCGCACTCATGGACGCCTGCGACGAGTTCATCCCAGAGCCACAGCGCGACCTCGACAAGCCATTCTTGATGCCTGTTGAAGACGTGTTCACCATCACTGGTCGTGGAACTGTTATCACCGGCAAGATCGAGCGTGGCCAGGTTAAGGTCAACGACGAAGTTGAAATCGTTGGTATCCGCGACAAGCAGAAGACCACCGTTACCGGTATCGAAATGTTCCGCAAGCTCCTCGACTACGCAGAGGCTGGCGAGAACGTCGGTCTGTTGCTTCGTGGAACCAAGCGTGAAGACGTAGAGCGTGGCCAGGTTGTTGTAAAGCCTGGTTCGATCACCCCTCACACCAACTTCGACGCAGAGGTCTACATCCTCTCGAAGGATGAGGGTGGCCGTCACAACCCGTTCTACTCGAACTACCGTCCACAGTTCTACTTCCGTACTACTGACGTGACTGGTGTTATCACCCTTCCTGCTGGCACCGAAATGGTTATGCCTGGCGACACCACTTCGATGGCAGTTGAGCTGATTCAGCCAATCGCTATGGAAGACGGTCTGCGCTTCGCTATCCGTGAGGGTGGCCGCACCGTTGGTGCAGGAACCGTGACCAAGATCACCAAGTAGTTCTTGCAACACTTCGAGAACCCCCGAACTTCGGTTCGGGGGTTCTTGCTTTAACGTGCGGCAAGGGGATGCGCGTGCACTTTGAATTCTCAGGCGTAGGCTGAACGAATGCCGCTGCTGATTCCGTCACGCGAAATCAAACTCACCACTCGAACCGGTGTTTCGGTTAATCGCACGCTCCCTCATCGAGAACTCAAGATGATCGGCCCCTGGTGCTTCGTTGATCACTTCGGGCCAACCGAGCAGACAGATGGCATGGTGGTCGCGGCCCACCCGCACACCGGACTGCAGACTGTCACCTGGTTGCTCGAGGGGGCTATCGAACACCGCGACAGCATCGGCTCGGTGCAGCACATTAGCCCGGGGCAGCTAAACCTAATGACCGCGGGTCACGGCATCGCCCACAGCGAGCTCTCACTCACCGAGACCAAGCGACTGCACGCCGTGCAGCTGTGGGTGGCTCTTCCCGATGCGGCTAGAAACGTCGCTCCGGCATTTGAACACCGGGATGATCTGCCGGTGGTTTTGGGAAGCGACTGGCAGGCGACCATCCTGGTTGGAGAGTTTCTTGGGCAGCAGGCAGCCACGAAGGCATTCAGCCCGATGGTCGGGGTCGAACTGCGGCTGGAACCCAATACCGAGTTTCGGGTTCAGGCAGCCGTGGGGTACGAGTATGGGTTTCTGAATGTCGAGGGTAGTTTTGCCGTAAATGGGGCAGACGTTCCGCTTTCTGGGCTGTATTACCTATCAAGTGGCGAAGTGGATGCGGAAATTGTGCTGAAATCGGGGCAAAGTGGGGCAATATTGCTTATTTTGGGCGGAGAACCGTTCGGCGAACCCATTTTGATGTGGTGGAACTTCATCGCAAGGACACAAGCCGACATCAGCCAGATGCGGGAGCAGTGGAATCGGCATCGAGAAGACCCGGCGGCTTCGGCCCGATTCGGAAGCTTCCCGGATCAAATCGGTGGCTGGATTCCGGCGCCAGAACTGCCCAGCGTAAAACTTCACGCTCGCTAGTTCACGCAAATTTCACTTGGTTAGCGCAAGCCCTCGCAACCACGATTGAGGGATGAACGAAACTCAGACTCCAGCAACCCCGTCAACCCCAGCCCCGGCTGCCAAGAAGCCGGCCGTAAAACGTGCGGCCAAGCCAGCCGCAGCCAAGCCGGCTAAGCCGGCGAAGGCTTCGAAGGTCGTCGACCCGGTGAAGGCTCAAGCCAAGGCCGATGCCAAGGAGCTAAAGAAGCTCACCAAGAAGTTGGTCAAGGCAGTTCGGGGCAAGTCGAAGAAGAAGGCGACCAAATCGGCCACGAAGATCGTCAAGAAGGCAATTTCAAAGACTTCGGACAAATAGCAGCCTGGTCGCAAAATATTCGGCCATTCATCCCAGATTTAATTTGCATTGCCCCCAGACAAGGTGGCAAGATAGACAAGTTCGCGAGTTTTCGGGCATTCTGCTCGAACCACTGCGGCATTGTGAACGACAAGTTTCCTTTGAAACATTGGCGGTCCGGCCGTAGCTGAACAAAAAACTTCTCTGATTTACAGCTTCGCGCGTGCGCTCGAGAGGGCGACACACCCGAGTGCGTGGGTCGGAACAGCAACACCTCGAGCATCCTTGATGACCGAGTTTGACAGATAAAAAGTGGTGCAACTCAAGTAGTGCTACAGCGCTCGCGGCGAAATCGTCGCGAGAGAAAAGAGAGCGAGTCAAGATGGCCGGACAGAAAATCCGCATTCGACTTAAGTCATACGACCACGAGGTCATTGACGTTTCTGCGCGCAAGATCGTAGACACCGTCACTCGTGCCGGTGCAACCGTAGTCGGACCAGTTCCGCTACCAACCGAGAAGAACGTTGTGTGTGTGATTCGTTCACCACACAAGTACAAGGACAGCCGCGAGCACTTCGAGATGCGCACCCACAAGCGCGTGATCGACATCATCGACCCAACTCCAAAGGCAGTTGATTCACTCATGCGTCTCGACCTTCCTGCTGACGTCAACATCGAGATCAAGCTCTAAGGAAAACGATGACTACCTCAATCAAGACCGTAAAGGGACTACTGGGCAAGAAGCTCGGCATGACCCAGGTTTGGGACGACCAAAACCGTCTCATCCCTGTGACCGTGATCGAAGCAGGCTCGAACGTAATCACCCAGATCAAGAACATCGAAACCGATGGCTACAACGCCATTCAGGTTGCATACGGTGCAATCAAGCCAAGCAAGGTAAACCAGCCACAGGCAGGTCACTTCGCTAAGGCTGGCGTTGCGCCTCGTCGCTTTGTTGCAGAGATCCGCACCGCAGATGTATCGGCATACGCTGTTGGCCAGGAGCTCGGTGTTGAAGTTCTCGAAGTTGGCGCAAAGGTCGACGTCGTTGGAACCTCAAAGGGCAAGGGCTTCGCAGGTCACATGAAGCGCCACGGCTTCTCGGGTGTTGGTGCATCGCACGGTGCACACCGCAACCACCGCAAGCCAGGTTCGATCGGTATGTCCTCGACTCCGGGTCGCGTGTTCAAGGGCATGCGCATGGCCGGTCGCATGGGTGGCACTCAGGTCACCACTCTCAACCTCGTTCTTCACTCGGTAGACGCTGAAAAGGGTCTGCTGCTCGTGAAGGGTGCAGTTCCTGGCCCTAAGGGTCAGCTCGTATTCGTTCGTAACGCAGTGAAGGGAGCCTAACGAAATGACTTCGGTAGACGTTCTCGACGTAACAGGCAAGAAGGCTGGCACCGCCACTCTTCCTGCAGAACTGTTTGACGTCACAGCAAACATCCCATTGATTCACCAGGTTGTCGTTGCTCAGCTGGCAGCTGCTCGTCAGGGCACCCAGTCGACCAAGCGTCACGGTGAAGTTTCGGGAACCGGTAAGAAGCCGTTCAAGCAGAAGGGAACCGGTCGTGCTCGTCAGGGTTCGCTCCGTGCTCCACAGATGCGTGGCGGTTGGGTTTCACACGGTCCAACTCCTCGCACCTACGAACAGCGCACCCCAAAGAAGATGATCGCTGCTGCAGTGAAGGGCGCATTGAGCGACCGCGCACGCAACGGCCGTCTGCACATCGTCGATGCCTTCAAGCTCGGCGACAAGCCATCGACTAAGGCTGCTGCCGAAATCATCTTGAAGCTCACCGAGCGTCGTAACGTGTTGGTCGTTCTCGACCGCGCCGACGACGTGAGCTACAAGTCACTGCGCAACATCCAGAACCTTCACGTTCTGCCTGTTGACCAGATCAACGCGTATGACGTACTGCTGAGTGACGACGTGATCTTCACCAAGGCTGCACTCGACGCATTCATCGCAGGTCCATCGAAGGGCTCGGCTAAGGCCACCGCCACTTCGACCGAAGCTGCTAAGGAAGCATAAAGATGAGCGCAATCAACAAAGACCCACGCGACGTAATCCTCAAGCCGATCGTTTCTGAGAAGAGCTACAACCTCATTGACAACGGCAAGTACACCTTTGAAGTTGCACCTGACTCGAACAAGACTGAAATCAAGCAGGCTATCGAGAAGATCTTCAAGGTGCAGGTTGCTTCGGTGAACACTCTCAACCGCAATGGCAAGACCCTCCGAACCAAGTTCGGTCTGGGTAAGCGCAAGAACACCAAGCGCGCCATTGTCACTCTCAAGTCCGGCTCAATCGACATCTTCTCGAACGTCGGCTAAGGCAAAGAGGAAAAAGAAAAATGGCAATTCGTAAATACAAGCCAACGACTCCAGGTCGTCGTGGTTCGTCTGTCTCGGACTTCACCGAGATCACTCGCACCACTCCTGAGAAGTCGCTTCTGCGCCCGCTGACCAAGACCGGTGGCCGCAACAACCAGGGTCGCGTGACCACTCGCCACATCGGTGGCGGTCACAAGCGTCAGTACCGTCTGATCGACTTCCGTCGTCACGACAAGGACGGCATCCCAGCTGTTGTTGCTCACATCGAGTACGACCCGAACCGTACCGCCCGCATCGCACTTCTGCACTACGCAGATGGCGAGAAGCGTTACATCATCTGCCCAAACAAGCTCAAGCAGGGCGACCGTATTGAGCAGGGCCCAACCGCCGACATCAAGCCAGGCAACAACCTGCCATTGAAGAACATCCCAACCGGTACCGTGATTCACGCCATCGAGCTGAAGCCTGGTGGCGGTGCAAAGTTGGGTCGTTCGGCTGGTGCCTCGATCCGCCTAGTTGCTAAGGATGGCCCTTACGCCCAGCTGCGTTTGCCATCTGGCGAAATCCGTAACGTCGATGCTCGTTGCCGCGCAACCATCGGTGAAGTTGGTAACGCCGAGCAGTCAAACATCAACTGGGGCAAGGCCGGCCGCATGCGTTGGAAGGGCGTTCGCCCAACCGTTCGTGGTGTTGCCATGAACCCAGTCGACCACCCACACGGTGGTGGTGAGGGTAAGACCTCTGGTGGTCGCCACCCAGTTACTCCTTGGGGTCAGCCTGAGGGTCGCACTCGCAAGCCAAACTTGCCGAGCGACAAGTTCATTGTCCGTCGACGCCCATCAGGCAAGCACTAACAGGAGTCTGAAATATGCCACGTAGTTTGAAGAAGGGTCCATTCGTAGACGAGCACCTGATGAAAAAGGTGCGAGTCCAGAATGAGGCCAACAGCAAGAACGTGATCAAGACCTGGTCGCGCCGCTCGATGATCGTTCCAGCAATGTTGGGTCACACCATCGCTGTGCACGACGGTCGCAAGCACATCCCAGTTTTCGTCACCGAGACCATGGTTGGTCACAAGCTTGGCGAATTCGCACCTACCCGTACCTTCCGTGGTCACGTGAAGGACGACAAGAAGGGAAAGCGTAAGTAATGCAAGCTCAAGCACATCTCAAGCAAATCCGCATTACGCCGATGAAGGCTCGTCGCGTGGTCAACTTGATCCGCGGAAAGCAGGCCACTGAGGCGCTCGCGATCCTGAAGTTCGCTCCACAGTCAGCAAGCACCCCAATTTACAAGTTGGTTGCTTCTGCTGTTGCGAACGCAAAGGTAAAGGCAGACGCAGCGAACATCTTGTTCGACGAGGATGACCTAATCATTTCTGAGGCATACGTGAACGAGGGCACCACCCTCAAGCGCTTCATGCCTCGCGCTCAGGGTCGCGCATTTGCGATCAACAAGCGCACCAGCCACATCACCGTTGTGGTTTCGACTCCAGATGAGCTGGTTGCTAAGGCCGGCGCTAAGAAAGCGAGCAAGAACTAATGGGTCAGAAAGTCAACCCATACGGCTTCCGCCTTGGTGTAACCACAGATCACGTATCGCGCTGGTTCACTGACTCAACCAAAAAGGGTCAGCGCTACCAGGACTACGTAACCGAGGACATTCGCGTTCGCGAGCTGCTAACCCAGCGTCTTGACCGCGCAGGTGTTTCGCACATCGAGATCGAGCGCACTCGTGACCGTGTTCGTGTAGACATCCACACCGCTCGTCCAGGTTTGGTAATCGGTCGCCGTGGCGCCGAGGCCGAGGCAATTCGTGCCGACCTCGAGAAGCTCACCGGCAAGCAGATTCAGCTGAACATCCTTGAGGTTAAGAACCCGGATGTGAACGCTCAGCTGGTTGCACAGGGCATCGCAGAGCAGCTCAACGCTCGTGTTGCATTCCGTCGCGCAATGCGCAAGGGAATGCAGGGCGCGCTGCGCAGCGGTGCAAAGGGCATCCGTGTTCAGACCTCTGGTCGTCTTGGTGGCGCTGAAATGTCGCGCACCGAGTTCTACCGCGAAGGTCGAGTACCACTGCACACCCTCCGTGCCAACATCGACTACGGCTTCTACGAGGCCAAGACCGTTTTCGGTCGCATCGGTGTAAAGGTCTGGATCTACAAGGGTGACATGACCAACAAGGAACTTGCTGTTCAGCAGGCAAACGCACCAAAGCGCGGAGGCGACCGTAACGATCGCCCACGTCGTGGTGCAGCACCTGCAGCGGCTGAGGCTCCTGCAGAGAAGGTTGAGGCATAACCATGTTGATTCCACGTCGCGTAAAGCACCGCAAGCAGCACCACCCATCGCGCTCAGGCGCAGCCAAGGGTGGCACCACTGTCTCGTTCGGTGAGTACGGCATCCAGGCTTTGACTCCTGCATACGTAACCAACCGTCAGATTGAAGCTGCACGTATTGCAATGACCCGTCACATCAAGCGTGGTGGAAAGGTATGGATCAACATTTATCCAGACCGTCCACTCACCAAGAAGCCTGCCGAAACCCGCATGGGTTCGGGTAAGGGTTCACCAGAATGGTGGGTCGCTAACGTCAAGCCAGGCCGCGTAATGTTCGAGGTTGCTGGCGTAAGCGAAGAGTTGGCTCGCGAGGCAATGACCCGCGCGATCCACAAGCTCCCACTCAAGGCTCGCATCATCAAGCGCGAAGAAGGTGACGCATAATGGCGATCGGTTCAAAGAACCTCACTCCAGTTGAGCTCGACAAGATCGAAGATGCTCTGTTGGTAGAAGAGTTGAAGAAGGCCAAGGAGGAGCTGTTCAACCTCCGCTTCCAGTCGGCTACCGGCCAGTTGGAAAGCCACGGACGCCTGCGCGCTGTAAAGCGTGACATTGCCCGTATCTACACCGTCATCCGTGAGCGCGAGCTCGGCATCCGTGCGCTTCCTGCCGCCGCTGCCAAGCCAGCTAAGGCCAAGAAGGCCGAAGCTGAGACCGCCGCTACCACCGAGGAGAACTAATCATGGCCGCTGAGAAGAAGGCAGTTGCTGCAACCACCGATGAGGCTCGCGGTTACCGCAAGACCCGTCGTGGCTATGTAGTCAGCGACAAGATGAACAAGACCATCGTGGTTGCAGTTGAAGACCGCGTAAAGCACCCGCTTTACGGCAAGGTTCTTAGCCGCAGCACCAAGGTCAAGGCTCACGACGAGCAGAACTCGGCTGGCATTGGCGACCTCGTGCTTATTGCAGAGACCCGCCCACTGTCAGCAACAAAGAACTGGCGCCTAGTCGAGATCATCGAAAAGGCCAAGTAAATCCCGAGGCATCCGGTCGGTAATCGGCTGCCCATAAAAAGGAAAGAAGAAGTAAATGCTTCAGCAAGAGTCAAGAATGAAGGTTGCCGATAACACCGGCGCCAAAGAACTTCTGGCTATTCGCATCCTCGGCGGTTCAAAGCGCCGCTACGCAGGCCTCGGCGACGTAATCGTTGCTTCGGTCAAGGATGCAATCCCTGGTGGCAGCGTAAAGAAGGGTGACGTCGTCAAGGCTGTCATCGTTCGCACCGTCAAGGAGACTCGTCGCGCAGATGGCTCGTACATCAAGTTCGACGAGAACGCAGCCGTAATCATCAAGAAGGATGGCGAGCCACAGGGCACCCGTATTTTCGGTCCTGTTGGTCGTGAGCTTCGTGACAAGAAGTTCATGAAGATCATCTCGTTGGCACCGGAGGTTATCTAGTCATGGCGAACATCAAGAAGGGCGACCTGGTTCAGGTAATCGCCGGCGCAAGCAAGGGCAAGCAGGGCCAGGTTCTGGCTGTGCTGGGCGCTGACAACAAGGTAATCGTTCAGGGAATCAACCTGAAGACTCGTCACACCCGTGTGACTCAGAACGACCGCGGCGTAAAGCAGGGCGGCATCGAGCAGGCTGAGGCCCCGATCCACATCTCAAACGTTCAGGTTGTAGACCCATCGACCAAGAAGCCAACCCGTATTGGCGCAAAGGTTGAGACCGTGACCAAGAACGGTGTCAAGAAGACCGTTCGTGTTCGCATCGCCAAGAAGTCAGGAAAGGAGATCTAATCATGGCTACCCCAGTAAAGGCATTGCCACGTCTGAAGGCTCAGTACCGTTCGGAGATCTCGGCTCAGTTGGCTAAGGAGTTCGGCTTCGCGAACCCTCACCAGATTCCGGGCCTCACCAAGATCGTTGTGAACATGGGTGTTGGTGACGCTGCCAAGGATGGCAAGCTCATCGACGGCGCAATCAAGGACCTCACCGCAATCACCGGTCAGAAGCCACAGGTTAACTTGGCTCGCAAGTCGATCGCTCAGTTCAAGCTGCGCGAAGGCCAGGCAATCGGTGCGCACGTCACTCTTCGTGGCGACCGCATGTGGGAATTCCTCGACCGTCTGTTGACCCTCGCCCTGCCACGTATCCGCGACTTCCGCGGCCTCAACGGCAAGCAGTTCGACGGCAAGGGTAACTACACCTTCGGCCTCACCGAGCAGACCGTTTTCCACGAAATCAACCAGGATGCTGTTGACCGCCCACGCGGTATGGACATCACCTTGGTAACCACCGCCAAGACCGACGATGAGGGCCGCGCGCTTTTGCTTGCACTCGGTTTCCCATTCAAGTCTGACGAGAAGTAACCAAAGACCAACCCAAAATCGGCAAGGTCCAGTGGCCCGTAAGCCTCCTGGATACCTCCGAGGAAAGTAGCAACAAATGACAATGACAGATCCGGTAGCAGACTTTCTGACCCGGCTGCGCAATGCCAACTCTGCGTATCACGAGTCTGTGAGCCTGCCATACAGCAAGCTCAAGGCCAACATCGCAGAGATCCTCAAGACTGAGGGTTATGTGGCAAGCGTGAAGGTAG
Organism: uncultured Micrococcales bacterium; assembly: GCA_903909605.1. GTDB lineage: Bacteria > Actinomycetota > Actinomycetes > Actinomycetales > Microbacteriaceae > Rhodoluna. The sequence continues at coordinate 50,441 of CAIVWH010000019.1, read as the reverse complement.
AAGACGCAACTGTAGGCAAGACCCTAACGGTCGAGCTGAAGTTCGGCCCTAACCGCGAGCGTTCGATCGCGGGCATCAAGCGTGTTTCGAAGCCAGGTCTCCGCGTTTACGCGAAGTCGACCGAGCTTCCTCGCGTTCTCGGCGGTCTTGGCATCGCCATCTTGTCCACCTCAAGCGGTCTTCTAACCGACCGTCAGGCAGCCAAGAAGGGAGTAGGCGGAGAAGTTCTCGCCTACGTTTGGTAATCACAGATGTCACGTATTGGTAAGTTGCCAATTCCGGTTCCAGCCGGAGTTGAAGTAAAGATCGATGGCTCAAGCGTTTCGGTAAAGGGACCTAAGGGTCAGCTGAACCTAGAGGTTAAGAGCCCAATCACTGTTGCACTTGAAGACGGCACTTTGGTCGTAAGCCGCCCAGACGACGAGCGCGTATCGCGTTCGCTGCACGGCTTGACCCGTACTTTGATTGCAAACCAGATCACTGGTGTTACCGCTGGTTACAGCAAGGCACTTGAGATCGTCGGTACCGGTTACCGTGTGACCGCTAAGGGCGGCGACATTGAGTTCGCTCTCGGTTACTCGCACCCAATCTTGGTGAAGGCGCCTGCGGGCATCACCTTCACTGTCGAAGGCAACACCAAGGTCGTCGTGTCGGGAATCGACAAGCAGGCCGTTGGAGAAGTTGCCGCGAACCTGCGCAAGCTGCGCAAGCCAGAGCCTTACAAGGGCAAGGGTGTTCGCTACGCGGGCGAGAACGTTCGTCGCAAGGCCGGAAAGTCAGGTAAGTAATCATGGGTCTCATTTCACGCGTACGCGGTAAGAGCAAGGCAGCGGCTCGTAGCCGTCGCCACCTGCGTCTTCGTAAGAAGATCGCTGGCACCCCGGTTCGTCCTCGTTTGGTCGTCAACCGTTCGTCACGTCACGTATTCGTCCAGCTCGTAGACGACACCAAGGGCATCACCCTGGCATCGGCTTCGACCATGGAAGCAGATGTTCGCAAGTTCGAAGGCGACAAGACCGCTAAGTCGGCAAAGGTTGGCCAGCTGATCGCTCAGCGTGCCAAGGCTGCTGGTGTCAGCGAGGCAGTCTTCGACCGTGGCGGAAACAAGTACGCAGGTCGCGTTGCTGCAATTGCAGACGCTGCTCGCGAGGAAGGTTTGTCAATCTAATGTCAGAAATCCAGGAGCCAGAAGTGGCTGCAGTAGAGGCAGACAAGGGCGCACCAGCAGTTGACGCTAACGAGCGTGAGGCACGCCGCGGTTCACGCGACCGCGCACCACGTCGTGACCGCGACAACCGCGAGGAAAAAGAGAAGAGCCCATTCATCGAGCGCGTTGTAACCATCAACCGTGTTTCGAAGGTGGTCAAGGGTGGACGTCGTTTCTCGTTCACCGCTCTGGTAGTTGTCGGTGACGGCAATGGTCTCGTTGGTGTTGGCTACGGAAAGTCGAAGGAAGTTCCTGCCGCGATCGCCAAGGGCGTCGAGGATGCAAAGAAGAACTTCTTCCGCGTTCCTCGCGTTGGCAGCACCATCCCTCACCCGACTCAGGGTGAGAAGGCTGCCGGTGTCGTACTTCTTCGTCCGGCAGCTGCTGGAACCGGTGTTATCGCCGGTGGTCCAGTTCGCGCCGTGCTCGAGTGTGCAGGCATCCACGACGTTCTAAGCAAGTCGCTCGGTTCGTCGAACACCATCAACATCGTTCACGCCACCGTTGAGGCACTCAAGTTGCTCGAAGAGCCAGCTGCTGTTGCCGCTCGTCGTGGCCTTCCAGTTGACGCGGTAGTTCCTGCCGGTCTGCTGAAAGCACAGCAAGCAAAGGTTGGTGCCTAATGGCCGCGCGTCTCAAGGTAACCCAGGTCAAGTCTGAAATTGGTGGCAAGCCAAACCAGCGCGAGACCATGCGTTCGCTCGGACTCAAGCGAATTGGCGACATTGTCGTCAAGGAAGACTCGAGCTCGCTGCGCGGCATGATCCGCACGGTTGCCCACCTCGTAAAGGTTGAGGAGATCAACTAATGGCAGAAGAAAAGAAGCCAGCCGCAAAGCCTGCGGCAGCAGCAAAGCCAGCAGCGGCAAAGGCCGCTCCTGCAACCGCTGCAAAGAAGCCAGCCGCTAAGGCTGCTTCGACCGATGCTGAGAAGCCAGCCGCTAAGAAGGCAGCACCTGCTGCCAAGAAGGCTGCTGCTCCAAAGGAGAAGTCAACCGTCATCAAGCTGCACCACCTTCGCCCTGCAGAGGGATCGAAGAAAGAGCGCACTCGTGTGGGCCGTGGTGAGGCATCGAAGGGTAAGACTGCCGGTCGAGGCACCAAGGGAACCAGCGCTCGTTACCAGGTTCGTCCTGGCTTCGAGGGTGGTGGCGTTCGTCTTGTAATGCGTACCCCTAAGCTCCGTGGTTTCAAGAACCCATTCCGCGTGGAGTACCAGGTTGTCAACGTTTCGGCGTTGGCCGAGGCGTACCCTAACGGTGGCGCTGTAACCAAGGCCGATCTAGTAGCCAAGGGCCTCGTTCGCAAGGGCGAGCCAGTCAAGGTTCTAGGCAACGGCGACATCGCGGTTAAACTGATCGTCAGTGTCGACAAGGTCTCGCGCTCAGCAGCCGAGAAGATTGTCGCTGCCGGCGGTTCGGTCACCGAATAGTCAGCTAGCTAAGCCTCAGGAGGCCTGAAGTTGTTTAAAGCTGTAGTTCGCGCATTCCGCACACCGGACCTGCGCAAGAAGCTTGGCTTCACTTTGCTCATCGTCGCGTTGTTCCGCTTGGGATCATTCATCCCTTCGCCGTACGTGAACTACGGCAACGTGCAGAGCTGTTTGAACCAGACTCAGACAACTTCGGGACTCTACGAGTTCATTAACCTGTTCAGCGGTGGAGCACTGCTGCAGCTTTCGGTCTTTGCACTTGGCATCATGCCTTACATCACCGCATCGATCATTGTGCAGCTTCTTCGCGTTGTCATTCCGCACTTCGAGACCCTCTATAAAGAAGGTCAGGCTGGTCAGGCAAAGCTCACCCAGTACACCCGTTTCCTAACCATCGCACTTGGCCTGCTTCAGTCGACCACTTTGATCGCCGTTGCTCGCCAGGGTGCGCTGTTCGGTTCTTCGTGCTCGCTTTCGATTCTCACCGACTCATCGCCGTTGGCTATCGTGCTGATGGTCATCACCATGACCGCAGGCACCGGCCTCATCATGTGGATGGGTGAGTTGCTGACCGAGCGCGGCGTTGGCAACGGTATGTCACTTTTGATCTTCACCTCGGTTGCCGCCAAGTTCCCTGCAGCGCTTATCGCGATTGCAACCACCAAGTCACCTGAGACCCTGCTTGTCGTTATCGGCATCGGTGTGCTCATCGTCGGTCTGGTCATCTTGGTCGAGCAGTCGCAGCGCCGCATCCCAGTTCAGTATGCAAAGCGCATGGTTGGTCGTCGTGAATACGGCGGTCAGAGCACTTACATTCCAATCAAGGTCAACATGGCCGGTGTTGTTCCGGTTATCTTCGCCTCGAGCCTCCTTTACCTGCCTTCGTTGATCGCACAGTTCAGCTCGGCAGACAAGAACGGCAACGTTCCAGGATGGGTTACCTGGGTTTCGACCTACCTGACCCGTGGCGACCACCCGCTCTACATGGCGATGTACTTCTTGCTCATCGTGGGCTTCACCTACTTCTATGTCGCGATTACCTTCAACCCTGAAGAGGTCAGCGACAACATGAAGAACTACGGCGGCTTCATCCCAGGTATTCGTGCCGGACGTCCGACCACCGAGTTCCTCGAGTACGTGCTCAGCCGCATCACCTTCCCAGGCGCTATCTACTTGGGCCTGATTGCCTTGATTCCGTTGATTGCATTCACCTTGGTTGGCGCAAACCAGAACTTCCCGTTCGGTGGAACCACCATCCTGATCATCGTCGGCGTTGGTCTTGAGACCGTGAAGCAGATCAACGCTCAGATGCAGCAACGCAACTACGAGGGCCTCCTCAAGTGACCCGCCTGCTCTTGATCGGCATGCCAGGTGCCGGCAAGGGAACCCAGGCAGAGCGCCTATCCCAGGCTTTTGGCATCCCAGCGATTTCGACCGGCGACATCTTTCGCCACAACGTAAAGAACGAAACCGAGTTGGGCAAGCAGGCCAAGGCGTTCATGGATCGCGGCGAATACGTGCCCGACAGTTTGACCAACGCACTGGTTCGCGACCGACTTTCACACCAGGATGCCGCTGCCGGCTTCTTGCTGGATGGCTACCCTCGCACCGGCGAACAGGTTGAAGAACTCGACGACATTCTGTTGCAGCAGGGCAACAAGCTTGATGCTGTCGTGCAGCTCACAGCAGACACCGACGAGGTCGTTCGCCGTTTGCTGGGCCGCGCAATCGAGCAAGGTCGCGCCGATGACACCGAAGAAGTGATTCGTCGTCGCCTCGAGGTTTACGAAGAACAGACCGCTCCGCTCACCTCGGTCTACGCGCAGCGTGGGTTGGTCATCATGGTCGACGGTCTTGGCGCTGTCGAAGAAGTAACCGAGCGCATCATGCAGGCGCTTGAAGCACGCGGCCTCGACCGCATCTAGTTTTGAAACTTTTAGTTTTATGTCGCGCGCTGAATACACCGTAAAAAATAGCCAGCAATTGTTGCTTATGCGCAAGGCCGGTCTTATCACTCGCGCCGCACTCGACGCAGTTCGCAAGGCGGTCAAGCCTGGCGTCTCAACGCTCGAGCTCGACAAAATCGCAGACGACACCATGAACGCGCTCGGTGCGCACTCAAACTTTCAATTGGTAGATGGCTACTTTCACACCATCTGCGCGTCAATCAACGATGAGGTGGTGCACGGTATTCCTAGCAAAGACCGCGTGCTGCGTGCCGGCGATCTGCTCTCGATTGACTGCGGTGCAGAAATCGACGGGTGGAACGGCGACAGCGCGTTTTCTATGGTCGTGCCGGGAGAATCATCCGACGCTGCGGCCATCGTTGTCGCTCGCCAGCAACTGAGCGATGTTACCGAGCAGTCGCTTTGGGTTGGCATTGCCGCACTTGCCAAGGCGAGCCACCTGAATGAGGTCGGAGCGGCCATTGAGGCTTTCGTTGCCGAGAAGGCCAGCGAGCACGGTCGCGACTACGGAATTCTCGAGGACTACATCGGTCACGGGATTGGTCGGACAATGCACGAAGAGCCGGCGGTTTTCAACTATGCCGTTCGACATAAGGGCCCGAAGGTTGGCCCTGGCTTGGTGGTTGCCATCGAGCCGATGATCACCGGGGGAGACGACTCGGTGAAGGTTTTGGCCGATGGCTGGACCGTATCGTCAGAGGATGGCTCTGACGCGGCCCACTGGGAGCACACCGTGGCGGTTCACGAGGGTGGAATCTGGGTTTTGACCGCTGAAGACGGCGGTTTGGCTGGCTTGGCGCCGTTCGGAATCGTGCCGGTACCGGTTCAGGGCTAAAGGCCATCCCGGCCCCGATTTTTCGCTGGCACAGACTAGCGGAAGCCCCTGTAAGTCCGTAAGATTGAGATTCGGTGTTTCTGCACGTAATCCCACAAGAATTTGTGACCGATTTTCGTGCGCTTGTTACGCCAAAAGTTAGTGAAAAGTGAGGCTATGGCCAACAAAGACGGTGTCATCGAAATCGAAGGCACAGTAGTCGAAGCTCTACCGAACGCAATGTTTCGCGTTGAGCTCGAAAACGGTCACAAAGTCTTGGCTCACATCTCGGGAAAGATGCGCCAGAACTACATCAAGATTCTCCCTGAGGATCGCGTTGTTGTAGAGCTCAGCACGTATGACCTGACTCGTGGTCGAATCACGTATCGCTACAAATAACCACGCAACATCAAACAGAAGCAAGAGACATGAAGGTTAACCCAAGCGTTAAGAAGATCTGCGACAAGTGCAAAGTCATTCGTCGCCACGGTCGCGTCATGATCATTTGCGAAAACCCACGCCACAAACAGCGCCAGGGTTAAGCGCAAGAGCAGACGCAGCTCTTACAAAACACAACTGAATAAACCAAGGCAGTACAACATCGAAAGATGTAACCTCCGGAAAAGGCCGGAGCCGAATACTCGGGTGTATTGCTGAAGACCTTTGAAACTAGGAGAAATCCCATGGCACGTGTTGCCGGAGCAGATATTCCAGACGCGAAGCGCGTCGAAATTGCACTCACTTACATCTACGGAATTGGCCGTACTCGTTCGGTCTCGATTCTTGAGCAGACCAAGGTCGACAAGAACATCCGTGTAAAAGACTTGACCGACGACCAGCTTGTCGCAATTCGTGACTTCATCGAAGGCAACTTCAAGGTTGAGGGTGACCTCCGCCGTGATGTTCAGGCCGACATCCGCCGCAAGGTAGAGATCGGTTCGTACGAAGGTATTCGTCACCGCAAGGGCCTGCCAGTTCGTGGCCAGCGCACCAAGACCAACGCCCGCACCCGCAAGGGTCCAAAGCGCACCGTCGCTGGAAAGAAGAAGGCCGCTAAGTAGCGGCCTCCTGAAGGAGAAGGATTAGAAATGGCAGCAGCACCTAAGGCAAAGGCCGGCGCAGCAGGCGCACGTAAGCCTCGCAAGAAGGAAAAGAAGAACGTAACCGTTGGTCAGGCGCACATCAAGAGCACCTTCAACAACACCATCGTTTCGATCACCGACGCTACCGGCGCAGTTATCTCTTGGTCATCGTCTGGCGACGTGGGCTACAAGGGTTCGCGCAAGTCGACTCCATTCGCAGCTCAGCTCGCAGCTGAGTCTGCAGCCCGCAAGGCCCAGGAGCACGGCCTGAAGAAGGTTGACGTGTTCGTGAAGGGTCCAGGCTCTGGTCGCGAGACCGCGATCCGTTCGCTTCAGGCAGCAGGTCTGGAGGTTGGTTCGATCTCTGACGTGACTCCTCAGGCTCACAACGGATGCCGCCCTCCAAAGCGTCGTCGCGTCTAGTTTGTGGCGCCGTCATCGACAGCGCTCATAAGCCTCGGCGAGAGCATCCTCGCCACAACTGTTTAGCAACACACTTCGTAGTGGCCACTTCGGAGTAAACAAAAGCAGACATCAAATAGTGGATGTCTACGGAAGGAACCAACCGTGCTGATTGCACAGCGTCCAGAGCTAAAAGAAGAAGTACTATCGCCTACTCGTTCGCGTTTCGTTCTCGAACCGCTTGAGCCAGGTTTCGGTTACACCCTAGGAAACTCGCTTCGCCGTACTTTGCTGTCGTCCATCCCAGGCGCTTCGGTGACCAACGTGCGTTTCGAAGGCGTAAGCCACGAATTCAGCACCATCGACGGTGTGAAGGAAGACGTCACCGAGATCATCCTGAACATCAAGGACCTCGTTGTTTCGAGCCACCGCGATGAGCCAGTGGTTGCTCGTGTTGCAAAGAAGGGCCCTGGCCCTGTTACTGCAGGCGACATCGTTGTTGACGCAGACGTCACCATCCACAACAAGGACCTCGTAATTGCTCACCTCGACGCCAAGGGTTCAATCGACCTGCAGCTCAACATCGAGCGTGGCCGCGGTTACGTTCAGGCGAGCCAGAACCGCATGGTTGGCGCCGAGGCCGGAGTCATTCCAATCGACTCGATCTACTCACCAGTTCTCAAGGTTTCATACCGCGTCGAGGCAACTCGTGCCGGTGAGTACACCAACTTCGACAAGCTGATTGTCGACGTCGAGACCAAGCCTTCGATCAAGCCTGCAGACGCAGTTGCCTCAGCCGGAACCACCCTGGTTGCGCTGTTCGGCCTTGCAAAAGACTTGAACGACCAGGCCGAAGGTATCGAGCTTGGCGAGGCACGCAGCGAGCTTGCAGTTTCGCCAGAGCTGGCCATGCCAATCGAAGACCTCGACCTGACCGTTCGTTCGTACAACTGCCTCAAGCGTGAGGGCATCAACAACGTTGGCGAACTGATCAACCTGTCAGAAGACCAGCTGATGAACATCCGCAACTTCGGCAGCAAGTCGGTAGACGAGGTGCGCGACAAGCTCACTTCGATGGGACTCAAGTTCCGCGACTCGGTTCCAGGCTTCGACGGAACCTACTTCAGCAACGCAGCAAACTACGACGACGAGGACGACCAGGCATAAGCCGGTCGCTCATCCATAGGAGATAAAAATGGCAGCACCAACTAAGGGCCCACGCCTCGGAGGCGGACCAGCCCACGAGAGCATGATGCTTCGCAACATGGCCACCTCGTTGTTCAAGCACGGCAAGATCACCACTACCGAGACCAAGGCCAAGCGCCTGCGTCCGGTTGCTGAGCGTCTGGTCACCTTCGCAAAGCGCGGCGACCTTGCAGCACGTCGTCGTGTGATGGCACAGCTCACCGAGAAGTCGGTAGTTCACGAGCTGTTCGCAAACATCGCACCACAGGTTGCAGACCGTCAGGGTGGCTACACTCGCATCACCAAGCTCGGCTACCGCAAGGGCGACAACGCCCCGATGGCACTCGTCGAATTGGTTCTTGAGCCAGTAAACGCAAAGCCAGCAACCCACAAGACCAAGTTGGTCAACTCGGTTAAGGCAAGCGCAGTCGAGGCTGCAGAGGTATTCGAAGAGGCAGAAGCCCAGGCAGAGGTCGTCGAGACCGAAGCAGCGGTTGAAGCCGAGGCCACCGAGTCGCCAGCAGCAGCAGAAGCTCCAGCGACCGAAGAGGCAGCCGAGTAATTTCGGTACTCGAGACCTAAAAGTTTCATGAGCGAGCCCGTTGACGAATACGTCGACGGGTTCACTCGTTTAAGGATCGACTTCGGCTACGACGGCACCGATTTCTATGGATGGTCGAAGCAGCCGGGTCTGCGCACCATCCAAGGTGAATTCATCACGGCGTTCACCACAATCTTTGGCGAATCGCAAAACGATTTCGGTTTGCGCGTTGCCGGGCGAACTGACGCCGGGGTGCACGCGATCGGCTGCGTTGCTCACTGCGATCTAACGGATGAGCAGCTTGCGCGACTCGGTCGCCAAAGCGTCGACGACCTGGTATACAAGTTGAACGGGCTGCTGCCGAATGACCTCAGGGTTCAGTCGGTCGTGGTTGCCCCCGAGGGGTTCGACGCTCGATTCTCGGCAATCAGCAGGCGCTATCGCTACCGCATCGCAGACAAGTTGGCCCGCGCCAATGCTCTCGAGGCCAGGCACACCCTCTCGGTGATTTGGGCCTTGGATGAGGTGGCCATGAACCAGGCCGCCCAGAGCCTGCTCGGCCTGAACGACTTCGCCAGTTTCTGTAAGCCGCGCGAGAAGTCAACCACCATCCGTGAGTTGCAAGCGGTTTCGGTCATTCGGGGTGACTCCGGGGTCATTGAGATCGAGCTGCGGGCCGATGCCTTCTGCCACAACATGGTTCGCTCGATTGTTGGGGCCCTGATTGCCGTGGGTCGAGGCAAGGCCGACGGCATCAAGCTGCGCGAACTGCTCGAGAAAAGGGGCCGGGAGGGCAGCTTCAAGGTGGTAGCCCCGCATGGGCTAACCCTGCTGGCTATCGGCTACCCAAGCGATGAACTTCTGGCCGCCCAGGCGGCAATGGCCAAGAACCTGCGTAGCCTGGATGAGGCAACCTTCGAGTAGCGCCTCCAATTAGGGTTTGACCGAGAGCCCTTTTGCTGGCTAAACTTGACCCTTGGTGTCGGTTTCACCGACGAATTCTGAATTTGCCGAATCCCGTTCTGGGTGGCGATTCAATCCGAACAAGAAGTAGAAGGCAATTTAACGTGCGTACTTATTCACCGAAGGCTCATGAGCTGAAGAACGAGTGGTTGATCATCGACGCCACCGACGTTGTGCTCGGCCGTCTCGCAACTCACGCTGCGGCATTGCTGCGCGGCAAGCACAAGGCGACTTTCGCTGCTCACATGGACAACGGTGACTTCGTTATCATCATCAACGCCGACAAGGTCGCGCTGACTGGCACCAAGTTGCTCAACAAGAAGGCATACCGCCACTCTGGTTACCCAGGTGGTTTGACTGCGACTACCTACGCAGAGCTTCTTGAGAAGAGCCCAGAGAAGGCAGTCGAGAAGGCAATCAAGGGCATGCTGCCTAAGACCAAGCTCGGCAACGCGCAGTTCACCAAGCTCAAGGTTTACGCAGGTGCTGCACACCCACACGCTGCACAGCAGCCAAAGCCATTCATCATCGACCAGGTCGCTCAGTAGTAGCACCGCATTCACTAACGAAGAAATTTGAGAGAAGCATCCGTGGCTAAGAACGAAACCGTAGACGTAGCACCAGAGAGCTACAGCACCGAGACTCCTGCTGCAAAGTCGGCACCTGCACGCTCGCGCGGCGCACTGACCCAGCCAGGCGCTGGCCTCGGTCGTCGCAAGGAAGCAGTTGCACGTGTTCGCATCGTGCCTGGCACCGGCGTGATCAAGGTCAACGGTCGCGCACTCGAGGACTACTTTCCAAACAAGTTGCACCAGCAGCTGATCAACGACCCATTCACCGTGCTTGAGCTCAAGGGCGCATACGACGTCATTGCTCGCATCAACGGCGGTGGCATCGCAGGTCAGGCTGGCGCACTTCGTCTCGGCATCGCCCGTGCACTAAACGGAATCGACCGCGACAACAACCGCCCTGCACTCAAGAAGGCTGGCTTCCTCAAGCGCGACCCACGTGTCATCGAGCGCAAGAAGGCCGGTCTCAAGAAGGCTCGCAAGGCTTCGCAGTTCTCGAAGCGTTAATTCGCTTTCTGTCTGGCTTCTGCCACGACTAACCTTTGAACATGGCCCGCCTGTTTGGAACCGATGGAGTTCGTGGTCTCGCTAACCGAGACCTCACCGTCGAACTAGCTCTGAAGCTAGCCCAAGCGGCGGCCATTGTTTTAGGTGAAGATGCCCGCAAGCGCGGCGAAAAGCCAAAGGCCGTAATCGGTCGCGATCCACGAATCTCAGGCGAATTTCTCGCCGCCGCAGTCGCCGCTGGATTGGCTAGCTCTGGCGTTGACGTTCTCGATGCGGGCATGCTGCCAACCCCTGCAACCGCATTTCTCACCGCAGACATTTCGGCTGACTTCGGCGTGATGATCTCGGCATCGCACAACCCCGCGCCAGATAACGGCATCAAATTCTTCGCTCGCGGTGGTCACAAACTTGCAGACGCAATAGAAGACCAAATCGAAGCGACCATGGCTGGTCAGATGCTTGCCCCGGTTGGCGGTGGCGTTGGCCACGTCACTCGTTTCGCCGATGCCGAAGATCGCTACATCGTGCACCTGCTTAAGGCGCTGCCTAACCGCCTCGACGGTCTGAAGATTGTCGTCGATTGTGCACACGGTGCGGCATCCGGGGTATCGCCTCAGGCATTTGTCGACGCCGGTGCGCAGGTAATTGTGATTGGCGCTGAGCCAGACGGCCACAACATCAACCTGGGATACGGTTCGACTCATCTTTCAGCCCTGCAGTCTGCGGTGCTCGAGCACGGCGCTGATGCGGGCATCGCACACGACGGTGACGCCGATCGTTGCCTGGCTGTCGACCACACCGGCAAGATTGTTGACGGCGACGAGATCATGGCCATCATGGCCCTGTCGTTCAAAGAGCGCGGGCAGCTTGCGCGCAACACTCTGGTTGCCACTGTGATGAGCAACCTCGGTTTGAAGATCGCGATGCGAGATGCCGGCATCGAAATGATCGAGACCAAAGTCGGCGACCGCTATGTGCTCGAAGAGATTCGGTCTGGCGGTTACACGCTAGGTGGCGAGCAGAGCGGGCACATCATTTTCTCGCGCTGGGCCACCACCGGAGATGGCATCCTGACCGGCCTGAAACTGATGGCCGAGGTTGCCCGCACCAAAAAGAGCCTGGCTGAATTGGCCGGCGCAATGAAGATTTTGCCTCAGGTGCTGATCAACGTGCCAGGGGTCGACAAGACCCGAGTAGACACAGACGACGAACTGCAGGCCGCAGTTGCGCAGGCCGAGGCTGAGCTTCACGGCACCGGCCGAGTTCTGCTGCGCGCATCTGGCACCGAGCCGCTGGTGCGCGTTATGGTCGAAGCCGCCGACGAAGGAACCGCACAGTCTTGGGCTGACCGCATCGCTCGCGTCGTCGAAAAGCGCTTGGCTATCTAGTGCAGCCAAAGTTTGAAGTCATCGACTTTCCTGAAACCACTCTGATTGGCCTCGAGTCCGATTTCTATGGTGGCATGTCTCCAAAGTTCAACGGGCAAGAAGTGCTCGGCCCACTCTGGGGCAAGGTCAACGGCAAGCTCGCGGAGCTTGGCCTTGCCTTTACCGGTCGCATGATCGCGGCAACTCGGCCTGCCGGTTCTGGCGAGGAATCCCTGCTCACTCAGTTCGTTGGGTTAGAAGTCGCCCAGCTGCCTGCAGACCTGAACGGCCTCGAGGTGCACCGGCTGCCTGCCATGCGCCTTGCCACCTATGAACACCACGGGTCGATGAACGGCTTGGTGCAGTCGATCCAGCGCCTCTACAACGAGGTGCTGCCAGCCTCGGGCCTCAAGCAGCCGTCCCCGTGGTCACTAGAACTGGAAATTTACGACCAGCGTTTCGACCTCCAACGTGAAGACTCAATCATGCTGATTGGCGCACCGGTTCTCTAGAGATCTGCCATCGACGCGCAAACTGCTGCACGAGTATCCGAGTTAAAGAAATGCGGGCCACCGAAATCGATGGCCCGCAAAACTTACTAAGGAGTTTTACTCGTCTTTGAATTCGCTCTTTGCGAATTCCTTGTCGTCTTCTGCCGACTTGATGCGTGCGACCGAGAAGATGATCAAACCGAAGAGGCACTTAGCCAAGATGTCGGCGATGCTGTAGCCAACCTCTCGTGCTACGAATCGACTTGGGTCGAATCCGGTGGCGCCCATTGCGAGGATGAAGGTGATTGGGTAAACACCCCAAGTTGCGATCAGCAGAATGCGGAGCAACTTGATCTTGGTCTGGACTGCCTTCGACTGGCGCGAGAGGCTCTTGCCGAGTTCGATGAACAGCACGTACAAGATGTAGAGGAACGGAATGGTTGACAGCAAGCCCCAGATGCCTGGGTCGCTGATGCCGAACACGGTTAGGTGTGCGTCGCCAGGGTAACCAAGCAAGATCATCGCGGCAGCTGCAGGTACTAGTCGGTTCAGCATTGAACTCTGGGCAGCGCGTGCAAGTGCAAGCACGGCAACCAGCTCGACCAATAGCAATGGAACAGTGAGCAGCCAGTCAACGTAGCGGTAGCCAACGTTGTAGGCGGCAGGGTTGTTTCCAGTCATGCCAGCGAATGCGTGGTTGAAGTTGTCAAACATGCGGAAGTAGTGGTAGGTGGCGATTGCGGTTACAGTGCCAGAAACCATTACGGCCAAGCGGTAGCGAGGCAGAACTCGTTCACGTGCGACGAATAGGAAGATCGACGTGAAGAGCATTGAGGCTAGACCGAGCGACAAAACGTTGTAAACCAGGATGAACTGGCCGTCGCTCAGCGTTGCTGAGAGTTGATTCATGTAAAGCCTTTCAATTGATGTTCTTTATGAAGAAAGTCATCGTTTGCATCGTCGGAGCCTCGGAATTGATGCTCCGGGCGACACCCATACGAATGGCCTAGTCTTAGTTAACTCTCAGGCTTGGCTCAGCCTTGCGGGGTTTTGTAACGGTTTGGTAACGCCTAAAACCGCTCGTGGCTGGGCAATCGCTAGTTCTTGCGCAGCAAAACCGAATCGACCCGGTGGTTATCGCCCTTTTGCAACACCAAGGTGGCTCTCGAGCGGGTCGGCAAAATGTTCTCGGTCAGGTTCGGCAGGTTGATGGTCTGCCAGATCTCGGTTGCGCGTTCGAGGGCCTTATCGAGTGGCAGCTCGGCGTAGCGGTGAAAGTAGGACTTCGGGTTGGTAAATGCCCCTGCGCGCAGCTGTTCAAAGCGGTGCAGGAACCACTTGGTGATTTGGCTGACCTCGGCATCGACATAGATCTTGAAGTCGAAGTAGTCGCTGAGCGCCACCTCTTGGCCCGGGGCAGGGGGTTGCAGCACATTCAGGCCTTCGATGATGACGACATCCGGCGCCTCGACCACCACGCGCTGGTCGGTGATGTCATAGGACAGGTGTGAGTAGATCGGGGCGCTGACCGAGGCCACCCCCGATTTGATCTCTGCCACGAAGTTCAGCAGCGCCTTGCGATCGTATGACTCAGGGAAGCCCTTGCGAGCCATCAGGCCGCGGCGCTCGAGTTCGGCGTTCGGATAGAGAAATCCATCCGTGGTCACCAGCGCAACCCGAGGCGTGGTTTCCCAGCGCGATAGCAGTTCGCGAAGCACGCGCGAGACTGTGCTCTTGCCTACTGCCACCGAACCCGCGACGCCGATGATGAACGGAGTGCCAGCGGCGCGCTCACCCATGAATGCGGCCTCTGCCTGGTGCAGCGCCTTGGCCTGGGTTACGTAAATGTTCAGCAGGCGGCTGAGCGGCAGATAAACATCGGCGACCTCATCGAGATCGAGTTCTTCGCCCAATCCACGAATCTGGGATAGCTCATCCTCGGTGAGTGGTTGCTCTGTGGTTTGTGCCAGTGCGGCCCAGTCTGAGCGGGAAATCTCGACGAATGGGCTAACCGCCTGGTCAATGCCCGTCTTTTCAGCGCTCATCTGAGCAAGTCTAGGTAAATTAGACCCATGTGCGGAATCGTGGGTTACATCGGCCCGAAGGCCACCCTCGATGTTCTCATCGGGGGGCTGCGCCGCCTCGAATACCGCGGTTATGACTCGGCCGGCGTCTCGGTAATCGGTGAGGATGGCAGGCTCGAGACTCGCAAGAAGGCCGGCAAGCTGGCCAATCTGGTTGCTGAGATCGAACAGCACCCGCTGCCTGCCTCACACATCGGCATCGGCCACACCCGCTGGGCCACTCACGGGGCCGCAACGGACGGCAATGCCCATCCGCACCTCGGCGGTGGTGACAGCAAGCTCGCCCTGATTCACAACGGCATCATCGAAAACTTTGCCGAGCTCAAGGCAGAGCTGCTTGCCGCTGGCACTCAGTTTGCGAGCGAGACCGACACCGAGGTTGCCGCGCACCTGATTGCGGCCGCCTACGAAAAATCGGGCAATCTCGAGCAGGCATTCGCCAGCGTGGTTCGCCGCCTGCACGGAGCCTTCACGATTTTGATCGTGCACCAAGACCACCCGGATGTCGTGCTGGCCGCGCGCCGCAACGCCCCGCTGGTCGTCGGCCTCGGTGACGGCGAGAACTTCTTGGGCTCTGACGTTGCCGCCTTCGTCGAGCACACCAAGCGAGCAATCAGCGTCGGGCAAGACCAGATCGTCACGCTGCGTCGCGGCTCGGTCGAGATTCGCACTTTCGATGGTGCCGAAGTTGTGCCCGACGAATTCACCGTCGACTGGGATGCATCTGCCGCAAGCAGGGGCGGATGGTCGAGCTTCATGGCCAAAGAGATTGCAGACCAACCAACCGCGGTGGCAGACACTCTCATGGGTCGACTCGCATCCGACGGCTCGGTTCAACTCAGCGAAATCGATGGACTCTCGCACGACGCAATCAAGTCGCTGCAGCGCATCTACATCGTCGCCTGCGGGACCGCGAGCTATGCGGGCGATATTGCTAAGTATGCGATTGAGAAATGGTCGCGCATCCCGGTTCAGGTCGAACTTGCTCACGAGTTTCGCTATCGCGAGCCGGTGCTGAACGAACACACACTCGTTGTCGCAATCTCGCAGTCTGGAGAAACCGCAGACACTCTCACCGCAACGCGCTATGCAGCAGAGCAGGGCGCACCGGTGCTTGCGATCTGCAACACCCAGGGCGCAACCCTTGCCCGAGAGAGCGACGCAGTGATTTACACCCACGCCGGCCCAGAGGTAGCGGTTGCCTCGACCAAGGCGCTTACCGCGCAGATCACCGCCGGCTACCTGCTCGGGCTGTTCCTGGCGAGCGTTCGCGGGGCCACACCGGCTGCCGAACTGCGCACCATCGGCCTCGACCTACTGAAGATGCCGGGGCGCGTTGCCGAAGTGATCAAGTCTTCCAAGAACGTTGAGGCGCTTGGCATGGCGATGAGCGATGCCAAGTCGGTGCTGTTCCTCGGTCGCAACGTCGGTTTCCCGGTGGCCATGGAAGGCGCGCTGAAGCTCAAGGAGCTGGCCTACATCCATGCAGAAGGCTTTGCCGCCGGCGAGCTGAAGCACGGCCCAATTGCACTCATCGAAGAGGGTCAGCCGGTGATCGTGATCGTGCCAAGCCCGCGCGACGCCGACAGTCTGCACCCTAAGGTGATTTCGAACATCCAGGAGATTCGCGCTCGCGGAGCCAAGGTGATCGCCATTGCCGAGGAGGGTGACACCCAGGTCGCGGCCTATGCCGAGCATGTGGTTCACGTTCCGCAGAGCGTCAGCGTGCTTGCCGCCATTCTCACCGTGATTCCGCTTCAGGTATTCGCACTTTCGTTGGCAACTGCGCTCGGCCGAGATGTCGATCAGCCGCGCAACCTGGCCAAGTCGGTCACGGTCGAGTAGCCATGATCATCGGTGTCGGTGTTGACTTGGTCGATATGAACCGCTTCGAACACAAACTGGCTGGCACGCCAGCGTTGATCGAAAAGATTTTTCACGAGGATGAGCGTGAAGCCCCAACTCGCACCCTGGCCGGACGGTTCGCCGCCAAAGAGGCACTGGTGAAGGCTTTCGGTGGTTCTACTGGGATGCACTGGCACGAGGTGATTGTCGGTAAGAACGAACTCGGCGCACCGTCGTTTTCGCTGAGCGGATCAACAGCGCTGGTTGCGATTGATAAGGGCATTCACAAGTTGCACCTTTCGATTTCGCACGATGGCGATTTCGCAATTGCCTACGTGATTGCCGAGGGAGGTGTGTGATGCGCGAACTCATCATCGACCTCGATGCAATCGTGTCTAACCTGAATCGCTTCAAAGAGATTTCTGGCGGAGCAAAGATCATGGGTGTGGTCAAGGCGAATGCCTACGGTCACGGCATGGTCGAGGTTGCCCGCAAATTGCAATTCGCGAACATCGACTATCTCGGAGTTGCCGATGTCGACGAGGCGCTTGAGTTGCGGGCCGCCGGTGTGACCACTCCGGTACTCAGTTGGCTGCATGATCCGAAACAGGATTTCTTGGCAGCCCTCGAGGGCGATGTTGAAATCGGTGTGTCAAACCTCGAGCAGCTTGACCGAGTTGCCAAGGCGGCAGACCACACCAAGAAGATTGCGCGCATCCACCTCAAGGTCGATACCGGCCTCAGCCGCAACGGAGCGACCCTTGCCGAGTGGGGACTGCTGGTTCAGGGTGCGCTCGACCTCACCTCGCAAAAACTGGTGCACGTGGTTGGTGTTTTCAGTCACCTGTCATCGACATCCGAGGCCGACGACAAGGCCCAGATTGCCAGCTTTGGCGACGCGGTGCAGCGGGCCAAGGATGCCGGCCTCAGCTTCGAACTGCGCCACCTGACCGCATCCGACGGCACGATTAGCTACCCCGGCCTAGGCCTGGAGATGGTGCGAGTCGGGCTTGGGCTCTATGGCCTCTCGCCGTTTGTCGGCCGCAAGGGCAGCGAGTTCGGGCTGAAACCCGCGATGATTGCCCGCTCGGTGGTGGCGCAGACCAAGCGCGTTGCCGCCGGTGTCGGCGTGAGCTACGGCTATCTCTACAAGACCAAGGCCGAGACCACCCTCGCGCTGATTCCGGTTGGTTATGCAGAGGGCTTGCCTAGGGGCGCGAGCGACCAGGATGGCCCGATTGCTGGTGTGGTCATCGGAACCAAGCGTTACCCGATCTTGTCGCGCATCGCTATGGACCAGTTTGTGGTTGATGTGGGCGACGACGAGGTTGCGGTTGGCGACGAGGTCGTGCTGTTTGGCGACGAGGCCAACAACGCGCCGAGCGTCGACGAGCTTGCAATTGCGGCATCGACCATTAACTACGAAATCGTCACTCGCATCGGCGGGCGCTTCAAGCGCAGTTACCTCGGTTCGGTCAAGTGAGCGGGCCTTACCTGCTGGCCGAACTGCAGGTGCCAGATGAAGACGCGATGCACCAGCTCGGCGCTCGCATTGCCAGCGAACTTCGCGCCGGCGACCTTGTGATTCTGGTTGGGCCCCTCGGGGCCGGCAAGACAACTTTCACCCGCGGTGTCGGTCAAGCACTCGGTGTCGTTGGAAATGTGTCATCGCCAACTTTTGTGATTGCGCGAACGCATCACATGGAAAACCGTGAAGAACTCTTCGTTCACGCCGATGCCTATCGACTCGGCAGCGTAGCCGAACTCGACGATCTCGACATCGACTTTGCCAACTCGATTGTTTTGGTTGAGTGGGGTAAGGGCATGCTCGATGGTGTTGCCAGCAATTGGCTCGAGATTGAAATCGAACGCGATCACAGCGGCGAGAGCGAGGTTCGTCAGGTGCGGGTCAGCGGCTTTGGCGAACGCTGGAAGTCGGTGAGCTTCTGATGTCAGTTCTGCTCGCCATCGACACCTCTGCCGGAACCTCGGTTGCTCTGCTGCGCGACGGCCTCGTGCTAGCCGAGGTCAATCTCGAAAACCACATGAAGCACGCCGAAAACATCGGCGGGGCAATAGCCACCGTGCTGCGCGATGCGGGCCTTGCCGGCATCGAGGTGCACCGCGTGATCGTCGGTCGCGGCCCGGCTCCATTCACCGGCCTGCGCGTCGGTCTTGCCGCTGCCGTCATGTTCGCCGAAGGTGCCGGCGCGAAGTTGGCCGGCGTTGTTTCGCTCGACGCGCTTGCTCTGTCGGCCATCAGTGCGGGTGTGGTGCCGAGCGCGAGCAAACCGCTTTTGGTCACCACGGATGCTCGTCGCGGCGAGGTCTATTGGGCTCTCTACTCTGGGCTCGACAGGCATGGCGTGCCGGTTCGAATGCAGGGGCCGGCGGTGGCCAAGCCGGGTGCCCTGGCTCAGTTGTTGTCTCTCGAGGGCCTAGAACCGCACACCACGGTCCAAGCCGTGACCGCCTCGGCACTTGCCGAAGTTGCCCTTGCCCAGGATGCCGCCGGCACTCTCAGCGGCGACGTGACCGCGCTCTACCTGCGAGCCCCGGATGCGGTCGAACCAAAGTCGCCCGGCCAGTTCGGCAAGAAGGTGAGCTCGTGAGCACTCCTTGGGCGATCCGCCTGGCCGACGAAGGCGACCTCGATGCAATCATGACCATCGAGGAGGCCTGCTTCACCAGCGATGCCTGGCCGCGCGAGAGCATGCGCGACGAGTTAGTCGGTGCCGAGCGCTACTACCTGGTTGCCTATCTCGAAGACCAGGTGATTGCATACGCCGGCCTTGCAAAGAACCCGATAGCCGGCGCCGCCGACGTGCAAACTATTGCAGTCGGTCACGCGCATCGCGGGCTTGGCCTCGGTCGCGAGTTGATGCAACGTTTGATTGCCGAGGCGAAACGCTCTGGCCTCGCCAAGATTTTTCTCGAGGTGCGTGCAGACAACGAGAGTGCGCAGTCGCTCTATCGCTCGCTGGGTTTCGAGCAGGTGCGAGTTCGCCCACGCTACTACCAACCGGATGATGTTGATGCGATCGAAATGCTGTTGCCAATCGAGGTAACCAATCGCGAACCGCTGGTGCTTGGCATCGAATCGTCTTGCGATGAAACCGGCATCGGCATTGTGCGCGGCAACACTCTGCTTGCCAACGTGATTTCTTCATCCATGGATGCACATGCAAGGTTTGGTGGCGTGGTTCCCGAGGTTGCCGCTCGCGCACATCTCGAGGCGTTGAAGCCGACGCTGCATGAGGCGCTGGCAAAGGCGCAGGTTTCACTCGATGAGGTCGACGCCATTGCTGTGACCAATGGCCCGGGTCTTGCCGGCGCGCTCATGGTTGGCGTCGGTGCGGCCAAGGCACTTGCGGTTGCACTCGGCAAACCGATCTATGCGGTGAACCATCTGGTCGGTCACGTCGGCGTAGACATTCTCGAACGCGGCAAACTCGAAACCCCAACCATCGCGTTGCTGGTCAGTGGCGGTCACACCTCATTGCTGCTGGTTCGCGATTTGCTCAACGACGTCGAGCTGCTTGGCGAGACGATCGACGATGCGGCGGGCGAGGCCTTTGACAAGGTGGCGCGCATCCTTGGGCTGAAGTACCCGGGGGGGCCAGAGATCGACCGTGCTGCCGAGGGCGGCGACCCGAAGGCCATTCGCTTTCCCCGTGGACTCACCCTGCCGAAAGACATGGAGCGCAACCGCTACAACTTCTCGTTCAGCGGCCTAAAGACCGCCGTGGCCCGCTGGGTCGAGGTTGCCGAGGGGCAGGCTCAGGCAGGTCGGGCGACCGCAGAGGCCGGCGTTGGCGAGTACTCGAAGGCCGATGTCGCGGCCAGCTTCCGCGAGGCAGTTGCCGATGTGCTGGTAAGCAAGGCGGTCAACGCATGTCTCGACCTCGGGGTGAAGCGCCTGCTGCTCGGCGGCGGCGTGGTTGCCAACAAGCGCCTGCGCGAACTGGCTGCCGAACGGTGTGCCAAGCATGGCATCGAGTTGCGCATCCCGGCGCTTTCGCTTTGCACAGACAACGGGGCGATGATTGCGGCTCTAGGCGCGCAATTGATCATGGATGGTCGTGCGCCATCAAGTCTCGACTTCGGTGCCGACTCGACCCTGCCGGTCACCACAGTTCAAACCCTTTAGTTAATCGGCTGGGCGATGATCGCGCGGTGGGCGTCGCCGATGCGCGTGACTATCAACGTCGCTGAGTTTTGGCCGTGCAGTGCAAGTTCTTTGCGAAGCGCCTCAGGCGTGATGTCGACTCCGCGCTTCTTGATTTCGAGAACGCCGATGTTTCGTTCGCGAAGGTAGGCCTTCAACTTCTTGCGGTCGAACGCCATGGTTTCGACAACTTCGAAGCCGCGCATCCATGGCGAGGTAATTCGCTCGTTGCTCGACAGGTAGGCAATCGCCGGCGCGATGAGTGTTGTGCCGGTGAGTTCGGCCAGTTGCGCAATTAGGTGCGAGCGAATCACGGCGTTGTCTGGTTCGTAAATGTACTGACCGAGTTCGCCAAGCGGCGCCTGTCTTTCGTCGCTGGTCTCGCTGGTGATTTCGTGACGGCCCTCGGAGTTGATCAGGGTTGCCGCGCGAGCCACGTGCTTGCGACGAACCGCGCCAAACCAGAGCGTGCACTCGACCAGGTCGCCATCGATCGAAACCCATTGCGCCTCGGCATCAGCCGGGATGGCCTCATGCGGATGACCTGGCCCAAGCTTGATGCCGGTCGGCTTTGTGCGCGCCTGCTCGATGACCCAATCGAAGTTGGGTGAGTATTCGGCCGGGTCAAACTTGCGCACGGCGCGCTCGCCACGCGAACCACCGAGCTCGCGCCGAGCAGGGTCGAAGAACAGACCGTCGAACTGGGCGAGGTCGACAGTGGTGACATCTGAGTGGTGAACCTCGACATTGTCGAAGGCACCGAGGTTGAAAACCGCCAGGGCTGCCGTGGCCTCATCGATCTCGAAGGCATCGATGTGCAGGTCGACTGCGGCCATGGCCAGCGACTCGGCCCCGATGCCGCAGCCAAGGTCGGCGATGCGTTCGAGCTTTGCCCCGAGAAAGCGGCCGGCGTGCAGGGCTGCCGCCTGCAACCGGGATGCCTGCTCTAGGCCATCCTCGGTGAACAGCAGGCCGTCGGTGAAGTCGCCGAACTTCTTGCGGGCCCGGCGTCGAAGCTTGGCCTGACTAAGCACGGCCGCGACCAGGCTGGGGTGGTAGCCCTCGGCCCGCAGGCTCGAAACCAGCTTGACCACATCGGCCTTGGCATCCAGATCGCCGATGGAGCCCAGCAGCTGCAGGGCATCCGGGGTGAGCAGATGGGCTAGTTCGTCGCGGTTCACCTGCCAAGGCTAGTTGCAAGGCGGGGCAAATGCCCGCCCCAGTCACAGTTAGCACTCTGTTTGACCGAGTGCTAGAACATCGTTTAGTCTTGTCGGGTGGCCAGACGGCCAACTAACCCAAAAACTAGATTCAGAAGAGGTCAAAGTGTCGGTTTCGATTAAGCCACTTGAAGATCGCATCGTCGTTCGTCCACTTGAGGCAGAGCAGGTCACCGCATCTGGTCTGGTAATTCCAGACACCGCCAAGGAGCGTCCGCAGGAGGCCGAGGTCGTAGCAGTAGGACCAGGTCGCGTTGCCGAAAATGGCACCCGCATCCCGGTTGACGTAAAGATCGGCGACAAGGTGATCTTCTCGAAGTACGGCGGCACCGAGCTCAAGTACGAAGGCCAGGAGTACCTGGTGCTCTCGGCTCGCGACGTTCTCGCAATTGTCGAGCGCTAAACAAGCTGTATCGAAGAACCCCGGGCGAAATTTAGCTCGGGGTTTTTCGCTTGGCCTGACCGCCTATTTCATCTGGGGTTCGTTTCCGCTCATTATCGTTGCCCTCGGCTTTGCCTCGCCAACCGAGATTGTTGCCTGGCGTGTGATCTTCGGCTTTCTAACGGCGATTTCGTTGATCACAATCACCAAGAGTTGGAAGCCATTTCGCGAAGTTTTCCGCAGCCGCAGCAATGTTCTCTGGGTGGCTACGAGCGGTTTCCTAATCTTCATCAACTGGATGGTCTACGTCATCGCTGTGGCAAACCACCAAACCGAGGAGGCGGCTCTCGGCTACTTCATCAATCCGCTGCTGACCATCGTGCTTGCCGTGCTCTTTCTTGGTGAACGTCTCAGCAAATTTCAGTGGGTCGCGGTTGGCTTCGGCCTGATTGCCGGAGTGGTGCTGACTATCGACTACGGCCACCCGCCATACATAGCGCTGTCACTGGCGGCCAGCTTCGGAATCTACGGTCTGGCCAAAAACAAACTGGGTGGCAAGGTCGACGCCGTTCACTCGTTCGCGCTCGAGTCGGGTTTCGTTCTGCCGCTTGCCATCCTCATCCTGGGGTTCGTGGCCACCGGCAGCGGCATCCAGTTCATGGATGCGGGCGCGGCAGGGGCAATCGGGCTGGCCGCCTACGGTGCCCTCACGGCCATCCCGTTGATTCTGTTTGGGGTGGCGGCCAAGCACCTGCCGCTTCGGTTCATCGGTTTTATGCAGTACCTGACCCCATCGATTCAGTTTGTTATCGCGCTCGCGGTGTTCCACGAGCCAATGCCGGCGGTGCGCTGGATCGGCTTCGGGCTGGTCTGGATTGGGTCTGCCGTACTGATTTTCGAGGCGATTAGAATTAGGGCTACCGCCAACGTTCGCGAGGGAAAAATTGACTGAAAACAATCCGTTCGGCTTTCTCGGGCTCACCTACGACGACGTTCTGCTGCTTCCCGGCGAATCAGACATCATGCCTTCGGCGGTCAACACCGCAACCCAGCTGACCAAGCGCGTCAGCATCAACATCCCGCTGCTTTCATCGGCGATGGACACCGTGACCGAGGCCCGGCTCGCAATTGCAATGGCTCGTCAGGGTGGCATCGGTGTGCTGCACCGCAACCTTTCGCTCGAGCGTCAGGCGGCCGAGGTTGACCTGGTCAAGCGCAGCGAAGCCGGCATGATCACTCACCCGGTAACTACCTCTCCGCTTGCCACCATTCAAGAGGTCGACGACCTCTGCGGTCAGTTCCGCGTTTCGGGTTTGCCGGTTGTCGACGAGGATGGCCGACTGGTCGGAATTGTCACCAACCGTGACATGCGCTTCGTTCTCGAAGTGCAGCGCACCACCACTTTGGTTAAAGACGTGATGACTCCGAAGGAGCGCATCGTTACTGCGCGCGAAGGGGTAAGACCCGAAGATGCGATTGCGATTTTTGCGCAGCACCGCATCGAGAAGCTTCCTATTGTTGACGCCAACAACAAGCTCAAGGGTTTGATCACAGTTAAAGATTTCGACAAGAGCGAGAAGTACCCGAACGCATCGAAAGACAGTGCCGGTCGTCTGCTGGTTGCAGCGGCAGTCGGTGTTGGTGGCGACGCGTGGGAGCGCTCGATGGCACTGGTTGAAGCCGGCGTGGACATCCTGGTTGTTGACACCGCTCACGGACACAACCGTGCCGTGCTCGAAATGGTTGCACGCCTAAAGGCCGAACCGTTTGCCAAGAACGTCGATGTCATCGGCGGAAACGTTGCAACTCGCGAAGGCGCAGCGGCGCTGGTTGCCGCTGGCGTTGACGCAGTGAAGGTTGGCGTTGGCCCGGGCTCGATCTGCACCACGCGTGTGGTTGCCGGTGTCGGCGTTCCTCAGGTCACTGCCGTCTACGAGGCATCTCTCGCGGCCAAGCCACACGGCGTTCCAGTCATCGCCGACGGTGGCCTGCAGTATTCGGGCGATATCGCCAAGGCCCTGGTTGCCGGTGCCAACGCGGTAATGCTCGGCTCGCTGCTGGCCGGCACCGACGAGGCCCCCGGCGACATCACCTTCGTTGGTGGCAAGCAGTACAAGACCTACCGCGGCATGGGCTCGCTGGGCGCAATGCAGTCGCGCGGCCAGGCCAAGAGCTACTCGAAAGACCGCTACTTCCAGGATGACGTGCTTCGCGAAGACAAGCTGGTGCCTGAGGGCATCGAGGGTCGCGTGCCTTACCGCGGCACCATCGCGGCCGTCACCCACCAGTTGATCGGTGGCTTGCGCGCGTCGATGGGTTATGTCGGCGCAGACACCATCCCGGCTCTGCAGGAAAAGGGCAAGTTCGTTCGTATCACCGCAGCCGGTTTGAAGGAGTCGCACCCGCACGACATCCAGATGACCGTCGAGGCACCAAACTACAACAGCCGCTAGTGCCTTGCCGATCTCGGCAGGCATAGAACAGAAAGAATCCCGATGAGCGAAATCGAAATTGGTCGCGGCAAGCGCGGTCGTCGCGCCTGGGCATTCGACGATGTTGCACTCGTGCCATCGCGTCGCACTCGCGATCCGCAGGATGTCTCGACCAACTGGAACATCGACGCATACAAGTTCGAACTTCCGGTGATTGCGGCCCCGATGGACAGCGCCGTTTCTCCGGCAACGGCAATCGCAATCGGAAAGCTCGGAGGTCTCGGCGTGCTCGACCTCGAGGGCCTCTGGACTCGATACGAAGACCCGAGTGCACAGCTAAACGAGATTGCAAACCTGCCAGCCGAGCGTGCAATCGTTCGCATGCAAGAGATCTACTCGGCTCCGATTAAGGCAGAACTGATTCGCGACCGCATCGCAGAGATTCGCGCGGCGGGCGTAACCGTTGCCGGTGCACTCTCGCCACAGTCGACCCAGGAGTTCTACCAGACCGTCATCAAGGCCGGTGTCGACATCTTCGTAATTCGCGGCACCAACGTTTCGGCAGAACACGTTTCGCGCTCAAGTGACGCTCTCAACCTAAAGCAGTTCATCTACGAGCTGGATGTGCCGGTTATCGTTGGCGGCGCTTCGACTTACACCGCCGCGTTGCACCTGATGCGCACCGGTGCGGCCGGCGTGCTGGTTGGCTTCGGTGGCGGCGCTGCCTCGACCTCGCGCAAGGTGGTCGGCATCCACGCCCCGATGGCAACCGCGGTCGCCGACGTTGCCGGTGCTCGCCGCGACTACATGGATGAGTCTGGTGGCCGCTACGTGCACGTCATCGCCGACGGGGGCCTCGGCACCTCGGGCGACATTGCCAAGGCGATTGCCCTAGGCGCAGACGCAGTGATGCTCGGCACCATCCTTGCTCGCGCCGAAGAGGCGCCTGGTCAGGGCTGGCACTGGGGCCAGGAGGCTGCGCACGAAGAGCTTCCTCGCGGAAACCGCGTGAAGGTCGGCACCGCCGGCACCTTGCAGGAAATCATGCACGGTCCATCCAAGTCAGCAGATGGTTTCACCAACGTGATGGGCGCACTGCGCCGCGCGATGGCAACCACCGGTTACAGCGATCTCAAAGAGTTCCAGCGCGCCGAGGTAGTCGTTGCCCCGTACGACGCGCAGTAGTTTCTTCTCGGTCGCGCGCAGACCGAAATACATCGGCGGCTTGCTGTCCGCACTTGTCATGGCCAGCGCGTTCGCCTGGCTGGGGCAGTGGCAGCTAGATCGCGCGGTCAATCGCCCGGATGCAACCGCCACGGTTTCGGAAACCAAACCGGTCACGTTGGGTCTCTTTCTCGACCTGCGGCACGTCTACGTTGTCGCCGGTCGCAAACAAAACTTCAAAGACGCCTGGTGGGTAATTGCAAACGCAAATGACGAATCCGGCAAGTCGGTAACCCTCGCGCTTGGCACAACGAGCAGCCTGATTCAGGCAGAGGCCGCGCGCTTCGACATTCAGAACTCGATTCGCCCAGACAGTTTCCTGCCGGTCACCGGCACCTGGTTGCCAAGCGAAGATCCGCAGCGCATCGATCCGGCAGCGCCATACGTGCTGCACTCGATCTCGGTGCCGCAGCTGATCAATCTCTATTCACCCGATAAGCCGATCGCCAGCTATCCGAACTACCTCAAGGTATGTGCATCCTGTGCTGGCGGCAAATTCACCACCCTGCTCGATGCAATCGACGGCAAGACCTACCTGGATGGCTCGGTCAACTGGCTCAGCGCCTTCTATGCAATCGAGTGGACGGTTTTCGCATGCTTCGCCGTCTTCCTCTGGTATCGAACCGTGAAAGATGCCCTCGTGGCCGAAGGTTAAACTAGAGCCATGCCAGAAACCACCAAACTCGCCTCAATGCTGCGTTACTTCAAGGTGACCTCCTACATCACAGGCGTTTTCCTGCTCGTCATCTCGGTGCTCTTCGCCCTGCGCCTGAGCCTTAGTTCTGAGCTTTGGGTTGGTGGCCCAAACGGTTTTATCTCGCTGGCTCAGTTCTCTACCGACCCAAGCACCGGGGCCCGCGTGGGCTTGCCGGCTGCGGGCTTCAGCCTCACCACCGTTGCCTTGATCGTGCACGGCTGGCTCTACGTGGCCTACCTCTACGGCAACTTCCAGCTCTGGGTCAACCTGCGCTGGGGCCTGACCCGCTTCTTCGTGATCGCACTCGGTGGCGTCATTCCGTTCCTGTCTTTCTTCACCGAGCGCTACTTCCAAAAATTCGCGCAGACCTGGCAGGTTCCGGCGGTCGGCGCTAAGGCCGCCAAGTGACCCGCCCGGTTCTGGTCGTCGACTTCGGCGCACAGTACGCGCAGCTGATCGCTCGCCGCGTTCGTGAGGCCGGCGTCTACAGCGAGATCGTTCACCACACCATCACCGCCGACGAGGTGCGCGCAAAAGACCCAGCCGCAATCATTCTCTCGGGAGGGCCATCCTCGGTTTATGAGGACGGATCGCCTCAGCTCGACCGCCACATTCTCGAACTGGGAATTCCAACGCTCGGCATTTGCTACGGCTTTCAAATTCTTGCCAAGAACCTCGGCGGTCGCGTCGATGCAACCGGCAAGAAGGAATATGGTGCAACCGAGCTGAGCGTGAAGACCGGCGGCGAAATTCTCGCGGGTCAGCCAGATGAACAAATTTGCTGGATGTCGCACGGCGACCAGGTCGTCGAAGCTCCTGCGGGTTTCGATGTGCTTGCCTCGACCGCAATCACTCCGGTGGCCGCTTTCGAAAACAGCGAGAAGAAAATCTACGGCGTGCAGTGGCACCCTGAGGTAAAGCACTCGCAGTTTGGTCAGCGCGTGCTCGAAAACTTCTTGCACAATGCCGCCGGCATTCCCGCCGACTGGAACTCGGGCAACGTGATTGCCGAGCAGGTCGAAAAGATTCGCGCCCAGGTCGGCGATTCGCGCGTGATCTGCGGTCTCTCCGGCGGAGTCGACTCGGCAGTAGCCGCAGCCCTGGTGCACAAGGCAGTGGGCGACCAACTAGTTTGCGTGTTTGTGAACCACGGGCTGCTTCGTCAAGATGAGGCCGAGCAGGTTGAACGTGACTACGTCGCTGCCACGGGCATCCGGTTGGTTGTTGTCGACGCCGAAAAGAAGTTCTTGGATGCGCTCGAAGGCGTGACCGACCCCGAGACCAAGCGCAAGATCATCGGCCGCGAATTCATTCGCACCTTCGAGGATGCCCAGGCGGCCCTGATTGCCGAGGCGAAGGCCGACAACCGCCCAATCAAGTTCTTGGTGCAGGGCACGCTCTACCCGGATGTCGTTGAGTCCGGCGGCGGCGCAACTGCCGGCATCAAGAGCCACCACAACGTCGGCGGCCTGCCAGACGACCTCGACTTCGAGCTCGTCGAACCGCTGCGCACCCTGTTCAAGGATGAGGTTCGCGCGATCGGTGCCGAGCTCGGCCTGCCTCGGGAAATCGTGCAGCGCCAGCCGTTCCCAGGCCCTGGCCTTGGCATTCGCATCGTGGGTGCAATCACCAAGGAGCGCCTCGACCTGCTTCGCAAGGCCGATGCCATCGTGCGCGAAGAGCTTTCGGCTGCCGGCCTCGACGGCGAAATCTGGCAGTGCCCGGTCGTGCTGCTGGCCGATGTGCGTTCGGTCGGGGTTCAGGGCGATGGCCGTTCATACGGTCACCCGATTGTTCTGCGCCCAGTTTCATCCGAGGATGCGATGACCGCCGACTGGACCCGCCTGCCGTACGACCTGCTCGCCAAGATTTCGAACCGCATTACAAACGAGGTTGCCGGCGTGAACCGAGTCGTGCTCGACGTGACCTCGAAGCCGCCAGGCACCATCGAGTGGGAGTAACCGCCGCCGCAAGTCGGTGGTGGTTTCTAGGATTGCTTGGTTATGTCTGATCTTTTGTTTAGCCTGACTGCGGGCGGCAACCACCTGCTCGAAGGGTTGAACCCGCAGCAGCGCGCCGCCGTCGTGCATCGCGGCCCGGCTCTGCTCATCGTTGCCGGCGCCGGCTCCGGCAAGACCCGCGTGCTGACTCACCGCATCGCGCACCTGCTCGCCAACAAAGAGGCATGGCCATCCCAGATTTTGGCAATCACATTTACCAATAAGGCCGCTGCCGAAATGCGCGAGCGCGTTCGCCACCTGCTCGGCGAAGATGCCGACGGAATGTGGATTAAGACTTTTCACTCGGCCTGTGTTTTGATTCTGCGCCGCGAGAGCGAGCGGCTTGGTCACGACAAAAACTTCACCATCTACGACAGCGGTGACTCGCGTGCGATTCTCAAGCGACTGATCAAAGAGTCGGGTGCCGACGTGCACGGTCTGACTCCTGCTGGTTTGGCAGCGGTGATTTCGAACTCGAAGAATGAACTCGGTGATGCCGAAACTTTCCTGCGCAACTCAGACAACGAAGACCCGAAGGCGCGCGCCATCGCCACGCTGTTCTCGCAGTACCAGGCCGAGCTTCGCAGCAACAACGCATTCGACTTCGACGACCTGATTTCCGAAACGGTCTACCTGTTCCGCGCCTTCCCGGCGGTGGCCGCGATCTACCAGCGCAAGTTCCGTCACATCCTGGTCGATGAATACCAAGACACCAACCACGCGCAGTACGCCTTGATTCGCGAGCTCACTCGGCCTATCGAGGCGGGGCCAGATGGCCCGGGCCTGGAGGGCGCCAGCCTGACCGTGGTCGGCGACAGCGACCAGTCGATCTATGCGTTTCGCGGGGCAGACATTCGCAACATCGCCGAGTTTGAAAAGGACTTCGCCGGCGCCAAGACGATTCTGCTCGAGCAGAACTACCGTTCGACCCAGAACATTCTGAGCGCGGCCAACGCCGTGATCTCGAACAACTTCGACCGCCCGAACAAAAACCTCTGGACCGACAGTGGCGACGGCGAAAAGATCGTGGGCTACACCGGCTATTCGGCGCACGACGAGGCCCAGTTCATCGCAGACGAGATCGGCGACCTGCACCGCGCCGGCACCAACTACCGCGACATGGCGGTGTTCTACCGCACCAATGCCCAAACCCGTGCCCTCGAAGAAATTTTCATTCGCTCTGGTCTGCCATACCGCGTGGTCGGCGGCACCAAGTTCTACGAGCGTCAAGAAATCAAGGATGCGTTCGCCTACCTGGTCACCATCGCCAACCCGCGCGACAACTTTGCCGTGCGCCGAATCCTCAACGTGCCAAAGCGCGGCATCGGCGACGCAACCGAAACCGCAATCGCCGGCTTCGCCGAGCGCAACAACATTTCGGTTCGCCAGGCGCTTGCCTTCACCAAGGAGCTCGGCTTCGGCCCGAAGATCGCCGGCGCAATTTCTTCGCTCGACAAGATGCTCGAAGAACTCGAGACTCGCATCGAGACCGACACTGTCGACGCAATTTTGCGTGAGGTGCTGAACAAGAGCGGCCTGCTCGAGGCACTGCGCAATTCGCGCGACCCGCAAGACGAAGCTCGAGTCGAGAACCTCGAAGAATTGGTTTCCGTTGCCAAGGAATTCCAACGCAACAATCCAGAGGGTCGACTACCCGACTTCTTGAACGAGGTTGCACTGGTTGCTGCTGCCGATGAAATCGACGACGCATCCGGAACCGTTTCGTTGATGACTCTGCACACCGCAAAGGGCCTCGAGTACGACGCGGTTTTCCTAACCGGCATCGAAGAGTCGCTGCTGCCTCACAAGATGGCGTTCCTGCAGCCAGGCGGAGTGGCTGAAGAGCGACGTCTGTTCTATGTGGGCATCACTCGCGCCAAGAAAAAACTGCACATCTCGCTTGCCATGCAGCGCACCACCTTTGGCGAGAGCGAATCGAGCATCCCGTCTCGCTTCCTGAACGAGATTCCGGTCGAGTTGATCGCCTGGCGCGAAAGTGGCGCTGGTCGGGCAATTGGGCACAGGGGTTCATCCGGCTACGGCTCTAGCTCGGGCTACGGCTCGAGCCGCGCTGTCACCGGCGGCCACATCGGAGACCTCAGCCCAGCCGCCAGCCAGAAGCCAAAGACCCAGTGGGCCGGCGCAATCAGCTCGGTTCGCGACAACGGCGACCTACAACTGGCCATCGGCGACATCGTCGAGCACGCAGACTTCGGCCGCGGCAAAGTCATCGACACCTCGGGCGAGGGCACCAAGCAGACCGCCGAAATTCGTTTCGACTCGGGCTCAAAAAAGCGCCTGCTTGTCAAAGTCGCGCCAATCACCAAGCTCTAGCGGCACGCGCATCCTGCTGGCTTAGACTTGCTGGGTTAGCCGAATTTTGAACGGAACAATCAAGTGGATCTATTTGAATATCAGGCGCGCGACATGTTCGAGCGTCACGGCGTGCCAGTCCTCCAGGGTCTAACCGCAGACACCCCGGCAGAGGCAGAGGCCGCAGCAGCCAAGATTGGCGGCACCGTAGTCGTCAAGGCACAGGTCAAGACCGGTGGTCGCGGCAAGGCCGGCGGCGTGAAGCTGGCGCACAACCCAGCCGAGGCTAAAGAAGCCGCAGAGAAGATTCTCGGACTCGACATCAAGGGTCACGTTGTAAAGCGCGTAATGATCGCGCAGGGTGCAGCAATCGACAAGGAGTACTACTTCTCGATTCTGCTCGACCGATCGAACCGCACCTTCCTCTCGCTGTGCAGCGTTGAGGGTGGCATGGAGATCGAGCAGCTTGCTGAAGAGCGCCCGGATGCACTGGCCAAGGTTGCAGTTGATGCAGTCAACGGCATCGATCTGCACAAGGCCCTTGAGATCGCAAAGGCCGGTGGCTTCGATGACGCCATGGCCGCAAAGGTCGCACCAGTTTTCGTAACTCTCTACAAGGTCTTCGTTGAAGAGGACGCAACCCTCGTTGAGGTCAACCCGCTTGTGCTCACCAAGGATGGCGACATCCTGGCACTCGATGGCAAGGTCAGCCTCGACGACAACGCCGAGTTCCGTCACGCAGAGCGCGAGCACATGGAGCGCGACGCACTCGACCCACTGGAGGCCAAGGCAAAGGCCATGGACCTCAACTACGTGAAGCTCGACGGAGAAGTTGGCATCATCGGTAACGGTGCCGGCCTGGTTATGTCGACCTTGGATGTCGTTGCCTACGCGGGCGAGCGCCACGGTCACGTGAAGCCAGCGAACTTCCTAGACATCGGCGGTGGCGCTTCGGCTGAGGTCATGGCTGCCGGCCTCGACGTTATTCTCGGCGACCCACAGGTGAAGAGCGTTTTCGTAAATGTCTTCGGTGGAATCACCGCCTGTGACGCAGTTGCAAACGGAATCGTTGGAGCGCTGAACACCCTGGGTGCAAGCGCAACCAAGCCGCTGGTTGTTCGTCTCGATGGCAACAACGTGAACGAGGGTCGCCGCATCCTTGCCGACTACAACCACCCACTGGTCACTGTTGTGGCCACCATGGACGACGCTGCCGACAAGGCCGCCGAGCTGGCAAACCGCTAGGCGCGAGGAGAAACACAAAATGGCAATCTTTCTAAACGAAAACTCGAAGATCATCGTTCAGGGCATGACCGGTGCCGAGGGCATGAAGCACACCACCCGTATGCTCAAGGGCGGCTCAAACATCGTTGGCGGCGTGAACCCACGCAAGGCCGGCGAGACCGTCGAGGTCGAGGGCAAGTCGCTGCCAGTATTCGGCACCGTTGCCGAGGCAATGGCCGCAACCGGCGCAAACGTTTCGGTCATCTTCGTTCCACCAGCCTTTGCAAAGGCGGCAATCGTTGAGGCAATCGACGCAGAGATTCCGCTGGCGGTTGCAATCACCGAGGGCATCCCGGTTCACGACTCGGCTTCGGCTTGGGCATACAACGTTGCCAAGGGGCAGAAGACTCGTTTGATCGGCCCGAACTGCCCAGGCATCATCAGCCCAGGAAAGTCGAACGCGGGAATCACCCCGAGCGACATCGCGGGCTTTGGCCCAATCGGTTTGGTATCGAAGTCGGGAACCCTGACCTACCAGATGATGTATGAGCTGCGCGACATCGGCATCTCGACCGCAATCGGTATCGGTGGCGACCCAGTTATCGGCACCACTCACATCGACGCGCTCGCCGCATTCGAAGCAGACCCAGAGACCAAGGCAATCGTGTTGATTGGTGAGATCGGTGGCGACTCAGAAGAGAAGGCCGCTGCATACATCAAGGCACACGTGACCAAGCCTGTCGTCGCATATGTTGCGGGCTTCACCGCACCAGAGGGCAAGACCATGGGTCACGCCGGTGCAATCGTTTCTGGTTCGGCCGGAACCGCACAGGCAAAGAAGGAAGCATTCGAGGCTTGCGGCGTGAAGGTCGGCAAGACTCCAAGCGAGACCGCCGCGCTTATGCGTGAGGTTATTCAGAGCCTTTAGTCGCACGTGAACCGTCGACTGACTGCTGGGGTAGGGGCACTACAGGCGCTCACCGTTATGGCCATTGGCCTCGGTGTGCTTGTGGTGCCGCTTTTCCTTTTGTGGCTGATCGAGCAAAACGGCATGACCAATATCCTGGTTGCCTATCGCAGTGCCGTTGATCTTTGGCTGCTGGCGCAGGGGGTTCCCCTGGATGTTGCTGCCGGGCAGTTTGCCGGACTGACCTTTACGGGCTTCACCATTTCGATGTTGCCGCTGGCCTACTCGGCGTTCCTGGCCTGGCTCAGCTACCGTCTCGGTCGCAAACTCAGTGCAGCACCTTCGATTTGGCCCGGTTGGCTCGGGGCTGCCGGGGCGTATGCAGCCGTCACCTTTGCACTGACTCGCTCGGCCGACTTCGCCCCAGCCAGCCCGAATTCGGCGGCAGCGCTTATTGTTCCCGTCGTTTTCTTCGGCGCATTTCTAGTGCTCGGTTCGACCATCGGTGAACCAAAGCCGATCTACGGAGTAAGCCGTCAGGTTCAGGCGCCGGAGCGAATTCAGATCCGCAGCTGGTTCGAAACCCGATTCGAAAATCTGCCCTGGTGGGCAAGAGTGGTTTGGTCTCCCGCTTGGCGCGCCGGCACCGCAATCGTGGTTGGGTTGTTTGCCGTCTCGGCAATTGCCATCGGAATTCTGGTGCTGTTCAACTGGATCAACGTCATCACTTTTTATGAGAGCATCCACGTTGCCGTTTTCGGTGGCCTGTTGCTCACTCTCGGGCAAATTGCACTGATGCCGAACTTGGTGGTCTGGGCCGCATCCTGGTTCACCGGTTCTGGTTTCATTATCGGCGCGGGCTCGCTGTTTTCACCGGTTGCATCGGCGGCCGGCCCATTGCCAATTGTGCCGATGCTTGCGGTTCTGCCGCAGGGCAGTTTCGCATTCGGCATGGTTGCCGTGGTTGTGCCACTGGTGCTTGCGTTTCTCGCAACGGTTTGGGTGCGCGATCATGCCCGCGATGTTCGCTACGAGTTCGCGACCCCGCTCGCCTCGGCGCTAACTCTCGGCCTGGCTATCGCATTCGTTGCGGCGACCGAGCTGGCAGTGGTCGGCTGGCTCGCATCCGGTGGTTTCGGCCCAGGTCGATTCCAGACCGCAGGCGTGAACTCGTTGATCCTCTTTGTCGTTGCCTTCGTTGAGGTGGCAGCCGCGTCTTTCCTGACCTCGTTCTATTCGGCAAAACCAGACAAGGCAGACCACCCGCTGCTTCGCCGCTAGTGCGAATTGGCGCGGCCCTCAGCGCTTAAACTTGAGGGGTGCTGTCGCTCGTGGTTCTCATCTCTGGTGCAGGCTCGAACCTGCGAGCCCTGCTAGAAGCCGCCGACGACCCGCGAAACGGCATGCGCATCCTGGCCGTCGGAGCCGACAACCCCTGCGATGGCCTGGCCCACGCCGAGCTGTTCGGTGTGCCGACCTTCGTGGTCAGCCCACAGTCCTTTGCCAGCCGCGAGGCCTGGGCCGAGATGCTGCTCGAGAACATCAACTTCTTCAAGCCAGACCTGACCGTGCTTGCCGGCTTCATGCGCATTCTGCCGTCGAACTTCGTGCGCGCACTCACCCCGAAACTCATCAACACCCATCCGAGTTTGTTGCCGCTGTTTCCGGGTGGCCACGCGGTTCGCGATGCACTCGTCGCCGGGGCAACCGAGACCGGCGTGACCATTCACATCGTCGACGAGGGAGTCGACACCGGCCCGCAGATCGCGCAGGAGCGAGTCGCCATTCACGCCGATGACAGCGAGCACGATTTGCATGAGCGCATCAAGGTGGTCGAGCGCGCGCTGCTTGTCGACGTGGTGAAGCAGATTGGCCAGCACAAGATTTCACTGAGCAACATCGCTCGGTTGCACCAATCAACAAACAAGGATGCACATGGCAGCGACTAACCCGCACTCACCGGCCGACTACCGACACTTCGACCGCGTGGCAATCAAGCGCGCGCTTCTTTCTGTTTCAGACAAAACCGGTCTGATCGAATTGGCCACTGCGCTGAACGCGCACGGTGTCGAACTGGTGTCGACCGGCTCGACCGCAAAGACGATTGCTGCTGCGGGCATCCAGGTTGTTGAGGTTTCTGAGGTCACTGGTTTTCCCGAGTCGCTCGATGGCCGCGTGAAGACCCTGCATCCAAAGATTCACGGCGGCCTGCTTGCCGATATGCGTCTGATTGCTCATGAGCAGCAGCTGCGTGAACTCGAGATTCAGCCGTTCGAACTCGTCGTGGTGAACCTTTACCCATTCGTGCAGACCGTGCAGTCTGGCGCAAAGGGCGATTCAGTGGTTGACCAGATTGACATCGGTGGCCCGGCAATGGTTCGCGCCAGTGCCAAGAACCACGCGAACGTTGCCATCGTGGTCGAGCCCGGCCGCTACGGCGAGGTCATCGCGGCACTCGAGCAGGGCGGCACCACGCTTGCTCAGCGCAAGGCCTTGGCCCTGGCGGCCTTTAGCCACACGGCTCGCTACGATGCGGCCGTGGCTGGCTGGCTGGCCGGCGAGCTCGATGCAGACTGGCGTCGCGCTGCCGATCAGACTGGCGATGCAGCAAGCAAGAACCCTGGCTTCCCTGCAAAGTTCTCGGCCGGTGGCGAACTCGCCAGCGTGCTTCGCTATGGCGAAAACTCTCACCAGGCCGCTGCTATCTATCGCAACAGCGCGAGCGACGCTGTTGCAGGCATAGCTCAGGCACGTTTGCTCGGTGGCAAAGAGATGTCTTACAACAACTACGTGGATGCGGATGCCGCGCTCCGTGCAGCATTCGACTTCACCGAGCCGGCCGTTGCGATTATCAAGCACGCGAACCCTTGCGGCATTGCAATCGGTGACCCAAACAGCGCAGACCCGATTGCCGATGCACACGCAAAGGCGCACCTGTGCGACCCAATGAGCGCGTTCGGTGGAGTGATTGCGGCTAACCGACTTGTCACGGTTGAGATGGCAAAGCAGATCTCACCAATTTTCACCGAGGTCATCGTGGCTCCTGGCTACGAGCTGGAGGCGCTGCAGATTCTTTTGAAGAAGTCGGATTTGCGCATCCTTGAATTGCCTGCAGGTTATGCGCGCGAAGAGTTTGAGGTCAAGCAGATCTCTGGCGGTTTGCTCGTGCAGCAGCCAGATGTATTCAGCGGGTTCAACACCACCGGATGGAAACTCGTTGCCGGCAAGAACGCAGACCCGGAAACCATGCGCGACCTCGAGTTTGCCTGGCGCGCCTGCCGCGCGGTGAAGTCGAACGCGATTCTGCTTGCTAGCGGCGGGGCATCGGTTGGTGTCGGCATGGGCCAGGTCAACCGGGTCGATTCGTGCAAGCTCGCAATCTCGCGCGCAGAGTCTCGTTCGCGCGGTTCGGTTGCCGCCAGCGACGCATTCTTCCCGTTCAAGGATGGCCTTCAGGTGCTCATCGACGGCGGCGTGAAAGCCGTGGTTCAGCCCGGTGGATCGAAGCGCGATGCCGAGGTTATCGAGGCCGCCGAGCAAGCCGGAATCACCATGTATTTCACCGGAGAGCGCCACTTCTTCCACTAGGAAAGGCCGTCGGGTAGCCGGTTTGCGGGCGTCAACTCCCTTAGGCTGGAGGGCTTGGCCGGAATAAATCCCCCGCCAGGCAGTTAGGTAATGAAGTGAACAATCGCGGCACAGTGGCTACCCTGTTGCGCATTTTCCCCTACGCGAAACGAGCCCTTCCCCGAGTAATCCTCGGCATTGTGGCCGCCCTCAGCACCCAGCTATTGGCACTCACGGTGCCCACCTTTCTCAGCGGCATCGTCAACAACCTAAAGACCAATCCGTCGGTTTCGGCTCTCATCCCGGGCGTCATTGCCGTGCTCGTTCTGGGCATCGGCGAGGCAACCTTCGTGCTGCTTCGTCGCTGGCTGGTGCTGACCCCTGGCACCCACGTCGAGGCCGGACTTCGCCGCTCGCTCTATGCCAAGTTGCAAGACCTCGAGGTCGGTTTTCACGACAAGTGGCCAAGCGGTCAGCTGCTCAGCCGAGTTACCGGAGACCTCAGCCTGATTCGTCGCTGGCTTTCGTTCGGGCTGGTGCTGATGGTTTCGAACGTGATCACGATTGTGGTCGGTCTGGTCATCCTGTGCTCGTATCACTGGATTCTCGGCGCAATCTTCATCGTCACCTCGATTCCAATTTGGTTCAAGGGTTTCAAGTTTGAAACCGAATACCACCGGGTCGCACGTCAGTCGCAAGACCAGGCCGGCGATCTGGCCACCTCGGTCGAAGAAGCGGTGCACGGCATCCGTGTTTTGAAGGCATTCGGTCGCGGCAACTTCTTTGCAGACAAATTTGCTCGCGATGCGAACGCGTTGCGCAGCACCGAGCTCAAGAAGGCTCGCATGATCGCGAGCCTTTGGCTCTACCTGATCATGATTCCCGAAACCGCGGTTGGCGTTTCGATGCTGGTTGGCATTTATCTCGTTTCGCAAAACCAACTCACCATCGGTGGCCTCGTTGCGTTCTTTGCAACCGCGCGCGTGCTCACCTGGCCAACCGAATCAATCGGCTTCTTCATTTCGATGACCTTGGATGCAAAGACCGCGGTCGAGCGCTTCTTCGAAGTCATCGACACCAACGTCGACATCGCAGACCCAGAACACCCGAAGCACATCGAGAACCCGCAGGGTCGCTTGGTTTTCAAGGATGTGCACTTCAAGTATCCGGATGCCCCTGAGGATCAGGCTGACCTACTAAAGGGAGTCGACCTTGAGATTCAGCCTGGCGAGTCGATTGCGCTCATCGGAATCACCGGTTGCGGCAAGACCACGCTCACCGCGCTAACCACTCGTCTCTATGACGCAACCGCCGGCTCGATTGAGCTCGACGGGGTAGACGTGCGTGACCTCACTCGCGAGGAGCTGCGCCAGCACATCGCCATGGCCTTCGAAGATGCCACGCTGTTTTCGTCGAGCGTTCGCGACAATGTTTTGCTCGGCCGCCCAGATGCCAGCGATGCCGACCTGAAGCAGGCCCTCGAGATCGCTCAGGCGCACTTCGTCTATGACCTGCCAGATGGCCTGGACACCAAGATTGGCGAGGAGGGCCTCAGCCTGTCTGGCGGACAGCGCCAGCGCCTGGCCCTTGCCCGAGCGGTGGCGGCACGTCCATCCGTGTTGGTGCTAGACGACCCACTGAGCGCGCTCGACGTCGACACCGAAGCCATGGTTGAAGACGCACTGCGCACGGTGCTCAAGAGCACCACCGCGCTGATTGTCGCGCACCGCCCATCGACCGTGATGCTCGCAGACCGCGTTGCCCTGCTCGAGGATGGCCGCATCACCGCAGTCGGCAAGCACAGCGAACTGCTTGCCACCAACGAGCACTACCGTCACGTCATTTCGAGCATCGAAGAGGAGGCGAATAAGCGATGAGCATGCAGGGCGTAAACAACGAAGACAACGTTGATCTCAACAAGCAGCAATCTCGCGAGGTTCGCCGCCGTTCGCTGCGACTGCTGTTCTCGCTAATCCGAGGCATTCGCCTTCGCTTGGTCGGCTCGTTCTTCATGGTGCTGGTGTCGCAGGCGCTTCGCGTTGTCGGCCCAGGTCTGATCACTTTCGCAATCGACCGCGCACTGCCCGCGGCAATCAAGGGCGACATGAAGCTGGCTTGGCTCACCGCCGGTGCCTATCTGATTTGTGCAATCGGTTCGGCTGCCACAACTTCGTTCTTCCTGGTTTACGCACAGCGCACCAACCAGGCCGTGCTGTTCCAGTTGCGCGATCGACTGTTCCGCCACACTCAGATGCTCTCACTCGAGTTCCACGAGAAGTACACCTCGGGCCGCGTCATCTCGCGTCAGACCAACGACATCGACTCGATCAAAGAGTTGCTCGACACCGGTGGCAACGAAATGGTCGCCGGCATCATCTACATGATTTTTACTGGCATCGCGCTTGCCTCGCTCGACTTCCAGTCGTTCCTAATTTTGCTTTTCGCCTTTGTTCCGCTGGCAATTCTGACTCGCTGGTTCCAGAAGCAAACCAAGTTCTGGTACCGCAAGAGTCGCGTGGCCTCAGCCAAGCTGATCGTGCACTTTGTCGAGACCATGACCGGCATCCGTGCGGTCAAGGCTTTCCGCAAAGAAAAGCGCAACCAGGATGACTACAACGTTCTGGTCGAGGACTACCGCAGCATCAACGCCAAGGTGATTCAGATCTTCGGAATCTACGACCCGGGCCTGACCATGATCGGCAACATCACCGTGGCAGCGGTGCTGCTGTTTGGCGGCATGCGGGCCATGCACGGCGACTTCTCGATTGGTCTGCTGACCGGCGCCATCCTCTACACCAAGCGCTTTTTCGACCCGATGGAGAACATCGCCCAGTTCTACAACGCTTACCAGTCGGCCAACTCGGGGCTCGAGAAGGTCTCGGGCGTACTCGAAGAAGACCCAACGGTGCCCGAGCCAACCCACCCGGATGTGCTTGCCGAGCCTAAGGGTGCGCTCGACTTCGACAACGTCGAGTTCCACTATTCAAACGGCAAGACGATCTTGCCCGACTTCAATTTGCACATCCCGGCCGGTCAGACCATCGCACTGGTTGGCACCACCGGCGCCGGCAAGTCGACGCTCGCCAAGCTGGTCTCGCGTTTCTACGACCCAAGCGCCGGAACCGTCGCGCTCGATGGTCACGACCTGCGCAAGATTGCAAACGACGACCTGCGTCGCGCAATCGTGATGGTCACCCAAGAGGCATACCTGTTTGCCGGCACCATCAGCGACAACATAGCACTCGGTAAGCCCGATGCATCCAGCGACGAAATCATGGCCGCGGCCAAGGCGGTTGGCGTTCATGAGTTCATCATGTCGCTGCCAGATGGCTACCAAACCGACGTCAACAAGCGCGGCGGCCGTGTGTCTGCCGGTCAGCGTCAGTTGATTTCGTTCGCGCGTGCGTTCATCGCCGACCCTGCAGTGCTCATCTTGGATGAGGCAACCGCGTCACTGGATATTCCGAGCGAGCGTTTGGTTCAACACGGATTGCAGACGCTGCTCAAGGGCAGAACCGCAATCATCATCGCGCACCGACTCTCGACTGTATCGATTGCCGATCGCGTGCTGGTCATGGAACACGGCCGCATCATCGAAGACGATGCCCCGGCAAAACTCATTGCCGGAACCGGCAAGTTCGCCAAGATGCATAAAGCCTGGCGCGACTCGCTGGCCTAGCCAAAAGCCCCTAGATCTAGCTCGGCTAGTTCTTGCCCTTCACGTCAATCGCCAGGGCGCTCCACGAACTCAACTTGGCGTCGATGGTGCCATCCGTGTTCACGGTGATGGTGCCACCGCCGATTCTGTCGGTGTAGTTGCCTGCGGCGAGCCCGGTCTGAACCTTGCCGCTGTAGGCGCTGGTGCCGGTGTTGAACAGAATGTAGCCCTTGTTTCCGCGTCCGAAGCCATAGGCATCCTTGTCTTGGAAGATGTTGGCAAAGTCTGCGTTGCCCACGGCCTTGTGGAAGGCGATCATGCCGACGATGCCTGCCCAGTTGTGCTGGCAAACCCATTGGCCATTCGGGTAGCTCGCGTGGTTCGGGCCGGGGTTGGCCACGCAGCTGGCGGGCAGCTCAAAGCCGCTCGGGTCGGTCAGCGGGCCGGCATCGTTGTCGTTGAAGGCATAGCTCGAGTACATCATCGGCTTGCCATAGGGCACGGCCAGAGTGAATGCCGATGCCAGCAAATACTGCGGGCCCCAGTTGTAAGTGATGGCGCTGCCGTTGCGCTCGGTGTCGTGGTTCGAAACCATGGTCACGGTCTTGTCGCTCGGAGAAAGCAGCTTGAAGTAGTTTGCGTCGGCCGAGCCGCCCAGCAAGCCCGATGAGCCGAAGATGTTGTGCATCTGCGTGACCCAATCAAACGAGAAGACATTTCCAAACGCGTAGTAGTCGGCCTGAGGTGGAATGTCGCCGATAACTTCGTCGACCCAGAAAGTATCGCTCGGCAGTTGGTCGGTGATTTGCTTCAACTCGGATGCGGCGATGTGCTTTGCAGCATCGATGCGGAATCCGGCGACTCCCATCGCGCGCATCGACTTCAGGAAGTTTGCCTCTTTGTCACGCACCGATCCCGAGCCGGTGTTCAGATCGGCAAGGCCGAGCAGCTCACACTGCTGAACTTCAACAACGTTCGAGTAGTCGGTGATTTGGTCTACTCCGGTTGGGCAGGTGTGGAAGTCGGTGTTGGTGTAAAGGCCCGGGTAGTCATACTTGGTGTATTTCGAACCGAGGAAGCCCTGACCGCCGGTGCGGTCTGCGGTCATGTGGTTGAGCACCACGTCGACCACAACTTGAACGCCAGCTTTGTTGCAGCTGGTGACCATGTTCTTGAATTGCTTCTCGGTGCCGAGGCTAGAGCCAATCTTGTATGAGACCGGCTGATAGTGATCCCACCACTCCTGACCCATGATGTCTTCTTCGGGTGGCGACACCAGAACCCAGCTGTAGCCATCCTTGGCCAGGGTCGAACACTCGGTGGCTAGCGAATCGAATGGCCACATGTGCATCTGCACGCCAACATCGGCGGTGGTGATCGGCTTTGCTGCCGGGAAACTCTGTCCCGAGCATCCTGAGAGCAAAAGGGCAGTGGTGGCGATTAGGGCCGCGAAGGTGGCGACTTTAGGCATACGTAGGCTCATGGCTCAAACCTAATAGGCTTAAACCAGCTCTGGCCCGAGGGTCGGAAATCCAATAATTACGGAGTAGTAACGCATGTCGAAAATCAAGGTAGTTGGCAAGGTCGTCGAGCTCGACGGCGACGAAATGACCCGCATCATCTGGCAGAACATCAAGGATTCCCTGATCTTGCCGTTCCTCGACGTTGACCTCGAGTACTACGACCTGAGCATCGAGCACCGCGATGCAACCGACGACCAGGTGACCATCGACGCAGCCCACGCCATCAAGAAGCACGGCGTTGGCGTCAAGTGCGCAACCATCACCCCGGATGAGGCCCGCGTCGAAGAGTTCAAGCTCAAGAAGATGTGGAAGTCGCCAAACGGCACAATCCGTAACATCCTCGACGGCGTTGTGTTCCGCGAGCCAATCATCATCTCGAACGTTCCACGTTTGGTTCCAGGCTGGACCAAGCCGATCATCATCGGCCGTCACGCACACGGCGACCAGTACAAGGCAACCGACTTTAAGGTGCCTGGCAAGGGAACCGTCACCATGACCTGGACCCCTGCCCACGGTGGCGAGGCAGTGACCTACACCGTTGCCGAATACCCAGAGCACGGCGGCGTGGCCATGGGTATGTACAACTACATGGACTCGATTCGCGACTTCGCTCGCGCATCGTTCA
This sequence comes from uncultured Micrococcales bacterium, assembly GCA_903909605.1. Taxonomy (GTDB): domain Bacteria; phylum Actinomycetota; class Actinomycetes; order Actinomycetales; family Microbacteriaceae; genus Rhodoluna. The sequence goes on along the minus strand of CAIVWH010000019.1, from coordinate 8,046 downwards.
ACTACGGCCTTGCTCGCAACTACCCGGTCTACCTGTCGACCAAGAACACCATCTTGAAGGCATACGACGGCGCGTTCAAGGATGCGTTCCAGGAAGTATTCGACGCCGAGTACAAGGCGCGCTTCGAAGCAGCCGGCCTCACCTATGAGCACCGCCTGATCGACGACATGGTCGCGGCAGCTCTCAAGTGGGAGGGTGGCTACGTCTGGGCCTGCAAGAACTACGACGGCGACGTTCAGTCAGACACCGTTGCACAGGGCTTTGGTTCGCTTGGCCTGATGACCTCGGTGCTAACCACCCCTGACGGCAAGACCACCCTGGCAGAGGCGGCTCACGGCACCGTGACCCGTCACTACCGAGACTGGCAGGCCGGCAAGAAGACCTCGACCAACCCGATTGCCTCTATCTATGCATGGACCCGCGCCCTTTCGGCTCGTGCCGCCATCGACGGCACCCCAGAGGTTGCCCACTTCGCAGAGACCCTCGAAGACGTGATCGTGAAGACCGTTGAATCTGGACACATGACAAAGGACCTTTCGCTTCTTGTCGGACACGGCCAGGCCTTCCAGTCGACCGACGAATTCATGGCTACCTTGGCTGAAAACCTGAAGGCTCGCCTCGGCTAGTTGAAATCTGTTTATAACTCGAGGCAACTCGAGACTGTGAATAACCCCAGCGTGAAAAGCGCCGGGGTTATTTGCTGTTCGGGTGAAAACCTTTAGAACGAGAAACCAGAACGCCAAGCGCGCAAGAACTCCGAAACATCGCAAGGGGCTCGGCACGAGCATCCGTGTTTTGTTGGCCGTGATTACCTTTGCAGGGCCACTTGGTCAGGTGCCGCACGCGCTCGCGGCGGCTAGCGGCCCAGCTGTCGTTGCCGTGTTCCCGCTGAGCAATTTCTCGAACGCGGCAGTGCAGCACTTCGACGTCATCTTCGACGAGTCGCTAACCGATCTCACCGAACAGCAATTCATGATCGATGGCAGCGCATCGGGTTGTCAGCGGGTTCCGTTTCGGGCGAGCGGCGTGGTCTTCGATGTTGCGGTGAGTGGCTGCAGCGATGGCGACATTCGGGTTGGTGTTGCCGCCAACGCCATTCGAGACTCGGCCGGCAACCTCGGGCCCGCCGACATCGTTTGGAGCGACTTCACGCGCATCTCGCATGCGGCACCAAACTTTTCGATTGGCGGCCTTCGCGAAAACGGCGGCGCATTCGAATTTCACTTGTTCACGCCAACCGGCATTCTGGGCTCGGATGCCGCCGCCTTCGAGTTCGATTACCCGAGCTGTGTTGCGAGTCAGGTTTTCTACAGCAGCACAGACATCAGCTATTCGGTGACCGGTTGCCCGGTTGGGATGCCGATTCACGTGAAGCTCGAGCCCTACGCGTTCTTGGATTGGTATGGCAACGCCGGACCGGCAAGCCAGCTGGTTTCGCCCAGCATTACGCTGGCCGCACCGGTGGTGTCGTCACCTGCGCCTGTGCCAACGATCAGCCCGACGGCTGTGGCAAGCGCAACGCCAACAGGTTCGCCGAGCCCAACGGCCAGTGCCAGCGCGGCACCCGCTACGGCCACCATTGCCCAGATGCTCGGCCTGGGCGAGGGGCCAACCCCGCCAGACGTGCTGGTCACGTCAGCACCTCAGCCCGCGACCGACCCCGGCACGACTCCGCTGGCCGATGACAGCGGGCTCGTGACGACGCCCCAAAACCAGGATGAACCCGCAAACACTTTCGGAACCAGCAGGGCCACGATCGACCTCGTCACGCCCGCGCTCACCGCCACTCCGCCGCCGCAGATCTATCGGCCGGTTGAACTCAAAGCAGAACCAGCAAATCCGTTGTTGAAAGTAGTCGGCGGCGTGGTCGGCACGATCGGCCTGGCTGCGCTGGCAGTGGCACTGATTAAGTTGCGCGCGCGAATCCGCAGAAATAGCAAGCGAGCCCGAGACCTACGAGTTGCGATCTAAAAAGGAGTCAGCGACTAGCTGAAGATCACAGTGCGGTCGCCGTCGAGCAACACTCGGTGCTCGGCAAACCAGCGCACTGCGGTGGTGAGGGTCTGCGACTCGACATCCTGGCCAATTGAAACGAGTTTCGCCTTGCTGTCGTCGTGCTCGACGCGAACCACGTTTTGCTCGATGATCGGGCCTTCATCAAGGTCGCTTGTGACGAAGTGCGCAGTTGCCCCGATGAGCTTCACACCGCGAGCGTGCGCCTGCGCGTATGGGTTTGCGCCCTTGAAGCCGGGCAAGAACGAGTGGTGAATGTTGATGATGCGACCCGCGAATTCGTCGCAAAACTCCTGCGACAAAATCTGCATGAAACGGGCAAGCACAATCAGTTCGATGCCGGTTGCTTTGATGTAGGTGCGCAGCATTTGTTCGAAGGCGCGCTTTTCGGCATCCGAGTTGATGGCGTGGGTTTCGAACGGCACCGAATAGAACTGGGCGAGCGAGCCTAGGTCGGGGTGGTTGCCGAAGACGGCCGGCACCTCGATTGGCAGCTGGCCCGAGCGCTGGCGGTAGAGCAGGTCGCCGAGTGCGTGACCGGCCTTTGAAACCAGAACCAGGGTTTTCATCGGGCGGCCAACGGTGTCGAGCACCCATTCGGCCCCGAGGTTGTCGGCGATTGGGCGAATCAGGGCTTCAAACTTGGCCCGGTCGACAGCCGCCTCAACCTGCAGGCGCATGAAGAACCGGCCTGTGTCGTTTGACGAGTATTGGTGCGACTCAGTGATGTTGCCGCCGCCAGCCAGGATGGCCCCAGAAATGGCGTGAACGATGCCCGGACGGTCGTGGCAGACCAGGGTTAGAACCCAGTGGTCTGTCGAGGCGGTCATGGCCACCAGTCTATTTGTCGAAGGAATCGTCGCGGCCGTTGCGGCTTTCCTCGACGATTTTGATGGCGATGTAGACGCCGAGGCCGAGGCCGACAACAACCATCGCGATGCCGATGAAGAGGGCAAGGCTAGGCATTGAGTCTCCCTTCGGCTTTACGTTTCCCCAACAATTTTGTTCATTCTAACGAACATCCGGTTTCGTCTCGGCGGCAACACGGCGGCGGGTAAAATTGTGGCCATGACCTCCTCAAAATTGCCTTCAACCTTCAATATGCCGCTGGTCGAAACCGACCCAGAAATCGCTGCAGTTTTGCAGGGCGAGCTCGACCGTCAGCGCGGATTCCTCGAGATGATCGCAAGCGAGAACTTCGTTTCGCGCAGCGTTCTTGAGGCGCAGGGTTCGGTGCTCACCAACAAGTACGCCGAGGGTTACCCAGGCAAGCGCTACTACGGTGGCTGCGAGGTCGTTGACATTGCCGAGAACCTTGCTCGCGACCGCGCGAAGGAACTCTTCGGAGCTGAGCACGCAAACGTGCAGCCACACTCGGGTGCGAGCGCAAATGCTGCGGTGCTGATGGCGTTGGCGAATCCTGGCGACCGCATCCTAGGTTTGGAACTTGCTCACGGCGGTCACCTGACTCACGGCATGAAGTTGAACTTCTCGGGCCGCATGTATGAGGCACACGCATACGAGTTGAACCCAGAGACTTTCTTGATCGACATGGACGTCGTGCGCGCGCGTGCACACGAAGTGAAGCCGGCCGTCATCATCGCCGGATGGTCTGCCTACTCACGCCACCTCGACTTCGCCGAGTTCCGCAAGATCGCCGATGAGGTTGGCGCAAAGCTTTGGGTCGACATGGCTCACTTCGCAGGTCTCGTTGCAACCGGTCTGCACCCATCGCCGGTTCCTTACGCGGATGTGGTTTCAACCACCGTGCACAAGACCCTCGCCGGCCCGCGCTCTGGCTTGATTCTTTGCAAGGCAGAGTTCGCCAAGAAGATCGACTCTTCGGTGTTCCCAGGTCAGCAGGGCGGCCCGCTGATGCACGTGATTGCCGCCAAGGCGGTGGCCTTCAAGGCCGCCATGGGCCCAGAGTTCAAAGACCGTCAGCAGCGCACCATCGATGGCGCGCGCATCATCGCCGAGCGTTTGACCCAGGCCGACGTGGTTGGCAACGGCGTCTCGGTGCTAACCGGTGGCACACAGGTTCACCTCGTACTCGTTGATTTGCGCAATGCACCAATTGACGGCAAGCAGACCGAAGACCTGCTGCACGAAGTTGGCATCACCGTGAACCGCAACTCGGTTCCGAACGACCCACGACCACCAATGGTCACCTCGGGTGTTCGCATCGGCACCCCGGCACTTGCAACTCGCGGCTTCGGTCACGAGGAGTTCACCGAGGTTGCCGACATCATCGCCGGCGTGCTTCTGCCAAACCCAGACATCGCGGCGCTGAAGGCTCGCGTCAAGAAGTTGACCGACGCGTTCCCGCTGTACCCAGGCCTAGAGACCTGGTAACCAATGACCGCAATTAAGCTCGACGGACTCGCTGTCGCCAAGGCCATCAAGGCCGAGTTGGCACAGCAGGTCATCGCGCTTAAGCAGCGGGATGTGCATCCTGGTTTGGGAACCCTGCTGGTTGGCGACGACGCGGGTTCGCATAAGTATGTTGGCGGCAAACATCGCGACTGCGCCGAGATTGGCGTGAACTCGATTCGCATCGATTTGCCGGCAACGGCTTCGGCGAATGATGTGCGCGCCGCGATTCGCGAACTCAATGCTGCTGCCGAGGTCACCGGCTATATCGTGCAGTTGCCGCTGCCGGTTGGCATCGACACCAACGAGATGCTCGAACTGATCGACCCGGCCAAGGATGCCGACGGCCTGCACCCGACCAACCTCGGTCGACTGGTGCTTGGTGTGAACTCAGAGATCACTTCGCCACTGCCTTGCACCCCTGCCGGCATTCTCGAGTTGTTGCGTCGCTATGACGTGCCAACCCGCGGGGCAGAGGTTGCCGTGATTGGTCGCGGGGTCACGGTCGGCCGCCCGCTAGGCCTGCTGATGAGCCGCAAGGGCGTCGACTCAACCGTCACCCTGTTGCACTCGGCCTCGCGTGACATTGCCGCTTCGGTCGCTCGGGCCGACATCGTGGTTGCTGCCCTTGGCGTTGCGCACTTCGTGCAGCCCTCGTGGGTCAAGCCCGGCGCGGCCGTGCTTGACGTGGGCGTAACCCGTCACGATGACGCCACCTCGTCTGTTCTGCTCGGCGACGTTCACCCGGATGTTGCCGCCGTCGCCGGCTGGCTATCGCCGAACCCTGGTGGCGTGGGCCCAATGACCCGCGCGATGCTGCTCAAGAACGTGGTCGAGATCGCCTCTCGCGGCTAACCGGATTTTGGCTCAGGGGGAGAAATGCCAATCGAAGATTATGACGAGACTTCGGAAGAAGATATTGTTCGATACGCGAAGGGCTTGATCAGGAAAAGCCTTGCAGAGGCGGTCTCTTTACCTTCTGCAATTAAAGTCAGTACAGGTAAAGGCCGGTTGGGCAACCTGGTTGAGAAATACTATTTCGGGATTGAGCCCAATAGTTTTTCTGAGCCAGACTTCCCCCTTGCAAAACTTGAATTGAAAGTAACTGGCCTAAAGCGAACTAAAGGCGGTCAGCTTCAGGCAAAGGAAAGGCTCTCGCTAACCCTTATCAATTTCATGGAGTTAGTCTCTGAAAAGTTTGAATCAAGCAGCCTCCTTTCCAAGTGCGAAAGAATGCTTATTCTCTGCTACGAGTACCTGCCAGGCACTAACGAGATTGATCTCAGATTTACCCCTAATCAATTTGTTCACGTAATGACCGAACACGATATTGATCAAATACGGAGGGATTGGCTGACTATCCAGCAAATCGTTGCTGATGGGCGCGCGCATGAGCTATCCGAGGGTGACACGTTCTACTTAAAAGCGAGCAGGAAGGGTGCTGGTAAAGGCAGGGACGCCACACCCCAACCTTTTTCTGACCTCCCTGCCAATAGAAGAGGATTTTCTTTTAGCCAGGGCTACCTGACGTCCCTGATTGCCGCCGCCCCGGAGGCTGGTTCACTTTCGATTGTTCCAGGGCAGACCTTTGAGCAAGCCACTTCGGCCAAGCTCAGGCCTTATCTAGGTCGATCGAAAGATGAGCTAGTTCAGGAGTTCGATGCGAACGGTGCATCCAAGTCAGTGGTCAGAACTCTTGTTGAGCGGATGCTTACCAATGGCCACACTTCGGTTAAGGAACTAAAAGCTGCTGGTATCCAGCTAAAGATTGTCAATCTCAAGGCCAATGGCAAAGCCAGGGAATCTATGTCGTTTTCCCCGTTCGACTATGGTGATGTACTAGCGACACCCTGGGAAGAAAGCGGGTTTGCGGAAGCCCTTGAAAGAAAATTCCTGCTGGCTGTATTTCAGGCTGACGTGAACGGTGTGGAGCGGTTCGTCAAATTTGGCTACTGGAATATGCCCTTCAGTGATCGCCAGGAGGCTGAGAAGGTTTACGGTCAGACGCAATCGGCAATCAAGGATGGCACTTATGTATTGCCGGGCATTGCCGGGTCGACTGTAGCCCATGTTCGCCCACATGGTCGTGACAGCCGTGACGTCGTTCTTTGCCCAGACGGCGAATATCGGATGAAGAAGAGCTTCTGGCTAAATCAGAGGTACATCGAAAAAGTAGTAGCGAATCTTTAATGAAGCGAGCCGCTAGAGCTCCTTGGCAATAACTTTGCCGACTTTTTCGATGAGACCAATGACTAGCGCGTTTCCCATAAAGAAAGATCGGCGAACGTCAGAAATCTCGTTTCCATCAGCGCCAGTTTGAGTCCAGTTGTCAGGGAAGCCGTTTAAACGCTCGAGCTCGATAGGCATAAGGCGGCGGTAACCCTTGGCTGTCTTGATGATGTGCTTGAAGCGCGATGCTGTGGTTCCACCCTCACCCGTCAAAATTGTGCGGCTTGGATTGGTTAGCAGATCCGGGAAGGCCATTGAACCCTCGCTATAGGTGTAAGTGCCTCCACCAGCGTGGGTACGCTCGATGTTCTTGGCACCTTTTAGGTACTTCCACTCTGGCAATTTGTCTTTCGAGACCCAGTATTCAGCCGGGACTTCGTTGTCTTCGAGAATCACGTCGCCCAGCACAACAGGTGCCTTAGCGAGAACTGCAGATGTTTTGACTGTATGCGCAACACCATTCAAGTAGACGCCGGCATTTAGGAAAGGAGACTTGGCAGCGCCCTTGTTGAACGTTCTGGAGATGACATCGGCTTCTTCGGAAAGGTCGATTTCATTCAAGGGCAGAGCTTCTTGGTGAATTGGTAAAGCGCGGGCAAGAATGCCGGTCTTGAACAGGTGCTCACACGGGTTTAGCTCCCAACCCTTGCCTATAGTGTCTAGCCTGCGGGCAATAATAAAGACGCGGATGCGACGTTGCGGGAATCCGTATTCAGCTGCGTTCACCACTCGCCACTCAATGACGTAACCTTCATCGCCGAGTGTCTTGAGCATGATTGCAAAGTCGCGACCGCGTTGACTGGATGGGGACTTGAGCAGGCGATCGACGTTCTCCAGGAAAATGAATTTTGGTTTCTGACCCTGAACTAAGCGAAGAATCTCCCACCAGAGGACACCCTTTTTGCCTTCAAGGCCTTTTGCAGCGCTCTTTGATTTTGCAACTGAGTAGTCCTGGCAAGGAAAGCCACCGACAAGGAGGTCTGTGTCTTCTGGAAGAGCCTTGATGGTTGCAACGTCAACATTCGTGTGGCCCTTGGTACCGAAGCGCGCCGCATAAACATCTGAAGCATGCTGGGTTTTGGTCGAAGGCTCCCATTGGTTAGAGAAAATCGTTTCCCACCCAGCTGCCGCCAAACCAATACGGAAGCCGCCAACGCCAGCGAATAGCTCAGCGACTTTACCGACTGGCTTTGCTGGTTCCTTGAACTTCGGCGACTTGTAAGACATTTCACGCTCCTTCAAGGATCTTAGGCGATCCCACCCATAAAGCGGGGATCCACGCCGATCGACCTAGGCGAGCTTCTGCTGCTTGGCCAGGTCCTTGTAGAGCGGGGTCGACTTGAGCAGCTCCTTGTGGGTGCCGGCGCCGACCACGGCGCCATCCTGGAGAACGATGATTAGGTCGCTGTCGACCACGGTGGCCAGGCGGTG